>CACBFH010000007.1 GCA_902538515.1 uncultured Prochlorococcus sp. | reverse complement strand
AAAAGGTGGCAATGGAATAGTTTCATTTAGAAGAGAAAAATTCGTTCCTGCTGGAGGACCTTCCGGGGGGAATGGTGGCAGAGGGGGTTCTGTTATTTTGATGGCTGATAATAATCTACAAACATTATTAGATTTCAAATTCAAACGAGAAATAATTGCTGAAGATGGATGCAAAGGAGGTCCTAATAAGAGATCAGGTGCTTCAGGTGAGAATAGAATCCTTAAAGTTCCGTGCGGTACAGAAATAAGGGATATTCAAACCGGAATCATTTTAGGAGACTTAACTAAAGATAAACAGAGTTTAACTATTGCCATTGGAGGAAGAGGCGGACATGGTAATGCTTACTATTTAAGTAATCAAAATAGAGCCCCAGAATCATTCACTGAAGGAAAAGATGGTGAGATATGGGAGGTTCAATTAGAACTAAAACTTCTTGCAGAGGTTGGGATTATAGGCCTTCCAAATGCTGGTAAAAGTACTTTGATTTCCGTTGTATCATCTGCCCGTCCAAAAATTGCAAATTATCCTTTCACGACACTAATACCTAACTTAGGTGTAGTAAGAAAAATTGATGGGAATGGTTGCCTTTTTGCGGATATTCCTGGATTAATATCAGGTGCTGCTGATGGAGTGGGTTTAGGGCATGATTTTTTAAGGCATATCCAAAGAACGAAGATACTTATTCACTTAATTGATGCAATTGCAGAAAATCCTTTACATGATTTTGAGATTATTGAGCAGGAATTAAAAAAATATGGGAAAGGTCTTTTAGATAAAGAGAGGATAATAGTATTGAATAAAATGGAGCTGGTAGATGATGATTATTTGAAAATAATTACAAAAAAGTTAGAAGATTTATCTAAAAAGAAAGTCTTAGTTATTTCTTCATCTTTAAAAAAAGGTTTATCTTCACTGCTATCTGAAGTATGGAAGAGGTTCTAACTTAAATTAAAAATTTTTTTGTAAAAAAATACACTTGATTTAATAATGAAAATTAGTCATAAATAAGATACGTCTTTAAAACAATATGAATTTCTATACTTGCTTTGATCAACAAGGAAACATAATAGCTAGATGTCAAACGATTCAGGATATCGAGGTTTTGAAGAAAATGGGAAGACCAATTGTAGAAGTCAAGGAAATGAAAAATGAGGAGTCGGTTGTTTGTTCTCTTACAGGAAGCCCATCTGACTTTAATAGAGATTACTAAAGAATTTAACAAATAAAAAAAGGGCTTTTGAAGCCCTTTTTTATTGTGCATTATCGATCAAAAGAAAAATCAATCATCATAAACAAGACATTCCGGTTCATCCGGATTGGCATCGCAGAAAAGTTCCAAAGCATTAGGGTCATGTTTATCCTCTGGATGATGATCCTTGTATTCTTCGAGTTCTTTTAGCTCTTCAGTTAAATGTCTGACCTTGGGAAGATTGCCCTCTGCTTTTGCAGATTCGATTTCCGATTGATCTTTTTGGATGTGTTCGTCAATGGATTTCATTTTAAGCTTTTCGTACTTTAGTAGACATACACAACATAGTTAATTTCTAATGAAATTGCATTATCTGTGAACTAAATAAGTGTTCATTACAACATCATTTTTTTTTCTAAATTAATTAATGTATTTTTTAGGACTTTAATCTCATTATTTCATCTAACGATGGTAAAACTGGGATTAGTTGATTTGGGTTTAAAGGGAATAAAGCTTTGTAGTAATCTTTTTTCCATTCATCGTCGAAGCATGTCCTATTTACGTTAGATAAGTTAAAGAATTTCAATCTCCATTCAATAATCTTTTCGAAACTTGAAAGTTCTTGTTCAGTACATTTGAAAAGTTTGCTATATATCAATTCCCACCTTATAAGAGTTGGAAAAAGGTAAATATCTGCGTAGGTTAACTCTTCTCCAAATATCCAGTCCCCTTTGTTTTTCTCTAGTAAATTTTCAACTTCATTTATAGCCGTGAAAAGATTTTGACTTGCTTTTTCGTAAGCTGACTGGTTTCTGGCGAAACCACATTTATATACGCCATCATTAATGCTGTTATTAATTAAATCTAAAAATTTTTGATTACAATTTTTAATGCTTAATGTCTTATATTTCGATTCATTTTTTATTGAATTGAGCAGCCTTATAATCTGTGAACTTTCATTAGACAAAATATTTACTTCATCTTTTACAAAACTAATTAAAAGAGGTAATGTCGCTCTAAAAATAATCTTTTCATTAGCATTTTTATAAAGGTCTGAAAGTCTTATATATCCTTTAATACTTGTATTGAAGATCCATTCGCCATGCTCAACATCTGCTTTTAAAAAAATAACCTTAACTTTTTTTGATAAATGTTTTATTTCGTGGACGAGTAAAGTTCTTTGACACCATGGACAAGAATTGCCTACTAACAAATAAATTTGCCCATGCTCATTATTAATATCGTATTCACTATCAATTGTTATACCTTTGGGCCTTATATAATTACCATGTAAATCTGATGGCGCAAAGCCATTCATTAGTTGAGTCCAAAACCAAAACCAGAATTTTTTGGAGGCCTTAATAAAGTGTCTATTTTGCATAAAATTTTATTTTTAAAGAAAAAATGACTGTTCAAAGAATACTTATCGTTTCAGGCACTCATGGTAATGAAATTAATCCTGTTTGGGCGGTTAAACAATTTAATAGAGAGGAAAATAGTTTAAAACATGGTATTGAGTATGAATACATCATAGGTAATCCTGTTGCCTATGAAAAAGGGTGTAGATATATAGATGTAGATTTAAATAGATCTTTTAAAGAAAGTGAGAATTGTGATCAACAAAAGAATAGCTTTTATGAAACAAATAGAGCCAATTTTTTGTTAGATGAATTTGGAATTGACGGATCTAAACCTTGTCAAATTGTAATCGATTTGCATACTACTACTGCAAATATGGGAACTAGTATTGTTTTGTATGGGAGGAGATTCAAAGATTTTTGTTTAGCTGCGTTACTGCAGAACAAATTTGGATTGCCTATTTATTTGCACGAAAAAGATAAAGCTCAAACTGGCTTTCTTGTAGAAGCTTGGCCATGTGGTCTAGTTATTGAAATAGGAGCTGTAGCACAAAATTTTTATGATCCAAAAATCATAGATAGATTCTCTCTAATAATTAGCTCCCTAAGGGAAGAGATAGATAAATTAAAAAATAACCTTATACAACTCCCAAAGGAATTGGTTGTTTATGTTCATAAAGGAAGCATAGATTATCCAAGAGATAAAAAAGGAGATATTGATGGCCTAATTCATCCTGAGAGAATAAATCAAGATTGGAAAATGATTAAAAAAGGAGATCCATTATTTCTTGATAGCCAAGGAATAGTTCACAAATATGACGGAGACCAATTGATTTGGCCTGTTTTTATTGGAGAAGTTGCTTATAAGGAAAAAAATATTGCCATGAGTTACACAATAAAAGAAGTTATTTGTTCCAAAAAACAATGGGTTCAAGATTTTGAAAGTCTTTAAATTAAGAAACCGGAACAATAAATCATTGAAAACTAATAAGGATTTTTTATCTAATAGATAAGTTTATTTAATGTTCAATACTTTAATTTTTTTTACTAACTCTTAAACCTTAAAAACCTAAATTCTTTCGCTCCAATAGATAACAGCTCCAAAACCCTCTAATTGCAGTCTTCTAAACCTAGCCTCTTTTAAGGAAACTACCTCTTTCGATCTTTTTCCGTTAAGAAGCCATTCGATTATTACCAAGTTTAATCACCAATTACAAAGAAAATATTAAGACACAAAGCCTCTTTTCTTAGTATTTCGCAAAAATAACTTTACCTACAGAAAATAATTTACACATTTTTAGCGATTTTGGTCTAAAATCTTCGAAGCGGAATTTATTTTCCGTTTTTATTTACACGTCTCAATTTAGAGACATACTTTACGAACTCATGACAACTATTCAGCAGCAGCGTTCTTCGCTGTTAAAAGGTTGGCCACAGTTTTGTGAGTGGGTAACATCAACTAACAACAGAATTTATGTTGGTTGGTTCGGCGTCTTAATGATTCCATGCCTACTTACAGCAGCGGCTTGCTTCATCGTTGCATTCATCGCAGCACCACCAGTAGACATCGACGGAATTAGAGAGCCAGTTGCTGGTTCATTCCTATACGGAAACAACATCATCTCAGGTGCAGTTGTTCCTTCATCTAACGCTATTGGTCTACACTTCTACCCAATTTGGGAAGCAGCTACTGTAGATGAGTGGTTATACAACGGTGGTCCTTACCAGCTTGTAATTTTCCACTTCCTAATCGG
This sequence comes from uncultured Prochlorococcus sp., assembly GCA_902538515.1. Classification (GTDB taxonomy): domain Bacteria; phylum Cyanobacteriota; class Cyanobacteriia; order PCC-6307; family Cyanobiaceae; genus Prochlorococcus_A. The sequence goes on along the minus strand of CACBFH010000007.1, from coordinate 34,936 downwards.
TATCTCAGCATACATGGGAAGACAGTGGGAGCTTTCATACCGTTTAGGTATGCGTCCTTGGATCTGTGTTGCATACTCTGCACCAGTTTCAGCAGCTTTCGCAGTATTTCTTGTATACCCATTCGGTCAAGGTTCATTCTCTGACGGAATGCCTCTAGGTATCTCTGGAACATTCAACTTCATGTTTGTTTTCCAGGCAGAGCACAACATTCTTATGCACCCATTCCACATGGCTGGTGTTGCTGGTATGTTCGGAGGATCTTTATTCTCAGCTATGCACGGTTCACTTGTTACTTCATCTCTAATCAGAGAAACAACTGAGACAGAGTCTCAGAACTATGGTTACAAGTTCGGACAAGAAGAAGAAACATATAACATCGTTGCAGCTCATGGCTACTTCGGTCGTTTGATCTTCCAATATGCTTCATTCAACAACAGCAGAAGTCTTCACTTCTTCCTAGCTGTATTCCCAGTTGTTTGTGTATGGTTAACTTCAATGGGTATCTGCACAATGGCATTCAACCTTAACGGTTTCAACTTCAACCAGTCAGTTGTTGATGCAAACGGTAAGATTGTTCCTACATGGGGTGACGTTCTTAACAGAGCAAACCTAGGTATGGAAGTAATGCACGAGCGTAACGCTCACAACTTCCCACTTGATCTAGCAGCAGCTGAGTCTACAACAGTAGCTCTTTCAGCTCCAGCTATCGGTTAAGCTTAAAGTTCTTAAATTTACAAGCCCCCTTTTTGGGGGCTTTTTTTTGTTTAATTTTCAATTGGTTTCATATAATGTTTATATATAGATAAAACATTTGATATTTCTATGAGTAGTAGTTTTGGAAAAATTTTTCGTGTTAGTACTTTTGGAGAATCACATGGTGGTGCAGTAGGAGTTATCCTTGATGGATGTCCCCCTAAGTTAAAAGTAGATATAAATCTGATACAAAATGAATTAGATAGGCGAAGGCCTGGCCAAAGTGACATTACAACGCCCAGAAATGAAGAAGATAAAATTGAAATATTAAGTGGGATAAAGGAAGGGTTCACACTTGGAACTCCAATAGCGATGTTGGTAAGAAACAAGGATCAAAGACCAGGAGACTATGATAATTTGGAACAAGTATTTAGGCCTTCTCATGCAGATGGTACATATCATCTGAAATATGGAATTCAGGCAAGTTCTGGCGGTGGAAGAGCCTCTGCTAGAGAAACAATTGGGAGAGTAGCTGCTGGTGCTGTGGCAAAACAATTATTAAAAACCTACTGTAACACTGAAATACTATCTTGGGTAAAGCGTATACATGATATTGATTCTGATATAAATAAAGAGAAGATTTCTCTCAAACAAATAGATTCTAATATTGTTAGATGTCCAGATGAAAAGGTATCAACAGAAATGATCGAGAGAATTAAGGAATTAAAGCGTCAAGGAGACTCTTGCGGCGGTGTTATTGAATGTCTAGTAAGGAATGTTCCCTCGGGTCTTGGAATGCCAGTTTTTGATAAATTAGAAGCTGATTTAGCAAAGGCTTTGATGTCTTTGCCTGCCACGAAAGGCTTTGAAATAGGTTCAGGTTTCTCTGGAACTTATTTAAAAGGAAGCGAACATAATGATGCATTCATCAAGTCTGATGATATTAGTAAGTTAAGAACAACATCAAACAATTCAGGAGGTATACAGGGCGGAATAAGTAATGGTGAAAATATCGAGATGAAGATAGCTTTTAAACCTACAGCAACCATCGGGAAAGAACAGAAAACAGTAAATGCTGAAGGTAAAGAAGTACTTATGAAAGCAAAAGGGAGGCACGATCCATGCGTTCTACCAAGAGCAGTTCCCATGGTTGATGCTATGGTAGCTCTAGTACTTGCTGATCATTTGCTTCTAAATCATGCTCAATGTGACTTAATAAATAAGTAGTATTTTTCTTGAATAAATTATATTTATCTTTGATTTAATTATTTTTGAGCCATTCAAATATTTTTGGATCAAATTTTTTATTTTTGATAGCTTTATCTCCAATTACGACTGCTTTATACCCTAAAGATTTATAAGTTTTTAAATCATTGATTGATAGTCCTCCAGCAGCAATGAAATCAATATTTGTATAGTTGAGTATATCTATCGAACTATTTTTACTGTTTATTGGGTAAATTTTGATAATTTTGCAATTTAAATCTATCGCTTCCTTAAGATCTTTTAAATTATTAATTCCAGGAATTAATAAATAACTTTTTGACTGCGCATAATTGAAAAGATCTTTATCCCAAAATTTCATCATCGAAAAATTTAATCCAATTTTTAAAGAATCTTCTATTGATTGCTTATTAACTATGGAGGCGGAGCCTAAATTAATTCTTGGATATTTAATTTTAATATCGGATACAAAATCGAACCAATTTTCGTTGTTAGACCAACTTATTTCAATATTCTTTAATCCTAATTTTACTAAGTATTCTAATTCTTCAAAAAATGAATTTCTTATAGAGGTATTTGAGTAAATATTATCCTCAGGTTTTATAAGTAAAAAAAAAGACTCAGTTTTCAGGAACTCCGAAAAAGAATCTTCTTTATTATTCATTAAAAATTTAAACTTTCGCGATTAAATATAGTTTGCGACTTTAACTTCTGAGCGGTTAAGCAAATTTTGAATATCTTCAGTATCTATAGTTTCCATTTCAATTAGCATTTGAGCCATTTCGTCTAGAACTGTTCTGTTATCTGATAAAACTTTTGTAGCTCTTTTATAGGCAACATCAACAAGTTCTGAGACCTCTACATCAATTGTTGCGGCCGTGTCTTCAGAGAAATCTCTTGTAGAGCTCATATCTCTTCCTAGAAACATTCCACCTTGGGATTGACCTAGAGCAACTGGACCTATTTTGTCACTCATGCCAAATTTAGTGATCATTTGTCTTGCTACATTGGCAACTTGTTGTAAATCATTTGAAGCTCCAGTTGTTACCTCTTCTTCTCCATATACAATCTCTTCAGCAACCCTTCCACCAAGTGCTACAGCCATTTGATTTTGAAGGTAAGAACGAGAGTAAAGACCTGATTCCATTCTTTCTTCACTTGGAGTAAAGAAGGTTAAACCTCCAGCTTGACCTCTAGGAATTATTGAAACTTTTGCTACAGGATCATAATCAGGCATTAATGCACCTACGAGTGCATGTCCAGCTTCGTGATAAGCAACTAATTCTTTTTTCTTGTCACTAATAACTCTATCTTTCTTTTCTGGACCAGCCATAACTCTTTCGATAGCATCACCGACTTCATCATTACTTACTTTATCTAAATCTTTTCTAGCTGCTAATATTGCTGCTTCATTTAAAAGATTAGCTAAATCTGCACCAGTAAAACCTGGTGTTCTTCTAGCAACTTTGTCTAAGTCAACATCTTTTGAAAGAGTTTTATCTTTCGCATGAACATTTAAAATTTGTAATCTTCCAGCGTAGTCTGGTCTGTCAACTGTTACCTGTCTATCAAATCTTCCAGGACGCATTAGAGCTGAATCTAAGACATCAGGTCTGTTTGTCGCAGCTACTATTATTATTCCTGAATTACCTTCGAAACCATCCATTTCAGTTAGAAGTTGATTTAACGTTTGTTCTCTTTCATCATTTCCTCCACCCATACCAGCACCTCTTTGTCTTCCAACAGCATCTATTTCGTCAATGAATACAATACAAGGAGCATTTTTTTTAGCTTGCTCAAAAAGATCTCTAACTCTGCTAGCACCAACTCCAACAAACATTTCTACAAATTCTGAACCTGATATTGAGAAAAAAGGAACACCCGCTTCTCCTGCCACAGCTTTTGCTAATAATGTTTTTCCTGTGCCAGGAGGACCAACAAGAAGTACTCCTTTTGGAATTTTTGCTCCTACTGCAGTAAATCTATCTGGGCTTTTAAGAAAATCTACAACTTCAGTAAGTTCTAATTTTGCACCCTCTACACCAGCAACATCTGAGAAGGTTACCTGTGTAGAAGGTTCCATTTGTAGTCTGGCTTTACTCTTACCGAAACTCATGGCAGGATTACCACCTCCAGGATTTCCGCTTTGAGATCTTCTGAAAAGAAAAAATAGTCCTCCAATTAAAAGTACTGGGAAAATCAAACTACTTAAAGCCTGTTGCCATGGATTGGCTAGTTTTGTAGGGGTTACAGCTATATCTACATTATTCTCAGTAAGTATTTTTAATAAATCTTTGTCAGGAGCTAAGTTGACCTCAGACCTACTCCCATCATTTTCAACAACTTGAGCTGTGGCATTATCTGGAGATATTAGGACTCTACTGATTTCTTTATCTTGTACCGCCTCTATAAAATCACTATATCTCAAGGTCTTTGTGGAACTTTCAGTACTAGGTTTATCAAAAACAGAAGTACCAATGAAAATTACAGTAATAGCAGCTAGGACATAAAGTCCTACGTTTCTCCAACGTTTGTTCACGATAAAAAATCTTTAATAAATCTATAATACTATTAATAAAACAATATTAAGAGCGTCTTAGAACATCTACTACACTTTTAAATGCAAACCATTCAGGAATTGGTTCGCCATTCCTCAATTTCTTTCTAAATTCAGTACCACTAAGTTTCATAATTTCATAATTAAATTCTTTAGCTTCTTCAGCAGTTATGTATCCTTTTTCCTTCGTGTAAACTAAATTTTTTGAAGGAACAGTCTGCATCATCAATTCATCTGCACACCTATTAGCAAAATTCTGAGCGTCATATGGGCCATAAAAATCTTCACCAGTTAATGATGACTTACAACCAGCCATATCCCTACCAATAATGAAATGGGTACAGCCGTAATTTCTTCTGATTATCATATGTTGAAGAGCTTCTCTTGGCCCTGCCATATGCATTGAATAAGGTAAAAAAGCCCATTTTATTCTTTCATCAGATATTTCCTCTTCTAATTCTTTATAGGTCAAATATCTAACTTTTCCAGGAATATCATCTTGTTGAGTTGGGCCACAGGTTGGATGTACTAAAACCACTGATTTAGAAGAAACATTATCTGAGAGTAAGGCATTAGTAAACAACTCATAATGTGCTCTATGAATTGGATTTCTGCATTGAAATGCAACTACATCATGATTTGATGGCAGTGTAGATCTAACTTCTTCTGGGGTTTTGCAGGGAAATTCTCTAACTGGTAGTTCGAAACCATAAATTTTCCCTCCTAAATAAAATCTTCCCCTCTCATTAAAAATCATCTTAACAGCAGGATGATCTAAAGAATTGGTGCCATAACAAAGTTCAGCTTCTAAAGATTTGTCAGGCTCCCAAATAGAACTTACTTCCAAAAGTGCAATTTTTTGGTTTTTGTAGGAAAGCAATATTGTTTCTCCAGCTTTTACTTTTTCGTTATTTGAATCGAAGACAATAGGTAAGCCAAAAAGTAAACCGCCTGTTTCTCTGTTATTTTTAATAACTGATTTGTAGTTATTTTCATCCATAAAACCTTCCAAAGGAGAAAAAGCACCAACCATCAAAAGTTCTACATCACATGCATTTCTCTCGCTACATTCAAACTCATAAGTAGCTTTAGAGATAAGATCATTTTTAAGGCTATTATCTTTGATAATTAAATTTTTTAGTTCCCCTCCATAAGGCGGTATTAGTCCATTAGTATCTGTTTTAGTTTTTTGTTGTAATTCCATTTTTTAAATTGATAAAGAAAAATTTTGAAAAAAAAAGAGGGGTTTAACCCTCTTTTTCTCTTAAGTAGGTTTTATGCCTTTCTTCCGTAAAGCTCTCCAATTATTTTTACATCAAGTGGATCTTTTGATCCCATGTCTGTATCTGAAGGTTGGATAGCTTCAAAAGTACCAGTAAATTCATCTGTGTCAGAATCTACATTATTGATTGAAAGAGTAATAACCCCAGTACCATTTACATCAACTTTAATATTTTCTTTGGCAAGTTCTTCATCATCTCCTCCTAATGCAACTAAACCTTGAGCATATTCAACACCAGTATTTTTAGCTCTTGCTTTAGGATCAAGAAAATCACCAGTTCTATAGTTAGGTGTAAATGTTGAACCACTAACCTCAATACCAGGCTCTATAGATGAAGGTAAATCAGCTGTAAGATCTTTTGCTGAAAATGCAAATGGTACTTCCAAGCCACCAGGAGTTAATACAGTTATAAGTTGAAAATCAATACCACCTTTTTCGGTGAAAGTTCCTGAGTCTATATCTCCATAAACTTCTGTCACTGTGGTGTTATTTCTAGGACTAATAATTTTTGTAGAAACAAATTCTGCAGCTTTTCTTTTTGTTCCTGGCACTTTTACATAAACTTCTGTGGGATGCATGCATATTCCTCTAAGGCTATCTCCATTTCCTAAGGATATTGTTCCAACAAGAGATGAGTCTAATGTAGGACAGTCATTAGCTTTTCCTGTGTTAACGACATCTGTGAATTGTGCATTTCCTCTTTCAGAAAAAGCAAATGTTTTATCAGGTACGAAAGCAAAAGTTATACAAAGTGAAATAACAAAAGCTAAGAAAGAACGAATTCTCATAATTAAAGTTGCAGTAAAGTTATGTGACGATTGATTAATGGTCACCTAAATAGTTCAGTACGGATATTACAAGAGAAAAGACCGTATTAGATAGGACTTTTAAATCCTCGAAACAACCCGTAGCTTTTTTGATTTTTGAAAACTTGAATCATTTTAAGCTATCACATTATTTTTAATGATTAAGATTACAAAAAAATACAAATAAAAAATTTTTTTTTAATTTTTTTCTGAAATAACTTGAGTTATTAATTTATTTGCTAAATCAACTTTAGATGTTTTTTTCATATAGTATTCCATATTTTTTTTATCGAATAGCCAACCTTCATTTTGCGCTAAAAAACCAAATCCTTGACCTTCAATATCAATTGGATTTGCGAATAAATAATCACAACCCTTTTGAATAATCTTTTCTTTAATTGTCATTCGTGCTTCTTCAATAGATCCTGTAAAAGCACAAAAGCCTACAAAAATTTGGTTTTCTTTTTTTGATTTACTAATTAATTTTAAAATATCTGGGACAAGCTCAAAGTTTTGATTCAAATGAGCATTAATTTGATTTTTTGGAATTTTATCTGAAGTATCAGAGGTTACTTTGAAATCAGATACTGCTGCATTCATGAAAAAATAATCGCAATTTGATATTTCATTATTAAGTTCCCTAATTAAATCAACACTATTTTCAATTTCATATCTTTTTATTCCATCAGAAAGATTCTTATTTATTTTCAGAGGCCCATGAACATATTTTACTTGTGCTCCTCTGAACCTCGCTACTTGAGAAAGAAGTAGGCCCATAGCTCCAGAACTTTTGTTAGTAATGTGTCTTGCCGCGTCAATTTTCTCTGAGGTACACCCTCCGGTTATTAAAATTTCTTTATTAAGTAAATCTTTGCGATATTCATTTTGTTTGTTTGAAGCTATAAATTCAAGAGCTAACTGGATTAGATCATTTGGAGGTATCTTACCGATGCCAATAACATCACATGCTAAGAGGCCTTCACTTGGTTGCAAAGACAAAACATTTTCGTAATTTTGTAAATTCTCATAATTTTTTTGGACAGCTTTATTTAGCCACATTTGTGTATTCATTGCTGGTGCAACAATAATTGGCTTTATATTTGCTATTAAGATGCTTGGGATCAATCCCTCTGCATTTCCAGTTACCCATTTTGCTAATGTTGTCGCTGTTAAAGGCGCAATGATTAAAATATCAGCCCAATTACTTAGTTCTATGTGAAGAGGTGTTGATTGACTATTTGACCATTGATCATTTTCTAAAATGCACGGGTTTCTACTTAGAATAGAAAGAGAAAGAGGCTTTATTAATTTTTCTGCATTTTTTGATAAAACGCATCTTATTTCATAATTTTCTTTCGTTAATTGGCTAACTAATAATGGAATTCTTACAGCTGCGATACTTCCAGTTATTAATAAAAGAACCTTTATTTTGGAGTCCTTACTTTTAATTTTCATCGAAAGGTTCCTGATCAAGGAGATGAGTATAATTAGTGGTCAATTCAGGTCTATTGATTGCAAGAGCCCTCAGTAAGTGCCAGTCTTTTAATCCATCAAATGGAGTATTATAATTGTCTTCCTCTAGCCTTTTAGCGAGCTCAAGGGTCATTTTTTCATCAAAAGAATTCACTAGTTCCTCGCTTATTTTATTTTCAGAAATGAATTTCATATTGAGTAAAGTCAATACTTTCTAATAATAAAGCCTCAAGTAATTATTTAAAAATTGACTAAAGAATTAAGTACATATTTTCAAGGATATTATAATTTTCGATTTTCATAATCTTTTTAAATTGTTGTTAAGTCATTTATCTTCATTCTCAGTTATAAACATGCAAACTCTCATTTTCAAAAATATTCTTTTTTAAAATATATGATAAAATCGATATCATGTCGCAAACCAAAAGAGAGCAAGTCATTAGTCACATACGCTATTTAAGGCAAGAGCTCAGAGAAATGCATTTAGGAATAAAAGAAGATGACCTTCTCCCTGAACCAGGCGAATTAAGAGGATTAATGGCTCAGTTGGAAGCATTACTTGAATTAATAGAAGGAAATACTAAAATTCAATCAAACTCTGAGGCTGCTTAGTTTAATGCAAAATGGTTGTTAAACCTCAAAAGACAAAATTTCAGCTAAAAATTGTGGAAAATATTCAGACATTAAGTATTTGGGCTAATAATCCATGGAGAAGATATTCAATATCATTGATTACAATTTTAATCGGCTACTTTTTTGGAAGTTCTCTTGGTATGGTAAGTGCCGTTGTGGAACTCATGGATCCAGTAGCTGCTTTCATATCAGTAGTTTTTATTGAGTTTTTAATAGTTCTTAGAAGAAATTTTAGATTCGAAAAGAAAAAGAAATTTTTAGTACTTTTATTAGACTCTTTAAGATTGGGATTATTTTATGGTTTCTTTACTGAAAGTCTGAAGTTGCTATAAATTTACTTGTTGTGTTTTTGTAATAGATAAAGCAAAGCCATTCTTATAGGAATACCATTTGCAACTTGGTTATTAATTAAGCAATTAGGATATCGATCTACCACTTTGCTACTTATTTCAATATCTCTGTTAATAGGACCAGGATGTAAAATTGGAATTTCTTTGTTATTTAAAGATAATTTCTCTGGGGTTAAGCCATAATCCAAACTATATGAATCAATGCTACTTAGTAAATTTTCCATCATTCTCTCTTTCTGGAGTCTTAAAACAATAATCGCATCTGCAATTTTTATTGATTCTTCCAATGATCTAGAAATTGTTATGGAACCTCTTGATTTAACAGGATCTTCTGTTTGATTTGGCGCGGGGTTTTTTAAAAAATTGATAAATTCGTCAGGTATCAATGTCTTAGGACCACATAAGATTATATCGGCGCCGAATGCACTTAAAGCCCAAAGATTTGACCTGGCAACTCTTGAATGATTAACGTCTCCAATTATTAAAATTTTTTTGGAATTTAAAACCTCTGGATTCAGTGTTTTTTGGGAAAAGAATTTTATCAATGTATAGATGTCAAGCAATCCTTGGCTGGGGTGACTATGTAATCCATCGCCTGCATTAAGAACCGAAGTCTTGGAATTTATTGCATCAAGTTTTTTTGCGATTTCAAAGGTTATGTAACTTGATGAATGTCTGATAACTAATGTATCCGCACCCATAGCAGAATAAGTTATGGCTGTATCAATTATTGTTTCGCCTTTTGTTAAAGAGCTGGAAGATGGCGCAAAGGTTTGGACATCAGCAGAAAGTCTTTTTGCTGCAAGCTCAAAACTATTTTTTGTTCTTGTACTAGCTTCAAAAAATAAAGACGTTACCAAAGTTCCTTGTAAGGCCGGTATCTTTTTTGTGCCTGCATTCTTTAGTGCATCAAATCTATTAGCTAATTCAAATACTGACTCATAATCTTTAATTGAAAAATTAGCTAGTGTGTGGATATGTTTATGAGGCCAAATTTGCATTACGCTTAAAAAGATAAATGATTATTTAAATTTAGGTGTTCTGTCACCTTTTAATCTTTTACTTACACTCCTACTATTTTTGAGATACCAACGCCATTTTATATTTTTTGCCTTTGATATGCCAATTCTCGTAGTTTGAATAAAATCTTTTTCTTCTAGAGTGAAGTCTCGTGGAGAAATCCATAAAGATTTGTTATTAAGAACTTCAAGTGAGTTAAATGAAATGTCTACACTGAATGTTTTAGTTACCAGGCCAGGTCCAGAAGCTAATCTTTCATTTTTATTAGATATAAAAACTGATCTTATCAAGACACCACTCGCAAAATTTTCTTTATCAGTAACTATGTTTAAACAATGATGAATGCCATAAGATTTGTAAATATAAAATGTGCCAGGTTTGCCAAATAATGATTTATTTGATTCAGTCATTTTGCGGTAGCCATGACAGGCCTCTTCTTCCTGTGAATAAGCTTCAGTTTCAACAATCACCCCTTTAACTTGATCTATCTCATTATTTTTTTTTATGAGGTGACAGCCTATTAAATCAGGAGCAACAAGTTTAGAGTGCCGATAAAAAAAATTTTTTGGAAATAATTCTTCTTCTATTTTTTAATATCTATCTAATATCATATTTAGCTGAGAAAAATAATTAAGGCTATGAATTGATATTGATTTTCAAAAAAATGTGATAATTTTTTTTAAATTATTTGAAATTCAAAGGATATGTAAATAAGTTGTTCTTAATAAACTATTATTAAAGAGAAATATTAAAAGTATGACAAAAATAAATAAAGAGGAAGTAAAAAAAGTTGCTCATTTGGCGAGATTAGAACTCAACGAGAATGAAATTAATAATCATGTAGAACAATTAGAAAAGATATTAGATTATATAAGACAACTTGAAAAAATTGACACAGATGATGTCCCCTGTACAACAAGAGCTATTGAGGTTGTAAATGTATTTAGAAAAGACGAAAAGAAAAATTCTGATTGCAATGAAGAACTTTTAGAATTGGGTCCATCGAGAGAAGACAAGTATTTTAAAGTACCAAAAATTATTAATGAATGAGTAAGTTAGTTGCTTCCAATAAATGTTTTGTTGACTATCCTTAATAAAAATTTTTTTATTTTAAAGCCTGGATATAAATTTATAATTTTTCTTATTTTTCCCCTCTTTTTGCTATGACTCCTTACACCTATTAATAAATCATAAATAAAGTTAAAAATGTCTTCTTTACTTTCAAATATCCCTACCCTTTGAGGGGAGCCTTTTTTATCCAATAAAGGCTTAGTTTTTTCATAAGCTATTTTGTACTCAAACCAAGGAATCGAAGGCCAAAGATGATGAATGAGGTGGTAATTTTGTCCCATTATTAATAAATTCATAAATTTGCTTGGATAAACTCGAGAATTTATCCATTTATTTCTTGATCGAAATGGTCTATGAGGTAAATAATCAAAAAATATTCCTAACGTGACTCCTACCATTAATGCTGGGCCGAACCATAAGTTATAAATTAAATTCATAAAGTCAAATTTCAAACCTGCCAAGATAATCGTTATGAATATGGATCTTTCAATTCCCCATTGTAGCAATTCATATCTTCGCCAAAGTTTTCTTTGAAAGAAAAAAACTTCATGATAAAAAAATCTTGGAGCAATTAGCCAAATTGGACCAAAAGTACTGACAATATGATCTGGATCATTTTTGGGGTGATTTACGTGTATGTGATGTTGTAAATGAACTCTCGTAAAAACTGGGAAACTAAACCCTAATAGAATAGCTGAGCCATGGCCCATTGCTTGATTTATCCAAGGTACTGGATGAGCAGCTTTATGACAGGCATCATGAATAACAGTACCCTCAATATGTAAAGCTAAAAACGCAGTAGCTACAAGTAAAGGTAAAGGCCAAACACCTCTATACCATTGCCATATGCTAAGAAAAGCAAGAAAATAACCGCCAAAAAATAAACCTAATGTTGGATTCCAAAAACTTGGCGGATCTACGTAATTTTTAATCTCTTTTTGCCAATTAAATGTTTTTGAAGAATTAGAATTTTCCGTTGTATTTTTACTGATTAAGTTTGAAATAGTTTCTTATATTCTTTAAGTAATATAACTAATATTTTAAGATGATTGCATGCTCAAACATAAAAATTTTTTTAAAGAGATTTTAATGTGTCAAATTAATCATCTTAAGAAAAAAAATTTTTAAAATAAACCTCTTTCAATTATTATCTTATTTGAGCGGTCGTGGCGGAATTGGTAGACGCGCGAGTTTTAGGTACTCGTATCTTCGGGTGTGGGAGTTCAAGTCTCCCCGACCGCACTTAAGGAAACTCTGATAGATAGTTTGTTTATTTATATAAACTCTTATAATTTAATTAAGTATTTAATTTAATGAATAGTTCGATATTTTATTTGGGAATTTTTTATATTTTAGTTGGCACTATTTTTCTAACTGTACCGATAATTTATCTTGAGCTCGGCAAACCAAAAGACTTAATAAAAGCTTTTTTAAATTTATTAATAGGTTTGATATTAATAATTAAAAATAAAATTCTAGATGAATCATTTTTTGTAATTTTCCTTTTTTTAACAGTACTAGTTATTTTTTATCTAGTAGAGCTTTTTTTATCTAGATGGTACCAATTGACAGATAACGAAAAGAAAAAATTAAGTACCTTTTTGGAGTTTAAAAATAACTTTTTGAAAATATTAGAATCGATTAACCTGGTATATGGTGATTTCAAAAAACCTTCAAATCTTTTTAATTTTGGTAGCAATATTAAAAACTCAACCCAAAAGAAGTGGGTGAGAAATGATAAGAATGATAATATAAAAGTCTGAAATCAAACAAATTGGTTATTTGAAACATCCCAAAAATACTACAGGTCAATTAAGAAAGAATATAATGAATTAGATTTATTTAAATAATTCTTTTGATCACCAATATTTCTTATATCGTCGTATGAAATCTCAAAATAGCAAAGAACAAAAATCAAACTTTTCTTACAAAGAAACTTTAAATTTATTAAAAACTGACTTCTCAATGCGTGCTAACTCGGTTGTAAGAGAACCTGAGATACAGAATTTTTGGGCTAACAATGATATTGATTTCCAATTAGGTTCAAGCAATTCAGGAGAAATATTTACATTACATGATGGCCCTCCTTATGCAAATGGAGCTCTTCATATGGGTCATGCTCTTAATAAAGTTTTAAAAGACATAATAAATAAGTATAAAACCTTAAGAAGATTTAGGGTTCACTTCGTACCTGGTTGGGACTGTCATGGATTACCTATTGAATTAAAAGTTCTACAGAATTTAAAATCTGATGAAAGGAAGAATCTTAACATTCTAGATTTAAGAAAAAAAGCAACAGATTATGCCTATATCCAAATTAATAATCAGAAGGAGGGTTTCAAAAGATGGGGCATATGGGGAGATTGGAATAACCCTTACTTAACTCTTAAGAAAAGTTATGAATCTGCTCAGATTGGAGTATTTGGGAAAATGTTTTTAAATGGCTATATATATCGAGGTCTTAAACCTGTACATTGGAGTCCAAGTTCAAGGACTGCACTTGCAGAAGCTGAATTGGAATACCCTGATCAACATTATTCAAAAAGTATTTATGTTTCATTAAAAATCACTAAAATACCTGAGGAAATTTTATTAAATTTCATCCAAGAAAACCTTAATATCAAAAAAGATTTTTTTCAAAATAATTCTTTTATAACTATCTGGACCACAACTCCTTGGACTATACCTGCAAATGAAGCAGTTGCAGTAAATCCAAAAATAAAGTACGTTTTTGCTATCGATGAAGGGAAGAAAATTTACCTTTTTGCTGAGGATTTATTTTCTGAAATAAGTAAGAAATTTAATAAAGATTTCAAGGTGCTTTTAGAGGTTCAAGGCTCCAAATTGGAAAATATTGAATATCAACATCCCTCTAGGAATAAAAATTGCAGAATTGTAATTGGAGGAGATTATATTACTACAGAATCAGGGACTGGAATTGTTCATACTGCGCCTGGTCATGGGATAGATGATTTTAATGTGGGTCAAAAATATGATTTACCAATAACATGTGTCGTTGATGAAAAAGGTAACTTAAATGAATATTCTGGTCAATTCAAAGGATCAAATGTCCTGAAAGATGCAAATGATTTAATTATTAAACATTTAAAAGGAAATAATTTGCTTTTATTACAAGAAAATTATAAGCATAGATATCCCTATGATTGGAGAACCAAAAAACCAACTATTTTTAGGGCAACAGAACAATGGTTTGCATCTGTAAATGGCTTTAGATCATCTGCATTAAAGGCAATCGAAGATGTTGAATGGATGCCAGAGACTGGAAAGAAAAGAATTTATTCTATGGTTGTTGGTAGAGGAGATTGGTGTATTTCTAGACAAAGGTCATGGGGAGTCCCTATTCCAGTTTTTTATAAAAAAAATGGTAATGATATTCTCCTTAACAAGGAGATAATTAATCATATTCAAGAACTTTTTAGTGAACATGGAGCAGATATTTGGTGGGATTGGGATGTTAAGAATCTTTTGCCAGAAAATTATGCAAAAGAATCTGATCTTTGGAAAAAAGGAACAGATACAATGGATGTTTGGTTCGATTCTGGATCTAGCTGGGCCGCAGTATGTGAACTAAGAAGTGAATTAAAGTATCCAGCAGATCTTTATTTAGAGGGCTCAGATCAACATCGAGGATGGTTTCAGTCTTCTTTATTAACATCTGTTGCAGTCAATAATAAGCCTCCATATAAGAAAGTTTTAACTCATGGTTTTGCACTTGATGAAAACGGAAGAAAAATGAGCAAATCTTTAGGAAATGTTGTTGATCCAAACATAATTATTAATGGAGGTAATAATAAAAAAACTGATCCTGCATATGGTGCTGATGTTTTAAGGCTATGGGTAAGCTCTGTAGATTATTCAGTAGATGTTCCAATAGGTTCCAATATACTCAAGCAACTTTCAGACGTTTATAGAAAAGTTCGTAATACTGCAAGATATCTTCTAGGTAATATTCATGATTATGATCCTAAAATTGATAGTTTTGAAATTGATCAACTGCCCCTCTTAGATCAATGGATGTTAGGCAGATTAGTTGAGGTTACAGATCAAATATCAAATGCTTATGAAAATTATGAATTTTCCAAATTTTTCCAAATTTTGCAAAGTTTTTGCGTTATAGATCTATCAAATTTTTATTTGGATATTGCTAAGGATAGATTATATGTAAGTTCAAAATCACAATTTAGGAGAAGATCTTGTCAGTTCGTCATGTCAAAAGTTGTTGAAAATTTAGCCGTACTTATTTCTCCAGTGCTTTGTCATATGGCTGAAGATATTTGGCAAAATATTCCATATTCAACTAAAGAAAAATCTGTATTTCAAAGAGGATGGCCAATTTTTTCACAGTCATGGAAAAATCAAACTCTCAATGAAAACATCGCAAATTTGAGAAATTTGAGAGTCGAAATTAACAAAGCTATAGAAGGATGTAGAAACCAACAAATGATTGGAGCAGCTTTAGAAACAAAAGTTAATTATTTACCTGAAGATAAAGTTGTAAAAGATTCTCTAATTTGGCTAGAAAAATTTGGTAATGAGGATGTAGATTTATTTAGGGATTGGCTTATAGTTTCAAATTTCCAATTAGTATCCGATTTGGCTGATAATTCACTAATTATCGATGATAACAAGTTTGGAAAGATCCAAATTTGTAGGGCTGATGGTCAAAAATGTGATAGATGTTGGCATTATCAAAAAGAAACTTTTACAGGAATCCAAAATACAAAATTATGCAAAAGATGTTCAAATATTATTAACCTTGAATTTTCTTAAGTTAAATTTAATTAATTTAAAAAGAAAACTAAGTTGCTTTTTTCTCTTATTAATTAATCTTTGTCTTCCTATAAGGGTGATTTTAAAAGTTTAAAGTTTATAAGTATATCCCTTAATTCAATAACTTTTTTATTAAATCTAATTCAATTAAATTAATAGTTGAAGTAATAAAACCTTTTAAAATAGTTATTTCTAATTATTCTTTGTAATTTTTTTTATAATTTACCCTGATAGTTAAAGAATATTATTAAATATCTTTGATCTTATTCTCTTAAATTTTTTCTTAAATCAATTTCTCCCATTCTGTGAGAAGCAAGAGTTTCTTCCATTCTTAGGTAATTTAATTATTGACCATTGAATAAAGCCTAAAATATAAATAAATAATGAAAACAATCCTAAAAATTTTGCTATTGGAAGAGTAAAGTTAGCCCCGAAGAAAAAATTAAATATATTTTTGATTATGAAATAGAAATTTGAAGAGGGCTGAAGCCAAATTTTACACGCATCGGAATTTATAAAAGATAAACAGCTAAAGTTTTGTAAACTTTGAATTAAGAAATTTAAAGATATAAACGTAAGAGACCATCTCCATACTTTTGTAGTTGTGGCAAGGGAATATGAAAAATCATATTCTTTTAATTCATCATTAATATCATTCCAAAACCAAACTGAAATTGTCATTAAAAATAATGAAATATTTGTAATGAGCAGGGCATAATTATATTTCCCTATTAACAGTAAAAGGCTTATAAAAAATAAAAGGGATGTTTTCCAATAAATAGATATAAGTTTATTAACAGGTTTATTCTTTTTTTTAATTGACCACAATAGTAATGAAATGGGAATTCCAATGAGAAAAATTATTGAAAGTTGAAAAGATAGCCAAATAGAAAGTTGATTAAAAACGTTCAAAACTTTTTCTTTTTAAATACATAATCATTAAACATCAAACTGTTACTATTTAACTTAGTATTGTCATAGTTATGAATATTATGCATCTTTGTATTACTTACGAGAAATAAGTTTATTATTTCATGAGACAGCATGTTAATCCCCTAAGTAATAATTTTGATAAATTTGAGAAAATTATCTCTTTGAAAGAAATGTTTAATGATTCTGAATTGAATCTTCATTTAGATATTGGTTGTGCCACTGGTGAGTTTTTATTCAATTTAGCTTTAGTTAATACCAACTGGAATTATTTAGGAATTGAAATTCGTGAGAGATTGGTAAAAACAGCTAAAGTAAAATTGCGAGAAAGTAAAATTGAAAACTTATATTTTGTGTTTGGCAATGCTAATAAAATTTTAAGTGATGTCCAAAGCCAATTTATATTAAATAATTTAAAAAGTATTTCCTTTAATTTCCCAGATCCATGGTTCAAGAAAAGACATTATAAAAGGCGTGTAATTCAGTCAGATTTTATTAACACACTCTCAATTTCAATTAAGAAAGGTGCTTTCATTTTTATAAAAACTGATGTAGAGGAATTATTCAAATATATGGATTTCACTTTATCAAGTAATTTAAATCTTAAAAAAATAGATAAAAATGATTTTAATTATTCTACAAGTTTTAATCCAAATAGAATTCAAACTAATAGGGAGAAATATGTAATTAATAATGAATTTGATATTTTTGAGATGATTTATATGAAAATCTGATTCAAAATTTATTTAGTATTTTATTAATATCCAAACTTAGTTTATTTGTTATTTCCTTTGATAAAAAATGGACTTTCTTCTTGTCTTCTGCCTCTACGAGCACTCGAACTAGGGGTTCAGTGCCGCTAGGCCTTATGTAAACTCTACAATCATCGGAATAAATTGCTTGGTAATTATCTATAGTTTGATTAATTAAGTGTTTATTTTTCTGATTCATTTTATTAAAATCAGATTCTATATTAATTTTGGTTAGTATCTGAGGATAAGGGTCAAAACTACTTTTAAGCCAATCTTTTAAAGTAATATTTTTCTGTTTACAGTATTTAGAAATTTGAAGTGCAGTTAGTATTCCATCTCCAGAAAAATTATTTATTTTTGAGAGTATATGTCCTGACTGCTCACCTCCTAAAATAGCGTTTTTCTCCTTTATGGCATCATAAACGTTTTTATCTCCAACATCAGTTCTATATAGTATCCCACCAAGGTTGTTCCAAGCCTTTTCAAAAGCTATATTTGACATTTGAGTTGATATCAGTAAATTATTTGTAAGAATTTTTTGTTCTTTAAGTTCTCTACCCCATAAAAAAAGGATATGGTCTCCATTCAATATATTACCTAAAGAATCTAACCCTATTACTCTGTCTGCATCGCCATCAAAACTAAATCCCATGTCTGCAGGATTCTCTGTTAAAGCTTTTTTTAATGGTTCGAGATTAGTAGAACCACAATTCATATTAATTTTTAATCCATTTTTAGAGTTATTGATAACTCTTACATCTGCGTCAAGATTTTGAAAAATATTTTTTGCGCAAGTTGTCGCTGATCCATAGCATGTGTCTAATATTATTTTCATACCACTTAATTTTTCTCCCCCCATTGTTTGTATTAGGCTTTGTATATAAATATCCATAAGCTCTTGGTTTGCTTGAAGAAAGATCTCATCTGTAGGATATGATCTATTATGATTGATCTTTTTAATTAATTTTTGAATTTTATTTTCATAATTTTTAGAGATTTTCTGACCATTATTATCAAAGATTTTTATGCCATTATATGACGGCGGATTATGACTGGCAGATATCATTATTCCGCTACTTAGGTTCTCTTTTTTTATTAGAAAAGGAATAGCTGGGGTAGGGCAAATTCCAAGATTTATAAATTTCTTGCCACTTGCATTGATACCCTTGGCTATCGCTTGAAGCAGAATATCTCCACTAATCCTAGTATCTCTACCAATTAATACTGGATTATCATTTTCTAAAGTCAGACCAAGAGCATAGCCAACTTTATAAGCTAAAGCATAAGTTATGTCTTCATTAAATCTCCCTCTAATTCCATCAGTTCCAAAGATTGATTGCATAATGAGATTTCAGGATTTTAAGATATTCGTCACATTATCTTTTTCTTATTTTATCAGTTGATTAAAAGCGAAGGATTTAAATTCTCTTTATTTGTTCAACTTATCTAAAATGTTTTGAGAGATTTATGAATTCATAGTGCAATCTGAGGGTAGACAACCACTTTTAAATAAAAGCTTAAAAGCAATACTTTTTTTGTTTATTGTTGTTGTCATTATTTCTTTGATTTTTTTTAGAAATCTCTTTTTTCAATCAAGTTACCTCCTTAAGAGTTTTGGAGAATTATCTGTTGATCCTGAAATAGCTTTTAATAATAATAAACCTACTTTTCTTGAATTTTATGCTGAGTGGTGTGAAGTTTGCAAAGAAATGGCTCCAAGAGTATCTTCTTTAAAAGAGGAGTATGAGAAAGATATAAATTTTGTTTTTCTAAATGTTGATAATAAAAAATGGGATTTCTATATCCAGAAATTTGGGGTCAATGGAATACCTCAAGTTAATTTCTTTGATAGACAAGGAAATTTAAAATCTACCTTGATTGGTAAACAAGAAGAAAAAATAATCAGGAATTCTATCGATAATATTAGCAAAGAGGCAAAATCTTATGATGGACTTCTTAATTCTGACTTTTCAGTTGTCAAAGAAAATAAGAATCCTGAAGTTGGACCTCGTAGTCATGGATAATTATTACCAATCTAGAGATTTTGATACAGTTGGAAAACTTTTTTTGAAAATAGACTTGCAACTTAGGGCAATCGACTTGTGTTCTTCTTGGGTACCATGAGCTGATCTTAAATGAATATAATGTATCCACGATCTGCATGATCCAGACATATAGATTCTGGTTGGCGTTGCCAATGGCAAAACAAACCTCGCACATTCTTTAGCTATTCCTTTATCAAGTAAATCTTCATATAATTCTGAAGCAGCTTTAAAATGTGCAGCAATTTTTTGATTGAATCTTTTTTTTAATTCATCAGGAAGATCTGGAATAGAATTTTGCCTATTTTTGAAATCTTGCCTTCTCAATTCTGGTATAGGAATTCTTCCTAATTGAGAACTATCTGCATATCTCTGTGAAAACTCTTGGAAAGTAAATGATCTATGTCTTAAAATTTGAGCTGCAATTCCTCTATTGGTCTCAATTTGTAATGTCATAAATGACTGCTCAAAGACACTCCAATGTTCATTTTTAATACAATAACTCAACAATTTTGAATAATCCTCATTTTTCTGATTATTTGGATTACTCACTCTTGCAATGTAAGCCATTGTCTTTTCTGCATCAGGAGTTAATGAAATTAGCTCAACTTTACTCATTTTAAATTTTTGCAAGAGTTACTTTTTCCGGTTGGTTTTGATATTTGCCTTTTCTATCTTCATAAGTTGTTGAGCAAGGATCACCTTCAAAAAAGAGTAGTTGGCAGATCCCCTCGTTTGCATATATTCTGCAATCTGCGCCTGAACTATTACTAAATTCTAAAGTTAGGTGACCTTCCCAACCTGCCTCTGCTGGGGTAGTATTGACTATAATTCCTAGGCGTGCATAAGTACTTTTACCTATACAAATTACAGTTATATTCTCTGGCACTTTCATCTTTTCTAAAGCAACTCCTAAGCCATAAGAGTGAGCAGGGAGAATAAAAAAGTCACCATCATCATCCTGATGCAGAGCAGTTTTTTCTAAATTATTTGGATTAAACTTTTTGGGATTCATTACTGTCCCGGGTATATGTCTAAAAATTAGAAATTCTTTGGATGAGAGTCTTAAGTCATAGCCATAAGAAGAACATCCATAACTCAAGACTGGCTTTTTTTTATTGTCAGGCTCAAGGTGTCGCACTAAATTTGATTGGAAGGGGTTTATCATTCCTTCAGAAGCTTTTTGATTTATCCAGAGGTCATTTTTAAGCATTGTTTTTATGAGCGAAGTTCGGTAACTTGGTTAGCCATCAATAATAGATCTTTAGGAATACCTGTACCAGTAAGGATTACATCTCCTAATATAAATCGGTTTTCAAGTGTTGAAATCAAATCATCCTTATTGATAATTTTCATCTCAATTGCAAGAAAAACTTCATCAAGAATGATTTGATCATAGTTACCTGACAGTAGTTCTTTTTTGCAAAAATTCCATAATTCATAAATAGATTCATAAATATTTTTTTTTAAATTTTTATTATTTTCAATTTCTTCAGAATGATATTGATCAAAAGAATGTGATGACCTTACCCAAGTTAAATTTCCACAAAGCTTAACTGCATTAGTGATACCTTGTTTAACACCTCCTTTCATGAATTGAACTAAAAGTACTTTCCTGCCAAGTGCAGCATTTCTTAGGGAGTCTCTAAAGATAGATGAATAGCTTCCCCTATAAGGAGATTGAAAGATTTGAATTTGCCCGTTTTGTGTAAATTGTTTTAAATTTTTTTCTTTAGCAGTACTTATTTTTAAAACATCAAGATTACTTTCGGAATAACTATTAGGTGAACTAATAACCATTATTTTGAATTTCTTTTCTATATAGAGTATAAGTTGTATTCATTTACGCTGCATATAGTGTAATTTTACTTAAAAAAATGTTGAGATTATTACTATAGACAGCGAGAGATTAACAGAGAAATAAATAAGAATTTAAAATTGTTACTGTTGATACAAGAAATTTCATGGTGTCTTCTTAAATTTTTAGAAGTAAAAATGTTTATGTTACCTTCTTCTCGAGGATTCAGCAGTTTTAGTTCACAACTGTCCGGACAAAGTAAAATTAATTCTGTTGGAGAACGTTTTCCAATCAACAGAACTCTGATGGAAGTAATAAAAGGGTTAGATGGTGCAAGCACTGAAATGGTTGAGAGATCGAAAACAATATTTTTCCCTGGGGATCCTGCAGAAAGAGTTTATTTAATAAGAAGAGGAGCAGTAAGGTTGTCAAGAGTTTATGAGTCAGGTGAAGAGATAACTGTTGCTCTTTTGAGAGAGAATAGTCTGTTTGGTGTTTTATCTCTTCTAACTGGTCATAGATCTGATCGTTTTTATCATTCTATAGCTTTTACAAGAGTTGAAATGATAACAGCACCTGCGAATTCAGTTTTAAGAGCAATAGAAGAAGATGCATCAGTAGGATTATTATTATTACAGGGGCTTTCAAGTAGGATCCTACAAACAGAAACAATGATAGAAACCCTTACTCATAGAGATATGTCTTCTCGTTTAGTAAGCTTTTTAATGGTTCTTTGTAGAGACTTTGGAGTTGCGAGTGAAAAAGGTATAACAATAGATTTGAGGCTTTCACATCAAGCTATCGCAGAAGCTATTGGTTCAACTAGAGTTACGATTACAAGATTATTAGGAGATTTAAAGGACTCTGGGCTTCTCACTATTGAAAGAAAAAAGATAACGGTATTTGACCCAATAGCTCTTGCGAAAAGATTTAATTGATTCATCATTAATTATGATGAAACGAATAAGTAAAAGAGAGTGGCTTGGATTCTAATTATTTTTTTAATATTACTTGGAGGATTAATTGCACCATTTGGGGATCTCCTTGGCACAAAAATTGGTAAATCAAGGTTTAGTATCTTGCAACTAAGACCCAAAAAAACAGCTACTTTCATAACGATAATAACTGGAGCCTTTATAAGTGCAATATCAATAGGATTATTGCTTTTGGTTAGTGAAGAATTTAGACAAAGACTTTTTGTTGATATTCCTTTTTTGCAAAAAACTTTAGATGAAAGTAAAAAAGCCCTTGTTCCTTTGCAGGCAGAAAGAAAGAGGCTCGAAGATAAAATTAACAATAAAGAAAAAGAATTAAATAAACTAAAAAGTAATATTAAAGAATTTAGAAGAGGAAATGTAGTAATAAAAAGAGGGCAAACTTTATTTATTTCTAAAGTTTCTTCCAATCCAAATATAAAATCAGATTTAGCCAAAATTTACAATAGTGCGGATAGATATGTTCAGAAAATCGTAATTCCAAGTAAAAAAGAATTGAAAAATATTCTTTTGTGGAAACCAAGTGATATTTCTGAAATTGAAAAAGTTACGGCTAAAGAAGGTGATTGGATACTCTTAATAAGATCAGAAACTAATGTGTTGAAAGGAGATAATTTTGTTATTGTTTATCCAGAGTTGCTGCAAAATAAAATTATTGTAAAAAAAGGGGAAGTTATTACGAGCGAATTCTTGGGAACTGATGGTCTTGACTTTAAAAATATCAATTCAAAAATTAAAACTTTGTTGAGAAAAACAAGAGACCTAATCAAATTAAGAGGATCTATCGCAAACGAAATTTCTACAAGAGGAGACTTTATTAAAAAATTTAGAGATACTTTAAATACAAATCAAAATGCTAAATATAGGTTGGAAGTTATATCTTTAAAAAATAGTAAAACCGCGGATCCAATTATAGTTGATTTGAATATTATCAAATTATAAAATTGCATGTTTAAGCTGATATCAATTGATCCTGGTAAATGTAAATGCGGATTAGTGTTGGTTGATATCAATACGAAAAAAATTGAAAAAGCAATAGTTCTCAATACTGAATTTCTACCAAATTATGTAAAAACACTTCATAGTTTTGAAAACATTTCGAAAGTTGTTATTGGTAATGGAACAACTTCTAAAGAAAATATAGATAAACTTAAATTTATAAAGAAAGATCTAATTATTTTTGAAGAGAAAAATACAACATTTAGAGCTAAAAAAAGATTTTTTGAACTTTTCCCAATCAGAGGTTTAAAATTTTTTCTCCCAAAAGAGTTTTTCTTAATGAATAAAAACTTGGATGCTATTTCAGCATTGATAATACTAGA
Organism: uncultured Prochlorococcus sp.; assembly: GCA_902538515.1. Classification (GTDB taxonomy): domain Bacteria; phylum Cyanobacteriota; class Cyanobacteriia; order PCC-6307; family Cyanobiaceae; genus Prochlorococcus_A. The sequence continues at coordinate 11,196 of CACBFH010000007.1, read as the reverse complement.
GGATTATTGTAATGACAAATTTACTTTATCCAGCGATGTAGACCTTAAAACTTGGCTGAAATAACAAATTTATATTCACAACCTGCCTCTAACTCATAATCTTTTTTTAAAAGAAATCTTAATAAAGAATTTTCAATTAGAGCTCTCCCTAAGGGAGGACTTATAAATAATATTCCTCGGCCAAATGACCATGTGAATTGCCATTTAAACTGACTTGCTTTTACTATCCCTTTGACTTGTCTTTTAGTAAAACAATACTCTTGTACGTTAAGATATGCGATTGTTTCGGGCTTTGACCTCATTAGTTAGATTTCTTCTCGATTGAAAGAATTTAATTCACTCATAATAGAATCCTCCGTTTTTGTATTCAATTGTTCTAGAGATTTATTTATTTTCAAGTAAACTTTATCCAATATTAATTTCTCTTCTGAGGAGATATTTCCTAGAACATGAGATATAACATTATGATTATATGAATCTCGAATTTTTTTAGGGCTCCCTATGCCTACTCTAATCCGGTTGAAATTTTGAGTTTCTAAGTTATCGATTATACTTTTGAGGCCATTATGCCCTCCAGAACCTCCTTTTTTTCTGAATCTTATTTTCCCTATGGGAAGATCCATGTCATCAACGATAATAAATAATTGATCTAAATCTAATTTGTACCAATCAACTATGGCTTTTACAGCCTCTCCGCTTTTATTCATATAAGTGTTAGGTAAAAATAATCTGTAAGTTAAATTATTTATATTTAACTCTGAATATCTACTTTTTAACTTATTTTTTAAAACAAAATTAGATTCATATTTTTTTGTAAGTTGTTCAAGGATTAAAAAACCAATGTTATGCCTATTGTTTTTATATTCTTTACCAGGATTACCCAAACCTACAATATATTTTTCATTCATATAAGGAAGGAGTTTGTATAAATAAAATTATAATTTGAAATTAGGTAATATTAATTTTTTTTACTTAAAAAAAGTAAATATTAGTTCTTGAAATGTTTTTAAAGAATTTAATTATTTATTTGGATGACAATAACTATTTAAGTAGTAGGTCTAAGTTTAGTTACCATTCCAATCTACAGAAAAGCCTTGTAGAAGCAAAGATTGATTATAAATTTGTAGGAGGATAACGAGAAAAACTAATAAAAGTAATCCTATGACAGTCATTATTGGTACGGCCCCCCAACCAGGAACAACCTTGCCTTGACCAGAATTGCCGATGGCTTTTAAAAGGTTTCCTAAAGCAGTTTTTTGACCCATGGTGAATTCACTAAATCGATTATTATTTCGCTATTGTATAGGAACTAATACATAAATTGTTTACAAACTTATTAAAATTGATGCAAACTTTATCATCAGCACCAGATCCTGCAGTTTCTATTGCAGTCACAATTCTAGCCTTACTACTTGCTTTAACAGGTTTTGGATTGTGGACAGCTTTTGGACCAAAAGCAGCAAAGCTAACAGATCCTTGGGATGACCACGATGATTAAATAACTATTTTTAAAATTTAATTTATTAAATTAGTTTAAAATTTGCCAACAATACAAAAAGTAAACCTTTTACCATAATATATATATATCTTTATAGGATATAGTTCTCACAGCCATACTATTTTCATGCTTGCTTTAAAAATTTCAGTTTACACAATCGTTTTTTTCTTCGTAGGAATTTTTCTATTCGGATTTTTAGCAAGTGATCCAACAAGAACACCAAATAGAAAAGACTTAGAAAGTCCACAAGATTAATCCTTTAATATAATCTCTTAAATTGATTGTAAGAACTTCAGGAAAGTTAATTACCATATTTTCTTTGTGCATCAACTATACATGGCCATCAATATCAGCAGAATATCAGAAATTTAATTACAGTAAAGATAATTCCAAATCCAACATAAGGTGGTCAGAAATTGATAGTAAATCTTCATACCATTTACCAAATTTATCCTTAAGTAATACTTTTCGAGAATTATCCATTGAAAAAAAATATTTAAATGAATATTCAAAGCCATTTGTTGCTAATAATGGCCAAAACCAAAAAGAAATTGTAATTCAATCCGATAAACAATCTGAAGTTAATGATATTATTTATGCAGAAGGTAATGTAATAGTCCAATATCGAGGAAAGGTTTTAAGGGCTGATAGCTTAATTTATGAAAAACCGATTAAAAAAATAAGAGCGAACGGTAATATTTCTTTAATAGTAGGGAATCAGATTTTAAAATCTTCAGAACTGGAATATAGCTTTACTGATGAAAAAGGGTATTTGATGAATGTTAAGGGATTTATTAATTCAAGGTATTTACTAGAGGACTTATCCTCAAATTTTGAATTTTTAGATTCTAATAAAATAGAGAGTTTACTTAAATTAAATAAAGAGGAAGTATTAAATACCCCTGGGAAAATTGAAAATTGGTTGTTTTTTACAGACAAAATTTCTATAGATGGTGAAAAATGGAAAAGTAATAAAGCCGTATTTAGTAATGATTTACTTGAGTCTAAACAAGTAAAAATAGTAATTAATTCATTGGAAGTAATTCCTGAAGAAGAGGAACTACGATTCAAGTCATCTTTAAATTATTTAATTTTAGACGAAAAAGTATCAATTCCATTTTGGATTGGAAATAGAACTATAACTAAGGATGAAGGAAAATTTAACCTATTTAGCAGATGGAATTTTGGATATGACTATAGAGATAAGGATGGTTATTTCATTGGCAGGAAATTTAACCCTATAGAAATATCTGAAAATTTTATTCTTGATTTAGAGCCCCAATTCTTAATCCAACGCTCACTTAAAGGTTATACAAAAAGTTTTGTTGCCAAAAACGAATCAATAACTTCAAATAGGGTTAGGAGAAATGCGGGCTCAAATGATAATTTTGCTCTAAGTTCTCAGTTAAAAGGCACAATAAAAAATTGGGATTTAGAAATAGACAAAAATTTAAATTCCTTTGATTTTGATAAATTTTCAGATGCAGTTAGATTAAAAACTAAATTAAGTAAAGAAATCAATTTTTTTGATTCAAAATGGGACTTAAGCTTTGATGGAATTTATAGAGAGAAGATTTGGAATGGTTCATTAGGCGAATCAGAAATTTACTCAGGTTATGGTTCAAAATTAAAAAAAGAAAATAATTGGATAGTTAATGGCATTAAAAAAACAGAAACTTTTTCTTTAGGTGTGGCTGATATTACTGCTGAGGCTCTAGATTCAGACAATCTTATAAGTAACCTAAAAGGTAACTTTTTTTATGCTTTAGATCAGCAATTTCCTTTGAGTATTGAAGAGCCTAAAAATAAATCTATAGATATTTCGTATAGGTACATTCCTGAACCAATCACAAAAGGATTATTTCTTAATACAAGAATAGAATCATCTTATTCTTTCTACGAAAATGGAGAACATCAAGAGTATTTAGGTTTAGGTATAGGCCCAGAATTTATATTGGGTAATTTCAAAAATAAAAGCTTTGACTATACTCGCTTAAGTCTTTTCCCTTTCTATCGATTAAATAGTGGAGAAAGTGTTTTTAAATTTGATCAGAATGACGATAAGTTTACGTTAAATATTGTTTTTGATCAGCAATTATTTGGACCAGTTATTATCAAAAGCCAGGGCACCCTAAATCTTACCAATAATTCAGCTAGTTATGGTGAATTCATAGATTCTAAAATCTCATTAAATTGGAAAAAAAGAGCTTATGAATTTGGTATTTTCTATCAACCGCTTAATCAATCAGGAGGAATTTCTTTTAATCTCTTTGGATTTAAATAGCTATATCACAAGATTATTAAATTTTAGATAGGGCAAATCGTTATATTTATTTTCAATAAGTTTTTCCTTACAAAGTAATGTTGAAGTTGCATCCCACTCTCCTGATAAAAACATATTTTTTGAGCTTTCTTTAATCTCAAGGTGAAAATTAAAATCGTTTGATTTTGCTAAGGAATTTTTTAGATCAATTTCTAAGAAAAGACTTTTATTATTATTATATTTTTGAATATCTTGTATTAATTTTTTTTTAAGCGTAAAACAAGGAATTCCAATTGCAATGCAATTACTATAAAAAATTTCGGCAAAACTCTCACCAATAATTGCTTTTATACCCCATCTCATAAGTGCTTGGGGGGCATGTTCCCTGCTGGAACCACATCCAAAATTGCTATTAACAATTAATATTGAGGAATTTTTGTTTTCTACTAGATCGAAAGGATGTTTTCCCTTTAAAGTTTCTCTATCGTCTTCAAAAACAGATTTGCCTAATGAATCGAAATCAACGCACTTTAAAAAACGCGCAGGAATTATTCGATCAGTATCAATATCGTTACCAATCAATGAGATGCATTTCCCATTTATCTTTAAAATCTTTCCAATTGGCGAGGTAAATTCAGAATTCATAGGTTTATAAATTCTCGAACATCACTTACTTTGCCATTAATTGCAGCAGCAGCAACCATTGCTGGACTCATTAAAAGCGTTCTACCGTTGGGAGAACCTTGCCTACCTTTGAAATTTCTATTACTCGAACTAGCGCTAACTTGATTACCCAAAAGCTTATCTGAATTCATTGCTAAACACATTGAGCAACCTGGCTCTCTCCATTGAAATCCAGAATCCTTAAAGATCTTATCAAGACCTTCTTGTTTTGCTTCATTTGCTACTTTTTCTGAGCCAGGTACTACAAATGCTTTTACTCTATTAGATACTTTTTTATCTTTTAATACCTTTGCCGCAACTCTTAAGTCACTTATCCTCCCATTGGTGCAACTGCCTATGAAACAAACATCAACTGGAGTATCTTTGATCGATTGCCCTGGCTTAAACCCCATATATTCATAAGCTTCTTCAGCAATTAATTGGTCGTTTGGAGATAGGTCACTTAATAGGGGTACTTTTTGATTGATTCCTATGCTTTGACCTGGTGTAATTCCCCAAGTAACGGTTGGATTTACTTTTGAAGCATCTAATTTAATGACATCATCATAAATAGAACTTTCATCACTTTTTAATGATTTCCACCACAATAGTGCTTCATCCCAATGTTCATTTTTGGGAGCACATAATTTATTTTTAATATAACTAAAGGTCTTTTCATCAGGATTTATATAGCCGCATCTCGCACCCCCTTCAATAGACATATTGCATATAGTCATTCTTTCTTCCATTGATAATGCCTCGATGGCAGGCCCTGCGAATTCATATGCAAAACCTACCCCAGCCTTTACACCAAGTTCGTTAATAATATGAAGCACTAAATCCTTAGCATAAACCCCATGAGATAATTTTTTTTCACACCAAATTTGCCTTACCTTTAATTTATTCATGGCAATAGTTTGGGTAGCAAGGACATCTCTTACTTGGCTTGTACCTATCCCAAAAGCGATTGATCCAAAAGCTCCATGAGTTGAAGTATGTGAGTCGCCGCAAGCGATTGTCATACCTGGCTGTGTTAGACCCAATTCTGGAGCTACTACATGCACTATTCCTTGACTGCCACTGCCAATATTAAAAAATTTGATTTTATGTTGTAAACAATTCTTTTCTAATGTGCTAATCATTCGTTCAGCAAGATTATCTTTAAAAGGCCTGCTCTGATTATCTGTTGGCACAATATGATCGACTGTAGCAACTGTTCTATTAGGGAATTTTACTTTTAATTTTTTATCTTTTAAAGCACCAAATGCTTGAGGGCTTGTTACCTCATGGATGAGGTGAAGACCAATAAAAATTTGATCTGAGCCACCAGGAAGACTTGAAACTTTGTGTAAATCCCAAACTTTATCAAATAAGGTGTCTTGACTCAATTTGTAAAAAGTTACTTATTACTTGATAATAGGATTAATCTGAGACTGTTCAAACACACATTTACACTTAGTGTTTGAATTTCTACTCTATTTCGGGTTGAGTTAAATATTTTTTTTATATTAGTTATATGATTATTAGGTCCTGAAATTGAGATATACACAAGTCCAACCGGTTTATCTTGACTCCCTCCATTCGGACCAGCTATTCCACTAATTGCTATTGCCCAATCTGCTCCTAATTTCTCTTTTACATTAATTGCCATGTCCTCACAAACTTCTTTAGAAACAGCTCCATATTTTATGAGCTTTTCTTCAGAAATATTTAATAATGAATTTTTTAGCTTATTACTATAGGAAACAATACTACCTTGAAAAACTTGAGATGAGCCTGATATTGATGTTAGTGATGAAGATAGAAGGCCTCCGGTGCAGGACTCAGCAAAAACAATAGTTTGGTTTTTCTTGACTAATTCTTTTAATAAAACGCTAGGAAGAGTATCATTATCCTCACCAAAAATAAATTTCGAAAACTCTTTTTTTAATTTTTCTTTTACAGGTTTAATGATATTTTTTGCTTCTAGGTTATTCTTTGCTCTCGCTGTGATTCTGAGTTTAACCTCTCCTAAGTTTGCATATGGAGCAACAGTAGGGTTCTTAAGATTTAATAGATCGTTAATTTTTTCTGCAACGCTAGATTCTCCAATGCCAGTAAATTTAAGAGTATTTGAAAAAAAGGAATAACTATCTGAAAATTTGGTTTTAATGAATTCAAACGCTGTCTCTTCCCACATAGTTTTCATCTCACTTGGAACTCCCGGGAAAGTAAGAATAGTAAATCCTTTTATTGGTTCCCATATCATTCCTGGGGCAGTGCCTCTAGGGTTATTAATTATTTGAGCATTTTTTGGGAATAAACATTGTTTCCTTAAGCTAGAGGAATTCTCCTGGAGCTTTGAGTTTGAAAGTTTTTGTTTAATTTCATCCCATAAATAGGGTCTTTCAAAAAGAGATACATTAAATGATTTGGCTATTGCTTCAGTAGTTAAGTCATCTGGGGTGGGTCCCAAGCCACCTGTTGTAATTAGAAGATTACTTCTTTTCGATATTTCTTGAATAACTTTTATAATTCGATCACAATTATCTCCTACAGTTAATTGCCTAAAGTGATTTAAGCCTAATTGAGATAACTGTTCAGCAATCCATTGAGCATTGGTATTTATAATATTTCCTAAAAGTAGCTCTGTTCCAATAGAAAGAATTTCAACTCCCTTGGAATTTGGACTCATTTTATTGATGCTTCAAGTTTGCCTTCATAAAGAGGAAAACGATTACATAAGGTTAATACTCTATCTTTACATTGAATTTCAATCAGTGGATCGTCTGGATTAAGTAATCTATCAGCAATAATTTGGCCAACTTCAGCAAAAGCATTGTCATTAAAGCCTCTTGTAGTTAAAGCGGCAGTACCTAACCTTAGACCGCTGGTCACAAAAGGGGATTCAGGGTCAAAGGGAACTGTATTTTTATTTGCCGTAATATTCACTTCACTTACGAGCAAATCAGCAATTTTGCCAGTCATATTAATACTTCTTAAATCAAGTAAAACAATATGATTATCAGTGCCTCCACTAACTATATCAATACCTCTATTTATTAAAGTTGAAGCTAGAACTTTGGCATTTTTTATTACTTGTTGGGAATAATTAACGAAATCTGGATTTAATGCTTCTCCAAATGCAACTGCTTTAGCGGCAATAATATGTTCTAGGGGCCCGCCCTGAGTTCCTGGGAAAACAGATTTATCAAATTTCTTTCCAAATTCTGCATCTTTACACAAGATAAGTCCACCTCTAGGTCCTCTTAATGTTTTATGAGTAGTTGTAGTTACTACATCACAATAAGGAATTGGATTTGGATGGAGTTTACTTGCTACAAGACCTGCGATGTGTGCAATATCAGCCATTAAGAATGCACCAACTTCATCTGCAATTTTTCTAAATGATTCAAAATCGATTGTTCTTGGATAAGCTGAATATCCGCATATGATCAATTTTGGTTTTGTTTCAAGTGCTATCTCTCTTATTTCATCAAAATTTAGTTTACTAGTTTCTTTATTTACACCATAGTGAACTGCATTGAACCACTTACCACTCATATTTACTGGAGATCCATGAGTTAGGTGTCCACCATGAGATAAATCCATCCCCATAATTGTGTCGCCAGGTTTAAGTAAACTTAGGAAAACAGCAGCATTTGCCTGAGCTCCACTATGGGGTTGTACATTAGCCCAATTTGCATTAAATAATTTTTTCGCCCTCTGAATAGCTAATTCCTCGATTTCATCAACAAATTCACATCCCCCGTAATATCTTTTTTGTGGTAATCCCTCTGCATATTTATTTGTAAGTACGGATCCTTGAGCCTGCATGACGGCAATTGATGCGAAATTTTCACTTGCTATTAACTCAAGATGAGTTTCCTGTCTATTTTTTTCAGAATTAATAAAGTTGGATATTACTGGATCACTTTCTTTGAGATTTTGAAGGATATTCATTGAATTTCATAAGTAATACTAATAATATAGACGATATTTCTTAGAAAAATATAAAAAAAATATTTCATAATTCTAAACGCGCCTGGAGAGATTCGAACTCCCGACACCCTGATCCGTAGTCAGGTGCTCTAATCCACTGAGCTACAGGCGCATTATTATGTAATATCTCTGTTTCAGGGTCTCTTAGTCAACTAGGTTTCAGGTAAAATATCTATTATTAACAATAAAATTATTAATATGCCTATAAAGTGGTACGGAAATGGTGATTTAGAAGATCCTATCTACAAACATTTTTCTCGAATAGTAAATTTTGTTATTCACTGCATGATATTTACTGCAATTGTAAGTGGCACTTGGCTTTTAAAAGAAATTAAATATGAAATCGCTTTTTTTAATAATTTTGCAATTTTCTGGTCAGTTCTTTTGGCCTCTCATTTACTTTTTGTAATTATAAAAAAACCTAAAGATAATTCAAAACAATCAACTTAATTTAAATTTTAATTTATGGACTCTCAAATACAAATAAGTGATCTAGAAAATATTATTTCAGAAAAGGTTTTTATAAAAATAGAAAAGTGGAATTTATATCTTGGAGATGCTGGACTAGCTAGACGTCTTGCTATTGAATTTATCAGCAATAAAGATCAAGGCCCATTGGAGGCCGCAAAAATAAGTTTGAAAGCAATAAATGTAAAAGTAGGGGATGGTGTTAACAGTATTCCACTTATTAATTTAATCACTACTCCACAAATTCTAGAATTAGAAGAGATTTTGGAAAGTTTTTTTGAAAACTAAATATTTTTTTTATTAACTTTAAATCTATTTACTTTGAAGCATTTTGTAAGTAAAAAATAGATTACAAAAAAAGTTAGAGATCCAAATATTAATAATAAAAATTCTCCGAGATTTGAATTTAAGTTATTTGTAGTTTTGAGAATAGTAAAACAAAGTGTGCTATCTATAAATGCCGCTAATGACATGAGGATAATTTTCCTTAATAAATAAAAGTTAGGCAAATGGATTTTTTCATTTTTCAGATTAATAGAAAGCAAAATACAAACTATAAAGTTGACTATTACCGAAGATAAAATTATTCCTATAACTCCAAAATTATATGGTGAAAGATTGCCAAAATTATTAATTGGGGCACCAATTAAAAACCAATCAAAAAAAATATTTAATATTATCCCTGCAAATGAAGACTTAAAAGGGAAGTTTGTTTTTTCTATGGAATAGTAAGTTCTTACTAATAAATCTCTATAAAGATAAAAAGGTATGCCAACTGCATAAGCAATTAATATATTCTTTACTTTTAAAGCCGCTAAATCATCAAATGATCCTCTTTGAAAAACTAACTCTACTATTTGATTATTAAATGTTATAAAAAATCCAGTTAAAAAAATAGTTGTCAAGAAACAGTACTCTATCCCAGACATCAATTGTTTTTGGAGGCCACTATTATCTTGTTCACTTCTAAATTCTGAGAATTTTGGAAGTAATGGCAAAATCAAAGAGTTAGATAATATGCCTAAAGGGGCTTGTATCAGAAAGTTTCCGTAAGCTAGTCCCGATGCTGCTCCTTGAAAACTTGAAGCGAAAAACATATCGATAAAAACATTTATTTGACTGAGACCTGATGATATAGATGCTGGAAAAATTAGTTTGAAAATCCTCTTCTCTTCATTATTAAATAATTGGAAGTTTGACTCTAATCTCAAGAGACCGATTTTATTTATTTCCCAAGTTTGTACAACAAACTGAATTAAAGTTCCCGTCAAAGTTGCATAAGCAAGTAATCCCGTATAAGTAAGGAAATTTGAAGATGTATTTTCTAGGTTTACAATCCAATTAAATAAAATAAAAAAAATAGTAGTTAGGCTTGTAATTGCTGGACTTATACTTGATAAAAAGAATTTTCTTTGAGAATTTAAGGCGCCAAAGCTTAAACCTATGAAGCCAGATAATGGGATACAAGGTATGAGTATTTTTAATTGGTAAGTGGCAATAGATTTAGCTTCATAACTTAAATTGGGGGCTAATAATTCAATTAATAAACTGGAATTAAAGAAAATCAGTATAGCTAAACCAAATAATAATATTGAAAGTTTTATGCTTACTTGAGTTAAAACAATCCCTCCATGTTTTTTGTTGAGGGGAGTTAGAACTGCAACGACTGCATTATGTAAGGGACCATTGATCCCTCCAATGATTATTAGCAAAAAACCAGGAATTATATAGGCATAATTAAATGCGTCGTATGTTATCCCAACTCCAAAAGCAGCAGCTATAAATATTTGTCTTATACATCCAGCTAATTTACTAAGACTAGTACCAAAGGAAATTGAAAAAACATTATTTTTTAAAAATGAATGCATTTGGATTTGTCTAATTTTTTCAAGAAGTTTAAGTTTCAATTATATTTGATTTTTAACTAGCTACATAATTTATGAATGATCGGATAATTGAATTTGATCCATTAATTGAAGGGATTTTAATTAAGAGGTATAAAAGGTTTCTTGCAGATATAAAATTAGAGAGTGGAGAGGTAATAACTGCTCATTGTGCTAATACAGGCCCAATGAAAGGACTTTTGAGTGAGGGATCAAAAGTAAGAATAAGTATTTCCCCTTCTCCAAAAAGAAAATTACCTTTTACTTGGGAACAGATATGTGTTTCCAATTCAAAAAATGAGGAGGTTTGGGTCGGAATAAATACTTTATTTGCAAATAAGTTAATCAAAAAGGTAATTGAGAAAAATTTGCTAAACGAATTCATTGGAGAAATAGAGACAATTAAATCTGAAGTTCCCTATGGAAAAGATAAAAAAAGC
>CACBFH010000006.1 GCA_902538515.1 uncultured Prochlorococcus sp. | reverse complement strand
ATGAGCAAGACCAAGAACAAGAAGAAGATAATTCTGATGGAGAAGAAGAATCTACTCCCGAAATACCTGAAGAATTCATATTAGATCCTGAGGCATGTATTGTAGATCCTGATTTATTGCTTTTTTCATCGGCTAAAGCAAAAGCTGGAAATAGTGGAAGTAGATCAGTGATATTCAGTGATAGTAGAGGAAGGTATGTGAAACCCATAATTCCAAGAGGTAAGGTAAAAAGAATTGCGGTAGATGCGACTTTGCGGGCTGCAGCTCCTTATCAAAAATCCAGAAGATTAAGGAACCCTAATAAATCAATAGTTATTGAAGAAAATGATTTTAGGGCTAAGCTTCTTCAAAAAAAGGCGGGTGCTTTAGTCATTTTTCTTGTTGATGCTAGTGGTTCTATGGCTCTTAATAGAATGCAAAGTGCTAAAGGTGCAGTTATCAGACTTTTGACCGAGGCTTATGAAAATAGAGATGAAGTTGCCCTAATTCCCTTTAGAGGTAATCAGGCAGAAGTTCTTTTACCTCCAACAAGATCAATAACAGCTGCAAAAAGAAGGCTAGAAACAATGCCTTGCGGAGGTGGATCGCCTTTAGCTCATGGACTAACTCAATCAGCAAAAGTAGCAAAAAATGCTCTATCTACTGGAGATATAGGTCAAGTTATTGTTGTTGGAATTACCGATGGAAGAGGTAATGTTCCATTAGGATTATCTTTAGGACAAAATGATGTTGAGGGAAAAGATAATGAAAATGTCAATTTAAAACAGGAGGTTCTAGATATCGCTGCAAAATATCCCATGCTCGGTATAAAACTTTTGGTAATTGATACAGAGAGAAAATTTATAGCAAGTGGATTTGGTAAAGAGTTGGCAGAGGCTGCTCAAGGGAAATACGTCCAATTGCCAAAAGCTACAGATAAAGCAATTGCAGCTATGGCTTTAAATGCTATTAATGAATTCTAAATATTTCTTATGGATAAATTTCGTTAAGGAATTTTGAAAGTCCAATGGTTAAATCTCTTATAGATTTAGTTAGTTCTTTATCTTGTGTTAATTTTTCAAAATCATCGCTCATATCATCTAATTTGGTTGAGATAGACCCAGCAGCATTAATTGTCAATTTAATGTCATTAAGAGTTTCTTTATTATCAATAGTAGACAAAATGTTATTTAAATGTTTGGCAGCAATTTTAATTTCTGTTATTAGAGGTTCAACTCTTTGTAGTTCTTGTTTCGATAAATAAATTAATTCATCAAGATTTTCTTGTGTTCTGTCAAATTGGTCAATTGAGTTAACGATGTTTTGAATTAAGTTTTCTTGATTTGTGTCTTTCAAAAGTTGACTTATTTTATTAGTTATATTTGAGAGGCTAGATAATTGTTTTCCTGTGATAGTGTCTCCCTTACAAATAATTAATTTGGTATCGCATTTTTCTGATATAGGTTTTGCAATGTTTTTAGGAATTGTCTTGTCACTAGTTTCTAAAGCAACTTGAACATCTCCTCCAAGGAAAGAATTTGTAACTACCCTAGCAAATGCAGGCCTTGGAAGAATAATTTCAGGATTATTTAAAACTATTTTTGCTTTAATTGATTCATTCGTGAACAAGATATCTTCAATCGATCCAACTAAGATTCCCCTGTAAGTAACTGGAGATTTTTTTGATAAACCGCTTGCGTTATTGAATTCAGCAAAGATGTGCCAATTTTTTGAAGATAATCGCACTCCTCTTAGCCAAAAAGAAAAAAATGTAAATATTAAAATTCCTCCTAATAAGGAAAAACCAACTATTGAATCTCGTAAGCTTCTACGCATAATTTTTAAATGTCTTTCGGTTGCATTGGACCATCCAGTTTTCCATTTCTAAATTGAAATACATAGGGATCTTTACTCATTTTAAATTCATCAATCGAGCCTGCCCATCTGAATTTGCCTCCATAAAGCATTAAAACTTTATCTGAAGTTCTTTCTATAGTACTAAGAACATGGCTAACCACAATAGATGATCCGCTAGCTTTATGATTTGTCTTATTAATTAAATCTTCAATTCTTGATGAGGCAATGGGATCAAGGCCGGCAGTTGGTTCATCAAAAAGTAATAAAGGTTTAGACTTTGCATTAAGAGTTTGATCAGTAATTAATGCTCTCGCAAAACTTACTCTTTTTTGCATGCCTCCACTTAATTCATTTGGCAGTTTATTCTCAACATTAAATAATCCTACCTCAGCTAAGCATTCACGCACTATTTCATGAATTGACTTTTTCGATAGATTTTTATTTCTCTTGAGGAGAAAACCTACATTTTCTTCAATAGTTAGAGATCCTAATAAAGCCGGGTTCTGAAAAACTAGTCTTACATCAGGAGGATTATTTTGATCTAATCTCAAATATGTTTGCTTCTCACCAAATATTCTTAATTCTCCTTTAGTAGGTAAAATTAGTCCTGCTAATATTTTTAATATGGTTGATTTACCAGAACCTGAGGGGCCAACAATAGCTAATTTTTCTCCATCATTAAGTTCAAAATTTATTTGATTAAGAACATTAACTTCCCCCCAGCTTATTGAGAGGTTTTTCGTTTCAACTGCATGCTTTGATTTTTTCAAAACTTATATAAAAAATATCCATACAATTTATTTTGCCTATTTTTAGAAATAAAAAAAGGATGTATGAATTTGATTTATAATGATTTTACATAGTTTTAAATTTGCGAAAAATAATTTAAGAGGTTTTTTAATGAATAAGCGTAAAAAAAGGGTAAGAAGGTACTATAAAAGCTTTAAAAAGACTAATTTTGTCTTGTTAAACAAAATCTTAAGAATTTTGAGTTGGCTTTTGCCAGGATTGGTAATAAAAAGATGGATGTTTACATCTGCAATAGGTTTTTTAACAACATTATTAGGCGTGGCAATTTGGACTAATTTAAGACCGCTCTATTGGCTTATTGAAATCTTTTTTTCTGTAATCATAGGTTTAACTAGTATTTTGCCTGTCTCATTGATGGGACCATTAATCTTTGTTATTGGAATATTATTAATAGGGATTGGACAAAATAGAAGTATTAATTCTATTCAAAAAGCCCTTGTTCCAGAAAAAGATACATTTTTAGTTGATGCATTAAGAGTTAAAAGTAAATTAAACAGAGGCCCAAATATTGTTGCAATTGGGGGCGGTACAGGCTTATCTACTTTATTAAAGGGCTTAAAAAATTATAGTAGTAATATTACAGCAATCGTAACTGTATCCGATGATGGAGGAAGTAGTGGAATTCTCAGAAAACAATTAGGTGTGCAACCTCCAGGAGATATTAGAAATTGTTTGGCAGCCTTATCAAACGAAGAACCTACTTTAACTAGATTATTTCAGTATAGATTTTCAGGGGGAAGTGGTCTGGAAGGTCATAGTTTTGGAAATCTCTTCTTGTCAGCTTTAACAACAATTACAGGCAGTTTAGAAAAAGCAGTTCAAGCCTCTAGTAAGGTTTTGGCGGTACAAGGTCAAGTTTTGCCTGCAACAAATATTGATGTTATGTTATGGGCCGAATTAGAAGATGGTGAAAAAATTTTTGGTGAAAGCAATATAAGTAAATCTAAAAAATCAATTTCGAGGATTGGTTATTTACCAGAAAATCCTTCAGCTCTTCCAAGTGCTCTTGAATCTATAAAAGAAGCTGATTTAATTGTTCTTGGCCCAGGTAGTCTATACACTTCTCTATTGCCTAATCTTTTAGTACCAGAAATAGTAGATGCTTTATTGCAAAATAAAGCTCCAAAAATATACATAAGTAATTTGATGACTCAGCCTGGAGAAACAGATGGGCTTGATGTATATCAACATGTCAAATCAATAGAAAAGCAACTATCAAATTTTGGAGTTAATACTAGAATATTTAATGCAATTTTATCCCAGATCCAATTTGAAAAATCTCCACTAGTAGACTATTACGAAAGTAAAGGAGCAGAACCCGTTAAATGTAATAGAGAAAAATTATTATCTGAGGGGTATTATGTTTTGCAGGCACCACTATATTCAAAAAGAATAACTCCAACACTTAGACATGATTCTAGAAGACTAGCAAGAGCAGTTATGTTTATATATCGCAAGTTGAAAAAATTAAACTAAAAAGCATCTTGAAGTTCATAGAAGTCAGGCTGAATATAGTCTTTTCGTAATGGCCATCCCCTCCAGTCTTCAGGCATTAAGAGTCTTTTGGGATTTGGATGATCTACAAAATTTATTCCATACATGTCATAAGTCTCTCTTTCTTGCCAATCACTGCCTTTAAAAATTTCATACAGACTAGGGATTGATAAATCAGAATCTCTTTTTAGAAAAACTTTTAACCTAACTTCCCTAATCTTTTCTATTTTGTGTAAATCATCAACAGTTATAAAATGGTAGAAACTAACAAGACTTTTGCCTGGACCCTCATCATATCCTCCTTGACATTGGAGATAGTTGAAACCGTAATTTCTTAAGGCAGATACTGCTTCATATAATTTGTTAGGTTCCACAGATATATTTTCAATTCCAATGTGATCATCAGGTAATGATTGATTTGGAATTCCATCTTTGGAAAAGGATTGGCTTATGAAGCCTTCTTTTTCTATTGAAGTATCTGAGGATTTGGCTAAACCGTCTTTTTCCATTAATCTTCTTCAGTATCAATAATTTTAGCTTTTTCGGCGGTTTCAGGTAGTTCAGTTATTTTTTCTTTTTGTGAGGAGGGAATGACTTTAGCTGAGGTTTTGTTTAGATATTCACCCGTATTTTTTGAGAAAACAAGATTCATTTCGTGATCAAATGTTATGTATCTGTGAGTTTGCTCTGTTTTTGTGCGCTCTAAAATTGATTCATTGCCAACTTTTTTTCTTAATTTGATTACAGCATCAAAAATTGCTTCTGGTCTTGGTGGGCATCCTGGAAGATATAAATCAACAGGTATTAATTTATCAACACCTCTTACAGCAGTGGTAGAGTCTGCGCTAAACATCCCTCCTGTGATTGTACAAGCTCCCATGGCAATAACATATTTTGGCTCAGGCATCTGCTCATAGAGTCTTACTAGTGCAGGAGCCATCTTCATAGTTACTGTTCCTGCAACTATTAGCAAATCTGCTTGCCTCGGCGAGCTTCTAGGGACTAACCCAAATCTATCAAAATCAAATCTAGATCCAATTAAGGCGGCAAATTCTATAAAACAACAAGCTGTTCCATACAAGAGAGGCCATAGACTGCTTAGTCTAGCCCAATTATGAAGATCGTCTAAACTTGTCAATATAATGTTTTCGCTTAAATCTGTAGTAACTTGGGGCGCACCAAGAGGATTGCAGGTTCCTTCTCGGATTTCTCTTATTGCTTTTGGGGATAATTGTGGATTCAACTTTTTAACTCCATTCTAAAGCACCTTTTCTCCATGCGTATGCCAGGGCAATTACAAGTATTGAAATGAAAATTAAAGCCTCAATAAAAGCTAATAAGCCTAATCTATTGAAAGCAACAGCCCAAGGATAAAGGAATACTGTCTCCACATCAAATATAACGAAAACCAAGGCAAACATGTAATAACGAATATTAAATTGGATCCATGCTCCTCCTATAGGCTCCATTCCAGATTCATATGTAAGTTTTCTTTCCCCTGTTCTGCCTTTTGGGGCAACGATAAGATTAGTAACTAAAGCTAATATTGGGACTGCTGCTGCAATGAGAAGGAAACCTAAAAAATATTCATAGCCAGTTAATAAAAACATCTTAAAAATTAATTTTGAATAAAAGTCGCTTAATTAAGCAAAATCTTTTAAAGTTCTTAAAGAATAATAATAAACCGTGAGTGAAAACATTCAACCAGCCTCTGAGGAAAACAAAATAGTTGAAGACTTTAAGAAAGAAAACCTTTCTGAAAACTCCACAGGAGTAAATGTTGAACAACCCATACTTAATTTAGAACAAAATAGATTCGAATGTAGAAGTTGTGGATACATCTATGATCCTTCTGAAGGAAATAAAAAATTAAACATACCTAAAAATACGCCTTTTTCAGAGTTGGATGGGAATACTTTTGCTTGCCCTGTTTGTCGAGCCGGTAAAAACTTCTATAAGGATATTGGATCTAAAGCAAAACCTAGTGGATTCGAAGAGAATTTAGTTTATGGATTTGGATTTAACAGTTTACCTCCTGGACAAAAAAATATATTGATTTTTGGAGGGTTGGCGTTCGCTGCTGCTATGTTCCTTTCTTTGTACTCTTTGCATTAATATAAATAAATGAAAGATTTTTTTACCAGTATTCCTAATCTTCTTTTATCTGTAGTTCTCTGTTTTGTTTTAAGCAGTTGTTCATCAACAGGTGTCAAGATTAATGAAAGCAGCCCTTGGAAAACAATTCAGTTTGAAGATCAGGCTAATGCTTTAGATGTTGATTTTATAGATGATAATCATGGGTTTTTAGTAGGCTCAAACAGATTGATTATGGAATCTACTGATGGTGGTGAAACATGGGAAAAAAGATCATTAGATATTTCTGCTGAAGAGAACTTTCGCCTTCTCGATATTGATTTCAAGGGTTCTGAAGGTTGGTTAATAGGGCAACCCTCTCTGGTAATGCATACTTTCGATGAAGGTAAAAATTGGACTAGGCTTTCACTTGGGAAGTTACCAGGCCAGCCTTTTTTAGTTACTACTATTGATGAAGGAGTTGCTCAATTGGCGACGACCTCAGCAGCTATTTATGAAACCTCCAATAGCGGTGAAACATGGGAGGCAAAAGTGTCAGACCCTTCGGAACAGGGAGGTATAAGAGATTTAAGAAGAACATCTAGCGGTGATTATGTGAGCGTAAGCAGTCTTGGAAATTTCTTCTCTACTCTTGATAGTGATAGCAATACTTGGATTGCTCACCAAAGAGCAAGTAGTAAGAGAGTCCAAAGCATTGGTTTCAATCCAGAAGGAAGTTTATGGATGCTTTCAAGAGGTGCGGAAATTAGATTTAATGAAGATTCTAATAATCTAGAAAATTGGTCAAAGCCTATAATCCCTATTCTTAATGGTTACAACTATTTAGATATGGGGTGGGACCCAAATGGTGACATATGGGCTGGCGGTGGTAATGGCACTCTAATAGTTAGTAAAGATCAAGGTGAAACTTGGAATTCAGACCCTATTGCTTCTGCATTGCCTACTAACTATATAAAAATAGTTTTTCTTGATAAGGAGTCTTT
Organism: uncultured Prochlorococcus sp.; assembly: GCA_902538515.1. GTDB lineage: Bacteria > Cyanobacteriota > Cyanobacteriia > PCC-6307 > Cyanobiaceae > Prochlorococcus_A. The sequence continues at coordinate 37,375 of CACBFH010000006.1, read as the reverse complement.
AGATAATCAAAAAGGATTTATACTTGGCGAGCGCGGTTACATTCTTAAATGGGATGGCTAAATTTGTAATAACTTAAGAAAATAATAAAAAAAATCTTAATTTTGGATGAATTTAACAACTGTCTGTAACCAAGCTGTAATTTTCTTCGCGAACTTACGATTTTACACTGTAAGATCATATGGTAAACATTTGTGATTATGGCCGCAGGTTCAACGGGTGAACGCCCATTCTTTGAAATAATCACCAGTATTAGGTACTGGATTATTCATGCAGTAACATTACCAGCTATTTTTATAGCAGGCTTCTTATTCGTATACACAGGTTTGGCTTACGATGCTTTCGGTACTCCTCGTCCGGATAGTTATTTTCAGGCATCTGAAGCAAAAGCTCCTGTTGTAACGCAAAGATTTGATGCTAAGTCTCAACTTGATTTAAGAACAAAATAACTATGTCTAATTCTCAAGCTCCAATGCAGGCTGCGGAAGTCCGCGTTTATCCCATATTTACTGTTCGTTGGCTAGCAGTTCATGCTTTAGCTATTCCATCAGTATTCTTTTTGGGTTCCATTGCTGCAATGCAATTCGTTGCCCGATAAATTTAACAATCATGCAAGTAAACGAAAATCCTAACAAAGTTCCAGTTGAACTTAATCGTACAAGCCTATACTTAGGCTTACTATCAGTCTTTGTATTGGGAATTTTATTTTCCAGTTACTTTTTCAATTAAATTAAAACTATGAGTAAATTAAAAGGACCTGATGGAAGAATTCCCGATAGACTTCCCGACGGTAGACCAGCAGTTGCATGGGAAAGAAGATGGACTGAGGGAACTCTTCCTCTATGGCTTGTTGCTACAGCAGGTGGAATAGCAGTTATTTTTGTTTTAGGTATATTCTTCTATGGTTCATACCAAGGAGTTGGAGCTGGAGGCTAACAAATTCTTACCTTGACCTGATAATCACTTACATCAATTAAGCCTAATAAGAATCAGTAAATATCCTTAGTTTTTCTTTTGTTAAGCTTGGGATATTTTCTTTTTGAGTTATCAATCCATCCTTCAATGAAAAATGAGACTTACTTTTTGGTCTTTCTATGTCAATTAATTTAGCTACTTCAAATATTATTTTATTAGCAACTTCAGTATTTGATCTAAGATTATCTAAAACCATCTCTACAGAAACTTCTTGATGAGTTTGATGCCAGCAATCATAATCAGTAACCATAGATAAGGAGGAGTAAGCTATTTCAGCTTCTTTAGCTAATCTTGCTTCTGTGTGGTTCGTCATTCCAATTATTGAACATCCCCAACTCCTATACAAATTAGATTCTGCTCTGGTTGAGAAAGCAGGACCTTCCATTGCTAGATAGGTACCCCCTCTATGCAATTGTCTACCGCCAGGAATATTTTTTTCTCCGATTTCACTTAATATACGGGATAAATTTGTGCAGAAGGGATCCCCCATAGTTACGTGAGCAACAGCTCCCTCGTTAAAGAAGGTTGAAGGTCTATTTTTTGTCCTGTCTATAAATTGATCTGGAACCACTATATCAAGTGGCCTTATCTGTTCTTGTAATGAACCAACTGCTGATGGAGCAATAATCCATCTTACTCCTATTGATCTAAGAGCCCAAATATTAGCTTTGTAAGGGATTTCAGAAGGATTTAAACTATGTGTTCTACCATGTCTAGGAATAAAAGCTATCTCTAGGTTTCCGAGATTATATACTTTTATTGAATCAGAAGGTTTACCATAGGGAGTATTGATATCTAGTTCTCTTGAGTACTCTATTTGATCCATTGAATAAAATCCACTTCCACCAATCACTCCTAATCTTGATTTTTCAATTGGTAATAAATGTTCTTTATTCATAGTGATGTAAATGACTTTTAATCATCTGGTACTAATTGGAGGAGGACACTCAAATGTTTCTTTATTGAAGAAATGGTTAATGTTTCCGAAATTAATGCCAGAAATTCCTGTTTCAATTATATCTAGAGATTCTCATTTGGTTTATTCGGCTATATTCCCATCGGTGATTTCAAAATCTATCACTTTAGAAGAGAGTTTAATTGATATAAAATCTTTAGCAAAAAATGCAAAAGTATCTTTTATAGAGGAAGAAGTAAAGGATATTGATTTCAATTTAAAGAAAATTGTTTTAAGTAATAGACCTTCAGTTAATTATTCGAAATTGGTTCTTAATTATGGAAGTCAAACAATAATTCCAAAAGAATTTGAATCACAAGTTAAAAATCGAAATGCTTTTACAATTAAACCTTTTTTAAGGGCTTATGACACAATACTAAAAGAGGACATTTTGGATTCAGCTAATGAACTTCCATTTGTAATTGTTGGGAGTGGCCTTGCTGCAATTGAAGTATCATATGCTCTGAGAAAAAGATGGAGAGATAGACCTTTAAAACTGTTGTGTGATTCAAGAAAAATTAATAATACAATTCTAAAAAGTTTAAGTAATTCCAATATTGATTTAGTTGAAAAACTTAATTTTGATTATGGCAAGATTCTTTTATGTACTGGAAATACATCTCCGTTATTGGCACAAAAAAAATTATTAGATTCGGATTCTTATGGCAGAATAATTACAAATCAGAATTTGCAGATAAAAAGTTTCTCTGGAATCTTTGCTGTCGGTGATTGCGCAGTTGTAGGTTCAGCAAAAAGACCAGCATCGGGAGTTTTTGCAGTAAAAGTTGTAAATACATTAATACAAAATTTAAAAAAAGATATAGAAGGGAGATCATTAAAAAAGTGGTTTCCTCAAAAGATCGGCTTGCAAATAGTAAATATATTTCCAAGCCATCATCCAAAGGCTTTTGCTATTTATCACAATTTTGTTTTCGGCCCTTCTTTCATTTTTTGGATTTTAAAGCATAAAATTGATCTCAACTTTATTAAAAAATTCAGATCAAAAAGGGTAATTATGAAAAGTAGTGAAAAAAATATTTCATTGAATGATTGCAGAGGATGTGCAGCTAAAATTCCTCAGTTTATTTTGAATAAATCATTAATAAATTCTAATTTAAATTCTTTTGCCTCTTCACCTGAAGATTCAGTTGAGATATATCAAAATGGTCAAGATATTATCTTGCAAAGTGTAGATGGATTTCCTGCTTTGGTAAGTGATCCTTGGCTTAATGCAAAAATTACTACTTTGCATGCTTGCTCAGATTTGTGGGCATGCGGAGCAAAACTTGCATCCGCGCAGGCTTTAATTTCATTACCAAAAGTTGAAAGGGAATTTCAGAGTTACCTCTTTTCTCAATCACTTCAAGGTATTAAATCAACAGTTGAGGATCATGGAGGAGAATTACTTGGAGGCCATACTTTCGAGGCAAGAAGTTTAGTAAATAAACCTTATTCATTAGGAATAGATATTTCTTTAACAGTTCAAGGTATTTTAAAAAATGGAGTAAAACCATGGCTTAAATCTGGAATGAATAATGGAGATATTCTCATGATGTCTAGACCTCTGGGCGTTGGGATTTACTTTGCCGGTCAAATGCAAAATATTAATATGCTAGATAACTCTTCTGAAATAATTAATAATTTAGTTAAGAGTCAGCAATATTTGATTGATGAAATTAATCTTTTTCAAAATCAATTTAAAGAATCATTAGTCAATGCTGCGACTGATATTACTGGATATGGATTTATTGGACATCTTAAAGAGATGGTTGTATCAACTAATTTATATAGGCAAAAAAATAATCTTGAGCCACTAAAAGTTTTATTAGATTTATTTGCGTTTAAAGCTTATCCTGGAGTATTTGATTTAATAAGGAAGGATATTAAAAGTACTTTCTTCGAATCTAATAAAGAAATTTTTGACAAAATTTATAAAGGAAATAAGCAAAAAAGAATAATTAATTTTTTAAACGAAAATTCATTAGATCAAGAGACTTTTAACGAGAAAATATCCCTACTATTGGATCCTCAAACATGTGGCCCCTTGTTGATTAGTTGCAATCGTAAATATGAAAATGTTCTAAAGGATAAATGGTACAAGGTTGGAGAAGTTGTAAAAATGTAATTAATTTTTATTTAATTTATCAATTTCCAAATATCTTAATCTTTTGATTTCCTTTCCCATTTCCTTCCCTGGATCCCATCCTTCTTTTTTTAATGTTTCTCCATCTTTGTTTGATTTTATGAATTTGTAAATAAATAACCACTTAAACAATTTACGCCAGTATGGTCCTGCATCACAAATTAATAATTTGACTGTCTCGTCATTAAGGTTTCTTTCCTCAATAAATTCTGTCCAACTTGATGGAGAAAAATGATTAAAATTTTTTTGGTTGGTATTTAATATCTTTTTGATATTTAAATAATCTTCTAATATTTTTATCTCACTATTATTTACCAAAAATCTTTGACATGCTGTTTCTAAATCTTCTGAATCTTTTAATAAGTAAAGCATATGATTTCCATTTAACTTCATAATCCAATTTAGACCTCTCAAAAACCTTTTATCGACTTTAATATTTTTATTTAAGATTGAGATAATTTTCCATTTATGAATTATCGAAATTACATTAGTCAAATTATCGTTTTTGCATATTTCGGCTAGTTCCATCCTTATTCGTATGCCTAGTGCAGGAGGGTAAATCATTTTCTGATGAGTTTCTGAACTTTTCCATGGCCATTGTCTGACTGTTTCTTGAGATTGTTTGAGGGAATTATTTGAAATATTGAAATCTAACCTTGAAGCATATTTTGCACATCTAATTAATCTACTTGGATCATCTGAAATGCTATTACTGTGAAGTAAGTTCAATCTTTTACTTTTTATATCAGAAATTCCTCCATAAAGATCATATATTTTCCTTGTCGAGACCTCGAAGGCTATTGAATTTATAGTGAAATCTCTCCTCTTAAGATCCTCCTCAATAGTACTTTTATTTACTTTGGGATTTAAGCCTGGAGAAGAATAAATTTCTTTTCTTGCAGAAGCAATATCTATTTTATAGTCATTAATATTTATTTCTACAGTGTTGTATAAATTAAATTCCTTGATTAAACATAAATCTACATTTACAATATTTTTTTTTATAAATTTTGCCAGAGAAATAGAGGAGCCTTCAATAACAAGATCAATATCTACAGGTTTAGAAAACGATTTTTTGTGGAATTTACTAATTAATAAATCTCTTAAATAACCGCCGACAAAAGCTACTTTAGTATTGTTATTAGATTCTATGTACTTAGCAATTAGGTTATATAGATTAAATGGAGTTTTGATTAATTCTCCTTGGATGTAATCAGAGATATCGTTCATGAGTTTTAACTTACATAACGAATTGGAGCTAATCTGGGATCTAGAATTTTACTTCCTCTATCACCAAATTTTACTGCTAAAGATATTTTTTCCCCACTCCCAAAAATATGTATGATTTCACCTTTCCCAAATTTTGAGTGAATTAGCTTATCTCCAACTATCCAGCTTTTCCCTTTACTGGGACCTGAATATAATTTCCTTACTGCATTTATTGGTTTGTTAACAAATTCATTTGGATTGTTTCGATCGACTCTAGTTAAACGATCAAGATGCCAATCTCTTTTAATTGAAGCACCACCAGTTTGTGGTAATTCGCCATCCATTAAATCTTCAGGTATTTCTGAGAGAAATATTGAAGGAATTGTTGCTTCACGCATTCCACCCCATAATCTTCTTTCTCTGGCATGACTTAAGAAAACTCTTTCTTTAGCTCTAGTAATACCTACATAGCATAATCTTCTTTCTTCTTCAAGAAGTGAGGGAGTATCTATTGATCTATGGCTAGGGAAGAGACCTTGTTCTAGCCCAGTGATAAAAACATTTTGGAATTCTAAACCTTTACTATTGTGCAGAGTCATGAGAGTTACAGAGTTGGGATTATTTTTCTTCGTATCATTATCAGTTGTTAAGGCTGCTGTAGAAAGAAATCCCTCAACATCTCCACTTTCTGTTTCTTCTTCATATTGAGTAGCTGCATTAATTAGTTCTTGTAAGTTATTTCTTCTATCTTCAGATTCTTCAGTCCCACTAGAGAGCAAGTCACTTAAATAACCACTTTTTTCTAATATAAGTTGTAGTAGTTGAGCAGGGCCTGAATTTTCTAAATAACACAGTAGATCATTCATAATTTCAGTAAATTTATTAATTCCTTTGGAAGATCGGCCTATTGTTTCTTCAAGAGTTTGCTTATCATTAAGAACCTCCCATAATGGGATATTTAATCTATTAGATAATTCATTAAGTTTTTGAATAGTAGTCTTACCAATTCCTCTTCTAGGAACATTTATGATTCGTAAAAGACTAACGTTATCAGAAGAATTAACCAGAACTTTCAAATATGCTATTGCATCTTTAATTTCTCTTCTATCATAAAAACGTAATCCTCCGAAAATTGTATAAGGAATGCGCCACCTTACAAGAGATTCTTCTAATACTCTTGACTGAGCTCTGGTTCGATATAAAATTGCAAAATTCTTCCAAATTGGTTTCTGATTATTATTGCTTAGTGATTTAATTTTATTGGTAATTGCTTCTGCCTCGGAAATTTCATCATCACAGCTGAGTAACTTTAAAAGTTCCCCTTTTTCTTTAGTAGCCTTTAAAACTTTGTCAATTCTCTCGGAGTTGTTTTCAATTAGTGAGTTTGCAGCATCAAGGATATTGGAAGATGACCTATAATTTTCTTCTAATTTAATTAAAGATGATTTTGTATCGTCGTTAAATGAAGTTTTAAAATCTTCTTGAAAACCAATTAGAATTCTGAAGTCAGCTGCTCTGAAACTATAAATACTTTGATCAGCATCCCCAACTACAAAAATTGAGCGATCTTCCCAGTTGAAGAATTTTTTTGGTTCAGTATTTCCAGCAGTAATTAATTTTATAAGTTCATATTGTGTTCTATTTGTATCTTGATATTCGTCAACTAAAATATGTTTAAATCTTTTGTGCCAGTAATCTCTGACTATATCATTTTGCCTCAATAAGAAAACAGGCAAAAGTAGAAGATCATCAAAGTCTAAAGAATTATTTTTTGAGAGCGAAATTCTATATCTCTTGTAAGCTTCTGCAACTGTTTTATCAAAATTATTATCTGCTTTTTCTAAAAGATCATTAGAAGTTAAGCATTGATTTTTAGCATTACTTATTAATCTTTTAATCTTTTTGGGATCATATCTTTTTGGGTCAAGATTCATATCTTGACTGATAATTTCTTTTACTAATGTTTGAGAATCTGTTTCATCGTAAATTGAAAATCGCCTTGTCCATTTTAGACCTTCTGGATCAGTATATTTTTCAATATCGTATCTCAGAAGTCTTGAAAATAAAGAATGGAAAGTACCGATCCAAAGGTTCTGAAGCCTTTCTTGGTGAACGTTTGTTCTTAATTGATTTTGATCAATTTCTTTGAGAGTTGTCCAAGGCTGACCAAATTGATTTAAAGCTAATTCTTGGGCTAGAAGAACCTCTAATCTTGCTTTCATTTCTTTAGCAGCTTTGTTTGTAAAAGTGACTGCGAGAATGTTATAGGGATCTATAGAGTTACCTTCAATAAGGTTTGCAATTCTGTGAGTAAGAGCCTTGGTTTTTCCGCTACCTGCACCTGCTACAACTAAAAGTGGTCCATAAACATGTTTTACTGCTTGAAGTTGTTCATTGTTTAAAGACTTAAAAAGGAAATTGTTGGTTTGAGGCACTTTTGGAAGGGTTTTTCAAAAATCAGACTTTAGTATGCGATTCAGATTCCTTTTCTAGATCTTCTAACGCTTTTTTTAAATTTATAAGTTCATTATTGTTATTAAGTATTTCTTCAAATTTATTTTGAGGCATCTTTAATTTCATACTTCTGTCTAGAATTTCTTTTTCCAATCTCTCCTTATACGAGGAAATAAGTTTCTTTGATAATTTTAATTCTTGTTGATCCAAAACTTTACTGAAATTGTAGTTTTATATTAGCGGAAAAAATTTTTTTATTTGAATTATTTCAACTATCACTTTGGAATGAAGTTATTAATTAAGAAGCGTTGCGTTAATTTTGAAATTGTATTGTTTTTACTAGCTTTGTCTTATTCTTAAGATCGATCTTTAAATTTTTACTTAAGGAATGTCAATTTCAAAGAAAAATCAACTATTATCCACTGACAAGAAATTAAATGATTTAAGTAATATAAAAGAATTTATAAACAGTGCAAACTCAAGATTAGATGCAATAACTTCAATAACACGTAATTCACATGCAATTGCAGCAGACGCTGTAACAGCAATGATTTGTGAAAATCAAGATTCAGTTAATTCAAAAATATCTTTAAATACAACTAGCAAGATGTCCGTTTGTTTAAGAGATGGAGAAATAATCCTTAGAATTGTTTCTTATCTTTTAATTTCTAATGACGAATCAGTTTTAGAAAAAAGTTGTTTGAAGGATCTTAAAAATACTTATCTTGCTCTTGGGGTACCTTTAAGAAATGCAAGAAGAGTTTTTGAATTAATGAGAGATGCAACAATCTCTGATTTAAACTCTACAGTTAATAATATGCAAGGCAACAAAGGCTTTCTTCCTAATTTAATTTCTGAAACAGAGTTTCAATTTGAAAGGATAATTAATCTTTTAGACTAGCTAAATTTCTTATTTCAGAAGTATGGGACGTCTGAATTAATGAGTTATTTTCAAGATTTCTAATGATAGAAAATCTTGATCTAATGTGAGTGGATAAAAAGGAAATTCTTTCTTCGGAAAATTTTGATTTGTAAAAAGTTTTAATGTGTAAGTTATTTTCTTCATCAACAAAATAATTGGATGATGAAATAAAGGATTCTGTATAACCTTTATTTCGTAAAACAATTCCTGAATTTTCATCCTTTGGTAAAAATATCAAAATAGTCTCCTCACTCTTACTCATATCATCATCTTCCCAATCACTGATAGCTTGCCATTTTATAGAAATTGCTATGCTCTCTAGATTTAAACTTAGTTTATAATTTTTAAAAATTTTAATAACCTTTTTATTTTTTGAGTTGATATGTTTTATATATATTTTACTAATTGAGTTTTCAAACTCTTGAAAGGCTAAAGTATGAGTACTTCTTATGGATTTCCACTCCCCTATACTTTTGTCGATGAATTGATTAATTGTTATTAGTTTCTTCGTCAAGTTTATCTTCTACGGAATGATTTTCTGCTTTTTGAATCATTCTTACCATTGAATCAACCATTAATCTCTTTGCGGAAGTTACTTTTAATCCAGAAGGAGTGGTTGATATTTGTTCTCCAGGGCGTTCATATGAAGTTGGTCTAAATGGAGTCATCTAAGAACTTTTAAAAATTAATCGATTTCTATTCTTACATGAATTCTTATTCATATATTTGTTGTTTGCAAAAATGTCATATATTTCTTATTTGAATAAAGAATTTTTACTATGCTTTTATTTAGGCATTTTATTTTTTGCTAATCCTGAAATAGTAGCTAATGCAAACATTCCCAAAAGAGCTACTCCTAGAAGTAATCCTGCTCCCTGACTAACACCAGCTCCTACAGCTACTAATATAGAATCGCTTATTAGAAGACTTATTAATAATGCTGGAGTAAATATTCTCCAACGAGTTCCTCCGATACCAATTGCGTAGCTTAGAAAATCAAAAAGGCCTGTCATTAGCAGTCCTGTCATGAGAAAGAAATTTTCTTCTAGTTGGTTTTGATTAAAACTTTCAATTTTTTTCATCGCTTTTAGGCCTACTAAATTTGTTACAGGAACTCGCCCATAATTTCTCGCAATAAAGAAAGCAGCTTGGCAAAAAACGATATCGGAAAAGATTATTGTAATGTAACCTTTTTGAAATCCTAATAATGAACCGGCTAGAAGAGAATAAGCTGAACTTGGAAGTGCCGGCAAAATAATACTTATTCCTCTTAGTATGAAAATTCCAAAAGGAGCCCAAATTCCCATACTTTCTATTTTGTTCCTAAGTGGTTCAATCCCATAATTTTGGATTAAATAAATCAACACAATAAATATTGCGATAAAAAAAACTATTGAGAGAAATTTCTGTATTTTATTCATTATTTTCTAGGAAATTTATTGAAAGTAAATTCTTAATTTAATATTTGATTGTATCTATAATAGAAATACTATTCAATAAAAATTTTTAATCTTAAATTTACTCTCGATAAATGATTTTTGTATTTCAGAAGTATTATGGTGGATTCTAAGAATACAGTTAATTTAATATTTATTAGAAATTGCATTGGTTTACTCCTTTCGATAATTTTTTTCATGTGTATTTCAATAAAACAATTAAATGCTTTGCCTCATGAATGGGTTGGAGTCCCTAAAAGTGAATATGGAGAACAGTTATGGGATAGACAAAGTATTAAGAGGAATGAGGATGGTTCTGTGAGAGTATTGAGTAAATTTATTCCCAAAACAAAAAGTGAAATTACTAAGGATATTCTCTATACAATGGATATAAATTGTTTTGAAAAATCATTTAGAGACGTTGATGTCTCTGTAGATGAAGCAAATAGTAATTTCAATGATTTCGCTGATTGGCAAGATCCAAATGGAGATAAATTAATTTTGGGTGTTATTGGTCAAGTCTGCAGAGTGGAAAACTAGAAATTTTTAATTGAAAAAATAAAATAAAAGAAAAATCAATTTTATGAATGTCTAGAAATTATAAAACCCTTTCTCAGACTGGGTTTTAAAGGTTCCAGGACCCAGATTTGAACTGGAGGCTATATTGAAAATATTTGATTTTTAGTATCATTTTAATACCAAAAAGACCCATATTTGGACTTATTTTTTTAACTAACATTCCACTAACATTCCACAACAAATTCTTATAAGAGGTTTTCTTTATATCCTAAAAAAGAAATTGGAATGTTATTCAATGTCTAAATTAAATAGCCAATAAGTAAGAAATGAAATAATAACCAGGCTCCCTACTTTTTAATAAATTTACTTACATTGACTTCTGGCTTTTTCATCTATTGCTGTAGTTGGAATTTTGAGACCATATTTTGCCATTTCTGGTCTAGGGTCTGCTTTCCAAATAGCATTTGGGAAAGGATATCCAAATTGTGCTTTTGCTGTTCCATTAAGAGCATAGAACTTTCCTTTATGTCCAAAATAAATTGAATTTCCTTTACAGAAGACAGCACCTTCATCAACAGTAAAAGGCCATTTCTCTCCATACATTTCTTTAGTAACAAAAAAATCTTTATTTGATTCTGCTTTTTTAGTTTCTTCAGGAATAGGTAGAAGTAGAACAAGGCATAAACTTATGGGTGCTCCAATTAGTCCTAACAAACCCCATAATTTAAAAATATTTGGTTGAGATCCATCTTTAGATTTAACTTTTTTATTTAAAACATACAAGACTAGTGGAGATGTAATCCACCCAAATGGACCACCAAAACTTCCTCCTAAAATTGCTAGAAGATAACCTCTCTTTTTTTAGATAATGGTTTTTTATCTGAAGACATAAATTAAAAATAATTATTTCTTCTTTAAATCATATGTCAAATAGATAGTTTTCAAAATCAATTAATCAAAGTGCTGGTGCTCCATTATTTTTATGATTTTTATTGCTCAACTAACATTCCACTTACATTCCAAATATGTGCCTCTCAGAGAGCCCTTTTTTGCTCTCTGAGTGTTTTTTAGATATCCTGAAAAGTACTGTCAGAACTAATTTTAGGCATTAAAAAAGCACCTTTTCAGATGCGCATTTAACCCTTTTATTAAAGGTGCCAGGACCCAGATTTGAACTGGGGACACGGCGATTTTCAGTCGCCTGCTCTACCAACTGAGCTATCCCGGCTAACCCATATACTCTAAGTTACGACGTGTAGTTTGTGAAACCCTTTTCATTAAAAATTTTATATCTTCATTAATTTCTAAAAACTATTATTTTGCATTAATCGCTATTAAGGCAGTACCAAAAGAAGTAGTTTTTTTACATGAAACTATTGGTATAGTGATAATTTTTTCTCTTATTTTTCTCCATTGTGGGTTTTTTGAACCTCCGCCAAGAGTAATAATTTTTTTTGGAAGAGAACCTGTTAATTCGCTAAGTTTTTCCCACCCTTTCAATTCGATCTTTGCTAGACCCTCGAATAATGCATGTAAGTAGAGTGAATCGCTTACTGGTCTAGGGCTAAGTATCGGCTCTAAATTTAAATTATTAACAGGAAATCTCTCTCCTTTGCTATTAAGAGGTAAAAGATTTAAAGAAGTATTTTTCAATGGATTAATTTGTCGACTTAGTTCCTCGATTTCCAAATCAGAAAAGAATTTAGACAAGATACCGCATCCAGCGTTTGATGCTCCTCCACATATCCAATCGCCGTTTACTCTATGGCATGTAATTCCTTTCTCTTTTATGGGATTATCAATAATTTTTTTTACCACAATAGTTGTACCTAAAACTGTGAGACCATCTTCTTTACCTAAACCTGTAGCTATTAAACTTGCATTCGAGTCTGTGGTACCTGAGATTAATATTAATTTCTTATTCAGGTTAAATCTCTCTGCTAAATCAAAATTTACTTGCCCAATCATTTTTCCACTTTTTATTATTTGAGGCAGACACTTTTGCCATGAAGTATTGAGATAGCTTTTTGGCCATGATTCTTTTTTTAGATCCCAACCAAGTTTCAGATTATTACCTTCCTCTCCATGAGTCCAATCTTTTAAAAACCAACCAGTGATCCAATCAGATTGATGTCTTAAAAGTATATTTGTCCCATATTTATCGATTAGTTTTAATGCTTTAGCAAGACTACTGTATGGGGTTCGTAAATGCTCTTCTTCAAAAGTTAAAGATTCAAGAAGGATCTTATGTTCATTACATGCTTTGTTGTAGGGTATTGCTTCTCCTAAAGGCTCCCCTTTCATATTGCATGCTGTCAAAGTTCCTGAGGTGCCAGATATAGCAAGTTTGTTAAGGTAACTTTTTACTTCGATAGGTAAACTGTCTAATAGTTTTGAACAAGACTCAATCCACGAATTTGGATTTTCAAAGCTGTATTGATAAGGAACTGAATTCGAATATATTAATTCCTTGTGAATATTTATTATAGATATTCTTGCACCGCTGGTTCCAAAATCTAACCCTCCAAAAAAAATATCAGGCATCAACTCAATATTTTATAAAAATACTTTAGATGCCTCTGCTAATTGAGCTGCTTTTTCATCTACATTTTCCCAAGGGAGTTCAAGATCTCTTCTGCCAAAATGTCCGTAGGATGCAGTATTTCTAAAAAATTTTCCACCCATTTTTTTCGGTAGATTTCTTAAGTTAAATTCTTTTATTATTGCTGAAGGTCTTAAATCAAAGTACTTTTTAATCAGCTCAGTCAAATTAGATTGTGAGAGAATTCCAGTATCAAAGGTTTCAACGAGAATGGAAATAGGTTTTGCAACTCCAATTGCATAACTTAATTGAACTTCGACCTTTTTTGCCAATTTTGCCTGTACTATACTTTTAGCTACATAACGTGCTGCATAAGCAGCGGATCTATCTACTTTTGTGGGATCTTTGCCCGAGAATGCCCCACCTCCATGTCTTGCATATCCACCGTAGGTATCTACAATAATTTTCCTGCCAGTAAGTCCGGCATCTCCTTGAGGTCCTCCTACGACAAACTTCCCAGTTGGGTTTACTAAAAATCTTGTATTGTCAATGTCTGGTTTGATTTTTAAATCTTCAGTAGCAGGAATTACAACTTTGGTCCATAAATCTTTTTTTATTCTCTGACGAATTTCTTCTTCATTTGTGATCCCATCGATCTCAGGATTATGTTGAGTTGAAATTAAAATGGTATTGATCGAAACTGGGGCCCCTTTTTCGTAATTAATACTTACTTGTGTTTTACCATCGGGAAGGAGATAATTAAGTACTTCTTCATGTCTTACTTTGGCAAGTTGAATAGCTAATCTATGCGCCAAGCTAATCGGTAAGGGCATCAATTCAGGTGTTTCATCGCATGCATAGCCAAACATTATGCCTTGGTCGCCAGCTCCGGTATTATCTTCCAAGTCATCGTTAACATCATCTGCATCGTTTACTCCTTGTGAAATATCCGGTGATTGCTCATCAAGGGCTACTAAAACAGCACAACTATTTGCGTCAAAACCACCTGCTTTAGATCCTTCATATCCTATTTCTTTGATCACATTCCTAACAAGTTTTATATAATCAACTTTTGCTTTTGAAGTTATTTCGCCAGTAAGTAAACATAGACCAGTATTAACCACAGTTTCGCATGCAACTCTACTTTCAGGATCTTCTGTTAATAGGGCATCTAATACAGCATCACTTATTTGATCACATATTTTGTCAGGGTGACCTTCAGTTACTGATTCAGAAGTGAAGATGAAATCACTCATTTAAGTATAATTTTAAAATATCGAGTCCCATCCTAAATTAGACTCTAGCAACTAATCAATGATTGTAAATTTTAAAAAACTTGTTTCAAAATCGAAATTAAGGTTTTGATAATTCTTATTTATCGGGAAAAAGTAAATTTAGACTGTTTCAGCTGAAGCGGAAGAGATTTCTTCATTATCGTCAGTTTGTTCAAATAACATTTGCTTGTATTTTGCAGCCATTTCTTCAGCTTTACTAAAAACTTTTTGAGGGTCAGTTAGCATATCTCCTGGTTCAGGTTCAAGTGCTTTTGTAGATAAAGAAATTCTTCCTCTTTCCGAATCTAGGTCTATGATCATAACTTTCATTTGATCATTAACATTTAATACATTATGGGGAGTCTCAATATGTTCATGACTGATCTCAGAAATATGCAAAAGGCCGCTTACCCCCCCAATATCGATAAAGGCTCCATAGGGTTTAATACCTTTAACATTACCTACAACTACTTCTCCTACTTCCAGTCTATTCATTTTTTTCTCAACCAAAGCTCTTCTATGACTTAGTACTAATCTGTTTCTCTCTTCATCAACTTCAAGAAATTTCAAAGGTAAATATTCTCCTTCTAAGTCATCTTTAATTTTTCGAGCACTGATATGAGAGCCCGGTATAAAACCTCTCAAGCCTTCTACCCTCACAAGAGCCCCGCCTCTGTTAGTTGCAAAAACCTCAGAATATATAGTGGCATCCTCTTTTTGGAGTTGTCTTACCCTTTCCCATGCTCTTTGATATTCAATTCTTCTAATGGAGAGGGCTAATTGGCCATCTTCATTTTCTTCACTCATTATGAAAAATTCTCTGCTTTCTGAAGGTTGCAAAACATCATTTAGTCCTTCGACTCTATTAATTGAAACCTCCTGAACAGGCATAAAAGCAGCCGTTTTTGCTCCTATATCTATCATGGCTCCTTTGGGTTCTAGAGCAAAAACAGTACCTTTCACTAGATCGCCAGGCTTAAAGTTATAGTCGTACTTACCCAAGAGTGATGCAAATTCTTCTTGTGTGAACCCTGCGTTATCAAAGTCAGCATTTGTCCTGCTAATGGAAGAATCTGCTGAAGGGATATCGTTCTTTTCGAATGATAAATCTTCAACATTTTGAGATGCAGAATCGATATCTAATTTAGACAAGTCTTTATTTTGTTTATCCTCAGAAATTTCTTTAATTGTTTGAGAAGAATTTTCGTTCATTTGTTGCATCGCAGACTACCTAAGGTAGTTAGAAAGGAATGTTACTAGCCTGCATACTAGTAACAAAGGTATTTGTGATATGTATTCTACACTTTAAGATGCGTAATTTTATGAAATTGAAGCTAATTGGTTTTTTGAACTTGCTTTTAGAGATTCAAGAGTAGAAATAAAATCTTTTACTCCATTAAATTTTCTGTAAACCGAAGCGTATCTTATATAAGCAACTTCATTCTCTTTCCTAAGGCTTTTAAGTATTAATTCCCCAATTTGTGAGGATTTAATATCTTTATTAGAATCTTGAACGATTTGTGATTCAATTCCATCTACGAAATTAATAATTGCTTCACTAGTAAAGGAAGTCTTTTTGCAAGCTCTAGATATGCCAGTAAATAATTTTTGTTTATCAAATAATTCCCTGCTCCCATCTTTTTTAATAACTGAAACTGGCATTGTTTCAACTCTTTCATATGTTGTAAATCTAAAGCTGCAATTTAAGCACTCTCTCCTTCTTCGAACACTTTTACCACTATCAGCAGATCTTGATTCCAAAACTCTGCTATCTGTATTTTGACAGGTTGGACACTGCATGTAGTGAAATAAGGTGAACTTCAACTCTAATAGTAGAGTAAAATTTTAATTATGAAAAGTAAAAAAACCTCTTTTGAGAGGTTTTTAAAAAAATTCATTTTCTATCAAATTTAGGTGGATCTCTAAAAGCGACAGCAAAGAATAATGTTACAACTGCAAGAGTTAGAATGAGAACGTAGGCAAAAGCTTCCATAAGATTAAGAAATAAAGTGTAATTTAAACCCTTCCTGGGATTCTTCTTGTGGTTTCATCACCAAGTTTCTTGAATAAACCAAATTCAACTTGGTCACCAATTTCAGCGTCAATACCAGCAAAGGAATTTCTATAAAGAGTTCTTGAAGCATGCCACCAGTGGCCGAACAAGAATAGCAATCCGAAACATAAATGTGCGTATGTAAACCATGCTCTTGGGGAACTTCGAAATACACCGTCAGATTTATAAGTCTCTCTGTCAAACTTGAATGCTTCTCCAAGTTGTGCCTTTCTAGCAAGTCTTTTAACTACAGCAGGGTCAGTAAATGTCTGCCCATTTAGGTCGCCTCCATAGATAGTTGCCGTAATGCCAGTTTGCTCAAATGAATACTTTGCTTCAGCTCTTCTGAATGGGATATCTGCCCTTACATTACCTTCTTTGTCTTCAAGAATGACAGGAAAGTTTTCAAAGAAGTTAGGAATTCTTCTAACTTCTAACTCATTACCCTCTTTGTCTTGAAAAGCAATGTGACCTTGCCAACCAGTTGGTAAACCATCACCATTTACAAGTGCTCCAACTCTGAATAATCCTCCTTTCGCAGGACTATTACCAACATAATCGTAGAAGGCTAATTTTTCTGGAATTGATTCATATGCCTCTTCTTTACTGGCACCATTATCAATTGCAGCCTGAACCCTTCTATTGATTTCAGTTTTGAAATAGCCTGAATCCCACTGATATCTAGTAGGACCAAATAACTCGACTGGAGTTGTTGCTGAACCGTACCACATTGTTCCAGAAACAACGAAAGATACAAAAAGAACAGCAGCTAGAGCACTAGCAAGAACTCCCTCAAGACTTCCAAGCTTTAATGCTCTATAAAGTCTTTCACCAGGTCTATTGGTTATGTGGAAAATGCCTCCAATGATTCCCATTAGTCCAGCTGCAATATGATTAGCAACAATCCCACCAGGATTAAAAGGATTAAATCCTTCTACCCCCCAAGAGGGAGCTACTGGCTCTACATGACCAGTTAAACCATAAGGATCCGAAACCCAAATCCCAACGTTTGCACAATGAAAAGCTCCAAAACCAAAACATGTAAGTCCAGCAAGAAGAAGGTGAATTCCAAATATTCTAGGTAAATCAAGAGCAGGCTCACCAGTTCTTGAATCTTCCCATAAATCTAAATCCCAATATGTCCAGTGCCAGATAGAAGCCAACATCAATAATCCACTAAATACTATGTGTGCTGCTGCAACCCCTTCAAAACTCCAAAATCCAGGATCTACCCCTGTAGCACCAGTTATATCCCATCCGTTCCAACTACTTGTGATCCCTAGTCTTGCCATAAAAGGCATAACGTACATTCCCTGTCTCCACATCGGATTGAGAACAGCATCAGAAGGGTCAAAAATGGCTAATTCATAAAGAGCCATAGAACCGGCCCAGCCGGCTAATAATGCAGTATGCATAAGATGCACAGCCAGTAGTCGACCTGGGTCATTAATAACTACTGTGTGAACTCGATACCAAGGCAATCCCATCGGTTAATTTCTAGTAACTATGCTGAGTAAACAGCTAAACATCACGATAGTAAGGGTTTTTTAGTCTTTGAGTGATTTTTGTAAATAAATTAATTTTCTTGCAAAAATTGGGCAAATCTACTCGTATAACTAGATTTACAAGGATTTTTAGGCAAAAAATTGTTAATATTTTGGTCACAATTCTCAAACTAAACCGCCAAAATAAGGAAAATAATCAAAAAAAATGGCAACTATCAGATTTATTCGAGAGGATTTAGAGGTTCAATGTAATCCTGGTGAAAATTTAAGGGAACTAGTAATGAAAGAGAACTTACAACTTTATGGATTGAAAGGTATTTTAGGAAATTGTGGAGGGGCAGGACAATGCAGTACTTGCTTTGTTTCAGTTGAAGGTGGGAACAAAAATTCTTTGAGTCCTCTTACAACTGTTGAAGAAGAAAAACTCAAAAATAGGCCAGAAAATTGGCGCCTTGCATGCCAAACATTGATAAAATCATCTGCAGTAATTTTAACAAAACCACAATCCCCTCCCTCAAATTTGGAAGAACTAAAAAAAATTAGTGAAAATAAAAAATTACCTCGCTAAATTGTTTAAGACTGTTAATCAGTTTATAAAATTTGTTTATTTTTCCACTTTAATCCAAGTTATACGTTTATAGTCTTATTAATAAATATAGAACTAACAATTAAATGGAAACAACTAACTTTGGATTCGTAGCTAGTCTTTTATTTGTAGGAGTGCCAACAATATTCCTCATAGGTTTATTTATTTCTACACAAGATGGAGAAAAATCAAGCTTCTACTCTGACTCTAGTAAAGGTAGGCTTGGGCCAAAACGCTAACACTTTAATAAATGCTTTGCGTTTCTGTAGAAGATTTTTTATTTTGGAAAAAAAAGCAACTTTCTAAAGGAGGAGATCAACAGTCTTTTGCTATTTTACTTGACTGTATAGGTGGTATTCCGACTAGTGATCTTAACTTCATAGGTATAAATCCTGAGAAAAACTTATATTTAAAAAAAAATTTAGAATTTTTAGAATCTATTTGGGATGAATATTTATTGAAATCTTACCCAATTCAATATCTCTGTGGAATAACTTTTTGGAGAGATTTAAAATTAAAAGTTACAAACAAAGTACTAATTCCCAGACCTGAAACAGAGCTCATAGTTGATATTGTATTCAATATATTTCGAAGGAAATCAGAAAAATTATTTTTTGCTGAATTAGGAACTGGATCAGGAGCAATTAGTATTGCTTTGGCATTGGCTTATCCATCAAGCGAGGGGGTAGCAACTGACATAGATCAAGATGCATTAGAAATAGCAACAAAAAATTATTTAAATTCATCTAAACGATCTAATTTACAATTTTATTGTGGAAATTGGTGGTCACCTCTTGAAAGTTTTAAAGGAAAAATAGACCTCGCTATTTCAAATCCGCCATATATTCCTAGAGATACTTATGAAAAATTACCTAAAGAAGTTAAAAATTTCGAACCTAAAGTTGCTTTATTAGGAGGTAAAGATGGTTTAAAACATATTAGGGAAATAATACAAAAAGCACCATTTTATTTAAAAGAGAATGGGTGGCTAATTTTAGAGAATCATTTTGATCAAAGTGAAAAAGTAAAACAATTACTTATTGAAAATAAATTTACATCAATAGAAATTGTGAAAGATCTTTCAGGTATTGGTAGATTTACTATTGGAAGATATAAATAGATTATCTTAGGTTCATAATCTAAATGAATTTAGTAGACTGCAAAACTGCTTTGAAGACTCTTAAAAGTGGTTTGCCTATAATTTTCCCAACAGATACTTTGCCTGCAATTGGATGTTTACCAAAATTCTCAAGAGTTATTTATGATTTTAAAAAAAGAGATAGAGACAAACCCTTAATTCTTATGGGATCAGAACATAAACATTTAATTGATTATGTTCACGAATCAGCAAAAGTAGATTACGAAAATATAGCTTCAAAATATTGGCCTGGAGCCCTCACAATTGTTATTCCTGCTTCAGAAAAGCAGACTGTAAATCTCACTAGCAATGATCATACCATTGGGTTGAGAATTCCAAATTCATATATGGCACAATCTCTTTTGAGAGTCTCAGGCCCATTGTTAACTTCAAGTGCAAATATTTCAGGTTTTAAAGGATCAATTACAGCTGAAGGTATTGATCTGGACTTTCCTTCTTTAAAAATTTTAGGCCCTATTCCCTGGGGAAAAAGTAGTGGAAAAGCTAGTACTATAATATTTTGGAAGAAAAGTGGAGATTGGAGACTGATTAGAAAAGGGGAAGTATTAGTTACGGAATTGTATTAATGTTTTTATTATTATTTTTTGTCTTACTAATTCAATTTTTAACTTATTGGATATTTGAACCCCTTACATCTTTTTTAGAGTATGTTCTCGAAATAAGATTGTTTCCTGTCATTTTTCTGATAGGTTTAATCTTTTTATTTTCGGCAAGGAATATTGAACAGAATTAAATTAATCAAAATGCCGGCTAACAGATTTGAACTGATGACCTTCGCTTTACAAAAGCGCTGCTCTACCGCTGAGCTAAGCCGGCAATCTCTACATCTTACAATTAGGGAGGGTCAATAATCAGTATTTTTTTAGCATTTTTTAAATTTATTACTTTTTAATATCTTTATCAGCTTTATCAATTTTATCAGTTTTTTTAAATTTTATTTCTCCTGAAATAGTTCTTTTGATTGGTAAATTGGCAACTAATGCAGTCATTCTATCCTCAGTCTCTAAACTTACTGCTACCTCTTCAAAATCAATCTCAACATATTTAGCAACAACATCAAGGATTTCTTTCCTCATTTTATCTAAAAGATCGGTTGTTAAGGAACTCATATCAACTCTGTCATGAGCAAGTACAAGTTGTAATCTTTCTCTAGCTGTATTTGCACTAGACGTTTCTCTGCCTAGTAATTTATTTATAAGATCTCTGAGAGTCATCATTTTAAAAAACCTTTGTTTGCATTAATCTCATGAATTTATCTTTTAGACTTTTGCCTTCTTTTTTTGGATCTATAATTGGTATATCTTTATTTGTAAGTCTTTGAGAAACATTCAAATAACATTTTTTTGCAGGAGATCTACCATCTGTAAGTGTTAGTGGCTCTCCTCTATTTGTACTTATTATTACCTGTTCATCTTCTAGAACAATACCTAACAAAGGCAAAGAAAGTATCCCTTGAACATCTTCGATAGATAACATTTCTTGACTAGCCATCATGTTAGGGCGAACTCTATTGATTACAAGTTGGATAGGCTCAATATCTGAGGTATTAAGAATCCCTATCACTCTGTCGGCATCCCGCACTGCGGATAATTCTGGATTAGTAACAACAATAGCTTCTTTACAGGCTGCAAGAGCATTTTTAAAGCCATCTTCTACACCAGCAGGACAATCTACTAAGACGAAATCAAAGTTCTCACTAAGTAGCTCACTAATTTTTTTCATATCTTCGGGCTTCATCCAATCCAACATCCTTGGATCTCCAGCAGGTAGAAGGGCAAGATTAGGTTCTTTTTTATGTCTAACCAATGCTTGGTCAAGACGACAATTCTTGTCAAGAACATCTTGAGCAGTATAAATAATGCGGTTTTCTAATCCAAGAAGAAGATCTAAATTTCTCAAGCCAAAATCAGCATCTAACACAGCAGTTGTTGCTCCGCTATTAGCAAGTGCTATCCCTAGGTTTGCGGTTAAAGTTGTTTTGCCAACCCCTCCTTTACCTGAACAAATTAAGATCGTGCGAGTATTTTTCCCCAATATTTTAAAGATTTTCCAAATAATAAAGCCACTTGCAGAAAGTTGAATATTTTAAATATTAAGTAATTCTTAAATTTATCTAGTTTGAATTAATTTATTGCAAATGATTGATTAATTTTTACTTTCCATTAGATGTGGTTTGATAATTATCATTTGTTTATCTATTACCGCAATTTCTGGATAATAATTTTTGGGTTTATCCTTTGGCCCTATAGCTATCACATTTGCAATTCTTAACTGTAGAGGGTTTAGATAAAGTGATGCAATAGAGGTATTTTTATTGCCACTTTTTCCTGCGAATGCTACTCCTAGTAATTTTCCCCAAACGTAAATATTTTTCTTAGCGGAAACTATTGCTCCTGGATTAACGTCTCCAATAATACATAGGTTTCCATTTGAAGATATTCTTTCACCGGATCTCACTGTTCCGCTGTGAAGAATATCGCCTTTCTTTTTTGAATTGAACAATAGTAACTTATTTTTAATCCCTTGCTCATTAATAAAAACTGAATCTATTTTTAAGGACTTTCCACTTAGTATAGTATCTCTATTATTTGAGTAAATGCATAAACAATAAATATTAGTTTTATCAAAATGATATTTTAATTTTAATAATTTATGAGAACTTATTGACTCATTGACTGCGAAAATTTTTGCTTCTAAGGGTCCCTCTATGGAGGCAAATCTTTTGAAGATTTCATGAACATTATCTAAATCTGATAAAGAAAAAATTTCTAAATATTTACTTTTAGTGTTTTCTAAAACTATTTCCATTGAATTAAATCTAGGAATTGTTTTTTATTGATGAAATTTCATTTTTAATTTCATTTTTGATCATACCTGGATAAATAATAAAAGAGCTTTCCTCAGTTCTCATTAAAGTTTTTATTAATGCAGAACTATTTTCTAATGCGCTTTGATAAGCACCGTCCCATATTTTTAGCGCATTGTTTGATTCAAAACCTTTAAAAGACCTCTCCTTAATTCCGCAGAATATTTCTGAATTATAGCCAATCTTTTCACATAATTTTCTGGCAAATGCAAGGATTTTTAGTCTATCTATCTTGCTTAAAAAACTTATGTCTGATGCCTTTAATAAATCTCTATCAATAAACATTTTGCATAGTGTAGAAAGTGGTTCAAAAGATTCATCTTTCCATCTAATCAAATGATAATAGAAGGTTACATCATCAGTTTTTATGAAATCATCAAAATCTACCTTTGAAGGTGAAAAAATCCACTTGTATAGGGAATTATCTAACCAAATTTTCTTTTCATAATTATGTTTTATTGTGTGTAAAATTTTTTCTAGAATCCATGTTGATATTTCATTTATCCTGTGATTGTAGATTGTTCTGTACATCAAGTTTCTTAGTATAAGAAAATGCTCAATAGCGATCACTCCTTTTGGTTTGATTCCGATATTCCCATCAGGTGAAAAAGTAAGAGCTGTAATAATTCTCTCTAAATCTACTAATCCATAATTAGTACCTGTGTTGTAACTATCGCGTAAAAGATAATCGAGACGATCGCAATCTATCTCACTACTTATCAATGTTTTTAAAGGGTTTGAAAATAGACGTTTTGATTGAAATAATTCACCAATTTTTCTTGGCAATTCGTTGTCATACTTCTTGAGGATTGAATTTATTGGAGAATAATTTCTAACTAAGTTTTCAGACCATTGTTCGTGATCATGCTTGAATATTGTTTCACTAGTATGACTTAAAGGGCCATGACCTAAATCATGTAATAGAGCTGCCCCATAAAGAACAAATTTATTTTCACAAAATGAAGATTTACTTTCAATTAATCTCTGATAAATCTTTCTAGCTATACAAAATACACCAATTGAGTGAGTAAATCTACTCGATTCTGCACCATGAAAAAGTAATGATGCCGCCCCTAATTGTTTTATTCTTCTTAGTCTTTGAAAAGCAACTGTATCAATTAATTCCATGATCATTAATTCTTCTGGCTTTCCTGCATTAAATACTATTTCTTTGTGAATTGGATCATGAAAAATTCTTTTAATACTCATAATTATTTAAATTTATTACTTTCAATCCTTAGGCATTTCAAGACTTAATTTCTTCACTGCTTAATTCAATAGTTTGAACTGAATCTTTTTCTTTTTCTAGGAGTGACTCTAGAAACAATTCTGCATTCCTTACCCACTTATCATCAGCACTTCCATATTCACTCGCATCTGGAAGATCAAGTAATTTATCAGGCGTCATACCTTGACCTTGAATATTATTACCTTTGGGAGTTAAATAACTAGCAACTGTGATGGCAATACCACTATCCTCTCCCAAACTTTTTAGGGATTGAATTAAACCTTTTCCATAAGTTTTTTCTCCCATAAGAATTGATCTTTCATTATCTTGTAAAGATCCAGCAAGTATTTCACTAGCACTCGCAGTACCTTTATTAACCAGAGTCACCATTGGTCCGTCAAAAGATGTCTCTTTTTGAGAAATTATTGCATCTTTGATTCCATTTCTATTTTTTGTCTCTACAACAGGTTTTGCACTTAATAATGTATCTGCAACTGCTATTCCTGAGCTTACTAGTCCTCCTGAATTATTCCTAAGATCCAAGATCAACCCCTCAACCTCTTTCTCTTTTAACTCTTGAAGAGCCTCTTCAACTTTTTTGGGTACACTCTCGCTAAATTGAGTGATCCTCAAGTATCCTATTGTATGTGAATCATCTCTTAGTCTTTTTGTTCTTACTGGTCTAAGATCTACTGATCTCCTTTCTAAATCGACTTCCCTAATTTCTCCAGATGTCGAAGATATTTGAACCAAAACTTTAGTTCCTGCTTCGCCTCTTAACTTTGAAGCAGTATTTGCAAGCCCTAATACTTCAGATGAAATTCCATCAACTTTTTCTATATAGTCTCCGCTAACTATTCCAGCTTCTTCTGCTGGTGACCCACCAAGAGTAGAGATAACAACTACTTTATCATCATCTTCACCCAATTGGAGACCAACACCATTAATCTCACTGCCAAAATTACTTGATTTCAGGAGTTCATAATCTTTGGGGCGTAAAATTCTTGTGTAAGGATCGTCTAGAGGTCTTAACATGTCTTCAATCGCGGAATAAGCCTCCTCACTTGTTTCAATTTGTTTCTGTAATGTTTTTTGTCGAATTCTCTTCCATTGGATCTCATCAAACTTTTCTGGGTCATAAAAACCTTCATTTACTAAGGTCCAAGCATCAAGTACTAATTGCCTGCTATCACTAAGAGCATCCACCCTTTGAATGAATAAAAAATTGGCAGAAAAAATACTGATAATTAGTACAATGATCAATATTTTGAATGTTAAAAGTTTGTTAAAAGATGAATTCATTGGGTTAAGTGTTAACACCAAGTATAAGAATTTTAAGTAAGCTCTTTATATCAAAGCTAATTTTTTTTGGATGGCAGATTCTTCATCCGTTTATGACTGGTTTCAAGAAAGGCTTGAAATTCAAGACATAACTGACGACGTAACTTCCAAGTACGTACCCCCTCACGTAAATATTTTTTATTGTTTAGGAGGCATAACCCTAGTATGCTTCTTAATTCAATTTGCAACAGGTTTTGCAATGACTTTTTACTATAAGCCTACAGTTACGCAAGCTTATAGTTCTGTAAGTTACTTAATGACCGATGTAAGTTTTGGATGGTTAATAAGGTCCGTTCATAGATGGAGTGCATCTATGATGGTTTTGATGTTAATTCTTCATGTTTTTAGAGTTTACCTTACAGGTGGTTTCAAAAGACCTCGAGAATTGACCTGGGTTACAGGTGTTGTAATGGCAGTTATAACAGTTGCTTTCGGTGTAACAGGTTATTCATTGCCTTGGGATCAAGTTGGCTATTGGGCAGTTAAGATTGTTTCAGGTGTGCCTGCAGCTATTCCTGTAATTGGTGATTTTATGGTTGAACTACTTAGGGGTGGCGAAAGTGTTGGGCAATCCACTCTTACAAGATTCTATAGTCTTCACACTTTCGTTTTGCCATGGTCATTAGCTGTGTTTATGTTGATGCATTTTCTAATGATTCGTAAACAGGGTATTTCCGGTCCTTTATAAACCTCTATACTTTAATTATTGTCTAGATCCAAATGTCTACATTAAAAAAGCCAGATCTATCTGATCCAAAATTAAGAGCAAAATTAGCCAAAGGTATGGGTCATAATTATTATGGTGAACCAGCTTGGCCGAACGATTTACTTTATATATTCCCAGTAGTTATATTAGGTACTATTGCATGTGTAGTTGGACTTGCAGTGCTTGATCCTGCAATGTTAGGAGATAAAGCTAATCCATTTGCAACACCCTTAGAAATACTTCCGGAATGGTACCTCTATCCAGTCTTCCAAATACTTAGGGTGGTTCCTAATAAACTCTTGGGAATTGCTCTTCAAACATTAATTCCACTTGGATTAATGATTTTACCCTTTATTGAAAACGTTAATAAGTTTTCTAATCCATTTAGAAGACCAATAGCAATGTCTGTTTTCCTATTCGGAACTTTCTTAACAATCTATCTTGGTATTGGAGCTTGTTTGCCTATCGATAAATCACTAACTTTAGGCTTATTTTAATCCTAAAGTTTAAACATATCTAGGTCATTATCCTCTCCTCTTAGGAAGTGATTCATTAATAAAAAACCCACAATTGTCCAAGTTTGGTAAGTTCTTGATTGTTGGCCAACCCAAGTACCTGTAGGTCCATCAAAATATTCTGCCCATTCTTGCTTGGGTAACTGATTTAGTTGACACCAATATGACTCTTCTATTAGAGATTTCATTTCTTGCATAAGAATTACATCATTTGAAGCATAATTTTTTTGATGTAAAAGAACAGCAGCACCAAAATACCAAAGTAAGCTTGGCCAATGACCCCCATTATGGTAACTCCAAGGCCAATTCTTTGGATCAGATCCAGTTTTATTTTGCCATTCTTCTACATCCATATGAGGATGGCAAATCCTCATAGGCATTTGAGCCATCAAATGTTGTCTGTTATGTAAAACTAATCTAAATAAGGCTCTTTGTTCTGCAGGGGGTAATACTCCAAAAATACACGCTAAAGAATTTCCTAAACTATAAAATCGAAAATCAGGTCTTCCTGTTCTTATATTTCCTATTAAATAACCGCCCCTATTCTCTAACCAATCTTGAAGCCATGACGGAACAACTTGAGGTTGAACATTAAATTCATTGAAGTGTTGATCGTCTCCGTATTGCTCAGTTGGCCTTCTTCTTAAAATTTGCATCGTTTGACTGGTAACCCAATAATGTTTTAAGAGAAAACTTCCTAGATCCTTAACCCATTGGTTTGTAAGAATAAGTCTTTGATCTAAAAGTCTACTTACATGATCTGATCGACTTAATTCCATTAAGTTAATACAACTCTTTAAACATCCATGAAGTAAAACTTCAACTTCCAAAGGTGCTCCCCATACATCCATAGGTCTATCAATCATAAATGCGCAATCTGGGACAAAAAGTACGGGGGTACCTTCAAATGTTGGATGAAGTACTAGATCTAGTAAAAGCTGAATACCTCTTTGAACACTTTGACTTTTCCCGAAGGTATAATCTCCACTTTTGTTGACGTAATACCAACATAATATTGGCCACCATAAACTTGCATCAGCTGAAGTAATTCTCCCTATCGATCTCTGACCATAGTCTCCAATTAGCTTTCCATTTTCTTCAACGAAACTAGTAGGAAATACGCCACGTGTTTGGTAATTAGTGCTTTGTAATTCAAGGCATACATTTAGAAACTTTTTAACAATTTCATACCTTTTTTGGGTGATGAGGTAAATCATTACGGGAACGTTGTCTCTTAAAAATATTTCCCCGTAATTTAACTTTGTATTTTTTGTGGGGTGTTCTAGTGCAGCAACACTCCCAACTAGCTCGCCAGATATTTCAACTAAAGTCTTTTCAAAGTGTTTTTTTGCATTTGTTACAATTTTTTCTTCTTCAGAACTTGGCCTTACTCTTAAATTTTTTTGACTAAATCTTTCTGCCATTTCATTTATATCCCTCTATTTAAGCCTAGTTGTTTAATCAGACTTTGAACAATTAAAAAATTAATAAAAAATTTTTGTATAAAAGGTTGCACAATTACAGTTGGATGGTTTAGTATTTTCTTCTGGGCAAAAAAATTCTTTTTGCATTATTCAATCCAATTATCTAAAATCTGATTTCAGGTAAATGGATGAATTATTTGGAGATTTGATTTCGGTCAGTTTTTCCAGCCAGAAGGAGGGTTTTCCCTCCGATTGAGTTAATCAATTCTTGTTTAACTTGGCACCTAGAAAATTTAAAAACTTAGGAACTGATGCTTTTATTGCGTCAAAATTTTATCAAATTTAGATTTGGTAATTTCGAGATGTATTTGCAATAAAGGTGTGAGGTCCCGTCAAGAATATATAAATTGTTTTCAATTGCTAACTTTTAGTTTTTTGAAAACCAACGGATCTGAGATCTTGGAAAGTCACTTTAGAAATATTTTTAATGTGCACTCAAAGTAATCCTTAACTATTTAAGGAGGCTGAACCTAAATAAATTAAGTCAATCTTATTTTTATTTGGAGAATGCAATTCATATTGAGTAGATTTATCTACAAAAGGATTTGAACACAACGGAGAGTTTGATCCTGGCTCAGGATGAACGCTGGCGGCGTGCTTAACACATGCAAGTCGAACGAACCTTCGGGTTAGTGGCGGACGGGTGAGTAACGCGTGAGAATCTGCCCTCAGGAGGGGGATAACGGTTGGAAACGACCGCTAATACCCCATATGCCTATTGGTGAAATGAATTTCGCCTGAGGATGAGCTCGCGTCTGATTAGCTAGTTGGTGAGGTAATGGCTCACCAAGGCTTCGATCAGTAGCTGGTCTGAGAGGATGATCAGCCACACTGGGACTGAGACACGGCCCAGACTCCTACGGGAGGCAGCAGTGGGGAATTTTCCGCAATGGGCGAAAGCCTGACGGAGCAACGCCGCGTGAGGGACGAAGGCCTCTGGGCTGTAAACCTCTTTTCTCAAGGAAGAAGATATGACGGTACTTGAGGAATAAGCCACGGCTAATTCCGTGCCAGCAGCCGCGGTAATACGGGAGTGGCAAGCGTTATCCGGAATTATTGGGCGTAAAGCGTCCGCAGGCGGCTTTTCAAGTCTGCTGTTAAAACGTGGAGCTTAACTCCATCATGGCAGTGGAAACTGAAAGGCTTGAGTATGGTAGGGGCAGAGGGAATTCCCGGTGTAGCGGTGAAATGCGTAGATATCGGGAAGAACACCAGTGGCGAAGGCGCTCTGCTGGGCCATTACTGACGCTCATGGACGAAAGCCAGGGGAGCGAAAGGGATTAGATACCCCTGTAGTCCTGGCCGTAAACGATGAACACTAGGTGTCGGGGGAATCGACCCCTTCGGTGTCGTAGCTAACGCGTTAAGTGTTCCGCCTGGGGAGTACGCACGCAAGTGTGAAACTCAAAGGAATTGACGGGGGCCCGCACAAGCGGTGGAGTATGTGGTTTAATTCGATGCAACGCGAAGAACCTTACCAGGGTTTGACATCCTGCGAACCTCTTAGAAATTTGAGGGTGCCTTCGGGAATGCAGTGACAGGTGGTGCATGGCTGTCGTCAGCTCGTGTCGTGAGATGTTGGGTTAAGTCCCGCAACGAGCGCAACCCACGTTTTTAGTTGCCAGCATTTAGTTGGGCACTCTAGAAAGACCGCCGGTGATAAACCGGAGGAAGGTGTGGATGACGTCAAGTCATCATGCCCCTTACACCCTGGGCTACACACGTACTACAATGCTACGGACAAAGGGCAGCAAACTCGCGAGAGCTAGCAAATCCCATAAACCGTGGCTCAGTTCAGATCGTAGGCTGCAACTCGCCTACGTGAAGTAGGAATCGCTAGTAATCGCAGGTCAGCATACTGCGGTGAATACGTTCCCGGGCCTTGTACACACCGCCCGTCACACCATGGAAGTTGGCCATGCCCGAAGTCGTTACTCCAACCCTTGTGGAGGAGGACGCCGAAGGTGGGGCTAATGACTGGGGTGAAGTCGTAACAAGGTAGCCGTACCGGAAGGTGCGGCTGGATCACCTCCTAACAGGGAGACAACAAAATGTTTAATATTATTTTGTCACCTTAGGTCGATCGGTATCTCACATTCTTAATTTATTAAGGATTTCATTTCCTAAGTTTTTCTAGGTCACACCCATAATTTTTCCTGGGCCATTAGCTCAGGTGGTTAGAGCGCACCCCTGATAAGGGTGAGGTCCCTGGTTCAAGTCCAGGATGGCCCATACTCTATGTTGGGGGTATAGCTCAGTTGGTAGAGCGCCTGCTTTGCAAGCAGGATGTCAGCGGTTCGAGTCCGCTTACCTCCACTGATTACCACCTCTTCCATAATCCGTAGAAAGGAAATGTTTTGAGTTTTGATCAAATTCTGAAAGAATCTAGCTTCCTAATGAAATCATTAAGATGCTGGACTCATTGAATTAATTTCATTGTTTTCAGAGAACCTTGACAACTGCATAGATTATTTTTAAAGACAATAAGCATCTTTAATGATGCAGATTTATTATTTGTGCGAAAGCATTAATAACAATTCTATTAAGCTGATGCTTCAATATATTGAAGTTATTGGTCAAGCTACAAAGGGCTCACGGAGGATACCTAGGCACACAGAGGCGATGAAGGACGTGGTTACCTGCGATAAGTCTCGGGGAGTTGGAAGCACACTTTGATCCGGGAATTTCCGAATGGGGCAACCCCATGTACGGCTAACTGAATATATAGGTTGGTACGAGCTAACCCAGCGAACTGAAACATCTTAGTAGCTGGAGGAAGAGAAAGTAAATAACGACTCCCTCAGTAGCGGCGAGCGAACGGGGAATAGCCCAAACCGATAGTCTTGACTATCGGGGTTGTGGGACAGCAATATGTATCAATAAGTCTAGAAGAAACGTTTGAATGGCGTGCCACAGAGGGTGAAAGCCCCGTAATCGAAAGATAAGTTGAACTAGCTGTATCCCGAGTAGCACGGAGCACGTGGAATTCCGTGTGAATCTGCGAGGACCACCTCGTAAGGCTAAGTACTACTGTGTGACCGATAGTGAAACAGTACCGCGAGGGAAAGGTGAAAAGAACCCCGGGAGGGGAGTGAAATAGAACATGAAACCGTGAGCTTACAAGCAATGGGAGCCCGACTAATCGGGTGACCGTGTGCCTGTTGAAGAATGAGCCGGCGACTTATAGGCACTGGCGGGTTAAACCGAAAATGGTGGAGCCACAGCGAAAGCGAGTCTTAATAGGGCGTTTGTCAGTGTTTATAGACCCGAACCCTGGTGATCTAACCATGGCCAGGATGAAGCTTGGGTGATACCAAGTGGAGGTCCGAACCGACTGAAGTTGAAAATTCAGCGGATGAGCTGTGGTTAGGGGTGAAATGCCAATCGAACCAGGAGCTAGCTGGTTCTCCCCGAAATACGTTGAGGCGTAGCGTCTAGTGCTCCAGCAGGGGGGTAAAGCAACCATTTCGGTGCGGGCTGCGAAAGCGGTACCAAATCGATATGAACTCTGAATACCCTGTGTGTAACTAGGCAGTCAGACTGTGGGGGATAAGCTCCATAGTCAAGAGGGAAACAGCCCAGACCGCCAGCTAAGGTCCCAAAATTAACGCTAAGTGATAAAGGAGGTGGGATTGCCCAGACAACCAGGAGGTTTGCCTAGAAGCAGCCATCCTCAAAGGAGTGCGTAATAGCTCACTGGTCGAGCGATCCTGCGCCGAAAATGAACGGGGCTAAGCGTTATACCGAAGCTGCGGATAAATTTATTTATGGTAGGGGAGCGTTCTATGTAGGGTGAAGCGTTAGCGTAAGCGGACGTGGACAGCATAGAAGTGAGAATGTCGGCTTGAGTAGCGAAAACATGGGTGAGAATCCCATGCCCCGAAACCCTAAGGGTTCCTCCGGCAGGCTCGTCCGCGGAGGGTTAGTCTGGACCTAAGGCGAGGCCGAAAGGCGTAGTCGATGGATAACAGGTCAATATTCCTGTACCAGATGTGTTTTGAGAAGGGGGACGGAGAAGGCTAACCAGGCCAGATGTTGGTTACTGGTTCAAGCGTTCGAGGCTTTGAGAGATGGAGAAAACATCTTGAGCTAAGGCGTGAGTACGAGCTGCTACGGCAGCGAAGTTGGTGATGTCATGCTTCCAAGAAAAGCCCTATACTCGTTAAGACACAAATGCCAGTACCCGAAACCGACACAGGTGGGGTGGTAGAGAATACCGAGGGGCGCGAGATAACTCTCTCTAAGGAACTCGGCAAAATGGCCCCGTAACTTCGGGAGAAGGGGTGCCAGCGAGAGCTGGTCGCAGTGAAGAGGCGCAAGCGACTGTTTACCAAAAACACAGGTCTCCGCTAAGTCGCAAGACGATGTATGGGGGCTGACACCTGCCCAGTGCCGGAAGGTTAAGGAAGCTGGTTAGCTTTTAGTGAAGCTGGCGACTGAAGCCCCGGTGAACGGCGGCCGTAACTATAACGGTCCTAAGGTAGCGAAATTCCTTGTCGGGTAAGTTCCGACCCGCACGAAAGGTGTAACGATTTGCGCGCTGTCTCGGAGAGAGGCTCGGCGAAATAGAATTGTCTGTGAAGATGCGGACTACATACACCCGGACAGAAAGACCCTATGAAGCTTTACTGTAGTTTGATATTGTGCTCGGGCTCTGAATGCGCAGAATAGGTGGGAGACGTTGAAATAGTGCTTGTGGGTACTATTGAGTCATCGGTGAGATACCACTCTTTTAGAGCTAGGGTTCTAACGCTTGCCCGTTATCCGGGAAGCGGACAGTATCTGATGGGCAGTTTGACTGGGGCGGTCGCCTCCTAAAAGGTAACGGAGGCGCACAAAGGTTCCCTCAGGCTGGTTGGAAATCAGTCGTTGAGTGCAAAAGCAGAAGGGAGCTTGACTGTGAGACCTACAAGTCGAACAGGGACGAAAGTCGGTTTTAGTGATCCGACGGTTCTGCGTGGAAGGGCCGTCGCTCAACGGATAAAAGTTACTCTAGGGATAACAGGCTGATCTCC
Organism: uncultured Prochlorococcus sp.; assembly: GCA_902538515.1. Classification (GTDB taxonomy): domain Bacteria; phylum Cyanobacteriota; class Cyanobacteriia; order PCC-6307; family Cyanobiaceae; genus Prochlorococcus_A. The sequence goes on along the minus strand of CACBFH010000006.1, from coordinate 4,490 downwards.
CCCAAGAGTTCACATCGACGGGGAGGTTTGGCACCTCGATGTCGGCTCATCGCAACCTGGGGCTGAAGTCGGTCCCAAGGGTTGGGCTGTTCGCCCATTAAAGCGGTACGCGAGCTGGGTTCAGAACGTCGTGAGACAGTTCGGTCCATATCCGGTGTATGCGCAGGAATATTGAGAGGATTTCTCCCTAGTACGAGAGGACCGGGAGGAACGCACCTCTGGTGTGCCAGTTATCGTGCCAACGGTAAACGCTGGGTAGCCATGTGCGGAGTGGATAACCGCTGAAAGCATCTAAGTGGGAAGCCCACCTCAAGATGAGTATTGCCATGGCTTAAGCCAGTAAGGTCACGGGAAGAACACCCGTTGATAGGCTCTACGTGGAAGCTTGGTAACAAGTGCAGCGGAGGAGTACTAATAGACCGAGGGCTTGACCAAATAAACTTAATTTATTGTTTTTAATTTATATAATTTTCTATGCAGTTCTCAAGGTTCACACTATCCTGGTGTTCATGGCGATGTGGAACCACTCCGATCCATCTCGAACTCGGTTGTGAAACGCATCAGCGGCGAAAATATTTAGGGGGTAGCCCCTTGAGAAAATAGCTCAATGCCAGGTAAAAATATTTAAAAGGGTTTATTCTTCTCGATTAAGCCCTTTTTTATTGTTGGCATTTAGGACACCAATGTGTACTTCTTCCAGTAATTTTTTGCCTTTCAATTAAATTGCCACATTTACGACATTCTTTACCAGTTCTCCTGTAAACATTTGTCTGTAAACCAAAATTCCCATTTTCTCCTTCTAAATCTCTAAAATCACTGAATGTTGTTCCCCCAGAACCTATACTTTTTTTTAATACAGTCACGATTGATTCTTTGAGCTTTATTAATTCATACTTCTTTATTGTTCGAGCTTCCCTAAAAGGTGAGATGCCGGCCGAGTATAAACTCTCATCAGCATAAATATTACCTATACCTGCCACTATTGTTTGATCTAATAAAATAGCTTTTATAGATTTTTTTCTTTTAGAAATAACTTTCTTAAGGTATTTTGTATCAAAGTCTTCAGAAAATGGTTCTGGTCCTAATGAGCCTAATCCTTTGATTATTTTATTTGGTGATAACCCTTGCTTAATCCACCACATTTGGCCAAAACTTCTTACATCAATGTACCTGAGCTCATTATTTTGTTTATCGAAAAATCTTATTCTTGTATGTTTACAGGGCGGATTAAAGTTATCAACGAATTTGAAGTAACCAGTCATTCTCAAATGAACTACAAGAAATCCGTTATTTTTTGAATTTTCTAGAGGAATTTGAGTATTCTCATTTTGAACTTCTTTTAATTGAGCTATTAAATATTTTCCTCTTCTATCCCATTTATGAATAAGTGTGTTCTGAAGTCCTTGAATGAATTCTTCTTTGTTTGTTGGGAATGCAACAGTTGAATACCTACAGACTTCTACTTTTTTAATAATAAAGTTATTAAGTTTTTGTTCTAAACCTCTGCGAACAGTCTCTACTTCAGGTAATTCAGGCAATTATTTAAGCTTTCTCTAATTCACTTTCAGCGAAATTATTTGTATTTGCTCCACCCTCAGTTCCGCTTATCCCAGCGTAATTCACTTTATCGAATCTGACTACACAGTTATATTTAATGCCTGAGGTATCAACTGAAGCAACTTTACCTATTTCATTGTACCAATATGATTCTGGTCTCTTTACTCTTACCAGATCTCCTCTTGAAATTGCCATTACTATTAATTTAACTTTTTGTAGAATAACCCATCATTAATATTCTTAGACAAATTATTCACACATATTAATTAAAAGTTTTGACAAAAATCATTTATTAAATTATTTTCGAATTCTTCTTTAGCAGGCTTACTTCCCATCCATTTTCTGCCAGGAATCCTAACATCTAATTCATTTTTATAACAATTGATTGAAAGAATCAGTTTTTTATTTTCTTGATTTAGTGCGTTTAAAACTTTTCTACCTTTAATATCTTTATAAGATTTATTTTGAATAGTTATAGGACCATAAATTTTTTTATCCAACTCAAGTAAGTCATTATTTTTTTTATTTTCAGTTGTTTCATAATTTTCTGAATTAGTATTGATTGTTTTCTTTTTTCTTATTATGAGCTTTTGCCCAACTTTTATTGAATCAGGATTGTTGAGATTATTAATCTCTATAAGGTCGATTACTTTTAAATTATATTTGTTTGATATCTCAGTAAGATTTTCACCAGTTTGAACAATATGATAATTATTCATTAAATCTGATTGTTTTGTAAGATTTTCAGTAGATTCGGAGATAATAAGATTTTGGCCAACAAAGATATAATTTTCATCTTTTAAGTTATTCAATTTAATAATTAAATCTTTACTTATTGAATATAATTTTGAAATACCTGATATTGTATCTCCACTTTTTACAATATGAATTTTTTTTATTTCAGTTTTTTCAGTAATTGATTCTTTTCTAACAATATTCTCAATTTTGTCTGTTGCTGAATATATCTTTTCTTCTGATTTTATCAATGAGTAATTAAAAAAATTAATAAGTATGGCAATAACTAAAAATGCAAATTTCATAAAACTCACTATTTATTTAAAGATAATCTTTAAATTTAAAATCGCTAGGTTTTTGAAAATAATTTAAGTAATTTAAACCTGAAAAAAAAACTTTAAAAATTTTTTCACTCTTTGGTAGGGTGGATATCGCAGATTTGAATCAAATAAAAAACCTTTAAAAGTAATAGATTTTTGATTTGAAAAATTTCGAAACCCTTCTTCTCCATGAAATTTTCCAATTCCACTTTGTCCAACACCTCCAAAAGGTAAATTTGGAATAAGGACTGGTAACATCACATCATTTATACAAATTGTTCCTGAGCTGGTGACTTTTGAAATATGATTATGGATTTTCTTATTGCCTCCAAATAAGTAGATTGCTAATGGTTTTGATGTTTGACTAATCTGTTTTAAAGCTGATTCCTTATCATTTATTCCAATTACTGGAAGTAGTGAACTGAAAAGTTCTCTCTGCAAAATATCTGTTTCATTTAATTTAGTACTCAAAATTGTAGGAGATATTTTCAACTTTTTTTTACTAAAAGTTCCCCCAAATAAAATTCTTTTTTCTTTTTTATATTGTTTGAGAATTTCTAAGCTTGATGTAAATTGTTTTTTCTCTAGTTTTGATAAGTTTTCGGAAATTATTGGATTATCTCCGTAAAAACTTATAATGCATTTCTTTAATTTTTCTATAAAAAGATTTTCAATTTCTTTATCTACAAAGATATGATTCGGAGCAATGCAGGATTGACCAGAATTAAAAAATTTGCCCCAAACAATTCTTTTAGCAGCCACTTCTAAATTTGCATTCTTGAAAATAATTACAGGATTTGTTCCGCTTAACTCAAGAGTTAGTGGGGTTAAGTTTTTTGAAGCTAATTTCATTATAGATTTTCCAGTTTCAGTACTTCCTGTAAAAAATATGTGGTCAAAATTTTGTTCAATTAATTTTATGGATTGCTTATAATCACCCTCTACTGTCATTAGTACATCTTTACGGAAATATTTGATGGTAAGTTTTTTAATAAGTTTTGAGGTCGCAGGGCATTTTTCTGATGGTTTTATAACTGCAGTATTTCCTGCTGAGAAAATATTTACCAATGGCTTTAAAACATAAAGTAATGGATAATTATAAGGACCAAGAATTAAGACACAACCAAGAGGTTCGTAAATAACTTTGGAAGATGATGGAAATAGATAAAAAGGTGTATCAATCTTTTTTGGTCGCATCCAAGAATTGAGTTTCTTTTTTATGAGTGAAATTTCTTCTTTCACTAAAAGGATTTCTGAAAGCCCTTCAATTTCAGATTTACCTAGATCAACAAAAAGTGATTTTATTATCTCTTTTTTATTTTCGTCCAAAAGTTTAGAAACTATATTGATATGTTGGATCCGCCATTTTATATTTTCAGTTTTACCAGTGAGAACTGTATCTTTTAATTTATTAATGTCTTCTAAATGAAATTCATCAGAAATTTTCATTTTATACCTTTGAATAGTATTAAATATATCAGAGGACAAATTGTAAATAACTAGGGTTTTATGCCAATTAAATCAAAGTGAATTATTTATGAGAAATAATCAGATTTATTAATATTGCCTTTAAAAATTCAAAAATTTCTTGGTTAGTATAATTCTATGAGGAAAAAATTTTCAATTAGATTGATATCTATAAAGGAAATACCAGAAGTTACAAACTGGGCAAGGTTAGAAGGATTTTCTCCTGGAATGGATGACGTATCAATTTATAGAAATACAGATAAACAAGGGTTATGGGTCGCTTGTCTAGACAATAATCCTATAGGTTCTATTGCGTGCATAAAATATAATTCCTCGTATGGTTTTATAGGTTTATTTATCGTTAAAAAAGAATTCCGAAATAATGGATATGGAGTGAGATTATGGAAACAT
>CACBFH010000005.1 GCA_902538515.1 uncultured Prochlorococcus sp. | reverse complement strand
CCTATGGCTGCAATTAGAATCGTTATTGATCTAAAGATAGAGCTAAATCCTTCTTGACTAGTGATACCTAAAAATACAGTTATTTCACTTATAAAACCGCTCATTCCAGGTAGTGCAAGAGAGGCCAGTGAGCTTGCTAAGAAAAAAGCGAAAGTTATTGGCAAGACCTTTGCTAAGCCCCCCATATTTGGTATGGAAAGAGTATTTGTTCTTTCATAGAATGAGCCCGTAACAAAGAACATAGCTGCGGCTATAAGTCCGTGACTGATCATTTGTAGCATTGCTCCGCTAATTCCTAGAGCATCTACTGCACCAATCCCTAACAGAACAAAACCCATATGGCTCACAGAGCTACATGCAATTCTCCTTTTGACATTGTCTTGTGCAAATGCATTTAGAGCTCCGTAAATTATATTAATGATTCCAAGAATAATTAAGGCAGGTGCAATTTGAAGATGTACTTCAGGTAGTATTTGAACATTGAATCTTAAGAGAGCATAACCTCCCATTTTTAAGAGTATTCCAGCTAATAACATTGAAACTGGAGCATTAGCCTCTCCATGTGCATCAGGCAACCATGTATGTAATGGAAAGATAGGAAGTTTTACTCCAAAGCCAATTAAAAATCCTAAATAAGATAATAAAGCTAGGCTGCCCGATACATTTTTGTTGGTTAAATCAGTAATATTCAAAGTAAAAGTATCACCACTCAAGGCTAGTGCTAACCCACTTATGAGTATTAATAAAGAAGCTAAAGCTGTATAAAGAATGAATTTAGTTGCCGCATATAATTTCTTTTTCCCTCCCCAAATCGCAATAAGAAGATAAACCGGCACTAATTCAAGTTCCCAGGCTAAGAAAAATAATAGGAAATCTTGAGAAAGGAAAACTAGTGCCTGTGCAGATGCTTGGACTAATAAAAGAGCAAAATATAGATTAGATTTTTTCTTAATTTTCCAACTAGCCGCAGCTGATAAAAATGTAATTAAGCCACTTAAAGCTATTAAAGGAGCAGATAACCCATCTACGCCAAGAGACCACTCTAAGCCAATTGATGGTAACCAGGAAGCTCTTTCTACCAGTTGTAAAGAGCTATCAGAAGTATTGAATTTTTGAAAAAGGACGCCGATTATTAATAAAAAATCTATAAATAGAAAAATTAATGAAATATTTCTAGGTAGCGAATTATCTTCTCCTCCTTTTGAACTTAAGAAAGGCATTATTAATGCCCCAATTAAAGGCAGTAAAACAATAGATGATAGCCAAGGAAAAGATTCTAAATTCATTTATGTAATGAATAATTTTTTTATTCTAGTTGAAGTTGTACTAGCTTGAGACTATAACATTAAAAATGCCTAAGTAAAACTACTTACCAGAGATAGTGCTAAATTGGCTGCCCGTTGTTTGAATGTTTAAGAACGGTGCTCTACTCGCTACACCTGACTTTTCCCAGGCTTTCACCATGGCTTGACTGACACTTTTACCATTTTCTTTCTTACACAAAGCTAAAATACTTGGCCCAGCCCCACTAATTGCGCATCCTAGTGCGCCTGCATTTAGTGCGGCATCTTTAACTTCTAATCCACCCTTAATAAGTTTCCATCTGTAGGGTTCATGTAACTTATCAAACATTCCTTCTTTTATAAGTTCAGCGTTACCTGCTTTTATGCCGTTTAGCAACAAAGTTAGTGCCCCCATATTTGTAACTGCATCAGATATGGGTACATTCTTGGGCATAACCTTTCTTGCTTCACTTGTGCTTAGACGAATTGCAGGTATTGCTACAACAGCTTTAATTGAATCGTGCCAATCACATCTAATGATTCTCCATCTTTGAGAAGAAGACCTGGCTGTCAAGCAAAGCCCACCCAGAAGGGAGGGAACTACATTATCAGGATGACCTTCTATATCAATGGCAAGTTCAAGGAGTTTTTCTTTGGATAATGGAGAGTTCATTATTGCATTTGCTCCGATTAATCCAGCAACTATTGCTGTAGCGCTACTTCCAAGCCCGCGTGCAGGTGGCACTGCCAACTTAACTCTTGCTTCAAGGGCAAAAGGATCCATATTTGCGCTCTCCCAAACTTTCTGAGCTGCTCTAAAAACTAAGTTTTCAGGTCCTCCTCTTAAATGATTACCATCTGTACTTTCCATTATTAAATCAAATCTTTCTCCACCACCTTCAATTCTTGTAAAGACAAACTCATTATACAAATCTAATGCTGCTCCAAGGCAATCAAATCCAGGCCCTAAATTGGCAGTTGTGGAAGGCACTGTTACCCTTATTTTTTTACCTACTTCAGGAATAGACATTTTTTGTTTTTAAGTTTTTAAAAGCATTTTTGCTCTACAGGCTGCACTAAAAAGTCCAAACTCTTCATCTAAAATTACTTTTATAGGTATTGTTTTAAGAATATCTTTTAATCTTCCCTTGTCGAAAAATTGTTTTAAAAATAAGTCTGATTTAAAGTTTTTGAAATGTTTTGATGCTGTTCCTCCAGAAATCCATAATCCACCAAAGCACAATTCTTGAAGAGCAACATCTCCCAGTAAAGAGGCATAAGCGCCTAACCAAATCCTCTCAACTTCGATCATTATTTGATCTCCTTCTTTAGAAAGATTACAAATTTTTTCAGGTAGTTCTTTCCTCGCAGCATCAAAAATTTTAATCTTATTTAAATATTGTTGTAAAGGATGGTTTTGGGCATCAGGTTTGCTTAGCCTCCATTCGGCAATCCGTGATAAACCAGTTCCGCTAATAATTCTTTCACAGGAGATCCTTTCAACTTTTAGGTAATTCTTAAGCCAAATTTTTAATTCCCATTCTAATTTTGACTTTGGGGAGTACTCAACATGACCACCTTCACTAGCTAAAACTTTTACCTTTTCCCCTGATATAAGACCTCTTGCTATGCCCAAACCAGTCCCTGCTCCAACAATGGCATGTAAATCATTATTAGCTTCAGAATATGAACCATTCTGGATTGTTGAATATTGATTTTTTTTTAAGAAAGGAATTCCATAAATTTGCACAGCAAAATCATTTATTAGCTCGCATTGTTCAAAATTAAATTTATTTTTTAATTTATTTCCTGAAATATTCCATGACAAGTTAATGATTTTTGCATTGTTGTTAGATAAAGGACCAGCTACAGCGAAACATGCAGAAGAAGGATGTGTAATATTTTTGCATTCATTTTTAAGAAAATCTTCTAGGATCAGTTCAAAAGAATTCCAATCAGAAGAGATATATTTCTTTTTGAATAACAATTTAGGCGAATCATCATTTATTACTCTTTCGAATATCCCCAATAGAACCTTGGTACCTCCTAAATCACAAGCTAGAAAACTCATCTATTCGAAATTATTCTGTTCTCCCTTTTTTTTCTATTAATTCATCCATTAATTTGTATAGATTAGGTAGGTCGAAAATTCCCAAATTTGTTCCATCTAGAGCTCTTAAAGCGACTGAATCAATTTCCTCTTCTTTATCTCCAATAACTCCAATTAAAGGAACTCTCCCGAGAGTTGCCTCTCTTATTTTATATCCTATTTTTTCATTCCTAACATCAACTTTTGATCGGTAACCATTATTATTTACTATTTCATTAAACTTTAAACACTTTTCGATATTTCTATCAGTAATGCTCAATAAAATTATTTGATAAGGTGCAAGCCAAATTGGGAATTTTGCCTCATATTGTTCAATTAAGATTCCGATAAATCTCTCAAAGGATCCTAAAATTGCTCTATGAAGCATAACTGGATTTCTTTTCTCATTATCAATATCTACATAAGTTGCATCCAATCTAATAGGCATTGAGAAATCAACCTGAATAGTGCCGCATTGCCAGACTCTATTAAGACAATCTTTTAAGGAGAATTCTATTTTTGGACCATAAAAAGCCCCTTCTCCAGGTTGGAGTTCCCATTTCAGGTTCTTATTATCGAGAGCTTTGGTAAGAGCCTCCTCTGATTTATTCCAAATCTCTTCACTACCTACCCTTTTTTCAGGACGGGTTGATAATTTGATAATGATTTCATCAAAACCAAAAGTTTTATAAACCTCGAAAACAAGATCTATAAAAGTTGATACCTCTTCTTGAATTTGCTCTTCTGTGCAGAATATGTGTGCATCATCTTGAGTAAAGTTTCTTACTCTCATTAAGCCGTGCAGTGCACCAGAGGGTTCATTTCTGTGACAAGAACCAAATTCAGCAAGACGAATAGGTAAATCTTTATAACTTTTTAAACCTTGATTAAATACTTGTATATGGCATGGACAATTCATTGGTTTAATTGCATAAGTTCGATTTTCTGATGCAGTAGTGAACATATCGTCTCTAAATTTTTCCCAATGACCGGATTTTTCCCAAAGGGATTTATCAACAGCTTGTGGGGTTTTAATTTCTAGATAATCATTTTTATTGAGTATTTCTCTTATGTACTTTTCCAGTACTTGGTAAATTGTATATCCATTTGGATGCCAAAAAATCATTCCTGGAGATTCTTCTTGTATATGAAATAGTAAATGTTTTTTACCAAGTTTTCTATGATCCCTTTTTTCCGCTTCTTCAATTCTTGTTAAATAATCTTTGAGTTCTTTTTCTTTTGCCCATGCAGTTCCATATATTCTCTGTAATGATTCATTATCACTATTCCCTCTCCAATATGAACCTGATAATTTAAGTAATTTAAAGTGTCTCAAATGTCTAGTATTGGGTACGTGAGGCCCTCTACACATATCGATATATTCTTCGTGTTTGTATAAATTTATGAGCCCTTCTTCAGGAATTTCTTCTATAATTCGTAATTTAAAAGTCTCATCTCTTTCTTTAAAAGTTTTAATTGCCTCTTCTTTAGAAACTTGTAAAATTTCAACGTCATAGTTTGTTTTTATTAATTTATCAATTCTGTTTTCGATTTTTATTAAATCTTCAGGAGTAAATCTATATTCAGAAAAAATATCATAATAAAAACCATCTTCAATAACAGGCCCAATCGCCATCTTAATATCAGAGTAAATTTGTTTGACTGCATGACCAATAAGGTGAGCAAATGAATGTCTTATTATTTCAATTCCTTCTTTATCTTTTGATGTGATGATTACAACTTCGGAATCTCTATCTATAGGAATAGTTGCATCTAGAAGAACATCATTTACTTTCCCAGCAATTGTTGCTTTAGCTAATCCCGCGCCTATGCTTTGGGCAATTTCTAGAATAGTTACAGATTTTTCGAAAACCTTTTTTGAACCATCAGGTAAGGTAATTATTGGCATATTTTATTTCTCCTTTTCATAGAATCCCAATTTTGATTTAACTCTTTTTAAAGTCTGATTTGCTAAATCTTCAGCTTTTTCCTTCCCTTCATCGAGGATTTTATTTAATTGATATTGATCATTAATTAATAATTTATATTTTTTCTGAATAGGTTCTAGTGATTCAATAAGTTGTTCTGTAATTAATTTTTTAAATGTCCCCCATCCAGTCTCTGAGAAATCATTTTCACATTGAGAAATTTCTTTGCCAGATAATATTGAATAAATCATCAAAAGATTTTTAGATTCTGGTCTCTCAGGATTATTAAATTCAATTCCAATAGAACTGTCACTTTTTGCTCTTTTTATTTTTTTCGTTATTACTTCAGGAGCATCTAATAAGTTAATACGACTGCCTTCATTAGGATCACTTTTGCTCATCTTTTTTGAACCATCAATCAAACTCATTATTTTTGATCCATTCTTCATGATTATTGGTTGAGGGATTTTTAAAATATTTTTATCCTTACTAAATCTGGCATTAATTCTCTGTTGTGCAATATCTCTGGCAAGTTCAAGATGTTGTTTTTGATCCTCACCTACTGGTACAAAGTCAGCGTCATATAGAAGAATGTCTGCAGCCATCAGGATCGGATAGTCGAATAATCCAATGGATACATTATTCCCCTGTTGTATGGATTTTTCTTTGAATTGAATCATTCTTTCCATCCAATTTATTGGGGTCATACAATTTAATATCCAACAAAGTTCTGAATGTGCAGAAATCTGACTTTGGACAAAAATTGAGCATATATTGGGATCTATTCCACACGCAACGTACAAAGCTGCAGTAGAGATAGTATTCTGAGACAATTCTTTGGGGTTATATGAAGTTGTGATTGCGTGCAAATCAACTACACATAGAAATGTTTCATATTGCTCTTGGAGCATAACCCAATTATTTATGGCCCCAAGCCAATTTCCAATATGTAAATCACCAGTTGGTTGAACTCCAGAAAGAATTCTTTTTTTATTTGCCATCCTCTTCTACTTCGCTAGATTGGATCTCTTCAGTTGATGTACTTTTTACAGGTCTTGCAAAAGGGTCAGGTTTTGTTTTCGTCTGTTTTTCATAAGGATTTTGCGATTGTCTATTCGGAAAAGAGTTTTTATTATTTTTTGCATATTCCGTGATTGATTCAATCAATTTTTCGTCTTTGATCATTTCGCTAAGTGTTCTAACAGAGAAACCCAGAACTGCAACGGTAGATCTCAATTGAAAGGCCTCTTGTATTGATTTAACAGCTTTCATTTCGTTATCACTCAATCTTATGCGGAATCCTCCTCCATCTCTTCTGCCGCCAGATCTATCTCTGAAATTAGATCTTTCATTATTAGAACGACCTCTATAATTTTCTTGTCCAGGATTATTGCTGAAATTTGAATTAGACATCTTGATGTTTCTTAAGTTATTTAAATAGTCTATTAACTTAGCATCTTGTTATGCAAAAAGTCTTTTGAAAAGCCTTAATTTTTTATCTTTTGATTAACGACTTATGAAATTTTGCTTTTCTCATTCATAACTTGCATTAAAATAAAATTAGAAAAATAAAGTATTGTGTTTGATATTAGTAAAGACAACCTTTTAAAGGATTTCACAAAGTTTCCGAAAAAAAATACTATTATTATTCTATTATTGTTAGGTTTCGGGGAATGGTTTGTCAGTGACCTAATTCATTTTGCAGGAGGCTCAATAGGATTTTTTGCATTGTGTTTGGGAGGGTATTTTTACTTGAAGAATGATAAGCCTAAATTTAGAGAGCCAAACAATTTAGATGGTTGGAAAAATCTATGTAATGAAGATTTAAATTTTTTTAAAGAACTTGAAGCAACGAATGAATTAGAAAAACAGAATTCAAAAAGACAAAAAACACTAGAATCGATTCTTAATAGATTTGAAAAAGAAAAAATAAGTTGTATTGGACAAAAAGATTATCAAAGTTGTCAGTCTGTTTTAAAAAGTCATTTTAAAGTTGATAAGTTTGACTTTGATTTATACGAAAAACTGCCTAAATACAGTTCTTCTAAAGTTATTCCTGAAGAAGTTTTGAAGAGTGATGCAATCTTGTATTTTTTCAAATTGCCTTTGTCGGCGAATGATTTTTTGTGGCTGGAAAAGTTTCCTAAAAATATGCCGATCTGGTTGGTGGCTTTAACTTCCAACGAAATAGAAGCCAAAAATCAGATAGAAGAACTAAAGTCGCAAATTTCAAGTGACTTTATAAATAAAATTATTACTTTTGATGAGAATAAGAATGAAATAAAAAATATACCTTTTTCGTTAAGGAGGTTTTTCATAAGTTCATCTAAAAATATTGAAAATACAAAAAAAAGGCTCTTGAAAGAACTTCATGTTGCCTGGCAATCTGAAATTGAAGGGATAAGAAGAATGCAGTTAAAAGGTATACAAAGAAAAAATCAAATTCTTGTCGCGACAACTGTTTTCTTATCTCCTATCCCATCAATTGATGTTATGGCAATGACAGTACTAAATTCATTAATGATTAAAGAAATTAAGTCTATATGGGGATGTAATTGGTCTCCTGAAATTTTAGATAAAGTTTCTAAAGAGATTTTAAAGACTGCAATTGCTCAGGGAGTTATTGAGTGGAGTGGACAGACTCTAATTGGCATAACAAAATTACATGGACCAAATTGGCTTGTTTCTGGAACATTTCAGGCTGTAAGTGCTGCTTATTTAACAAGAGTAGTATCAAGTTCTTTGGCTGATTTTATGGCAATAACAAAAGGAGTAGAAGAACCTGATTTGGATTTTATAAAGAAAAATTCTGAAAAAATTGTTGAAAAAGCTTTTGAAAAAGAAAAAATAAATTGGCAAGGATTTATTTTTGATGTTAGAAAACCACTTATGAAAATATCTTTTAGTTCATAATCAAATTATGAAAGTTAAATATGAGAAAAAAAATTCTTTTTTTTAGTTTGTTACTTCTGCTTTCTCTTTCTTCAGGCTCTTGCAAGAGAATATCAAATAAAAATGAAAGTAAAGAAGTAATATTGGCAAGTTTCACTGTTTTGGCTGACATAATAAGTAATATTGCTAAAGATGATTTTATCGTTAGATCAATAACGAAACCTGGAGTTGAAGTTCATGGCTACCAACCAACTCCGAGCGATTTGGTAAATGCATCTAGTGCTTTTGTTTTTATTGATAATGGATTTGGATTTGAATTATGGGCTGAAAAATTTGTTTCTAATTTAAAAGTTAAAAGAATAACTGTCGCGAAAGATTTAGATCCTATTTTTATCAGTGAAGATTTTTATAAAGGGAAACCTAATCCTCATGCCTGGATTTCTCCAAAAAGGGGGATCCTATACGTAGATATTTTGGTTAATTCTTTATCAGAATTGAGGCCATCCAAAAGGACATTATTCGAAGAAAATGGAAAAATTTATAAAGATAAACTCTATAAAATAGATAAAGAATTCTCACTTTTTATTAATAACTTAAATAAAGACAGTAGGTATCTAGTAAGTTGTGAAGGTGCTTTTTCATATTTAACAAATGATTATGGATTAGAGGAAGTTTATTTATGGCCAGTTAATGCTGAGAGTCAAATTACGCCCAAAAGAATGACAAGAACAATCTCACTAGTTAAAGAAAAAAATGTCCCATCTATATTTTGCGAAAGTACTGTAAGTAACGAATCTCAAATGGTTGTTGCAAACGAAACTGGAGCTAAGTTTGGAGGAAATCTTTTTGTTGATTCACTATCTGATGATAGTGGGCCTGCTAGTTCCTATATAAAGATGCTTGAGCATAATTTGGATTTAATTAAAAAAGGGCTTTTTTGAATTATGGAATCAATTAATTATCAAAACTTTAGGATTGATGCAGAGAATATTTGCGTAGATTACAACGGTAAGGTGGCTTTGTATGATGCCAATTTAAGATTGAAACCTGGCCAGATTTGTGGGTTAGTAGGGATGAACGGGGCTGGTAAAACAACTTTTTTTAATGCTTTAACTGGCTTTGTAAATATTTCAAAGGGAAAAATTAGAATTAATGGAGAGTCTGTAAGATCTGCTCAAAAAGATCAGACAATTGCTTATGTTCCTCAGAGTGAGGGAATTGATAGTCAATTTCCAATAAATGTTTGGGATGTAGTGATGATGGGAAGATATGGTTCGATGAATATTTTTAGGTGTCCCAGAGAGTCTGATGTTCAGGCGGTTAAAGATGCTATTGAGAGAGTTGATCTTACTGATCATTTATCTACACCCATTGGACATTTATCTGGAGGTCAGAGAAAACGAACTTTTTTAGCTAGAGCAATTGCGCAAAGGGCATCGATATTACTTCTTGATGAGCCTTTTTCAGGTGTTGATATAAGAACTGAGAAACTTATCTCGGAATTATTTATTCAATTTAAAAATGAGGGGAAAACTATATTATTATCAACGCACGATATGATTCATGTCCGGGAATTTTGTGATTTGGTTCTTTTAATAAATAAAACTGTTGTAGCTTATGGCGAGACCTCTGAAGTGTTTACCCCTGAAAATATTACAACTACTTTTGGAGGAATCTCACCTGATTTCTTGTTTGGACCCGAATCCTAAATTTTAAATTATATGGAGCTCTGTTCTTTTTTAACTTTAGATTCACTCATAACAGATCCTTTAACTCATGACTTTATGAGAAAAGCACTTCTTATGAGTTCATTAGTGGCAGCTGTTTGTGGTTTCCTATCTAGTTATTTAACTCTTAAAGGATGGGCTTTAATGGGAGATGCAGTGTCACATTCAGTAATGCCTGGTGTTGTGGTTGCTTATGCATTAGGTCTTCCTTTCTCATTAGGGGCATTTATTTTCGGAGTTGGTTCTGTTGCATTGATAGGGTTTATTAAGCAGAAATCTAGGGTTAAGGAAGATACTGTTATTGGGTTAGTATTTACTGGATTTTTCGCTCTTGGAATTGTATTGGTTTCTAAGATTAAAAGTAATATTGATCTGCACTCTATCCTTTTTGGCAGTCCATTAGGAATATCACTTTCAGATGTAAAACAAACCATATTCATTTCTTTATTAGTAGTAATCCTTTTATCAATCTTTAGGAAAGATTTAATGCTTTATTGTTTTGATCCTAGGCATGCAAAAACAGTTGGAATTAACGTATTTTTTCTTCACTATTTACTCCTCACATGCTTATCTTTAGCAGCAGTTGTAGGTTTGCAGTCTGTGGGAATTATTTTGGTAGTTGCGATGTTGATTACACCTGGGGCTACAGCATATCTACTTACTGATAAGTTTGATAATATGACAATAATTTCAGTATTAAGTGCAATTATCTCAAGCCTTATAGGAATCTACATTAGTTTTTGGTTTGATCTTGAAACAGGTGGATCAATTGTCTTAGCACAAACTTTTATATTTTTATTCGCTTTTTTATTCGCTCCAAGATACGGATTATTTAAGTTAAAGAAATTTTTTTCTAGTTATAAATGATAGTGGTGGAAGAAACTTTAAATAAAAAGTGGTATTGGTGGCCATTATTTCCTCTATATCCTTATGGGAAAAAGAAAACAATCTTAAGAGAGTTAATTCCTGATCAAATATGGTCCTTTGAACAAATACAGGGACTTTATTATGTTGCGGTTCCAATAAGAATGACGGTAATAAAGGTTGATAATGGGTTGATGTTAATAAACCCACTGCCTCCTACAAAAGAATTAATAAATAAGTTAGAAAAATTAATTACGATTCACGGCAAAGTGAAAACAATAATTCTCCCAAGTGCCTCCGGACTAGAACATAAAATCGGACTGCCAGCTCTTTCAAGAATTTTCAAAGATGCAGAAATTTGGCTTTGTCCTGGACAATGGAGTTTCCCCGTCAATCTTCCACTAGATTTTTTAGGAATCCCATCAAAAAGATCAAGAATACTTTTTGAGGAAGGTACTCCATATGCGAATTCCTTTAAATGGTCTTCATTAGGCCCACTGAATTTAGGACTTGGAAGATATCAAGAGATAAGCTGTTTTCATTATTCTACGAAAACTCTTCATGTAACGGACGCAATAGTTGGAATTGACTCCACTCCACCTGAAATATTTAATTTTGATCCAACTCCGCTTCTTTTTCATTCAAGAGAGAGAGGAGATGAACCTTTGATTGACTCCATTGAGCAAAGAAAAAAAGGCTGGAAAAGGTTAGTCTTATTTTCATCTTTTTTGAAACCAGGTAAATTAAATATTCCGCCTTTAAAAGAAATATTTAAATATTCGTTCAAAAAAGATCTTAGAAATTGGAGATCTCATTTTGGTATTTATCCCTTTTTATGGGACGAAGATTGGGAATCCTCTCTTGTTGAAATAATGGGTGAAGATAATCCTAAGATTCAAGTGGCACCAGTTTTACAAAAACTAATTTTTCCCCGTTCAAAAGAAGTTTTACTTAAATGGCTAGAAAATATCAAGTCTTTTGAAGATATTGAATATTTAATTCCAGCTCATTTTACAGCACCTATAAAATTTACAAAAGAAGATTGTCAAAAATTAATTAATGAAGTTAATTCCCAAAATTGGGACAAACTACCGGAGGATAATAAATTTTTGATCGGTTTATATAAAAAGTTGTTTGAACTAGGAATAATTCCTGAAGAAGTAAATCTTTAAAATTATTATTCTTCAATAGACATGTTTTCATCATTTTTAAGAGTTTGTTCCAGCTCTTTTCTTTGCTCCATTTGTCTTAAGAAATATCCCGTCATCATTGCAGAAGATAATAAATTAGCAATGTTTTCTTTTGAAGATGTTATTTTTACATCAAATTGATCTGAAGGAAGCATTCCAAGAAGACCTTGAACATTATGTCTAATAATTTCTTGAATATCTTCACTAGCTGATTTTGCTACTCTTTGCAAAACTTCGGGAGATTGTTTTTGTAAATATTGGATCAAGTCATTCTCATCATTTGGATCATTATTTTCAGTAGCAAGAAATTCTGGATTAAACATTTCTACAACTTCAAGATATAAAAACCCTACAGCATCACGTACCCATTAATCTAAATTATTAAGGGCAGGGAACCGAATAGGTCCAATTTTATTAAACGGCCAATATCTAAAAATAGCCTTACCAATAATCTTTTCATACGGTAAAAATCCCCAAATATGAGAGTCCATACTGTTATTTCTATTATCTCCCATCACCCATAATGACTCTTCTGGGACAATAAAAGGCCCTATAGAGTAATTAATATTTTTGTCAAAAACGTTATTTTTTTGAGCGATATCATTTAAGTAAAGGTTACCGTCTCTTACTTCTACCTTGTCTCCAGGTATTCCAATTACTCTTTTTATTAGTGCAGTATCTGCTTCATAACCAGCATTAATTAATTGTTCAGGAACGTTAAAAACAACTATTTTATTTTTTAATTTTGAAATATTTGATTTGGATGTGATTTTGGGTGTTACTTTCTCAACAAGAATTTTATCTTGTATCTGAAGAGTTGGAAGCATTGAACCGGATGGGATCCATCTTGGCTCGATAACCTGCCATCGTATAATTAAAGCAATAGATATCCATATTAAAAGATTTTTTAAATCCTTTAGTATTGAATTTCTTTTTTCTTGTGTTGTAGACATGTGTTATTTAATTTGATTATAAGGAAAATCCCAAAGCATTTATATAAATTATGACATCATCTATTGAATGCAAAAATTTTCTTAGAAGTTTACAACTTTTGAATCTTCTTATAAAAATAGGAGTTCAAAATTTAATACTATGTCCTGGTAGTAGATCAGCACCTTTAGCAATAGCTGCTGGAGAATTAAATAAATTAGGACTGGTAAATATTTTTAATTCAATAGATGAGAGATCTGCGGGATTCCACTCTCTTGGAATTTCTGCTGCATCAGGTAATCTTTCTTTAGTAATTACAACTTCTGGGACTGCCGTAAGTAACTTATTGCCAGCAGCAGTTGAGGCAGACCGATCTTGTAAAAGTATTATATTTCTTACTGCTGACAGACCCTTAAGATTAAAAGATTGTGGCGCTAATCAAACAGTAAATCAAGAAGATTTTTTGAGTTCAGTCTGCAGAAGAGTTTTAAGTACAAATCTAAATGGACTTCATGAAACACAAGAAAATGAAATCTTGAATTTAGTTCGAATTACTGAGAAACAAATATCAAGCTTCCCTGGCCCTATCCATTTAAATATTCCTATTGATAAGCCTTTAGGTATTTCAATTTTGAATAAAAAAAGTGTTTTAGAGGTTTTTGAAAGAGTTTATTTAAAGAAAAAATACATTTTTCAGGAGGTAGAAATAAAATCTGATAAAAACAAATTCTTAGAAATTTCGAAAAGTTTAAATTTAGATGAATCCGGTATTATTTTGGTAGGTCCCTATCAAGGTTCAATAAATGATTTAACTTCTTTCAATAAATCTTTAGGGCAATTACAAGGAATTACTGGTTGGCCAGTATTTGCTGATCCTGTTTCCGGCGTTTGTTCTGATTTGAGAGGTCTAGTTGTTAATTGGGAATTAGTCTTAAGAAAAAATAAAAATTCAATAAAATGTCATCAACTTTTGAGGCTTGGCCCTATGTCATCCTCAATTGATTTGGAGAATTTTTTAACAACTTTCGAAGGGATACAAATTCTGATAAAAGAAAAAAACTTCAGACAATTGGACCCTATAAAAAAATCATTTGAATACAATTTTGGGCTTTCAAATTTTACTACTTTATTGTTAGAAGAATTATCAATTAACGAAAAAAACAAAAAGTCTCTTACTCCGATGGCCTTAGATTTAATAGAGGAAGGCGAGCAAATTAAAGAAATTTTAAAAGAGAAAATTATTCAAGATAATCAAATTACTGAGTATATGCTTGCAAATCTTGTTCCAAAACTTTGGCCAGCTGAAAATCCTATAATGCTCTCCGCGAGTAGCCCGATTAGAGATTGGCTTACATTTTCTGAGAATGGTACTTTAACAAGAAACTGTTTCAGCTTTAGAGGAGCTTCCGGCATAGACGGTACTTTATCTCTTGCATTAGGTATTTCTAGAATTAAAAATCCTCTACTTCTTGTGACTGGAGATTTAGCTTTTATTCATGATATAAACGGTTGGCTGATTGAAAATTCAATCGACATGAATTTAACAATTCTTTTGATAAACAATAATGGCGGAAATATATTTAATCGTATTTATAGAGAAAATTTAAAAGAAGATGAATTAAAAAAACTTTTTCTTATGCCAAAAGAAATTAACTGGTCAAAACTCGCAGAGGGCTATCAAGTAAACTTTAAGAGTGTGGCAAATTTTAAAAAATTACGAGAGGCATTCGATTGGAGCATTTCTACCAAGAAATCTGTAATAATTAAAGTTGATATTGATCCAGAAAATGAAATTTGTGAAAAAAATATTCTGCTAGAAAAAATAATTGGCAGTTAAATTTATCATTTTCTTTTTTTGAATAATTAGGTTTCATGCAAGTATTACCCGGAAAAACAACTTTAAATTGGTCAGAATGCAAATCTTATGAAGATATATTGTTTCACAAATCAGATGTGGGAATTGCGAGAATTGCCATTAATCGACCTGAAAAAAGAAATGCATTTAGGCCACAAACTGTAGATGAACTCATTAACGCATTTAATATCGTAAAAAATGATGAAACTATTGGCGTAGTTCTTTTTACAGGGGCGGGCCCTGACAAGAAAGGTATTTATTCTTTTTGCTCTGGAGGTGATCAGAGTGTAAGAGGTGAAAATGGATATAAAAATGATGAAGGGAAGCAGAGATTAAATGTACTTGAACTTCAAAGATTAATAAGAAGTTTGCCTAAAGTGGTTATTGCCTTAGTTCCTGGTTTTGCAATTGGAGGGGGTCAGGTACTTCATTTAATTTGTGATCTCAGTATCGCCTCTGAAAATGCAATATTTGGTCAAACTGGTCCAAGAGTGGGTAGTTTTGATGCGGGTTTTGGATCTAGTTACTTGGCAAGACTTGTTGGTCAAAGAAAAGCAAAAGAAATTTGGTTTTTATGTAGAAAATATAATTCCAAAGAAGCTCTTAAGATGGGCTTGATAAATGCAATTACAAAGATTGAAGAATTAGAAGCTGAGGGTGTAATCTGGGCAAGAGAGATTTTACGAAATAGTCCAACTGCTATTCGTATTCTTAAAGCTTCATTCAATGCCGAGAATGATGGGATTGCGGGTATTCAAGAATTATCTGGATACACAACTCAATTATTCTATGCGACTGAAGAAGCTCAAGAAGGTAGAGATGCCTTTCTTGAAAAGCGTCCACCAGACTTTTCTGACTATAAGTGGACACCCTAGTTTATTTTTCAAAAGAACTTTTTAAATAATTTTCAATGAGAATTCTTCTTGCCGCTGCTGAATGTGCTCCAATGATCAAAGTTGGAGGTATGGGAGATGTGGTTGGTTCGTTACCTCCATCTTTGATAAAACTTGGTCATGATGTAAGGGTAATAATTCCAGGATATGGAAAATTGTGGAGTCTTTTAAAGGTATCGAATGAGCCAGTCTTTAGAGCAAATACGATGGGCAATGATTTCGCCGTATATGAAGCAAAACATCCTATTCATAATTATATTATTTACCTAGTGGGTCATCCAACATTTGACTCTGACCAAATATACGGAGGCGAAAATGAAGATTGGCGCTTTACATTTTTTGCTAGTGCCACTGCAGAATTTGCCTGGAATTGTTGGAAACCTCAAGTTCTCCATTGCCATGATTGGCACACAGGAATGATTCCTGTCTGGATGCATCAGGACCCCGAAATTAGTACCGTATTCACAATTCATAATTTAAAATACCAAGGCCCTTGGAGATGGAAACTAGAAAAAATGACTTGGTGTCCCTGGTATATGCATGGAGACCACACAATGGCTGCGGCAATGTTGTACGCAGATAGAGTCAATGCTGTTTCTCCTACTTATGCAGATGAAATTAAAACCCATGAATACGGGGAAAGCCTTGAAGGATTACTTAATTACATTTCAGGTAAGTTAAGGGGAATTCTTAATGGCATAGATCTTGATGAATGGAATCCAGCCAAAGATCCAGTTTTACCTGCAAAATTTAGTATTAAGAATTTAGAAAATAGGCTAGAAAATAAAAAAATTCTTCAGAAAGAAATGGGTCTCGAAGTTAATCCTAAAAAATATCTTTTGGGTATGGTCAGTAGGTTAGTTGATCAGAAAGGAGTTGATTTACTTTTACAAGTTTCAAGAAGACTTCTAGCATATACAGATTCGCAAATAGCTGTTTTAGGGACTGGAGACAGATTTTTAGAGTCAGGATTGTGGCAACTGGCATTAGATTACCCGGGAAGATTTTCAGTATTCCTTACCTATGATGATTCTTTATCAAGGCTTATATATGCTGGTTCTGATGCGTTCTTAATGCCAAGTAGATTCGAACCTTGTGGGATTAGTCAACTACTCGCCATGAGGTATGGCTCTATTCCAATAGTAAGACGAGTTGGAGGTTTGGTTGACACAGTTTTACCTTATGACCCTGAAAATAATAGAGGAACAGGTTTTTGTTTTGATCGCTTTGAACCTATAGATTTCTATACTTCTTTGGTGAGGTCCTGGGAAGCATTCAGACATAAAGATAGTTGGGTATTGTTACAAAAAAGAGCCATGAGCCAAGAGTTCAGTTGGCAAAGATCAGCTCTCGAATACGAAATTATGTACAAAGATGTTTGTGGAATAAAGGAACCATCACCAGATTTTGCTGAAGTTGAAAAGTTCTCATACGGACAATCTGCTGATCCATCCTTAAAAAAAAGCATGACTTGATATTTTAATGGAATTCTCTTTATCAGAATTAAACCATGTTTTGGGGGATATTAAAAATCTGAATGAGGTGAAAAGAGATTTTTTAAATTTTAAAAATATAAGTATTGATAGTAGAACTATATTAAAAAATGAACTTTTTATAGCTATTAAGGGTAAAAATTTTGACGGACATAGTTTTCTTCAAGAGGTTTTAAATAAAGGAGTTAAATCGGTAGTAATCAAAAAAGGGATGCAAAAATCACTTCCTATTGATTACCCTTGTTGGGTTGTAAATGACACATTAGAAGCATTTCAAAAATTAACATTACTTAAAAGAAAAAAATTAGATATCCCTACAGTTGCAATAACTGGTTCGGTCGGTAAAACAACAACAAAAGAAATGATGGGCGAAGTTTTAAAGAAACTTGGAAGAATAAAACTATCTCCTGCAAATTTCAATAATGAAATTGGAGTTGGTCTTACTATTTCTGCTGCAGATGTAGAAGATAAAGTCATAGTTCTTGAGATGGGAATGAGAGGTCTTGGACAGATCGAGAATCTATCTAAATATAGTGAACCTGATATTGCAGTTATTACTAACATTGGTGCAGCTCATATTGGATTGTTAGGCTCGAAAAAAAATATTACTTATGCAAAATGTGAAATTAGTAAGTTCTTAAATCCTAAAGGAGTTGTAATAATTCCAGCAAATGATTCATTACTAGAGAAAACTTTAAAAGAATTCTGGAAGGGTAGAATAATTAAAGTAGAACTATTAAAAATAGATTATCAAAATGAGAGTTTTAAAAAAGATGATAATTTGCGAGGATTTTATAATCCTTCTAAAAAAACAATACTAATTGAAGAAAATACTTTTGAAATTTCATTTGAGGGATTTCACAATGCCTTGAATTTCTTATTTGCTTATTCAGTTGCTAAAGAGCTTGGGATTGATTTTGCAAGTTTTAATAAATTTGATTTTACAAGCTCAGGTGGGAGGAATAAAATTCTTAAATCAGTTAAAACAACAATATATGATGAATCATATAATGCCTCGCCAGAATCAGTAAAAGCATGTATTAAAAACCTTCTTGAGAAACCGAGAAATCAATTTTTCATATTTGGAAGTATGCAAGAATTGGGAGGAGATTCTGAAAAGTATCATAAAGAAATATTCAACATAATAAATAATTCAGATATAGAAAAATGCTTATTTATTTGCGATAAAGAAAATGAAAAAATTTACCTAAATTATCTAAAAGATAAAAAGAAATTTTTAATTTTAAATAATATTAAAGATGTGCCTAAAGAGATAAACAAATCCACAAAAAGAGGTGATTCTATCCTTATAAAAGGGAGTAGATATTGGCAGCTTGAAAAAATTATTGAATTTATAAATTAGATCAAGATTTCTTTTTTTTCCAATTTTCTATATTTACTTGCTTACTTCTTGATATTGCTAATGAATTATCTTTGGAGTCTTTGGTAATTACTGAACCGGCGCCAGTCGTTACTGATTCCCCGAGATTAATAGGAGCTACAAAAACAGTATTTGCTCCAATACTAGAATTTTTACCAATTTTAGTTTGATGTTTTTTCTTGCCATCAAAATTTGCAGTAATAGTACCTGCTCCAATATTAGTAGATCTTCCAATAATAGAATCGCCAATATAACTTAAATGGTTCACTTTAGATTCTTCCTCTAGTTGACTATTTTTTATTTCAACAAAATTACCTATTTTGCTGTAAGAAAGTATTTTTGAATTCGGTCTTATGTGACTGTAGGGTCCAATTTTTACATAATCCATTATCTGAGAATCATAAACAGTTGAATTTGAGATTTCACAATGTGATCCCACATGAGAATTTTCAATAAAAGTATTAGGCCCCATAATGCAATCATTAAATATTTTGGTACTCCCTCTAATATGAGTATTAGCCTCAACAGTCACATCTTTGCCAATCTCAGCTTCTTCACTAATTGAACAACTTGCTTTGTTTATAAAAGTTACACCATTAAGCATATGCTTTTCTTTAATTAAATTCTGAATGATTTCTTCGCATTTTGAAAGTTGAATTCTGTTATTAATACCTTGAAGCTCTCCATTATCCTCTACCTCTAAGCTTGAGGAATTTTTTAGTAAAGATACAGTATCTGTTAAGTAAATTTCTTTTTGACTATTGTTGCTTTGCAATGAACCTATTATCTTTGACAAATTCTCCCAGTTAAAACAATAAATACCAGCATTCACTAGGGAATTTTGCCTTTCCTGATTATTGCAATCTTTCTCTTCAACAATTTTCTCTATAAAATCACCCTTCAAAAAAACTCTGCCATAACCATGTGGATTTTTTTTCTTAGTTGTTATTAAAGAAATATCTGCATTTTTTAATTCATGTAAATTTAAAAGTTTGTTTAGAGTTTCAGTCTTTATAAGTGGCACATCACCATTTAAAACCAAAAGTTTACCTTCTTTTTTTTCTACTTCTTTAGAAAGTACTTGGATAGCATGACCAGTTCCTGATTGAGGTTCCTGAATGATAAAGTTGATTCTTTTATTTTCTGAGATTGATTCTTGAACTTCTTTAGATTTGTGTCCAGTAATTACGTAAATTTGATCAGGATTTAATCTTAAACAGGATTCAATTACTCTCTGTAAAAGACTTTTACCAGAAATTTTATGTAAAACTTTTGGTAATGAGCTTGCCATTCTAGTGCCCTTACCTGCAGCTAATATCGCAACACTTAACATATTTTTTTAGAAATATATATATAAATCTAACCCTTGAAGGCCGACTTCGTCATTCCCCACTTCTTTCTCCATTCCTTCGTAGATAAAAGATTTGATAATAGTTGTTCATCAAGTCTTCTCTTAATGATATCTTCTTTAGTTGAGTTTAAATTTATATCTCTATAAGGAATGCTCGCTTTAGTTAGCAGATGTTCTTCTTCCATGACAGATAACTTTTCAAAATTAGAATTTACCATCATTTCGTTCTCATCAAAGTTTGCTATTGCGACAGTTCCCTGACTCCAAAAAGTTTTATATTTAGAACTTGGCTTTATTGTAAAAATTTTTAAGCCAAGATTCCTTAATGTTTTTCTTACTGCAGCCGAAGAAGAATAAGTTATTAAATAACCTTTAGGATTGAGCTTTTGTGTTACCTTTGATAAAAATTCTATTGACCAAACTTGTGGGCATTTTTGAGGTGAAAATCCATCTAAATAAATTAGATCGAACTTATTAGCTTCAGGGATTATATTAATTTCTTTTCTAGCATCACCCCATAAAATTCTACATTTAAAAAATTGATCCTCAAAGTAATTATTTTTGTGCAATATTTCAAATATTTTTTTAACTTGCGGATTCCATGATTTTTGGAAAGATTTATTTCCAAGCGCATATTCAAGAGGTTTTTTATCTATCTCCAAGGCATATAAGTTTAAGTACGAATTTTGTTTAATCAGTTCGTTTATTAATGAAGCAGAGTTATATCCCAAACCAAAACAAATATCCAAAACATTAAGAGACTTGCCTTTAAATCTATACAAATCAGAAGGATCTGTAAACTTTATTTTTGTTTCATCTACTGCGCCAAATAAGCTATGAAAGTTCTCTTTAAAAAAGACACTTTTTAAAGAGTAACTCCCGTCTTTTGTTAAAACCTCTACTAATTCAGACAAAAATTTTTTTTAAATAAGTTAGTTAGTTAGATTGGCTAGGTCTTCCCAAAAAGCTGGATAAGAGACGCTAGCTGCGTCTGCTCTCTTTATATTTGTGGTACCTTTAGCTAGAAGTGAAGCTATAGCTAGACTCATTGATACTCTATGATCAGTCTCACTGTCAACTTCCGTAGAATTAAATTTTGATTGGCCATAAATTATTAATCCATCATCTTTTTCAATTATTTCAGCACCGAATTTACGCAACTGCCTTGCCATGACTTTTAATCGGTCTGTTTCCTTAATTCTTAATTCTTCCGCATTCCTAATTTCAGATACTCCATCACAAAAGCAGGCAGCTACAGAGAGAATAGGAATTTCATCTATAAGTTTTGGGAGAATATCTCCTTCTATGATAAATGATCTTAAATTATTTGCAGTCTTTACTTTTATAGATCCAATAGGTTCTCCTGCAATTGTTGATTTATCTAGGATCTCATAATTGCACCCCATTGAATCCATAACATTTAATATGCCAGTTCTAGTAGGATTTAATCCAACATTCTCAATTAAAACGTCTGAATTTGGGACAATAGATGCAGCAATCATCCAAAATGATGCAGAGCTTATGTCTCCTGGTATTAATATCTTTTGGCCAATTAACTTACTACCTGACTTTATAACAATATTTCTTCCAAATTCTCCTCTAATACTTATGTCTGCTCCAAATGCTTTTAACATTCTTTCGGTATGATCTCTTGAAGATGCGGGCTCAATCACAGAAGTGGTGCCAGAAGCTTTGAGGCCTGCTAATAATATTGCAGATTTAACTTGGGCACTAGCTACAGGAGTTCCAATAACGCAACCTTTAAGTTTATTCCCATCAATTGAGATTGGAGCTTTGTTACCGCTTTCTCTTCCAAAAATTTTGCCGCCCATCAAAGACAATGGTTTTCCCACTCTCCCCATTGGTCTCTCATTAAGAGAAGTATCACCTGTTAGGATAAAATTTTTACCTTCTTGACCAGCTAATAACCCCATTAATAACCTCATAGTGGTCCCTGAATTTCCACAATTAAGAATTTCTTTAGGCTCTTTTATTCCATCAAGACCTAAGCCTGAAATGGTAAAAGGCTTATCTTTTTTTATCTCAGGAATTTTTACACCTAATTTTCTAAGACAATCAGCTGTTGAAAGTGGATCTTCAGAATGTAAAAAACCTTCAATAGTAGTTTCACCATAGGCAATACTTCCTATTATCAAAGCTCTATGAGAGATAGATTTATCTCCAGGTACTTTTATTTTTCCTTTTAAATTACCTCCGCCTTTTATTGAGCGGATATTATTATTCATTTCCAAATTAATACTTGATAAATTTTCAAAACATAAATTAGATCCATATTATCAATAAGTTTGTTTTTTAAAAAAAATTATTCAAAGTAAGTTACTGTTTTCTATAATAAAAAGAGCAAGGGATTTAGCCATTAATCTTTCTTATTATCACGTTGCAAAAGATGTCCCAGAAATAAGTCTAGATATTGCAGTGGTTATTGATGTTTTAAGAGCTACAACAACGATCTCTTGGGCTTTAAAAAATGGTGCAGATTCAATACAAGTTTTTGCAGATTTAGATTTGTTGAAAGAATCTGCAATTAAGTGGCAAGCTGAAAAGAGACTTATGCTTGGAGAGAGAGGTGGGAAGAAAATAGAGGGATTTGATTTAGGGAATTCTCCTTTATCAGTTACAAAAAAAGTTGTTAATGGTAAAAGATTATTTATGAGTACTACAAATGGGACTAAATCATTGCAAAAAGTTCAAAATGCAAAGCATTTATTTGCGATGGGTCTCCCTAACAGGAAGGCAGTTGCCGAAAAAATCATTTCATTAAAAAGTGAAAATGTTTTAATACTTGGTAGTGGTTGGGAGGGTTCATATTCACTTGAGGACTCTCTGGCTGCAGGCGCTTTAGCCTCATATTTGCAGACAAATAGTGATTTTGAAGTAAATATTCTTAATGACGAATTACAGGCTGCTTTGGCACTCTGGGATTTTTGGAAAAATGATATTCTAAAATGTTTAAAAACAGCAACCCATGGCAAAAGATTGACAAGTCTTGGAGATTATGATGAAGATTTTAAATGTTGTTCTGAACTTGATTGCTTAGATATTGTCCCTGCTCAAGTTGAAAGAGGTGTAATTCGTGCCTCATAATTTACGAATTGGTTCATTAGGAGTAAAATCTTGACTGATTTTTTAGTAGCTGCATTGCAAATTACGAGCACTTCAAATTTTGAAGCGAATTTTGTTGAAGCAGAAGAACAGATTGAATTAGCTGCTAGACGAGGTGCTGAATTAATAGGCTTGCCTGAGAATTTTGCATTTTTAGGAGAGGATGATGAAAAACTTAGATTAGCTTCTGAATTGTCAGTGAAATGTGCAAATTTCCTCAAAACCATGTCACAAAGATATCAAGTATTTCTTTTGGGAGGGGGGTATCCTGTTCCTGCTGGTGATGACAGTCATACTTTTAATAGATCAGCATTATTTGGAAAGGATGGACAGATTTTGGCTAAATACGACAAAATCCACTTATTTGATGTTGATTTGCCAGATGGGAATTTATATAAAGAATCATCTACTATTTTATCTGGAGAGGAGTATCCACCAGTAGTAGATGTTCCGGGTTTATGCAAAATAGGGTTGTCGATTTGCTACGACGTTAGATTTCCTGAACTTTATAGATATTTGTCTTCAAATGGTGCAGAGCTAATTATGATTCCCGCAGCTTTTACAGCATTTACCGGAAAAGATCATTGGCAAATATTATTACAAGCAAGAGCAATTGAGAATACAGCATATGTAGTTGCTCCAGCTCAAACCGGTATTCATTATGGGAGAAGGCAAAGCCATGGTCATGCGATGGTAATTGATCCATGGGGGACAGTTTTGTCTGATGCAGGTAAAACTCAAGGAGCTGCTATAGCACCTGCAGATAAAGAAAGAGTAAAAAAAATTAGGGAGCAAATGCCAAGCCTCAAACACAGAAAAAATAAATTGTTTTCAAGCAAATGATAAAGTTTTTAGAAAATAAACTTTTTCGTTATTTATCTGTTTTTTTATTTTTAAATTCTGCAATACTGCCTGTTAAATCTTCAAGTGCGTTAGCGGCATGGGCTATAAAAACTAATGGGGTTTTAGAATTAAGAACTAAATCAAATACAAACTTAAAAGCTTATTTTCAGAAGGCTAACCAAATATATGGTGATAGATTCTGGGTAGATTTTCCGGGAGAATTAAAAAATCCCAGAACTATAAAAGGTAATGGCCCAATAAAAGAAATTAGATTAGGTAAACCAAATAACGGTAAAACAAGATTAGTAATTGAATTTAAAGAACAGACTTATTTGAGTCCTTTGACGTGGGAGATGGTTGGCTTAGATAAGTATAGGTGGAGAATTAAATTATTTAATCCAAAATATTCATTTAGGAAGATTGGGGAAGGTGAACTTAAAAGAAAAACAAAAAATATTAGATCAAATAAAAACTTAAGTTATGTGAGTAAAGGGAATAATAATTACTTGAAATTGCCAGACGTAAAGAAAGGTAAATTTTTAGTAATTATCGATCCAGGCCATGGAGGCCCTGATCCAGGAGCAATAGGGATTAATGGGATAAGGGAAACAGATGTTGTACTGGAGGTTTCAAAAATTCTTAAAAAGTTATTGTCAGATAAGGGTGTAGAAGTAAAGTTAACTAGAAAAAATGAAGTTGATTTGGATTTATTCCCGAGAGTTTCCTTCGCTAACAAAACAGATGCTGATATCTTTGTAAGTATTCATGCAAATGCCTCAAGAGGAAAAAGAAGGGATATAAACGGGTTAGAAACTTTTTACTTTAGAGGGTGGAAAGGAAGATTACTCGCGAAAAGAATTCAAAAACAAATTTTAAGAGTTTCCCCTGGGAGTCCTGATCGAGGAGTTAAACAAGGTAGATTTTATGTAATTAAAAATACTAGGATGCCCGCTGTCCTTGTGGAAATTGGATTTTTAACGGGAAGATTAGATGCAAGAAGATTAGAAAAAATAACCCATCGAAAAAGATTAGCCTATGCAATCGCAAAAGGCATCCTCGAATATCTTGATAAAGTAGGGTGAAACTTAAAATAGGTATATTTGATAGCGGAATAGGTGGTTTTACTATCCTCAATTCTTTACTAAAAACACGTAAAGATGTAGAAGTTCTTTATTTAGCAGATACAAAAAGAATACCTTTTGGGAACAAAAATTCTAAAGAGATAAGATTAATTGCAAAGGAGATTTGTACTTTTTTTGTTGATAAGAATTTGGATGCACTTTTAGTTGCTTGTAACACTACAAATGCTTGTGCGCTTGATATTCTAGAAGATAATCTAAAGATACCTTGTTTTGACCTTATAAACTCAGTATCGGAAATAGTTGATAAACAAATAATTGGTGTCATTGCAACACAAACAACTGTTCGATCATCGTATTACAAGAAAGCTATAAATGCTCAAAAAGGGAATACAATAATATTTCAGCAAGAATGTCCAAAATTTGTATCAGAAATTGAAAAAGAAATATTAAATTTTGACAAGTTAAATAGTCTTTCAAACTTATACTTAAGACCACTAATAAAAAAAAATATCGAAGAATTAATACTTGGATGTAGTCACTATCCTTTGATTCATGACTTTTTAAGAAAAAAATTAGATTCAAATATAAAAATTATTGATCCATCGGCAGCATTAATAAAAAAATTTAATGAATCTTTTGCTATTCCAGGAACTGACCGCTATAAAAGTATTTCTTTCGATAATGTAAAATTTTTTGTTACTTCAGGAAGAGATGAGTTTTCCAATAAAGTAAAATTTTGGCTTGGAATTAATAAAGAAATTAGGTTGGTAAACCTCCGAAGTAATGTTTGATTCCTTAAGATATAGAAGAGGTCAATCATGAATACAGTAACAGAGCTACTACAACCAGTTGAAAATGATCTTGATGATCTTATTTTAGAACTGAAAAATCTTATAGGTGCTGGTCACCCAATTCTTCAAGCCGCAGCAGAACACCTTTTTAGTGCTGGGGGGAAAAGGTTGAGGCCTGGCATAGTTTTATTGATTTCAAAAGCTATATCTCCTGAATTTTGCTTGACAACCAAACATAAAAGGCTTGCTGAAATAACTGAGATGATTCATACAGCCTCATTAGTCCATGATGATGTTGTTGATGAGGCGTCTACAAGAAGAGGAGTAGATACAGTTCATAGTAGATTTAATACCAGAGTAGCTGTTTTGGCAGGTGACTTTTTATTCGCTCAAGCAAGTTGGCACCTAGCAAATCTTGACAATGTAAATGTAGTTAAATTACTTAGTAGAGTAATAATGGATTTAGCAGAGGGTGAAATTAAACAAAATTTAAATAGATTTGATTCGGCTCAATCTTTTTCCAAATACATCAATAAAAGTTATTTTAAAACAGCATCATTAATAGCTAATAGTTGCAAAGCAGCTGGAGTTTTGAGTGGGATTAATGACGAAAGCTTAACCTCGTTGTACGATTTTGGCAAAAATATTGGTTTGGCATTCCAAGTTGTAGATGACATTCTTGACTTTACTGGAAATGATAAACAACTTGGAAAACCTGCTGTAAGTGATCTTGCTAGTGGTTATCTTACCGCCCCAGTTTTATATGCCTTAGAAGAAAATAAACAATTGTCAGTTCTTATAAACAGAGAACTTGCTGAAAAAGATGATTTAGATGATGCTCTTAATATCATCATGAACTCTAAAGCGATTGAAAGTTCAAGGAAACTAGCTGAGGATTTTGCAATGCTTTCTAAAGAAGCTATAGTCTGGCTTCCTGATTCAGAATATAAAAGAGCTTTAATGGCTCTTCCAGAATTTGTTCTAAGCCGTATTTATTAGATCTATTAGAAATAAATCTTTGAGCTAAATTAATATTAAAATTTTTGAAAACCCTAATTTTTTCCACTAAATTTATTAAACATAGTTTTTTTTAATGTCATTAGATAAAAAAAATTCAATCAATAACATACTTGAAGAAAAGAGAATTTTCCTTCCACCAAAAAAATTTGCAGAAAACTCAAATATTCGTACTCAAGAAGAATTACTAAGACTAAAAAAACAAGCATCAGATAATCCTTCTCAATTTTGGGAATCTTTAGCAAAATCTGAATTAGATTGGTTTGAGCCATTTCAAACTGTATTAGATCACGAAAATGCGCCCTTTTTTAAATGGTTCAAAGAAGGGAAACTCAATATTACATATAACTGCCTAGATAGGCATATTAAGAAAGGGCTTGGAGGAAAGACTGCACTTATATGGGAAGGTGAACCCGGAGATAGCAAAAAATATACTTACGAAGAACTTCTAAAAGAGGTATGTAAAGCAGCTAATGCATTTAAAGCAATTGGGGTAAAAAAAGGAGATTTGGTATGTATTTATATGCCGATGATTCCAGAAGCGATGTTTGCGATGTTAGCTTGTGCAAGAATTGGCGCGCCTCATTCAGTTGTCTTTGGAGGATTTTCTTCAGAAGCTTTAAAAGATAGGTTAATTGATGGAAACGCCAGATTTGTTGTTACGGCTGATGGTGGCTTTAGAAAAGATAAGGTGATTGAACTTAAGAAAGCAGTTGATGCTGCCATTGAAAGCGGGGCAGATAAAGTTGTTGAAAAAGTAGTTGTTGTTCAACGATCACAAAAAAATATTTTGATGATTGATGATAGAGATTTTTGGTGGCACGAATTATTAAAAGATCAAAAAGATCATTGTGAACCAGAAATAATGAATAGCGAAGATAGACTTTTTATTCTTTATACTTCAGGCTCTACCGGAAAGCCCAAAGGTGTAGTTCACACTACAGGTGGTTACAATCTTTGGTCCCATTTGACATTTAAATGGATTTTTGACTTAAAAGATGACGATATTTACTGGTGTACTGCTGATGTTGGTTGGATTACAGGTCATAGTTACATAGTTTATGGGCCTTTATCTAATGGTGCTACAACCTTAATGTATGAGGGAGTGCCAAGACCTTCAAATTTAGGGGCTTTTTGGGAAATTGTTCAAAAATATAAGGTTTCTATTTTTTATACTGCACCAACTGCAATAAGAGCATTTATGAAGTCTGGACGTGAAATACCTGATAAATATAATTTGGAAAGTCTTAGACTTTTGGGCACAGTTGGTGAACCAATTAATCCTGAAGCATGGATGTGGTACAAGGATGTTATTGGTAAAGATAAATGCCCTATTGTTGATACTTGGTGGCAAACTGAGACTGGTGGTGTGATGATAAGTCCCTTGCCTGGAGTCGTTGCTACAAAGCCAGGCTCAGCTACTTTCCCTCTGCCAGGAATCGAAGTTGAGATTGTCGATAAGAATGGAGATAAGGTAAAGGAGAACGAGGGTGGCTATTTAATTATTAAGAAACCTTGGCCAGGAATGATGAGAACAATTCACGGAAACTCAGAGAGATATTTGGAGAGTTATTGGGAATATATTTCCTTTAAAGGAGAAAAAAATGTTTATTTTGCTGGAGATGGAGCACGCATTGATGAAGATGGATATATATGGATTATGGGAAGAGTTGATGATGTCATAAGTGTTTCAGGACATCGGTTAGGAACAATGGAAATAGAATCTGCTTTGGTAAGTCATAAATCTGTTGCAGAGTCTGCAGTCGTTGGCAAAAAAGATAATTTAAAAGGTGAAGTTATAGTTGCTTTTGTATCTCTAGAGAAAGACGTGAACGGTTGTTCAGAATTAGTAGATGATCTAAAGAAGCATGTTGTTAATGAAATTGGAATTATCGCAAAGCCTGAAAAGATTATAATTTCTGACTCTCTTCCGAAAACACGTAGTGGAAAAATTATGAGGCGAATTTTAAGATCTTTAGCTGCAGGAGAAAAAATTAAGGGTGATATAAGCACTCTTGAAGATAGTTCTGTTTTAGAAAAGCTTAAAGAATTATCCTAATCAGATTCATCAATTAAATTGGAAATTTTTTTTATAGTATTTCGTTTGAATTCATCATCGGCCCAGTCTCCCAAAAAATTTTCTCTTAGTCCTGCGCTTGCAATTATAGTGTGAGTACCTTTCAACATTATCCCTTTAGAATTATCTTCTTTTCTTGCTTTCAGACAAGAAAATAATTTATCTGTTTGATCTAATTCATCTGAGTTGAATTTTATTAGGAAGTTATTTTTTTGATTATATGTTTTTTCAATTAATCGCAAAGTTCTTTCAGGGCTTGGGCTGAATTCACTGATGAATTCTAATTTTTGAGAAATTTGTTTCAATAACGGAATAGATTTGTTAGCACTGAAATTATTAAAACTTATTGAGATGAATTTTTCGCAATTTCTTCCACCATCAGGAGAAATTAGATGAAGTTTGCAGCCTAGGCTATGACCAATTCTTATTGAAGGAATTGATATTCCTATTCTCTTTGATAAAGATATTCGGCAATTCTTGAAATCCCTCCATGCTTTAATAGCAAGTTGTTGGTGATCAAATTGTGGAGTGTATTTGTATGCATGTACTGCATAGTTTTTATTAATTAAACTCTCTATGAATCTTTTATAAGTTAAATCTGGTTTAGAAGCTAGATAACTTCCGCCAATAAATTCCACAATTTTTTTAGGATTTGAAGGCCAATAACAAAAATTGTTAAATTGATATTTTGTAAAAGTCATCTTTAATAAACTAAGAATATTTCAAAAATATTTTCTAATAATGTTTCATAATTTATATTAATTTAAGAGAATTTTTTAGTAAATGCGTCAAGATAAATAAAAGTATTTTCAGCTAATTGGAACTATCTAACAAAAAAGAATTAAATCAATTGGATATTCTTCAGGATCAAGTTGTCAGTTATCCCTCTGAAGATAATGTTGCTAATCAGAATAAAAAAATTGAAAAAATTTTAATTCTTGATACTGAAACAACAGGTTTAGATGAAAATAAAGATGAAGTAATAGAGATAGGTTGTATTTTGTTTGATGTATCTTTTAAATGTGTACTTTCACAGGTCTCATTTTTATTCCCGGTTAATAATAATGAAGCAGAATATGTTAATGGTATATCTGCAGAAGTAACTAATATCTCTCAACCATGGGAAGATGGATTAAATTTCTTTTTAAAACTTGTTGATTGTTCAGATTTCATTGTCGCGCATAATGTAGAGTTTGATAAGAAATGGTTTGGAAAAGGAAGATTACCTAAACTTAATAAAAAATGGATATGCAGTTTAGAAGATATTAATTGGTCTTTTCAAAAATCACTAAAAAATAGACCCTCAGTAACTGATCTAGCTTTATCTTTTTCAATACCAGTTTGGAATCTACATAGAGCTTTATCTGATTGCTTTTACATATCTGAGGTCTTCAAAAAATGTGATAATTTAGAGGAACTTTTACTTAAAGCTACTGAACCGAGGTTTTTATACAAGGCACTGATTAGTTACGAAGATAGGTCTTTAGCTAAAAATGCTGGATTCAAATGGAATAGCCCTGTACAAGGAGCTTGGTCAAGAAAATTAACTATTGACGAGGCAAAAAATCTTGATTTTAGAGTAGAGATTTTGAATTAATATTTAATAAATTTTTGACCAAGAAAATATTTAGTGTGTCTTACAAGGCATCCATTTATTTCCCATTTTATGTGCTCCAATACATTTGTATTTTGAAGCAGCCTTTTCAGCTTCTCGTTTAGTGTTAAATAGATCTGGCATCATATTTTTTTTGCTTGAATTTGCAATTTGTTTGGAATGATTATGATGATTGTTTTGAGAATTAGGTGAATACTCCCATATTCCCATAGTAGTAATACCCGCAGAGATAATTCCCATCCCAACTAATGATAAATTGACTATACCCATTGCAACTGCCCCAAAAGAAAATACTCCCATTGGGACTATTCCAATACTTATTACTCCCATTGGTACTATTCCTATTGAGACTATACCAAGTGGTGCTATACCAAAAGCGATTTTTTTTGGTTTTGTTCCGCAATGCTGATTCTCTTTATTTTTATTAATTTCCAATAGATTTTCTAAATGTTAAATTAAAATTGTCTCACAGAACAACCAATCAAAGATTAATTTCTAATTGAATTAAAAATTTTGAATTATTTTCTAGAACTTTGAATAACCTAAAAAATCTTAGAGGAACAGTCGACCTTTTGCCTGATCAGTTAATAAAATGGCAAAACGTCGAGAAAATTTTATTAGAGCAGCTTGCAAGAGCATCCATCAAAGAAATAAGAACACCAATATTGGAAATGACCGAATTATTTATAAGAGGGATTGGTGAAGGAACAGATGTTGTCAGTAAGGAAATGTATACTTTTCTTGATAGGGGTGAGAGATCCTGTACTCTGAGGCCTGAAGGAACCGCTTCCGTTGCGCGAGCTTTAATACAAAATGGTATGTCGTCTAATCCACTTCAGAAACTTTGGTACATGGGGCCTATGTTTCGATATGAAAGGCCTCAAGCAGGCAGGCAAAGACAGTTTCATCAGTTAGGTGTTGAGTTTATAGGATACGATTCATTTAGAAGTGATGTTGAAATTGTTGCTTTAGCTTGGGATGTCTTGAGTAAATTAGGAATTAAAGAACTTAATCTTGAAATAAATACATTAGGTGATGAAATTGATAGACTAAATTTTCAGAAATCCTTTTTAAAATGGCTGGAAATAAATAAAAATTCTCTAGATTTAGATTCTCAGAATAGGATTACTAAAAATCCCTTAAGGATTTTGGACTCTAAAGATAATCAAACAAAAAAAGCTCTTAAAAATGCTCCAAGATTATTTAATTTTTTGTCTGAAAAAAGTCATAAAAGATATTTAGACTTTAAAAAACAATTAGAGGTTTTAAAAATACCTTACGTGGAAAATTTTAATCTAGTAAGAGGTTTAGATTATTACACCCATACAGCCTTTGAAATTACTAGTGGTGCTCTAGGCTCTCAAGCTACAGTTTGCGGAGGAGGAAGATACGACAATTTAATAAAACAAATGGGAGGCCCTAATACTCCTGCGATTGGTTTTGCTATTGGTTTAGAAAGATTAATTTTACTAGCGGGTAAAGAGCTCGAAGTCCCAAGAAATACTGATATTTATATTATTAATCAGGGATTGATTGCTGAACCATTAGCTATGGATCTATCAAGAAAATTAAGAAATTATGATTTGTTAGTTGAGTTGGATTTAAGTGGGTCTTCATTCTCTAAACAATTTAAAAAGGCTAATAAACTAAAATCTAAAAGTATTATTGTAATTGGTGATGATGAAGCGACTAAAAGGGAATTTATTATAAGGCTCTTTGATCAATCAGGTAATGGGAATAAAGAGGAGGTTATTTCTTTAGAGAATGATTTTGAATTAGAAAAGTGGATAAACAATAACTTACTTGCAAAGTGATGCTCTTAAATTTAGTAATGATTTTTCTCTTTATGTTAATTTTTTTTAATTTAAGGAATTTTTTTAAATTAATTAGAAAACAAAAAGTTTTAAAGGCTAAAAAATTAACAACATTTAATAGGAAAAATCTTAATAACTGGATGAATTTAACTAAAAAAGAGAGATATAACTTATCAAAACAAGATTCTGTTAACTATATGGATAGAAGAAAACTTTTATTAGATGAAATTAGAAATGAATATAAAAAAATATCTAGAGAAAATTCTGAGGAAAACATTAAGAAAAAATAATTGTGGAAAATTTCTGGACTTCTACTAAACCTATATATGGATTGAGACATTTTGTTTTAGTAAATGAGACTAAAGAAAAAGGAAATATTAATTTTTTAATGGTTTCTGTAGTTGATTCTGAAATTAATATAGAAACTACTTATGAAGAATTAATAAATAGTGGAAATTGGCATAAGGGTTGGATCAATCTTCCAAAGCTTCAATCGATTACGGAAGAATACGTTAATTATAAATCCATTAATAAAGGAGAAGGTATCGATGAGATATTTATAAATGAAGATTCTTTATTTAATATTGCTTAATTTGACATAAATCTTTCAAATCTCTTTTCTTTATCAATACTAGGTTTTTCGTTACTTAATAATTATTTAAAAGTTTTACCCCTTTCAAAAAAATAAAATTAACGTTATCAAGGATTAATAATATTATCTTAATTCAATGTTAGGGGATATATGGAGCTCATCAGAGTTGGCCGCGGAGAAACTAGGAATAACTGAAATTAAACTTTCTCTTTTACGTGAAAATGGCATGCTTAAGCCTGGAATTCATTGGAAAAGCTCTCCACTGGGTCAGAAAAAACCTTGGAAACCCAAAGCGCTTTACAATATAAAAATGTGCAGAAAAATAATTAATAAATTTTATTTTGAAGAAAATTACAATAATGCAGCATAAATACTAGAATATGATTTTATTGGATTTGGAAATATATTTAAAATCTCTACTCTATTAAATTCTCATCTTTACACTCAATAAGAGTGTTTTGCAAAGTTGGATATAAGTTAACCATATTAATGTATTGTTTTGATTTTCTGTATGATTTTGCAGCCTTTTTGTAATGAACTTCAGATTTCATTTCAAGTGAAAATTTTCTAGAGGACTCTTGAGAAGTAGTCATAATATTAGATGTCTTATTCCATATTTAATAATCGTTTGAGAATGAGGCAATAAAAAGGATGATTTAATGAAACAAAACATCGTTTAATGAAACAAAACATCGTTTAATGTCAGCAAAAAGAAATTTAATAAAAATAAATTAAACTTAAAACTCTTTTTATTTGATATGTAATCTATTCTCTAGCAATAAATTTACTGTTGAAATCTAACTTCTTTTATAGTTAATCGTTTTGGTAAATTAATTAAATTTTTTTTTCTTAGGATTACTAATTTT
Source organism: uncultured Prochlorococcus sp. (assembly GCA_902538515.1). Taxonomy (GTDB): domain Bacteria; phylum Cyanobacteriota; class Cyanobacteriia; order PCC-6307; family Cyanobiaceae; genus Prochlorococcus_A. Next base: position 29,834 of record CACBFH010000005.1, on the reverse strand, counting down.
TACAATTTTGTTGTGAATTCAACTGTTTTATGAAAATTAAAGTATTCTCAATACGTTTAAGCTAATCATTTCCTAAATGCAAACCTACGGTAATCCAGATACCACTTACGGGTGGTGGGCTGGTAATTCAGGTGTAGCAAATCGCTCAGGAAAATTTATCGCTGCTCATGTAGCTCATGCAGGATTAATTGTTTTCTGGGCTGGTGCTTTCACCCTTTTTGAACTTTCACGATTTGATCCAAGTGTTCCAATGGGACACCAACCTCTTATCGCACTTCCTCATTTGGCGACCCTAGGAATTGGGTTTGATGCTGATGGAGTAATGATGGGAGATACAAAGCCTGTACTCGCTATAGCAATAGTACACCTCGTATCCTCTATGGTTTTAGCTGCTGGTGGACTTTTACATTCTTTACTTCTTCCAGGAAATTTAGAAGATTCTGAAGTTGCAAGAGCTAGAAAATTTAATATCGAGTGGGATAACCCAGATAAATTAACTTTTATCCTAGGACATCATTTAATAATTCTTGGATTTGCTGTTATTCTTCTTGTTGAATGGGCTCGAGTCCATGGTGTTTATGATCCAGCAATTGGAGCTGTGAGGCAAGTTGAATATGACTTGAATCTTGCTGAAATTTGGAATCATCAGACTGATTTTCTTCTGATTGATAGTTTAGAAGATGTTATGGGTGGACATGCTTTCCTAGCATTTGTTTTAATAACTGGTGGTGCATGGCATATTGCTACCAAGCAAGTTGGAGAATTTACTAAATTCAAAGGCAAAGGTCTTTTATCCGCAGAAGCCGTACTTTCATGGTCTTTAGCAGGTATAGGTTGGATGGCTATTATCGCAGCTTTTTGGAGTGCATCAAATACAACTGTTTATCCAGTTGAGTTTTTTGGTGAACCACTTGAGTTGAAGTTTAGTATTTCACCTTATTGGGTTGATACTGTTGATCTTCCTGATGGTGAGTTTACATCAAGGGCATGGTTAGCAAATGTACACTACTACTTTGGTTTCTTCTTTATTCAGGGTCACTTATGGCATGCATTAAGAGCTTTAGGCTTTGATTTCAAGAGAGTTACTAATGCTATTAGTAATATTGATAGTGCCACAATTACTCTTAAGGATTAAATTCTTTAATTAAACATTAATACCAAAGGCCCTTTATAGGGCCTTTTTTATTTGAAAAATTTTGTTTATTAATTTAGATTGATAATTATATGTTTTTTGAAATCTTTGAATATTTTTTCTCTACAGAATAAAGATATTTTTTCAAATTCTCTATTAATAAGTTTTTTAGGATTATTAATTATATTTTTTTTGTTGATTTTTGGGAGGAAATTTAAACTAGCTGTTCAACTCGAGAGATTTGGATTGCCGATAGCAGTTATATCAGGAATTTTAGGAATATCTATAGGCCCATTTGGAGCTATTCACTTTTTGCCAAAAGAAACAATAAATGTTTGGAGTAATTTTCCTACTCCTCTTTTATCATTAGTCTTTGCAACTTTAATGATGGGAAGACCTATTCCGAATATAAATGGTTTAGTTAAACCAATTTTTAATCAATTTCTGTTAGCTCTTTCACTAGGTTTCGGACAATTTTTTGTCGGTGGTCTTGTTGTTAAATATTTTCTGCCTCCATCTATGGATGCAAATCCTCTTATGGGTTGTTTAATAGAGGTAGGTTTTGAAGGTGGTCATGGAGCTGCATCAATAATCGGTGAAAGTTTTAATAAACTAGGTTTCCCAAATGGTTTAGATCTTGGTTTGGCTATGGCAACAATGGGTCTTTTATCCTCTTCAATATTGGGTAGCATATTTATTTTTCTTGGTAGAACTTTAGGTCTCTCAGATACTGAGGAAATTCTTGAAAAAAAAGATACTCTAAAGGGAAAAAATAAGACAGGAATTCTTGCAGATTTAAGAATTTTTATAATAAATCTTGGATTTTCTGGTTTGGCAATTTCTTTTGGCGTTTTGCTACTTAAATTTTTAAGGTATATTTCAAATTCTTTTGGTGATTTTTCGAAGGAAATTATTTTTTCACTACCAGTATTCCCTTTTATCCTTATAGGTTCGCTCCTAATTAGATATATTTTAGAGAAAACCAAAAATACAGAATTTATTTCAAATATTCTGCAAAGGGAGATTGGTATTTTATCCACAGACTTATTGATTTTTACAGCTATGGCGAGTTTAGATATTGCAGTTGTTTTTGATAATTGGATTCTTATTTTAATGTTTACTATTTTCGGTTTATTTTGGAATTTAATCTGCATTGCTTATTTCGCATATTTTATTTTTGATGATTATTGGTTTGAAAAAAGCTTGATAGAGTTTGGAAATTCTACAGGTGTAGTTGCTTCTGGTTTACTTCTTTTAAGGCTTGCAGATCCTAAAAATATTTCTAAGACTTTACCAATTTTTACGTCAAAACAGCTTTTCGCTCAGTTAATTCTTTCTGGGGGACTATTCACAGTTCTTGCACCATTAATGATTTCTAAAATTGGGTTAGATTATTGGACAGAATTTTGTGCCCTAATTACATTTGCAATTCTTTTCATTGCGTTGATTTTTAATAAAGTAGAGATGAAAAAGTTTCAATAAGAACCCTAGAATGGTAATAGCCTAAATTTTTTTAATGTCATTTACTCCCTACGATATTCCACCTCAAGAAAATAAAGGGAAGTGGTTTAGGAGTCATTTACTAGGAAGGGAAATCGAACTTGGTGAATTGTATAGTCTTGGATCAAATGATTTAGATTTGCTTATGGCGGAGACTGCAGAAATTAGAAGCGATCTTGATTTTAAGGAAAAAAATATTGGCAAATTTAGGACTGCAGGATATTTTTTGGAGTTAGCAAGAATAATTGAGAAAAGGAAGTTGTTGGAAAGTTAATTAGATGGGAAATAATTCTTTCTAGAATATGGTTCCCATAATTCGTATTTATACATTAAGGATTTAAATTCACTATTTTTCTCAAACGAATCTAACCATTTTTTTATTGAGGATTCAAAATAATTTGTTCTTTTTTGACTTTCACAAGCGATTTTAAATTGTCTTACGAAAGGCCAAATAGACCAATCAGCGATTGTGGGGCTATCTCCAAAAAAGTATTTGTTTTCTACAAGAAGTTCGTTCCATCTCTTTATAAATTTAATTGCGTTTTTGAAATGATATTCTTCATCACTATTCTTATATCTTGTGGCATATTTAAATCGATCTAAATGATATTTGAATTCGTTATCGTTTTCATTAATTATTTCAAAAATATCTTCTTTTTTGTTATCAGGAAAATAAATTAATTTGATGTTTTCCTTTTTTGACTCTGAGAGAGCCCATAGGATGATTTCAAGACTTTCTTCAATAACTTCACTATTTTTTTTTATAAGTATTGGAACAGTTTTCGTCTTTGAATTATTTAAAAAATCTAGAGGTTTATTTTTTAAATCAATTTCTCTTATCTCTACTTTTATTTCACAACTTAAGAGGGCCCATCTTGCGCGAATTGCATATGGACATCTTCGAAATGAATATAAAATATCGTTTGTCATTTTGTAAAAACTTTTAATTTCTTTGATTCTTTTAGTATCATCTAAGTAGGAACATTATCAATTTTACAACGCAAATGTCGGGATATGTTTACCTTATTAGAGTGGGAGACCTTTATAGAATTGGGAAAACAGATAATCTTGAAAAGAAAATTAAGAAATTAAAACCAGATGAATTAATAACATCAATTATGACAAAAGAGCCAGAAACTCTTGAAGCAAGATTATTAAGAAAATATAAGTCTGAGAGAATTCCTGAAACTGGTTATTTAAAGCTTTCTAAAAGACAAATTAGAGAATGCAAAAAGCAATTTGAATTAAAGGGAAGCTTACCTCACACTTTAGATGCTGAAGTTTCCATTACTCTATTTGCATCTTTTTTATTGTTTTCATTAAGTTTCTTTATTTTGAATTATTCAAATTTCGGATTTCTAAAAACTATATCTTATTCTTTTGGAATTGCATCTCTACCAATGGTTGTATTATTTATTACTGGTAGTTTTGGTGGATACTTTTCTGAAGATTTATCTCTTTTTTCATTGTTAACAAATCGAATAAAAGGTTTATTTATAGCAATTGCAATGCTCTCAATGGCTTACTTGATTTTTAATTTGGGTTAAATTTCATAATTACAATTTAAGGCAATTTCAAATGGAACTGATTGTGTAGGTAACTTCAGAATTGTTGAGCATATTTCAGCAATATCTTCAGGCTGTGTCATGCTTGATTTATCTAGGGAAGAAATTTTTTGGGCCATTTCTGTGTTAACCCAACTTGGGCAAATTGCTGTTATCCTTACGTTTTTATCCCAACCTTTATTTTTCATTGTTTGGCATAATCCCATCAAAGCAAACTTTGAAGAAGAATAAGCGGCTAAATCACCTTTAGATCTTTTCCCACTCATTGAAACTAAAACAATAATTCTTCCTCTCCCTGAGGCACATAAATTATCCCAAGAAAGCCTGCATAGATTCCAAATTGCCAAAAAGTTGATATTGAGCGTATTTAAAATATCTTCTTCTTCACCATCTTTGAATAAAAATGGAACTTTTGACAATACTCCAGAACAATTTATTACTGAATCAAATCCTCCAAATTTATCAACGGTATTTTTTATCCAATTTTCGGCTGTATTTTTTTTTAATGCTTCATAGTGGTTGATAATTATGCTCCCTTCTGGCCATTTATTTGGATCAATAGCGCTTCCTTTTAATGATTCTAAATCTCTTATGCCAACGCTAATTCTATTGCCTTCTTTTAATTCTTTATGTGCAATGTTCAGGCCAATACCTCTATTAGCTCCACTTATTAATATTGTTCTCATTATTAAATTATATATTTGGAAATATTATCCTGAGTAACATTTTTAATTCTCTACCATGCATAACCATCAGACCTTTTTTTACACTCCATGGAGCCTTTATAAACATTATGCACATGGCATATACAATCTCTCTTAAGGAGAGAGTATCAGTAAGAAAACCATACCATTGATTTTTAGGTAGTTGGAAAAAACTGCCAAAAAATTCTCTCAATAGTTTTTCATCAAACCTCATGAGTTTTTCTAATCCAAATTGGTAAAGTGATTTCTTTCTTATTAATTCTTTTGACCATAAAGTTTCCCAACCTTTTCTTGCAATTTGATAGGTACTAAGATTTTTGTTTTTAATAGCTTCTGATACTGCTTTTGCGACAAGTGGAGCTCTTCTTAAAACATTACCAATTAAGTATCCGGATGCAGGATGGACCATTGAAGCAGCACCACCATATCCAAGTATTTGTTGTTTGAAATCAGGTATTGGCATATTCATTGGTAGAAATAAACCAAGCTCTTCGTGTTGCATGCTTGTGATTGATATATTTCGATAAGAAAGCCTTTTCTCTAATCTCTCTTTTAAATTTTCCATTGTTAAAGGATTTACTAAACCTAGAGATGTCTCTTCAAGAAAATATTTCCCATCCCCCATATCCATAGCATAAAGAAAAGTGGGCGGTTCTTTTTTTTGCTCATCGTTAAGATGGTCATTTCTATAGTCCATTAATACAAACTGCCCTTTCTTAAGTGGAGGTTTACTAAAATTGCCTACTATCCCATAACAAGTTTGGACTGCTAGGGGACCACACGATTTTAATTTAAGAAAAATAGGATCATATCCTGTTGCATCGACTACTAATCTTGCAGAGTAAGTCTTGCCATCTTTTGTCGTTACTGTACTTTTGTATTTTTCAAAATGTATTTTCTTTGCAAAGCCTTGATGCCATTTAATGAAAGACTTATTGCATTCATTAAACCAATAATTGTGGAGTTTCTTCTTATCAAATAGCCCATAATCTAGTGAATGTTCCGTGGCTTTATTCTCATCATCCTGTTCTTCTAAAGCTCCATGCCCAAAAAAACTTACAGTATTCTTCCATCTATATTCAAGTAAATCCTGAAGTCCGAGTTGATCAACTTCTTTCCCCCAAATGCCATATGTGTTTGGCCAAGGTTCATCTGGTCCATTTGGAGAAAGCACTTCAACATCTAATTTTTCCTTGCCTAAAGCTGAGGCAATTGCCATACCTGCAGGCCCTGCACCCAAAACAAGAACATCTGGCATATTTGCATTTGACATTAAATATAAATCTTATGATTAAAGAAATTCATGGAACAAATTATTATTTCTGCGCCTAGTATTATATATTTCATCCAATACTTATAATGAGAGTAGGTTAATAATAATCAAATTACTCAATTACTAGTGACTAAGTTTTCAGTGTTTTAACAATAATTTATAAGATTACAAAATAAAAAATACTTAAAAAATTTTTTATTATAAAAAATAAATAGCAAATTAAATGATTGAAAATAAAAAATTTTTAATTACCGGAGGCAATTCAGGAATAGGGCTTTTTGCTATTATTAATTTATTAAAGACAAAAAATAATTTATATGTTGTAATAAAATCTGAATTAAGAAAGCATGAATTTCTCAAAACAATTGAGAAATATTTTGATAAAAATTACCTCAGTAAATATTTAAATATTATTGAAAATTGTGATCTTTCAAATCTTGAGAATATTAAAAAAATTAGGGATTACTTTGTTAATAAAAAGATTTTCTTAGATGTTGTTGTTTTAAATGCAGGTTTGCAATATACGGGTTCTTTTTACCCTAAAGTATCAAAACAAGGCATAGAACTAACTTTTGCAGTAAATCATCTTGCACATTTTTACTTAATTAACATCTTAAAAGATTTAATTAGAGATAAAGAAGAATCTAGAATCATTATTACATCATCAGATGTACACGATCCCAATAGCTCAGGTGGAAATATAGGAAAGAAAGCTGGGCTTAATAATCTAGTTGATTTTAGAAAAAAAGTTACAGGTCAATTTTTAAATTTTAATGCTGATGAAGCTTATAAAAATAGTAAGTTATGTAATATTTTGTTTGCTAAAGAACTTAAAAAAAAATTAAAAATTTCCTCTAGTAAAATTTCTGTAATTACTTGGGCTCCTGGCCTAGTAATACCAAATGATGATTCAGGTTTTTTTAGATACAGTAAACGTTTTAATTTCTTTGGATATATAATTTTTTCTAAAGTTGCAAAAAATATTTTAGGAATTTCTGAAAGCATTGAAAATGCTGGTAAGTTACTTTCTGAAATTGTTTTTGATTCAAATTTAAATAATATTGGTTACGTTCATTTAAGTAATAAACTTATATCTTTTAAAAAACATAAATTAGTTGAAAGTAAGGTTAGTGATGAGGCAAATAATTCTGAGCTGGCTTCAAAACTCTGGATTTTAAGTGAAGAGATTTGTAGATCATTTGGCTTTGTTACTTTCAATATTTAAGGTTTGTGTTGGGAATGCAAACTCTATATTATTCACAGAAAATTCCTCAATAATTCTTAAATTTATAGATTGTTGAGCTTCCATCGCAGCGAGATAATTATTTGTTGGGATGTAATAAACAAGTTCGAAATTAAGACTGAAGTCTCCGAAATCCGTGAAATGACATCTATCAAAAGACGCGTCTTTTGTTTCTTCAACTATTTTTTTAATTATTTTTGGAATTAATTTCATAAGTTCTGGAGAGGTTTCATAAACAACTCCTAATTTATGCACTAATCTCCTTTTTTCCATTTGTGCGTAATTTGAAATTATTCCATTTGTTAGGGCGCTATTGCTCATTACTATTACTTCTCCATTAATACTTCTTATCCTTGAGGATCGTACTCCCACTCTCTCAACCATTCCGAGAACTCCATCAGATTTTATAAACTCACCTTTTTGAAAAGGTTTATCAAGCAAAATTGTTATATATTCAAAAAACTCCTGAACGGGATCTTTCAAAGCTAATCCTGCTCCAATTCCTCCAGCACTTAGTAAAGCCCAAATAGCAGTCATTTGAACACCTATATTTTGTAAGAAAAATATCGAGCCAATGGTCCATGTTAATGCTTTTATCAATGGAGTTAGTGAAGATACCATTGAACTAATTGAGGAATCATTAATTTTCGAAGTCGATTGTGTTAAAGATCTTATTAAGACTTTGTTGAGAGCTTTTATGATGATTATTAATATAAATAATTTCAAAATATTCAATAAGACCGAGATGAAAGTTATTTCATCAGCAAAAAAATAGTCAATTGAAAAATAAAATGAAAGGAGGAAACCTATAGGTTTTATAATTCCAGAGATTACCTCAAAAATAAAATCATCGAAATTTGTTTTTGTTCTTTTGGAAATCTTTTTAAAAAATGTTGTTGAAAGTTTAGAAATTACTATCGACAATAAAGTTCCAATAAAAAAAATAGATATTGTCAGAAGAAAGTTTTGAGTAACTAATTTCATATTCAAATAAACCCTAAAAATTTATCTCTAATAAAATTTTAAATTATCTCTAAACAACAAACCAGTCTTTATTTTTCTTTAACTAATTATTATATTTCTAATTTCTTTAAATTCTTTTCTATCAGCAGTTTTGCATAATTCAAAAATTATTGATTCAGTTGTTGTTAAGATCGCCCCACTCTGATGCATTCTTTGTAATGCTATTTCATGATCCACTCTATTTCGACTTCCCATGGCATCTGATATTAGAATTACTTCAAATCCTTTTTGTAAACAATCTAGGACAGTTTGTTGAATACAAATATGCGTTTCGATCCCACAAACTATCAAATTACTAATTTTCTTATTTTTAAGTTCATTTAGAAAATCTTGTATATTAGCTAAGCTAAATACCATCTTTTCAATCTTTTTAAATCGAGCTTTGGGTAATAATTCAGGGATCGTTTCTCCCAATTTGAGCGGGTTCTGCTCAGATATAAATATATTTTCTTCTAAAATTTGGTAAGCATTAACTAGCTTTTTGATGTTTTTTATTATTGAATCCTTATTAAAAATTGGTCTTATAATTTTTTCCTGAATATCAATAATTAGCAAGGCGTTTACTTTTGAGGAAATTTTATCAGAAGAGTTTTCATTGTCCTTCATCATTTCTATTTAAAGTTATATTCAACATAATATTTTGAAGAACTTTAGTAAACATTTTAAATCAAAAAGTTGTTTTACTCTCATCAAGAGTTATTATTGAGAATAGCCATTGGTTACTTTTGTCATTATCCTCGCAATACAATGTCATTACATCCCCTCTTGGTGATGGTTTACATAAAGATGGGAAAAGGTTAACTCCTCAGAGGCTAAAGGTTCTTAATTTATTTGAAAATATTGGCTCTGGAAAGCATCTTAGTGCTGAAGAGGTTCATGAAAAGTTAGTTAACACAAGCTCCAAAGTATCACTAGCAACAATTTACAGAACTTTAAGACTTTTAGTTCAAATGGGTTTGCTTCATGAATTAGAACTCAGTGAGGGTGGACACAGATATGAATTGCTAAGTAACGACACACCGGATCATCATCATTTGATTTGTATTAGGTGTGGAAGAACAGAAGAATTCGAAAATGACGAAGTTTTAGAAGCAGGCAAAGTTGCAGCAAAAGTTAATGGTTTTAAACTAATTGAATCCTCTTTAAATGTAAGAGCTATTTGTCCTAATTGCATTTAGTAGGTTTTAACTTAAAGTTCCTCCACAACTTGAACCTGCACCTGCAGTGCAAGCAAAACAATGTTCTTTTACAGCTACCCCGTAGTCAAAAGTAAATGATTCATCCAATAGATCAAAAAGTGTCTTTGGTCCTTTATTCTCTCTAAAATTTATCTGTTGGTTAAAGTCACAATCATAAATTTCTCCTAGCCAATTTACGCTAATTGTCCTTTTACACATAAGATTTTCTAAATTTTTTTCATTAAAATTTTCTTTTAGTAATTTGTAATAAGTATTTAGTTTCCCCTCTCTTCTTAGAGATTCTTCATATCTATTTATTGGCATATTAGTTATTGTATATAAATTATTAAAAACGATATTGTATTTTTCGAATAATATTTTTTTATAATCCTTCTCTAATATTTCCTGAGAAGGAGGAAGAATTGGGCTTACAGGATTGTAAACAAGATTTAATTGTAATCCATTTTCTATCTTTCCATAGCCCAAATCATTAAGAATTTTTATGGCATTAATACTTTTTTCAAAAACCCCAAACCCCCTTTGAAAATCAACATTATTTTTTTCATAACAAGGAAGTGAAGCAGTAATTATCACTTTATTCTTTGCAAGAAATTGAGGAAGATCTTCATAACCTTCTTCAAAGAAAATTGTCAAATTGCACCTATCGATAATATCAACTTGTTTTGTGCTTAGGCTGGTTATTAGGTTTTTAAATTCTGGGTGAAGTTCTGGCGCCCCACCTGTAATATCTAAAGTCTTGATTTTGTATTTTTCAATGATCTTTGGGATAAGAGATATCATATCATTGGGCATTTTTTCAGTCCTTAAGGGACTCGAATTGACGTGACAATGCTTACAAGCCTGATTGCATTTATAACCTATGTTAATTTGCAATGTGTCTATAGGTTCTTTATATATTGAGGGAAATTTTTTTTTCATAAATCTATTATTTATAAATTGTCATTCGAAGATTAAAAAGTCAACTATTTTTTTTAAAGTTAGATCTCTTACTAGCAAGTTCAATAAACCAACTTATGTATTCTTTTGGACCATTTTTAAAAACTAAGTCAAACTTTAAGTTGTCATAAATATCACTGATCCCTGTTAAACCAGTTTTTTTTGTAGAGGGTCTTTCAACTTCGCCAGAACTACTATCTACAAAAATTATTTTATTCTTAACCCCAAATTCATTACCTAATAGTTGTATTAATTCTAGAAAAGACCTGTCACTTCCTCCTCTTTGATAACTTTCTTCATCATTATTTTTTTTTGAAGTGACTGTGTCACCAACTCCTACAATTAAAGGCATATCTTCTTTTTGAATAGTTCTTTTGCATAAATCAATTTTTTTTGCAACAGAATTTGGAGAGTTTCTAAAATTAAAATTTCTTCCAAAAGGAGCTTTACCAGTTTTATCCGCAATAAATTTATTTAAAAGAAATAAAACTCCAGAATCTTTAACTGCTCCTTTAATAAGTAATTGTATGTCTGTTGATCCGATATCATTTTGAGAAGAAAGTTTAATTGTTTCTCTACCATTTTTATTACCTAAATTTGGTGAAATATGAAGGAAAAATGAGTTTTTGAGGCCCTCGGATTCACCTTTTAAGATGATTTCATTCATCATCTTTTCAAAACTAATTTGAATAAGCTTTCTTTTATCAGAATCTTTTTTCACTAAATCAAATAGACTATTGAAATTAATCGTTGGCGAGAAGCGTGTTTCACAAATTGATTTTACCGCGTGAAAATTGATATCTTCTTGGCTAAGTTCAGGAAAAATATTCTTAACTATGAAATTAAATTTTGGTCTTATTAAACTAGGTACTTTTGATAAAAAATTTAGTTCTTTTTCTGAGACTCCTTCAAAACTTATTTCACCATTGTTGTCTTGATACTCTACTCCACAGGCAGCTAAACCTCTTAAATATAGCTGTTTGTTTTTAGGCTCAGTAGTGCTCCCTAAAGTCCTTTCTATTATTCTGTTAACCCCTCTTGAACCTTCATGTTCCCCGCAAGTTAACACAAAGAATTCTTCGGCAAATTCTTTTACTGCATAAATATATTTTGATTCTAACTCTCTAGTCATTGGGTCTTTAACTAGAGGGATACAAACTCCGTCAATGTCTTGAATAAATAAGACATTATTAGAAGAAATTAATTGTTTTTGAACTTTTAAATTACTTGCCATATATTCCATAGTTATGGTTATTTCTCTTTTTTACTTAATTTCTTTTTAAAAAATTATAAATTAAAAAATTCAATATTTACAATAAATAATTTGCTATGGTCAAAAATTGCTTTAATGTAGAAAAATGTTGTTAGGGGTAAGAAATTAAAAAAATTATCAAGAATTTCCAAAAATGAAGAATAATTTTATAGACAATATAAATGATGAAAAATATTTTTATTCATTGATTGAAGATTTAGAGAACAGCAAAGTTGGATTCTACAGTGTTGGTTTATATCCTGCATCATTAGCGTATAACTGTGCTATGCATGGAAAATCAAATAATATTCTCTTAGCACCGCGGGAAGATAGAGATTTGTTAGGCGCTTTCTCAAATGATGTTCTTTCTGATATGGATAATCAGACTATTGAAAAGATTAAGAGAATGGGACATTATTCTTCAGAGGGAATAAGAAAGTCTTTTGATCTAAAAGATCTTCTATTGGAATGTGAGATAGTTATTCTTGCTTCAAACAGTAACCACATTCAAGATGATGTTAAACATGCTTTAAAACTTAGAAAAACTTTAAAAAGAGAAAATGTGGTTCTTGGCTGTCTCGTTGGTTCTTTTTGCATTGATAATAAAAGCAAAACCCCCTTTATTCTCTGTAATAAATATCCAAATTTAGCTTTTTTTACAGGATTTCATCGTCACGGAGCTTTACGAAATCCTAATGATAGTTTTACTGCGAATTTCTGTCATCCTGATGCCCTTACTGCTTTAATAGGAGCTCGAATTTTGAATCAATTATCCCCGAAAATCCAAGTTTCTCCTGGAGTGCATAATATTGAATGTCAATATATAAAATCAATAAAAAATATCTCATCCATATTTGCAGGTTTTGTAAATAACTTTCATTCCGATAAGCCAGGGATGCTACCTACCATTAATACAATTTTGTTAACACAATGTTTGGATCAGGCCGCATCAGTATCATTACAAGTTAGAAAAGAAAATAAATTAGAAAATAAATATCTTTCATTAAAGGAACTCGGTTATGGTGAAGAAATAATTAGTGCAAAGGAAAAAATTAATGATAAATTTTTCGAAAAAGGAGATTACACTTTTTCTCAATTAAATGCTGTTAAGGCTGATGTTTTAGGGAGCATGACTCTGCCAACTGAAGGAAAACCAACAAGGAATTTCCAGGCAGGACAAGTTTTATCAGATATGCTTTTGCAACTCAACAGATGTCCAAAAGATGTCACGGAATTTGTAAATTGGTGTAATAAATACTCTCTCAGTCAAGGAGGTTTAGAAGGTCTAAAATCCCTAAAATTTTGGCCAGACATTTATAAAGAATTCAAAATCAAAAATAATAATTGTTCAATGATTAATCTAATTTATTTATGCTTTAATGCTAATTCAGAAGAAAAAAAAGAAATTTATAAGGTTTTAATTAGTTCAGAAGAAATCACTAATTTTTGCCAAGAATCTGTGAAATCTGAATTATCTTTAGAACTAAATGAAAAATTAAAAGGAAATTCTCTTTTGAATGATATTGAAATCTTTTACAAGAAAATTTTTATTGACCAAGAGGAAAATGATCTTAAAAATAATATTTATAGTAATCATATTCCTAAAAAAAATCCAAGTTATATTAATGTATTGAAAATCATTAATAATTATTTTAATAATTGATTATTTGTTGAATTTACAAAAAACTAAGTTTTCCCATTTATTTACTAATCTTGATTGCAGGGTTAGAATTATTATGATTTTAAAAGGTTTTTTTGAAAAAGGAATTATCACATCGTTCTCATGAACTGAAAGCTCTTGGTTGGAATCAAGAAGATTTAACAAGATACGAAGATTTATGGGACTACAGTCAAAGATGGGGATTAATAAATTTAGAAAGAGAAGACAGACAGTTTTTAAAGAAAGCAGAAAAGTTACTCCCAAAGATTCAAAATAAAAAGATATCCGTTAAAAAAACTATAGAAGAAAAATCATATTATTTATGGTTAAATTTTTACCTAGATGAAATTAACATATTTAGTAATTCTAATCTCCCAAAAAATAAACAAGGAGTTTGGACACTCCTAATTGAAGAGGAAATAAAACTTCTTAAGGAATTACAACCAGTTATGGGTCTTCCAGATACTCTTAAAGCCAAGAATCTATTTGAGAATAGAAAACAGCTCATAAATAAAGCGTTTAGCGAATTTGATGCTCAAAGCAATGATAAGGTTTTCAACTTTGATGAAGTTTTAAACAACTCTGAAAAAGATGTTGGTAAGAATTGGAAATCAATTACTGAAAAAGATCCTGAGGCTAATAAAACTTTTCCAATAATTGAATCTGCAAATATTGATAAACTCAGATCTGCGATTAAAGAGGATTTGAGTACATATATGAAAGATAATTACCCCTCATTAAAAAAGGATTTATAAATATTTATCTTTTTTTTGTTATTTTTGGGACTTTTCTAAGTTAAATAGATAATAGGATTATTTAAAAAATTTTGAGCAACCAAAAGTTCGAGACACTTCAGTTACATGCAGGTCAAGTTCCTGATCCAACTACAAATTCTAGAGCAGTTCCCATTTATCAAACTAGTTCCTATGTCTTTGATAATGCAGAGCATGGAGCGAATCTTTTTGGATTAAAAGAATTTGGAAATATTTATACTCGACTTATGAACCCCACCACAGATGTCTTCGAAAAAAGAATGGCAGCTTTGGAGGGAGGAATGGCAGCACTTGCAACATCCTCAGGACAAGCTGCTCAATTTTTGGCAATCGTGAACTGTATGACTGCAGGGGATAATTTTGTCTCAACTTCTTTTCTATATGGTGGGACTTACAATCAATTTAAAGTACAATTTCCAAGATTAGGAATAGAAGTTAAATTTGCAGATGGCGATAGTATCGATAGTTTTAGAAATAAAATTGATGATAAAACCAAAGCAATATATATCGAATCAATGGGAAATCCTCGATTCAACATCCCAGATTTTGAAGGACTCTCTGCTTTGGCGAAGGAAAATGGAATTCCCTTAATAGTGGATAATACCCTTGGTGCTGGTGGTGCTTTAATAAGACCAATTGATTTTGGAGCCGATGTTGTTGTGGAAAGTGCAACAAAATGGATCGGTGGACATGGAACAAGTATCGGAGGGGTTATTGTTGATGCCGGAACCTTTGATTGGGGAAATGGTAAATTTCCACTAATGAGTGAACCAAGCGCTGCATATCATGGGCTCGTTCATTGGGATGCTTTTGGCTTCGGTAGTGATATCTGCAAATCTTTGGGAGTACCTGATAATAGAAATATAGCTTTTGCTTTAAGAGCAAGACTTGAATGCCTCAGAGACTGGGGCTCAGCTCAAAGTCCTTTTAATTCTTTCTTGCTATTGCAGGGTTTGGAAACTCTCAGTTTAAGAATAGAAAGACAAACTTCTAATGCTCTTGAATTAGCAAAATGGCTAGATTCTAATTCTAATGTAAGTAGTGTTAATTATCCTGGCCTAGAATCTGATCCATATTATACTAGTGCCAAAAAATATACTACTGGAAGGGGAATGGGTTGCATGCTTATGTTCTCTCTCAATGGGGGTTATGAAAATGCAGTAAAGTTTATTGATTCTTTAGAATTAGCGAGCCACCTTGCTAATGTAGGGGATTCTAAAACATTAGTAATTCATCCCGCTTCAACAACTCATCAGCAATTATCTGAAGAAGAACAACTATCTGCAGGTGTTACTCCCACCATGGTAAGAGTTTCTGTAGGAATTGAGCATATTGATGATATAAAAGCAGATTTCGAACAAGCACTTTCACGAATCACATAGGAAAGGAGATTTATTGGCTTTAATAATTCCTAGTAACTATCATAAGATCAGTGATGTTGAGAAAAATCATATATCTTGGATCGAACCAGAATTGGCAAAAAGACAGGATATACGTCCTCTTAGGATTGGTATTTTAAATATCATGCCTCTAGGCAAGCAGTATGAATTTAACTTGCTACATCCACTTGGTTTATCTCCCCTTCAAATTGAGCCAGTTTGGATAAAGCTTAAAACTCACTCTTATAAAACATGGGATCTTAATCATCTAAATAATCTATACATTACTTGGGAAGAAGCAAATAATCCAGAACCGTTAGATGGAATCATTATTACTGGAGCACCTATTGAACACCTAGCCTTTGAGGAGGTTAAGTATTGGGATGAATTTGTAAAAATTGTAAATGAAGCCAGAAATTCTTGTGCGAGTACTCTTGGATTATGTTGGGCTGGCTTTGCGCTGGCTTATTTGGCAGGGGTCGATAAGAAAGTTTTTGATAGGAAATTATTTGGGGTATTTCCTTTAAAAAGTCTTGTTCCTGGACACCCTTTGATGGGTACACAAGATGATGAATTTATTTGTCCTCAAAGTAGATTTGCTGGATTACCAGATTTGGAAATGGAGAAAGCCCAAAAAGAAGGGAAATTGAATTTGTTGGCTTATGGAGAAAACGTTGGATATACAATATTTGAATCTAATGATCAAAAACAACTTATGCATTTAGGTCATCCTGAATATACGGTGCATAGAATTATTAGTGAAATTGAAAGAGACAAAGAAAAAGGAGATGTTCCTCCTCCTAAAAATTTTGATCCAAATAGTTCAAAAACCGCTTGGAGGTCTCATAGGAATTTGCTTTTTCAACAATGGCTTTGGTTCTGTTATCAACAAGTTAGTCTTAATTAACTTTTTTTAATGAGCGCTTTCCATACCACCTAGTCTTTCAAATAAGTTAAGACTTTCCTTATTTAATCCTACAATTTCAACTTTAGAACCACCATTCTGGAACTTTCTAATAATTTGCTCAAGAGCAACAACGCCACTTTGATCCCAAATATGAGCTAAAGACATATCAATTACAATATTTTCTGGATGTTCATGAATATCAAATCCTTGTAAGAAATAAATTTTACTTACAAAAAATAATTGTCCTTTTACTTTGTAGGTAGTCAAATTATTTTCTTTAGCTCTTGAGACAGTTATAACTTTTGCGACTTTTCTGCTAAAAAGGATTGCAGCTAATGCAACTCCAGCAATAACTCCAAGTGCAAGATTATGAGGTTTTGTCAGCATTGTAACCGCAAAAGTCATAAGCATTACTGCAGTATCACTTTTAGGTATCTTTCTAATATTTTTTAATCCATTTATATCTGCTGTACTTATTGCGATCGTTATCATGATTGCTACTAAAGCAGCCATTGGTATTGCTCCAATCCAAGACTTCAATAGGATAATCATAATTAGTAGAGATATACCTGAAGAGAGAGTTGATAATCTAGATTTACCACCATTTTCAGTATTCATAACAGATTGCCCAACTAAGGCACATCCTGCCATTCCACCAAATAAGGATGCCACAATATTTGCGATTCCCTGTCCTCTTGCTTCTTTATTTTTATTAGAACTTGTATCAGTTACATCGTCTAAAATGTCTTGAGTTAAAAAGGTTTCCATTAAACCCACGAGAGATATTGCAAGTGAAGTCGGTAAAATAATTCCTAATGTTTCAAGACTAAAAGGTACTTTCCCATTTTCTATTGACCCAAAAGGAAGAGAAATATTTGGTAATCCATCAGGTAATTTACCCAAATCGCTAACTGTTGGTACATCAAGATTCAAGAATATGCTTATGAGAGTAATTGCTACTATCGCGACAAGTTGAGATGGGACTACTTTTGTGATTTTTGGAAGCCCATAGATAATTATTAATCCTAGGATTACAAGAATCCAAACTATTGGGATCTGAGAGTTAACTGGATACTGACTCAAAGTTTGTTCAATTAATCCTTTTGATTCTTTAATACCTATTCCTAACTGAGGTAGTTGTGCCTGAAATATTAAAAGCGCCAGTGCATTTACAAATCCACTTAATACTCCCGTTGGTACGAATCGCATTTGGTAGGCAAGTCTTAAATATCCCCAAAGAATTTGGAAAATTCCAGTTAATATTCCAGCTGCAATAAGATATGGGACTCCTAATCCAGGAGCTTGCGATTCTCCATAAGCAACAAGTCCAGTCATCAAAAGAGCTGTTGAACCTGTAGCTGAAGTGATCATCCCCCTTCTTCCTCCAACAATCGCAATTGTTATAGATAAGCAAAATGCACCAAAAAGGCCAACTTTAGGATCTACACCAGCTATACCTGAAAAAGCAATTGCTTCTGGGATCATTGCAAAAGCAACAACTAAGCCTGAGAGAATATTTGACTTTGGATCATCTAACCAATTTTTAAATAAATATCTTGAGAAATTTGACATTTTAAGTTTCTTTATAATTAAGAAGTTAACTCATAAAGGAGGCAAAATACCTTGTGGGTCAAAAATATTCTTTAAAGTTTTTAATTCATTCATTCTATCTCCAAAGGCTAATGTAATTTCTTCATCGTGAGAATTCAAATGATTATGCAATTGGGCTAAGTGAATATTTGGATAAAACTTTTTTAGCTTGCTCCACGATTTATAAATCCATTCTAAAGCGACTTCTTTTTCTTGAAGATCATTTTTTTTCCATGATGCATATATCCATGGTTTCCAAGTGCTTTTTCTATGAACAAAAAAGCTTGAGCCATGATTTAACTTCTTGGTTTTGCAACCTAATTGTTGAGAAGCAATGTAACAGGAATTATTAGGTTTATTATCCATTATTTCTTCCAAACATTCTATGAAAATTGGGATATCATTTTTTAAATCTTCTCCAAGAAGACTAATTACCTCAGAATGGTTATTCGCATTCAGCTCAAATAAATTCAATTCCTTAGGGAAGAAATTTATTTTGTTAAAGTTTTCATAAAATTGTTTTTCTAGAGTAGGGAATTTTTCTAGAAGCATTAGGCATTCTTCTGTTCTTTTATCCTCTAAATTATTTTTGAGTTCAGCAAAAATATATATGTAAATCTTTTGGGCATAAATCCATTGAAGACTAATATTTTCTGGAAATTCCTCTGATAGTTTTATTATTTCTGTAAGTTCATTTAGATTTACAAATCCTTCAATAACCTTAATCGAATTAGATTGGATAGTCTTAAGTTCTATTTCGGTAATAATTGAAAAGAAGGGTGCTGCGCCTTTAATTCCTTCCCAAATTAATTGATCTTCTTTATTTATTTGATTTTTTTTTAAAGAAATAAATGTGCCATTACCCAAGAAACCTTTTATTGATTCAATATTATCAATGGCTAATCCGTAGGTTCTACTGAGCGGGCTTACTCCACCAGTAAGTATATAGCCTGCTCCAGGAAGTTTAGAAAGTCCGATTGGAAAACTTCGATTATATTTTTGTAGATGATTTAATAGATCCCCCATTATTACACCACCTCCAATTGTTACTAAATTAGTTTTTCTATCTAGATGAATTTTGCTGTGATTTTTTCTCAGATCAAGAGTTGTAAAACCATTTTTTGCACAGCTAGAAGTTGTACCTCCACTACACACGCAAAGGTGCTCGAATTTTTCGTAAGAATAGTTATCCTCATTAAATAAGGATTCATCCAAGTCATAAATTAATTTCTTTAATTTTGCATCCTTTGAGTTGATATTTGGAACTTCAAGCAAGTTAGTATTATTTTTCACTACATGATATTGTTCTTTACTATTATGGTATAAGTAATAATTTGAATTTGGATAATTTAGATTTGAAGTTAAATAATCAAGTCGCGATACTTATCTGTGGACATGGGAGTAGAAATAAACTAGCCATTACTGAATTTCAAGAATTAACTAATTTCATCCAAAAAAGATATCCAAACTTTTTAGTTGAATATGGTTTCTTGGAATTTGCTAAACCTTCGATTGTTGATGCTTTAGAGAAGTTAAAAGATCTTTCTATAAAAAAAGTAATTGCAATACCTGCAATGCTTTTCGCTGCGGGCCATGTAAAAAATGATATACCTAGCCTGCTTATTAATTATTCAAGTAAAACAGGAATTGAAATAATTTATGGAAGAGAATTAGGTATTAACAATTTAATGATTAGTGCAGCTTGTGAAAGAGTAAAAGATGTATTTAAACAAAATAATAATCTCAAACCTGAAGAATCATTATTAGTTGTTGTGGGTAGAGGCTCTTCTGACCCAGATGCGAATTCCAATGTTTCAAAAATTACGAGAATGATCGTAGAGGGTATTGGTTTAGGGTGGGGGGAAACAGTTTTTTCTGGAGTAACTTTTCCCCTTGTTGAACCTGGGTTGAAAAATGTTGTGAGACTTGGTTATAAAAATATAATTGTTTTCCCTTATTTCCTTTTCTCAGGTGTCCTTGTTACAAGAATAAAAAGGCAAAGTGATTTAGTTGCGATTAAAAATCCAAATATTTCATTTATACATGCAAAATATCTTTCGTCACAGTCCTATGTGGTCGACACTTTTGTAGAAAGGATTGAAGAGATTCTTAATAACGAAGGTAATAATTTTATGAATTGCTCAACTTGTAAATATAGATCAAATTTATTTGGCTTTGAAAAAGAAGTTGGAATGGTCCAAGAAAGTCATCATGACCATGTAGAGGGCTTGGGTATAAGCTGTGATTTATGTGATCTTGAATGTAATGGTGCTTGTGAAATACAAAATCAAATCCCAACTCATAATCAAGAAAAATCAGACACTGGAGGAGCTGATTACTTAGAAAGTGAACATGTTAAGGCTCATCAACATGAACATGAACATAATCACCATCACTATAGTATTTATCCAAATTCAAAACACCCTTTAGGACCTGTCACGCTTCGCTTGCCTAATAAAGACTAAACCTTAAGAAAATCCGTTGAAATCAATGAATCACCTGTCTCTTTCTCGACTTAGTCTTAATAGACTCAGTATATATAAGTATTTTTAATATAAAATCGTGAAAGTATTTTGAGCTAGATTTTCCACAATTTGCAGGTTGTTTTCCACGTCCAAATCCACACTGGATTAGAAATGGCAGTATTTTTCAAAAAAAACAGGACTTCAACATTATTGTTGACTTTTTTTTAAGATCTATTCAATTTCTTTATTTGAAAAAGAAGTTTTTTAAAAACCCATTTATAACATGAGTCTTATTTGATAATTTGAAAAGTTTACCAGAAGATTTTTCTTGATTTTTTTGGAGAAAAATATCATTATTGTTGATGTAGAAAATAAATTTATGGATCAAATCAGCCAAACAAATTTAACTGATAAGAAACTCGTAGAGTGTTCTTCAAATAAAGTCTCATTAGAAACAGAGCTTTCAGAAACTCTTTATAACACTATGAAAGATTTCGTATTAAGTAACCCGACTTGGGATCAGTACAAGCTTATAAATTCAGCATTAGCTACTTTTCTCGTTCAAAACGGTTGTACAGATAATTCTGTCTCAGAACTTTATTTAAATCAATTATTTACACCCTCTAAGTCTTTTTAATATTTAAACAGGCTCTTCTACTCAAGGCCATCATTGTAAGTGTGGGGCTTTGCCAAGATGATGTGGGCCAGCATGCTCCATCTAGTACTAGTACATTCTTACATCTCCACAATCTATTAAATTTATCAACTACGCTATTTTCTTCATTTAACCCCATTGGTGCCCCCCCTACCTCATGGATATAATATCCAGGAGGAGGAGGACTATCTGAAAGTGCTATCAAATTTTTTGTAAATAAACTCCCTAATGGAATATTAATTAGTTCATCAATATTTTTTATTTTCCCATTTGCAGCTTTGACTGATTTTTGGATTGTTTTTTCCATATGTTTTGCCATACTTAACTCATTCTCGCTCCATTCGAATTCAATGTAGGGAATTGGTATTCCCCATTCATCTGTTTTTCTTGAGAGAGAAACTGAGTTTTTCTCTTTAGGAAGAACCTCACCATGGGCGATAAGAAAGCCAATGGATTTGTTTGCGTCTTTTTGTAAAAATTTAGGTATCCCTAATCTATCAATTGCCCCCCAGATTCCATAACCTCTATGGAAATTTATGTCGTCAATTTCTGGTAAATTTGAACCAAAAGGAATGAAGAAGCTGCCTGCTCCAGAAAGATCGGGAGGATTATTTAGTGATTTATCTGAGTTTTTTGCTTTTGGGACTGAAAAAAATCTACAGATAGAGATGTGATCCATTAGGTATTTACCTAATTTCCCAGAATTATCTTTAAACCCTGAGGAATTTGATTTGTATTCTGAGTTCAGTAGTATTCTCAGTGTTGAAATTGTTGATGCGCAAAGAAGAACCAAATCACAATCCAATACTTCTTTATGTCCATTTTCTAGGTTTACAATCGTTAGTTTTGAGGCAAGCTCTTTTATCTTGTTAATCTCAAAAGACTCCACTAGGTAATTAGAGATTATTTGTACATTTCCAGTATCTAAAGCTTTTTTTAAAGAGCTTCCTACGCTAGAGGACTTAGGCCAATTTTTTTCTTTTACAGATGAGTTTCGGTCAAATCCTCTTGATTGGATAAATGGATAGTTTAATTTTGATTTAACTTTGCTGCCAAAAACATTTTCGTTTTCTGTAAGAGGAATTTCACCAATATATTTACCGTTTGGGACCTCCTTGATATCATCTTTTCGTCCATAAATTCCGCAGAAATTTTCAATAAAATCGTAGTGCGGGGAAATATCTTCGTATGAAATAGGCCAGTTGGGCCCGAATCCGTCTTTTTTAGCCGGATGAAAGTCTTCTGAGGAAAGTCTTAATGTTATGCCTCCCCAAGTTAATGATCTTCCCCCATATTGTTTACCTTGTGTCCAAAGAAATGGCTTATTTTTTGGGAAGTCATAAGGATGCTTCAATTCATTTGAATATAAGTCAGGATTATTTTTCCAATAACCAGGATGTTGGCACTGATTGGCATGTTTTTTTGTTATGACTCCTGATAATCTTTTTAATGTACTTTTTGGCTCATGATTATAAGCTTCATCCCTTTTAACTTGAGGCCCTGCTTCTATTACTAAAACTTTGATCCCTTGTTCTGCCAATGTAAGTGCTGCTATTCCTCCTGTAGCTCCAGAACCTACAATAATTGCATCATAAGGACTTATTTCCAAAACCTATTTCGTGATTTGCTATTTCAACAAATATAGCATTCAGTAAATAATTAATTTTTAGATTTCAGCTTAAGAAGTTAGAATTTATTGAAATACTACTCAAACAAATGAGATTTATAATTTTAATTTTTTTAATAGTTGTTTTAACCCTCCCTTCTAGAAGCTTCGCTGCGTTGGATTATGGTAAACAATCTTTGGTAGGGGCTGATTTTTCTGGATCTGATTTAAAGGGAGCAACTTTCTATTTGACTGATTTGCAAGACGCAAATTTGTCAGGTTGTGAGCTCCAAAATGCGACTCTTTATGGAGCAAAATTGAAAGATACTAATTTAAGTAACTCCAACTTAAGAGAAGTAACTTTAGACTCGGCTGTTTTAGATGGAACAGATTTATCAAATACTAACTTGGAGGATTCTTTTGCTTATAGTACCCAGTTTGAAAATGTAAAAATACAAGGCGCAGACTTCACAAATGTTTTTTTGCCAAAAGATATTATTAGGAAATTTTGTGAAAGTGCTACTGGAACTAATCCAATTACAAATAGAGAAACCAGAGAAACTTTAGAGTGCGATTACATTTAAATTTATGCACGTACAAGTTCTTTTCTAATCTTTCTTTGTTTATAAAGTGATCTTCCAACAGGCCAACCTAAAGTAGATAAATGTTTCATTAAAGAACCTGAGTATTTGAAATAAAAATTGTCTGAATATTTGATGCCAAGTTCATTTAGAGTGGTTATTAATAACCATAGATCTTTCTTTTTGCCTTTTTTCATATCCAATAATATCAATGCTTCACTTGATAATTTTTTTTCTAGTACCTTATCATTTTCAGCAAAACCAACTTTAAGTGAATTAAACGCATCAGAATAAAGAGTATAAATTATTCCATCTTTATATTTATCTATAGAAGTATCTACATTAAATCTTGATGATATTAATGTTTTGTATCCTTTAATGATTTTTCTGTTATTCATAATTAATTGATTTCATCCTGAGCTAATTCGTATTTCTCCAATAAATTGTTTACTTCTGCTAGTGCAATCCTCTTTTGACAGGCCGAGTCATATCTATTTACTGCTATTGAAGGTATTGAACCTTTGCTTTTCATTTCCCTAATACCAGTTTCTAAACATTGAAAAGCAACACTTGATAGATCTCTCCCTTCTGCTGCGGCCCAAACTTTCAAAAGATAAGTAAGATTTGATGGTACTGAGATCTGTACTTTGTTTGAATTTGAAGTATTTAATGCAATATCATCGAGACTAATTTCTTTAGAGGAAATAGTTTCTTTAACCTTTCTCTTCAAAAATTTTACTTGGCTTATAGCGTCCTCTTTATTCTTTACTTTTTGTTCTATTTCAAATAACTCTTCTTCAGAATTAATTAAAGCTTCTAGTGCCCATTTAGCATCATCTTTCGCAACCGCGGTTCTATCAAGCCATTCATCTCTTATTTTTGACCAATTACTAGGCATAAGCTTTATAAGATAATTCTATGATATATAAATCTATATAGATTGTCTATGGATTCTAAATAGATTTAATATAGATTATTATAAGTTTTAATTTTATTTTTAAAAATTTCTGGTCTTAGAAATAATCTTTTACAATAATTGAAACTGCAGAATCCATCCAATGTGGTCTTAGAGGTATTTTTTCGATAATTGAAAACGATATATTTGATAATTCAATCTTTTTTTAATTTTTGTTGTTTTTTTGATTTAATTAAAAACTTCTGAGCTTTTAATCTCTTTCAATAAGTTCAATTTTATAACCATCAGGATCCTCAACAAAAGCCAAGACAGTGGTACTGTTTTTCATTGTTTTAGGTTTGGTTGTTATTTTACAACCATTTTTTTCTAATCCTTGGCAAATTAGATGAATATCTTTTACTCCAATAGCTATATGACCATATTTATCTCCCAGCTCATAGTCTTCAGACTTTTTGTCCCAGTTATAAGTTAATTCAAGTACTGAGTTTTCTTTTTCTGAGCCATAACCAACAAATGCCAAAGTGAATTTTCCATGAGGGTAATCCTTTTTTCGCAATAAATTCATTCCTAATCTATTGACGTAGAAATCAATGGATTTATCTAAATCTCCAACCCTCAACATTGTATGTAGGATACGCATTTTGAATTATGAACCTTAATCAATTATCTAATATTTAATAGCCATCTGCCAAAGTTGATTTTTTCATAAGTAAGTCTTTTTATTAAGTTCAAAAAATTAGGTTAAAATATGAATACTAAATTTCAATAATATATTGAATCAGATATTCCAAAGACTCTCATCAGTATTTTTGTATACTTTGCCATTAAAGGCATCAATACCTTTTGGATATTATTTGTTTTATAAATATTCATTTTTAAAAATACTTTTATTACTAACTTTTCCGATAGCAATAATTGAAAAATCTTTGCCTTTTGGAAGTTTTTTATTATTTATAATTTTGTTTGCTGGATTAGTAAGAAATCCAAATGTTCCCTATTTCGTTAGATATAATGCATTCCAAGCATTACTTATTGATATTGCTCTGATAATAATTTCATATCTCTTGAGAATATTTCCCATAGTTGAATTAGGCTCAATCATTTTTATATTTACACTGTGTATTTTTATTTATTCGATTTCTCAATGTATTTTTGGAGTTGAGCCTGAAATTCCCTTAATTAGCAAATCAGTAAGAATGCAAATTTAAAAAGATTTATAGATTTACTGACTTTCTTCAGCACTCATTCAGAATAGATTCCCATCTTTGTTGGCTTGCTTTTATTGCTTGCATTGGTGGATTGGCTCCCTCTATTTCAAAGGCTTTAATTAATGATTTATTAGCTAAAATGCCTAATCTTGCTGCCTCTCTTTGCCTAGAGCATACTTTCTTTCTTGATCCCTCTTTTAAACTATTTTCGAGTTCTTTAAGAATCTGGCTAGCTTCATTCGATTTAGAATAAAAATCATTCATATAAACATCAAGTGCCGTATCAGCAAAAATTTCAACTGGAGAGATTATTGTGACTAAGGATATTATAAAACTTATAAATACTAATATTTTCATGAGAATCTTAAGTAAATTTTTTGTCCGATCTCTTTAATACTAAATAAAAGGTAAGAACGCTAATTGTTCCAGATGGGCCTATTAAAACATGCCAAAATTGATCGCCACTAATTGAGAGCCTTGTTCCAAAGAAAGTCGTAAAAAAAATACCAAATATTGGGTAAAGGATAAAAATCCAATCTTTAAAAACTCTTTGCCAATTTATAATAAGAAGAATGCTGATTATTACTTGAAAAAGAAGAGCAATAGATTTACCAAATAAAAAATATGAGATTATTGAAAATAAAGAAATACAAAAGTTAATTTTTTGAATAAATTTATTTTTTATAACTGATAATGATAAACATGTTAGACCTAAAGATAGGAAAGAATAAAATAACCAATTAAATAAAGAGGAATGATCTACATAAATCCATGATGTTTGGGTATGATCTATCATTTCAGAAATCGATGCCAATCCTAAAAAAATAAAACCGAAAGGTATCAATTCGTTCTTGCTAATGTGTTTAAATTTTTTGAACGATCTAATTCCTAAAAATATCGGTATAATTGCCGCTTGAATATGGGCTAATAATAAAATTGAAAAAAACAAAATAAATTCTCAAACTTAAATCATCAAAAATTCAAACATAAAAAATCAATTTACATTATCTTAGTAGAGATAGATACCATTGCCCGATTATTATAATCAATAATGTAAGAACAAAAGGGAAAGCAGGATATCTTGTCTGAAAATTTGCTGGTGGCCAAGGAGACCATGAAATTAATCTTCCTTGAGGTTCATTTGAATTAATTTTATTCTTCGATTTTTTTAATATTAATTTATCTGTAGCGAATCCTTTACTCATTTGTAAAATAAAATTATTTTAACAAAGACTTACCAAAAAGGCGTTTAGATAATTCGGTTGAATTTCAGGGAAGTTTTTTTTTGGACGGAGGGGGTGGGATTCGAACCCACGGTACCCTTGCAGATACGCTAGTTTTCAAGACTAGAGCCTTAAACCACTCGACCACCCCTCCATAGGGACTATAAAATTTTAGTCACCAATTAACCATAGCAAAGCGAATCAAAAGCTTGCAACAAGTTAATAACCTTTTTATAATCGACTAAAATTTTCATTCAATTTTGGAATTGTCTGATAATTTTGTGAGATATCCTTGTAACTCTAAATAACTCGGAAATTATAAACGAGAAATGATTTTATTTGTCAGAAAAAGATTTTTTAATAGATTCTCAATAAAATTTTTAATGTTTAATCATTGATTTCTTTGTCATGTAAAAAATCAGAACTCTAATAATTAGCATGGAGTTTTAAATAATAATCTGAATTAAAGATCCAGACTTTACTAATACCATTACTCAATCAGAGCAAGGAAAAGTGGTAATTAAAAATAAAGTTGTTATTTTGAATTTAGATTACTAAAAAAAACAAATAAGTCTTGATGACTTTCGAAAAAAGATTTTTGAAGTTACTTAGTGCATTTGTTCACGACTGTAAAAGCTCTTAAATCTAACTAAAAATTTACGTTTTAAATTTTTTTTAATTGGATTACTAACTCTAAAAACAATTCTGAATATGAATAAAATTATTGAGAAAAAATTAACTATTATTTTATTAGCAATCATTGCATATTTTTTGTTTTCAATTTCAGGTAGTCTAAAAGAATCTGCAAAATATGATTCAGATTTAAGAGCTTGTGCAAAAATGAAAGCTTATTTAAATGATAAAGAATTATCCAATTTATTTAAAGAAGAGGCAGCCTTTACAACCGAAGTCGAGGTAAAGTACGTTATTGAATATTGTAAAAAATTAACTCAGCAAAATTTATTCTGATATTGGTTACTAATCTAAGAAAAAATTTTCTTAAAACCAGACAAACATTAAAAATTTTACATAAACAAAAATAAAGTAAAGTGCTATTGGTAAATAAATAAAAAGTAATGAATTAAAAAAAATAAATTTTATTTTTGGTAGTTGCTTTCTTTTAATAATAAGATTGATCACTAATATGACTATGCTTATGTTCAAAACAATATTAAATAATGAGCCAGAGATAATTTGATTTCTTTCAAATCCGAAATATGGATTTAAAAATCTTCCGATTATTAAAAGTAAGTAGCAGGATATTGATGATTGTAGAGAAGATAAGATTTCAAATCCGAAGATACTTTTTCGTGGGAAATTTAAGTTTAAATTGAATTTCATTCTTATTTTCTGAAGCAATAATCGCCAATTCTTAGAACCTTGCCATAAGTATTTTTGGCATTGTTTATTTTTACTAGGCTATTTGGATCTATAGATAAAATTGTTCCCATTGATACTTTCCCGTCACTTCCGTCTTGTATTATTTTATAAAAACATTTTCGATTGTCACTTTTTAATATACCTGGCCATATTAAAAAAATACCGATTGAAAAACCTGTAAGAAAAAATAGAATGTTAATTAACTTATTAATTTTTATTTTTCTTCTACTCATAGTAAATTTTTTCTAACTCATTAAATATTATAAAAAAAGAAGAATAAATAAATAAATAGATATAAAGTCCTAATCCAAATATTTTTGTAGAATGTTAGGGTGGATATAAGTTTTATTTAAATATGAATTTATTTAAAATGATATTTGCTCCAAAGCATTTGAAAAATTATATATCTTTTTTCTTAATGTTATTTTTTATGAATAATTTATTGGTTGCAAAAGCAGATGAAAATAAATATTTTATTAGAAATAAGCAAGATGAAAATAATTTGAATGAATTGGATGCTAATAATGCAATAACATTTAGCAATCATGATAATTTAGAAAGCCAATTAAAGATGTTTTTTGGCTTTGATCCTGAAAATCCAGAAATTTCTTTTTATCCAGATTTATTAATAATTCAAGATTCAGATTCTATTCGTGATATGTATAAATTAAAATTAAATGATATGTCAATAATTAAATAAAAATATAAAATTGAAATATGTATTATTTTTTTAAAAATAAGTGAAAAAAAATTATTTATGGGAAATTATTTTAAAATAAAAAAAAGAAAAATTATTCTTACCTTTCTTTTGATTTTTAATCAACTGATATCTAGCTCATATGCAATTAATAATAGAGGAATAGTAATAAGTGAATCAGCGGAATCAAACTTGTCCTCAAAATATAGGCGAGAATTAAAACTTTTAATAGCAAATAATAAACAAAATGAAACTTATCTTCTTAACCAAGATGTAGAAGAATTGGAGAGATTTATTGAAGAAACATTTGATTCAAAAAATATTGATAATTTGAGGAATCTTAGGGAATCTAATACCAAAAATAATACTCAATATAATGAAATTGAAAAAGAGTTGATAAATAGCGATAATTTAATTTTAAAATCTCCATTATTTGGAGATCTGATTTTGAAATCCGAAGTAGCCCAAATGTCTGACACATTAAGTACCCTAATTAATGCAGGAATTCCAATGGTTGAGGCTTTAGAAAATTGCATAAAAGCCTCCAACAACGAGATAATTAAGATTGCTTTAAGAAAATCAATTTCTTTAGTAACTCAAGGGGAAGAATTAAGCTCAACGTTTGATACCTCTAAAGTTGTTCCCAGATTATTCGTATCGATGGTAAAGATTGGAGAAGAAACAGGAGAGCTATCTTTCATGCTGGAGAATATATCTAATTTTTATAAAAGAGAAGTTGAAGAGGCAGTAACTATTCTTACAAAAGCAATGGAACCGGCAGTTATTTTTGTTGTTGCTGCAATTGTAGGCACAATAGTTATTTCTCTTTATTTACCAATGTTTGGTCTTATAAATAAAATGGGTAATAATTAATCATCTTTCAAAAATGTTTTGTCAATCTTGAAGGATTTACTTTCTTTTTTGGTGGAATTTTTATTTAATTTCTCTTCATTTTCCGGCAGATCTT
>CACBFH010000004.1 GCA_902538515.1 uncultured Prochlorococcus sp. | reverse complement strand
CCAACAATGAGGTAACACAATTAGTAAGTAATCTTTTCCCTAGCTTTGGACCTATTAATCTTGAATCCTTACTCTCAAAATTCAGAGGTCCAATAATATTATCAAGATTAGTGATAAGATTATTTGATTCTTCGATACTTAAATAAGGTGTTCTTATTGAAATTAATTTATTATTATTTTGGAATTGTAATTTAATATTATTTAAAACATTTTTATTTTTATAGTTCTCTTTTAAATTTTCCAAAACTGAATCAGGGGAAAAATTAGAACATTCCGCTTCACAAACTCTTTCTATCCTTAGTTCATTTCCCCCAACAAAATCCATCCCTAAATTTATAGGTTTTTTATAAGGAGTATTAAAAGTAGAATATAAAATTCCTAGGAGACTCAACAAAATAAGAACAGTTGAAAAACTAATTATCTTTTTTTTATTTTTTATTAGTTCAAGATTGTATTTCATGGAAATTAGAAATAAAAAATTTAATTTAAAAAATTATTCCTTGGCAGATAAAGATTTTTTTGTCTCAAGGATTGATAAGTTGTAAAAAATCGCAAAATAGTCTTAGAACAATTTAATGAGGTAAAGAGGCTTATCAAAACTCCAATACCTAATGTTGCCGCAAAACCCTTGACAAAATTTGTTCCTAATAAAAACAATACAAAACAACTTAGAAGAGTAGTAATATGGCCATCAACTATGGATGAGTTAGCTCTTTGAAAACCGCTATCAATAGATCTTGTAAGAGTATTACCATCATATAATTCTTCTCTAATTCTCTCAAAAATTAGAATATTTGCATCAACAGCCATACCAATGCTAAGTATAAGGCCAGATATTCCGGGTAAAGTCAAGGTTACAGGAATTAGAGAATATAGAGCTAAATTAAAGAAGCCATAAAGTACTAGAGAAAGAACTGAAACAAAGCCCAGAATTCTATAATTAAAAATCATAAATATACCGACAAAAATTAATCCACTAATAGCTGCATAAAGACTTTTTAAAATATTTTTAGATCCCAATAGAGCCCCTATTGTGTTAGTTTCTACTATTTCAATTGGCAATGGCAATGAACCTCCTTTAAGTTGAACTTCTAATTCTCTAGCATTATCAGCACTAAAATTACCGCTTATTGTTGCTGATCCACCTGTAATACCAGTATTAGCAAACTGACTCCCAACACTCGCTTCACTTATTGATTCGCCATCAAGAATGATAGCCAATAGTTGATTAGTGCCAGCAATTGACTTTGTAATTTCTGCAAACTTTTCTCCTCCTGAATTACTAAAAGTCAATAAAACTTCCCAATTACTATTTGTTTGTTCTTGTCTTCTACCTGCGTTAATAAGATCCTTACCAGATAATTCCGTTTTAATAAATAAATTCGTAATTTCTTTATTAACATACTTTTTAATTTCAATTAACTTCCCATATAAATCACTACTAGTAGATAAGTAATTTAATTCTTGCTCTATATTTTTAAGATCATCTTGAATAATTTTTAAAAAATTTTCATCATATTGATTTTTTTCTGAAGAGGTATATTTTTCAATTAATTCTTTAATATTCAATCTCTGAAGTTGAAAGGTTTTCAAATCTGTAGATGTTCCTTCTTTTTGAGTCCTAAATTCTAATAAAGCAGTCTTACCTAAAACTCTTGAAGCAACTAATGGATTTTGTTCTCCAGGTAATTCTAAAATTAATTGATCTCCACCTAAAGTTTGCAAGTTGGATTCTGAAACCCCTAAGTTGTTAACGCGTTTATCTATAACCGAATTAACTGCTTCAAGTTCACCCTTTGTTACCTTACCTTCCTCTTTAATAATTTGTAGTGTAAGTTGGGAACCCCCTTGTAAATCCAATCCCAACTGTAAGGGATAATTTATTAATAGATAAAAAGATAAAGTAAGTAAAAATATAATAAAGAAAAGCCAACCTTGCCTTCTTTTCATTGCCTATATACTCCCACTAATTAAATCTTCAACTTTTTCAACTATTTGATGTGGTTGGATTATTGTCAAATTTTCAAGATTTCCATTATAAGGAGTAGGAATATCCTGACTAGATAACCTAATTGGCCTTGCATCAAGATCATCGAAACACTCTTCTGTTATCAAGGCAATTAATTCTGCACCAATACCTCCAGTCTTCATACATTCTTCAACAATAATTACTTTATTTGTTTTTCTTATTGATTTTGAGATGGTTTCCATATCAAATGGTTTTAAACTTATTAAATCGATTAACTCAACATCTATTCCTTTTTTTTCTAATTCTTCAACAGCTTTAAGACAGTGATGTCTCATTCTTGAATAAGTCAATAAAGTAATATCTTTACCTTCTTTTACAACGTCAGCCTGATCTAAAGCGCAAGTATAATCCCCTTCAGGTAATTCTTCAGACAAGTTATATAGAAGAACATGCTCGAAAAATAGAACCGGATTATCATCTCTTATAGCTGCTTTCATTAAACCTTTAGCATTTATAGGTGTACTGCATGCAACAATCTTTATACCAGGAACTGCATGAAAATATGCTTCAAGTCTTTGACTGTGTTCAGCACCAAGTTGACGACCAACTCCTCCAGGTCCTCGAACTACTGCTGGTATTTTATAATTTCCGCCACTTGTATATCTAAGCATACCCATATTATTTGATATCTGATTAAAAGCTAAAAGCAAAAAACCCATATTCATTCCTTCTACTATTGGTCTTAAGCCAGTCATTGCAGCACCTACAGCCATACCCGTAAAACTATTCTCTGCAATTGGAGTATCTAAGACTCTTAACTCTCCATATTTTTCATATAAATCCTTAGTTACTTTATAAGATCCTCCATATTGACCAACATCTTCCCCCATAACGCAAACATTTACATCGTTTGCCATTTCTTCATCAATTGCCTCTTTCAAAGCATTAAATAATAATGTTCCAGCCACAATTAATTACCTAATTAATCACATATATAATCCTACCACCTTGAATAATTCAACCTCCTTCAGCGAAGGTTATGAGTAGTAATATTGATAAAATCATTCCAGGTGACAGCAAAAGGACTAAAAGGCCTAAGTCATGTAAAGACATTCAAAGAAAGTGTTTTCTTAATAATATTGGCAATTCAATTATTCTTCAGAAAAAAACTGCGAATAAATACAATAAAAAGTCCTATACCTATAAAAGCAAAAGAGAAAGTTAGCAAAAAAGATAATCCAATTATTAAGGTATTAATACTAGAAGAAATATTTTGGACTATTTCAGATGAATTAGATGGTTTATGTACTGAAAAATAAATTGCAATTTTGTTACTTAAAAAATAAAAAAATATAAATAACAAAAAACTTGTTAATGATCCTACAATAAAATTTAATGGTTCTTTTTCGGAAATGTTTTTTTCAATATTCTCATTACTTTTATCAACCACAATAAAATTATTATATAAAAAATTTAAATGAATGTTATTCCCTTTTCAAGGAAAGTGCAAACCCATGAATCGTAACCTTTATTTCTAAACAATTTATAATTTGCAGTTAATTCTTTTTTAGCAGTCTCTATATCTTTGTAGAGTGCAAAGCATGTAGGACCTGATCCACTCATTGAAAATGTGAGACAATTTTCTAATTTAGAAAGTAAATATAATGCCTGCTTTACAGAATCATTTTCATTTTCAACAACTAACTGCAAATCATTTTTAATAGATAAATGTTGATTATCAAAATTTAAGTTATTTAAACTATTATCTCTTAAATTTTTTCTTATTTTCTCAATCATTTCTCTATCAGTAAGATATTGATCACAAAATCTATTACTATATTTTTTATAAGTTTCAGCTGTAGATACTGATACATTAGGATTTTTTAAAAGAATCACTCCATATTCAAAGTTTGAATCTAATTTCTCCAAAATTTCTCCTCTTCCAAAACATAATTGAACACCACCATTTATAAAAAAAGGAATATCAGATCCTAAAGTTGATGCTAACGAACATAATGTTTCTTGATCTAAGTTCAAATCCCATAACTTATTAAGACCAATTAATGTTGCTGCTGCATTACTAGATCCCCCAGCTAATCCTGCGCCAATTGGAATATTTTTTCTTAAAAATATATTCGCACCGTAATCTATATTTGATTTTTTCCTTAATAGATTTGCCGATTTAACAATTAAGTTATCATTAGATAAGCTTAAATCATTACAATCAGACTCAAGTTTAATTAAACCTTCATTATTAAATTCAAATTCTAAATAGTCAGAAAGATCGATATTTTGCATAATCATCGCTAACTCATGAAATCCATCCTCTCTTTTACCAATAACTTCAAGGTGTAAATTTATTTTGGCAGGAGATTTTATATTGATTTTCGTTTTAGCTAAATCTTGCATATTCTTAAATTTTTTTTTCAATTTTAATACAATTTTCTGCAAGCTTAATCCATCGGTCAATTGAAATATCCTGTGGTCTTAAATTAAGACAAACATTTGAAGATTCAGATAATTCATTTATCTCCTCATTTGAAAGTATTGAATTAAGAGTATTTCTAAGCATTTTTCTTCTTGAATTAAATGAAATTCGAAGTAGTTTATCTATATATTTTTCTAGACTAATGTCTAATCTTAAATCATTTTTAATTGGTTCGAAAACTACTAAAGAAGAAAAAACTTTTGGAGGCGGACTAAATGATGAAGGAGGCACATCACATATTCTTTTTATTTTTGATAGGAGTTGCATTCTTATACTAAGCGCACCAGCATTGGAACTGCCTTCTTTTGACAAAATCCTATCTACAACGTCTTTCTGCATTAAAAATATTATTTTTTCGTAATTATAGTTTCTTATAATGCCCAATCGACCTATGAAAATATCCAATATTGGGCCAGTTATATTGTAAGGAATATTTGCAATCACTTTTGTAATCTTCTTATTAATCGAATCTAAATTTACAGAAAGAATATCTCCCTGCTGCAGTGAAAACTTATCATTATTATTGAATTTATCATTTAATAAATTTATTAAATCTTTATCTAATTCAATTGCATGTAATTTTTTAATTTCTGAATCTAACAACTTAGATGTTAAAGCTCCTTTACCAGGACCAATTTCTAAAATAAAGTCATTTTCATTAAGAACAGCAACTTCTTTAATTTTTTCTAATATTTTTTTATTTACCAACCAGTGTTGTCCAAATCTTTTTTTTTGATGATAGTTTTTAGAATTCATCTAAAAGATAAATAATATGTTTAAATTAAATATGAAATTATTTAATACTTTATATCATGAGCTTATCAAAAAAAAATTTAGATAAACTCAATAAATTTAAAAAAAAGAAAAATTTAAATAACGAAAGTAAAAATATAAATAATTCCACAAATATAACTAATAATGATAATTTAGTCACCAATCCACTTAATTCAGAAGATCCCAATAAAATTTTTTATTCGTTAATTGATAATTTAGAATCTCTAGAAGAGACTTCTAACGTTAATAATTCACTAAGAAAAAGTGAGATTAATCAAATTAATATGAATTCTAAAAAAGATAATTTTTCCAAGAAATTAACAACCGAAGAGGAACTATATGATGAATTTAATTATCTTCTTGATGAATAATTAGTTTTAATATTTACTTATGCTTCAGACTAATAGATTATCAATTTATGCTATCGGCAAAATAAAGAAACTTTGGATTAGAGATGGAATTAATCAATACAGAAAAAGAATGCCTGAACTTATCATTAATGAGTTAAAGACTTTTAATTTAAATAACCTTAGATCCAATAACAATATTATTATCTGCTTAAGTGAAGAAGGGAAACAGTTTAATTCAGTTGAACTATGTTCCTTACTCCTGAATTTTAAAAATAAAAAAATTAATTTCTTAATTGGTGATACTGATGGAGTTAGTTCAGATATAAAAGAAACATCAGATCTTTTACTAAGCCTGTCTCCTTTAACTTTTCCTCATGAATTAGCTAGATTAATCCTAATCGAGCAAATCTATAGAGCTATCTCTATATCTAACAACTTCCCTTACCATCGTTCTTAAGAAGATTAGATTCAATCTAAAATTAATCTATAAAAGTTTAATAACTAACTATTTTTTGATTTTTTACTGTATAGTACATATATACTATTAATTTAACCTTGGGTTCTTTTGATTCAACTACTAAAAAATTTAAAATCCCCTTATTAACTGATTCGGTATCAGCAGGGTTTCCCTCTCCTGCAGATGACTATACAGAAGAAAATATTGATTTAAACGAACATTTAATATCTAATCCGTTTAGCACTTTTTTTCTTAGAGTTAAAGGTGACTCAATGATAAATGCAGGAATTAAAGATAAAGATTTAATAATAGTAGACAAGAGTCTAACAGCCAGACCAGGGAATATCATCATTGCAATGATAGACGGAGAATTTACAATAAAAAGATTATCTATAAAAAATAATGAATTATATTTAAAAGCAGAAAATCATAATTATCCTGATTTTAGATTTAAAAACCATATTGATGTACAGATATGGGGAGTTGTTATTTATTCAATACATAGCTATTTATGAGAATTTCAAATATTGATGCAATAGCTCTTATAGATGCTAATAATTTTTACGCGTCATGTGAACAAAATATTAATCCTCATTTGAAAAATAAACCAGTAGTAATTTTATCTAATAATGACGGATGTATCATTGCAAGAAGCCCTGAAGCGCGAGCTTTAAAAATTAAAATGGGAACTCCGTATTTTAAGGTCAAAGAAAGACTAAATAAATTAGATGTAGCAGTCTTAAGCTCAAACTACTCGCTTTATGGGGATATGAGCAGAAGACTAATGAATTTACTGAAAAACTACTGTGAACAGATAGAAATTTATTCTATTGACGAAGCATTCGTCTCGATTTCTAGACCTAATGATGAAAATCTATATCCTTGGGCAAGAAGCATAAGATCATTAATATATCAGAATCTAGGAATTACCATAACAGTAGGAATAGGAGAAAATAAAGTAAGAGCAAAAATTGCTAATAAACTAGCTAAAAATATTGATTATTCAGCTGGAATATTTGATTTAGCTAAAACCGAAAATGAGAATAATTATTTGAAAAGAATTAGTGTAGATAAGATATGGGGAGTCGGGAAACAAACTTCTAATTGGTTGCAAAGTAAAGGTATTAAAAATGCGAGAGAACTAAGAGATATGGAAGAAAATGAAATCATTAAAAAATTAGGCATCGTAGGGAAAAGACTGCAATTAGAACTGAAAGGCCATAGATGCCTGCCCATAGAAAAGAACAAGAAATCAAAAAAAGAAATTCAGGTGAGCAGGAGTTTCGGCACGCCTATCACAAAATTAGAAGACTTAACTCAAGCACTGGCAACTCACGCAATAAAAGCCTCCGAAAAAATGAGAAGTCAGAATTTGCAATCATCTGATATTAGAGTATTTGCCAGAACCAGTAAATATTCAAGTCAAAATTATCAAAGAAGTGCTCATAGAAAACTTACAAATGCAACAGATGACACAAATAAAATTTTAAAAATAGTAGTTGAATTATCTAAAGAAATTTATAATCCCGAATATAAATTCTCAAAAGCTGGTGTTTTAATGCAGGATTTAACTAATAGCGAATATTTACAGCAATCAGTTATCAATTACAAATCTCAGAAAGACTTAAAAAAATCAGTAAATCTTATGAGAACGATTGATTTATTAAATAAAAGATTTAATAACAATGCAATTACATGGGCCATTACAAAAAATCCACAAAGTTGGAAGATGAATAAGAATTTCTTAAGTCGCTCATCTACAACTGATATAGAACAAATCCCAACTATAGTGAAGTAAACAAAATAGGATGGAATTTATATTATTTTTGAGCAAATTAGATAAAGAGATTCTTAACTTATTAATGAAAGCAAACTACATAGTTGAAGAAAATAAAATTGAATGTCTATTAAACAAAGAAATAAAAGGGCTACATAATTTTAAAGAAAATAAAATAATAATATGTACTGAAAACGCAAAAAAGAAAACAAATTATAGAAATAAGAATCAACAACCAAATAAAGAAAACTTCAAAACAGAAAGAGCGATAAGAAAAGCATTAAGACACGAAGCAACTCATGCGATACAAAAATGTAATGACAATAAAACAATAGGGGATATAAAAAAATTAGAAAGTAAATTGCATCCAGGCAAGAAAAAAGCATTAAAGTTTTCTACAACGAAGTTTTCTGGGACTTATGCGAAAGAAGTAGAAGCTTATGTTCTTGAAGATAAACCTAAAAAAGTTAAAAACTTGATTAAAAAATACTGCCTATAAATTAAAAATTTTTTTATTAACTAGCGATGAAATTGCCACAACGTTGTTTATCTAAAAAATTAATATGTTGCCTTTCTAAGTAATATAATTCCTGAAATTTGATCGCATCTGAGTTTAAATCCTTAAAAAGATCATCTATCTCTTTATTTGTATTTGAAGAACCTGAAGAAGAATTATCAATTAAGATAGATATACAATTTTCTAAAGTTTTTAATCTTTGAGATCCCCAAGATTCGATTAAGTGTCTACATCTTTTAAGAGAATTATATTTCTCAAGAAGTGATAATGATCCTAGTAAATTGTCTTTAGGATTACTCAGCAATGTTAAAAACAACTCATTTGGATTAATAAAAATATTAATTTTATTTGATGATTCAGGATTATTGAGAACTAAGTAATCAGGCAGAAGTGAAATTAAGTTAATAGAAGAAAAATCTTTTTCAAGATTTTGACTATTTGATTGTTTTAAATCATTTAAGTAGTTTAAACCTAAATTATTTTGTTCAATTTTTGAAATAGCTTCCCATAGACTTTGAATATAACTAGTATTAAAACTATTAATTTCTCTTTTGAGAAATTCATCACGAATAAATAGCCTAAGTTCTGGACAATGTAAATAATAAAAAATTATTTCCGATTCATTTTTCTCCCGTCGGGAAATTTCATTTGGTTGTTCAAATTTTTTTGATCTGCCATGCCAACGAAATCCCTTTACTTGATTTCTTAAATCTTGTTCAAACTGTATTGCTAACCTAGCTTGTCCCTTACTTAATTTTTCAGAAACTTTTTGTAGATAATGAGTTCTAGTTGATGATTGAGGTAATTTACTCAACAATTTTACCAATGAAGAAATAACACTTTGGAAAATTTCAGACTTAGTTAGATCTTTATCTTTAAAGATCTGATCAATCTCCCAATCAATCCAAAAGGATGAATTATCAATTAAATTAAAATAATCTTCGGGAGTATGACTATTTAAATATTCGTCAGGATCTTTAAAATCACTTAGTTGTAGTATCTTAAGATTAATTTGATCATGAATGGATAGACTCTCGACTTCTTTAATTACTCTTTTTGTAGCTAAAATACCTGCATTATCAGAATCAAAATTCAAAATTATATTTTTATTATCTGTACATCTACATAGTTGAGAAATTTGATACTTATTTAATGCGGTACCTAGAGAAGCTACAGAATTAGTAATACCCTTTGAATGAAGAGAAATAACATCAAAGTAGCCTTCAACAATAATAGCTTTATCTCTTTTCCTAATATTGCTAGAAGCTTTTTCAAATGCAAACAACATTTTGCCCTTTTCAAATATCTCTGATTCAGAAGAATTAAGATATTTAGGTTCCTGACCATCAAGAGATCTTCCTCCAAAAGCAACTACTCTTCCCTGCATATCATGTATTGGAACAATTAATCTATTTCTAAAACGATCATAAATCTTGTCAGAATTATCTTTAGAAATTGCAAGGCCTGAAGATAATATTAAATTGATAGGAAATTTTTCTACCTTGGATAGATAGTTAAATAAATCATTCCATGAATTTGGAGCAAAACCTAATTCAAAGTTATCAATAATCTTGTTACTCAAGTTTCTCTTTGATGTTAAATATTTCATAGCTTCAACACCAAGAGAATTATTTAATTGAGACTTAAACCAATTTTTAGTGACTCTTAATATTTTATAAAGCTCTTCCTTTCTAGATAATTGTTTTTTATAAGCCTCTATTTGGGGTCCCTCGAAATTTTCAACATTAATATTATTTTTTTTAGCGAGAGAAAGTACAACATCTGAAAAATTTGCACGAGTAAATTCCATTAAAAATTTAATAGAGTTACCACCAGCACCACAAGAAAAACAATAATAGAATTGTTTACTAGGTGATACTGTCATAGATGGCTTAGTATCATCATGAAAAGGGCAAATCCCAACAAATTCCTTGCCTTTCTTCTTAAGAACAATATGTTCAGATATAACGTCAACAATATCTGCTTTTTCCTTAACCTCTTGAATAGTTCTTGGGTGTATAGAATGAACCATTGAGATTATTATCGAAAATAAATAATGATTTATTTGTTATAGGTCAAAATCAATTAAGAATCTACTTAATTTCACAATAAAATTATTTTTTTAAATGATAAATATCGAAGAATTAGAAAAAAGACTTAATTCATTAAAAAAGTATAATTTGGTATTTGCCTCATTCTTCTTCAGTTTGATGACTTTGTGCGTAAAAAATATTGATAAAAGGATACCTATTTATGAATTAGTTTTATTCAGATCATTGTTAAGTTTAATAATTACATTATTAATAATTAATATAAAAAATATAAATCCATGGGGCAAAAATAGACCATTACTTATCTTAAGAGGTTTTTTAGGAACTTTAGCTTTAGTTTGTATTTTTTATGCGATAAGAAATATGCCTCTTAGTATATCTACTGTCATTCAGTACACATATCCTATTTTTATTTCTATATTTGCTGGGATATTTATAAACGAAAAAATAACGCGTAATATAATTTTTGCTTTAATTATTGCCTGGATTGGAATTTTAGTAATATTGAATCCAAGCCAGTTATCAAATATAAACGTTGAAATTGAAATTATTTCGATTTTAATAGCATTTCTTGGAGCAATCTGCACTGCATTAGCTTACGTTACAGTTAAGAAACTCTCATTTAGTGAAGATATTTATGTAATTATTGAATATTTTCCACTAGTTTCTTTTATAACTCTTTTACCAATTGTATTAATCAATTGGGTTACCCCAAATTGGAGTGAAATAATTTGGATATTAGGAATTGGCTTATTTACTCAATTAGGGCAGACTTTCTTAACTATAGGATTAAAAAATTTACCTGCTTCTGAAGCATCAATAATTAATTATTTACAAGTTTTATTTGGTTCAATTTGGGGGATTTTGTTTTTTAGTGAAATAATAAACATAAATTTTTTATTGGGCGCATCATTAGTTTTATTAGGAACTATTATATCTACTACCAAAATAATCAAAAGGACATAGAATATTAATAGATTAAATATAATGATGAAATTTCACTATTTAGCTTTATTATTTTGTTTTTTTCCTATTGCTCAAGTTAATGCAACAACCCCAAAATCAGTAACTTGTACAAGAACTGAATATAGAGAAGAGTACATTCCTGGCACTAAATCAAACCCAGGCTACGTAAAAAGTTATGAGGTAGACGTTGAAGTACCTTGTGGAGGTCAAAACAAAGCTGAAAAAATAGATGATAATGACTGTAGTGAAGGTTCTGTTATAGGGGGTATTCTTGGTGCAGGAATTGCATTATCCTCGTCTAGAGGGAAAGACAGGTTTTGGGCAGTACCAGCGGGCGGTACTGCAGGAGCGTTAATTGGATGTCAGGTGGATGGTGGTTAATTGATTAGTTGGATAAATGGAGATTTAGTTGATTTATGGCAAATTAATCAAAAGTTTTTTGTTTTAATAAATTGTCAAGGATTAGGTTACGAAATACAAATACTAGAATCCTTTTTTCTCAAATTAAAAACAAATCAGATATCTACTAAAAACATCACTCTTTGGATAAAGCATATAAAAAAAGAAGATTCAGATTTATTATTTGGCTTTATATCAAAGGATCAAAAGAATTTCTTCATTGAAATTTTAAGTATTAGAGGTGTTGGATCTCAAATTGGTATAGGGATATTAAACAACTTTTCTATTAGTGAAGTTATAAAAGCAATAAAAACACAAGACAAAAAATTAATTTGTTCTGTACCTGGTATAGGACAAAAAATGAGTGATCGGTTAATTTTAGAATTAAAAAGTAAATTTAAAAGCGAAATATTATCTGAAGAGGAAAAAAGCAAAGATAAATTTGAGATTAAGGATCCTGAGATAAATAAAATGATAGAAGACCTTCAGTTAACCCTTAAATCATTAAGTTACAAAAACAAAGAAATAAATACTATTTTGCCAATTATTATTAAAGAAATAGATCTCCTAGGTAAAAAAGAAAATAATTTATCATTTGAAAAACTATTGAAATTAGCTATGCATTATCTTGATAAGGATAGTAGTAATATAGCTAGATGACGTAGTATTATAGATAAAAAGAAAAAAATTTTATGTCATTAGATACAGCTGAAAAACAGAAGCTGATTGAAAATCATCAAGTGCATCCAACTGATACAGGTTCAGTGGAAGTACAAGTAGCAATGCTTTCTAAAAAAATATCGAAATTAAGTGACCATCTTCAAGGAAATATTCATGATTTCTCTTCAAGGCAAGGATTATTAAAAATGATTGGTAAAAGGAAAAGATTACTATCTTACTTAAAAGACAAAAATGTTCAAAAATATCAAGAACTAGTTAAGAAAATTGGAATCAGAGGATGATCTCAATTAATGAAAAAAAAGCAATCAAAAAAAAAGACACAAAATAAAAAGAAAAAAAACTATTCTGAAACAACTGCTTTCGCTAATCTAGAAAAAACACCTATTCCTTTAACCAAGCCAAAGCGATCAGCAAGTGGCATCCCAAAATATGTCGCTGACAGAATGGCAAGAAGAATATTCTTTACAGCTGGAATACCGACAATATTAGGAATGTCTGTTTTTGTTGTTAGCTACATTATAGTTACAAAAAATATTGCTGAAATACCTCCTTCCTCAACTATTGCAATTTCAGCATTGTTTTTCTTGTTAGGTCTAGCAGGATTGAGTTTTGGAATATTATCAGCTAGTTGGGATAAAGAGCCTGGATCTTTTTTTGGTATTGAAAATATACCAATGAACGTACAACGTGCAAAAGCTGCCTTTAAACCTGCAACTCAAAATTTTGAGGATAAAAGTTAATCTAGGAAACTAAAGATTTCAAATTAACTTGGAATGATTTATCTTCTAATAATTTGCGAGCTCCATGAATATCTCCAACACAGAATTGATCTCCAAATTTAACATAGGTAACACTATTTTTATTTCTTACTGCAGCCAAAACTGGAATCTTGATTCCATATGTGTCTTTAGCTGGTTTAAATTTAATTAAACAGTCTCTTAATATATTTTGTACTCTTACATCTGATGCTTGAGAACTATCAAGATTAATAATAAGCAATTTGAGGTTATCTATTTCTCTACAATCATCAACTATTAATTGAGTCTTATCACTTTTTTTATCTATCGTTCCCCAAACCAATAACCTAGTATCAGTCAAAAGAAATTCTGATAATCTTAAATAGGTTTTTGGAAAAACTATTGCTTCGCAACTTCCAGAAAGATCTTCTAGTTGAACTATAGCCATCCTATCTCCTTTTCTCGTTGTAATTTGCTTCAAATCAGGAATCATTCCAACTAAAGAGACTTTGGTTCTATCTTTTATTTCTTCTAACTGAGAAATGCTTATGGGTGATACAAGTTTTGCTGGCTTAGTTAAATGCTTCAGAGGATGATCAGATAAATAAAAGCCTAATAGTTGCTTTTCTAACTTTAACTTCTCAATAAGTGAATAATCATCAACCTTAGCTAATTGTGAATCTGAAAAAGCAACGTTAGAAAATTCATCTTTAGAGTCAAATAGATTTCCTTGGCCTGATAATCTATCACGATTTCTTGAAGAGGCCCACTCAATAACATGTTCAAGATCTGACAATAACTGAGCTCTATTATTATCATTTGAAAACTCGTCTAGTGCTCCACAATGAATTAGAGATTCAAGACTTCTTTTGTTAAGAATATTAGAAGGCAAACGGTCGCACAAATCTGATAATGACTTAAAGATTCCAAAACTATTTCGATTTTCAATTATATTTCTTATTGCAGAATCCCCTAAATTCTTAATTGCAGATAAACCGAATAAAATCTGATTGTTCTTAATAGTAAAATCAACCCCAGAAAAATTAATACTCGGTGAAATAACTTCTATTCCCATGGAATAACAATTAGAAATATATCTTTGCATCTTATCGCTAGAGCCGGAATTTACGCTTAAAAGGGCTGCCATATATGCAACAGGAAAATGGGCTTTTAAAAATGCAGTTTGATAAGTTACAGCACCATAAGCAGTTGAGTGACTTTTGTTAAAACAATATTCTGCGAATAAAACCATCTGATCAAAAAGATCATTTGCTAATTTTTCATTTACACCTTTTTTCATAGAACCATCTACAAAAATATTTCTATGCTTTACCATTTCAGAAACTTTCTTTTTCCCCATCGCTCTTCGAAGTAAATCAGCATCACCTAGAGAATAACCGGCCAGGTCTTGAGCAATTTTCATGATTTGTTCTTGGTAAACCATAATTCCATAGGTTTCAGTAAGAATTGACTTAATAAAAGGATGAGGGTAATCAATCTTTTCGTTCCCATTTTTTCGATTTATAAATTTAGGTATAAGGCCAGCATCAAGTGGACCAGGTCTATAAAGAGCTAGTATGGACGAAATATCCTCTAAAGAGTTAGGTTTGAAATCCTTAACGACCTGTTTCATCCCAGAAGATTCAAGTTGAAAAACACCTTCAAGATCTCCTCTACCAATAAGATCAAAGGTCTTGCCATCATTTTGAGGTAACTCATCAATATTTAATTTCCTTCCTGTAGATTGATTAATAAGAGAAACTGTTTTTTCAATCATCGTAAGATTCTTAAGTCCCAAGAAATCCATTTTCAATAACCCAAGTGATTCGATATCATCCATAGAATATTGGGTTATTATTTGTCCTTCATTATTCCTTTGAAGAGGTACAAGTTCGTCTAGAGGATCTGATGCAATAACAACTCCAG
This sequence comes from uncultured Prochlorococcus sp., assembly GCA_902538515.1. Classification (GTDB taxonomy): domain Bacteria; phylum Cyanobacteriota; class Cyanobacteriia; order PCC-6307; family Cyanobiaceae; genus Prochlorococcus_A. The sequence goes on along the minus strand of CACBFH010000004.1, from coordinate 60,256 downwards.
CAGCATGAACCCCATATGTTTTATTAGTACCTTCTATTCTCAAAGCTAAATCAACCCATTTTTTTACCCTATTATCATTAATATATTTGTCTCTAAACTCTTGGCTAGGAGAATTCTTATCAATCATTTCATTTAGTTTGTAAGGTTTTCCTCTAACAACAGGTATTAACTTGGCCAATTTATCCGCCTCTCCATATGGTATGTCTAGAACCCTAGCAACATCTTTTAAAACCGCCTTAGAGGTCATTTTATTGAAGGTAATTATTTGCGCAACTTTATCCTCTCCGTAACGATTAGTTACATAATCAATAACTTCATTTCTCCTATCGATACAAAAGTCGGTGTCAATATCTGGCATAGACTTTCTTGCTGGATTTAAAAATCTCTCAAACAATAATCCATGCTCAACAGGATCTATATTTGTGATTTGAAGAGCATAGGCAACTAAGGAACCTGCAGCAGAACCTCTACCAGGGCCTACTGGAATGGAGTTGTCTCTCGCAAATTTTATATAGTCCCAAACAACTAAAAAATAATCAGGGAAACCCATATCTTTTATAATTTTTAATTCGGTAGATAATCTTTTTTTATAACTCTCATCAACTTCCGTAAGATTGTTTTTTTTAAGTCTTTTTAAAAGACCTTCGTTAGATAAATGAGTTAGAACAGAAAATGAATCTGTATCATCCTTAAGAGGGAATTTTGGCATCCTATAATTTCCAAACAAATCAAATACTTCGACTTTTTGAGAAATTTCAACTGTATTATTCACTGCCTCTTTAATTGATTCATCATCAATATGATCTTTAAAAAGTTCAAGCATTTCATTTTCACTTTTAATATATTCTGTACCCGTATATCTCAATCTTTTTTCATCACTTATTAGCTTTCCTGTTAATACACAAAGCAAAGCATCATGTGCTTCAACATCCATATTTGACAGGTAGTGTGCGTCATTTGTTGCGATAACTTTTATCTGGTGCTTCTTCCCAATTTTTATTAATTCAACATTGACAATTCTATCTTCAATAGAGCCGTGATCTTGTATTTCCAAATAAAAATCATCTGCAAATAAGTTTTTATACCAAAGAGCTATATCCTCCGCTACATCTAATCTTCCTTTTAAGATGGCTTGAGGTATCTCACCACCAAGGCAAGCTGTAGAAACTATAAGACCATCACTATATTTACTTAAAAGAGATTTATCAATACATGGTCTAGAAAAAATGCCTCGACCTCTCATTCCATTTAGGTGACTAATTGTTGTTAACTTAACTAGATTCTTATATCCTGTTTGATTTTTTGCTAAAACCACCAAATGGTATCTTTTTTCTTTTTTTGGTTGAGGATCATCAATAGAACCATTAATCACGTACATTTCATTACCAATAATTGGCTTTATACCTCTCTCTTTACACTTCTTTACCAAATCTAGAACACCATACATTACTCCATGATCAGTAAGCGCTATAGATTCCATTCCAAGATCAAAAGCTCTATCTACAATTTTTGATATTTGACTGGCTCCATCAAGTAAGCTGTAGTCACTATGATTATGAAGAGGAACGAAACCCATATTCAAATAATTTATATATATAAGATAGAGACAATTTCTAAAAGGTCTATACTTTGTGATTACAAATTAATTATTAATACAAATTTAGAATAAAGGTCTATTCTTAATAACCTGAGCATCAATTTCGAAAATATTTGCTGCATTTAATATTCTGTGTTCTTCTAATACATTACCTATTAGTTGCAATCCTATAGGTAATCCTTTGGTGTCAAAACCACAAGGAATGCTGATTGCTGGAAGTCCGGCTAAATTAACAGGAACAGTTAATAAATCAGACAAATACATTGATAGTGGTTCATTAACAAAATCACCCTTCAAAAAAGCAGTGGTTGGGCAAGTTGGAGTTAATAAAATATCTACTTTCTTAAAAGCATTATTAAAATCATTTCTAATAAGCGTCCTAACTTTTTGTGCCTTTTTGTAATAAGCATCACTGTATCCAGCTGACAAAGCATAAGTTCCTATCAAAATTCTTCTTTGCACTTCATCTCCAAACCCTTCAGCTCTACTTTTTGAAGTCATATCTATAAGATTTGAACCATCCTTCGATCTGTAGCCATACTTAACTCCATCATATCTAGCTAAATTTGCTGAGGCTTCAGATGGTGCTATAACATAATATGTTGCAATTCCATCGTTAAATCTAGGACATTCAACTTCGATAATTTCTGCTCCTAAGTTTTTGAATCTATCAACTCCAGAAAGAACAGATGCCTTAACTTCTTGATTAAGGCCTGGGTGATCAAAACATTCTTTAATGATTCCAATTTTTAAACCTTTAATTGATTTATTTAAATCAGTCAAGTAATTTGGCACTGGTTTATCAAGACATGTTGAATCAAAGGGGTCTTTACCAGATATTGAATAAAGAATTTCAGCAGCATCTGAAACAGTATTTGTAATTGGGCCAATTTGATCAAGAGAGCTAGCAAATGCTACCAGCCCCCACCTGCTAACTCTGCCATAAGTAGGTTTAAGACCTACAACGCCACAAAAAGAAGCTGGTTGTCTTATTGATCCTCCTGTGTCAGAACCTATAGCCGCAGCAGAAAATCCTGCGGCAACTGAAGCAGCACTACCTCCTGAACTTCCTCCTGGCACTCTATTAAAATCCCAAGGATTTGAAGTAACACCAAATACAGAAGTTTCCGTTGAACTACCCATAGCAAATTCATCTAAATTTGTTTTGCCTAGACAAATTCCGCCAGAAAACCACAATTTTCTTGAGGCTGTAGATTCATAAGGTGCAACAAAGCTTTTGAGCATTTTACTTGCACATGTTGTTACAACTCCTTTGGTGCAAATATTATCTTTTATTGCTATTGGCATCCCCGCAAGAGGGGGAAGTTTTTCTTTTTTTTGAATTAACTTATCAATGCTATCTGCTTGCGAAATGGCAATATCTTTTGTAGTGCAAATATATGAATTAATTTCAGGATCTTTATGATCAATTTTGGAAAAAAAATCATTAACTAGTTCTTTAACAGAAGCATTTTTGCTAAAAATTTCATTTCTTAAAGAATTAAAATTCATTTCTTAATTTATTTCTTAAAAATATATTTATCAGACGGTTAGTGGTTCTTCTTTTTTGCAACGAACAAAACTGTATTTAACATTTTTATACCCTTCATCAGAAAGATCTTTGATAAAAGAAGACATATTTTCCTTTAAGCTACGTTTAGTAATGAAAGGACCGAACCAGTAAGTTCCACTGGGTTGTTCCGTCTCAACTTTAGCCCACCAAGCTAATCCGAGTTTGTTTCCAAAATTTCTAATCAATTTTATTGGCCTGTTAGACCATTAATTCTTGTTAAATTCTATACAATTTTGTAGTAATAATTCAATAAATTTTTATTAATCATATAAATGTATTGAAACTGCAACATTTTAGATGTCCTTAAAAAAGGGTAATAAATAAAAAATATTAATTACTTGTAAAGTAAAATAATGATATGGCGGCAGCCACAGAGGCATTTAAGCTTGAAGTCTTACCTTTAAGAGGAATTCTTAATAGAAAATCACATTTTTTTTGAGTGAGCAGAGAAATACCTTTATCTTCAGAGCCGATTATAACTACTAAGGGAGCGTTTTCTTTAAAATTTGAGATGGATAATTGACCATCTCCCGATAAGCCAACAACAAGGAAACCATTTTTCTTAAGCTCCTCAAGTGCTCTATTCAAGTTAACAACTCTACTTATTTGTAAGTGTTCTAAGGCTCCCGCAGCTACCTTGGCGACTGTTCCTGTCAATCCAGCAGATCTTCTTTGAGGAATTATGATGCCCTTACAATCAAATGCTTCAGCAGATCTTATAATCGCACCAACATTATGTGGATCAGTTATACCATCTAGTGCAATTATTATAGGATTTGTACAGTTGTGTTTAGAAAAAATGATTAATTGTTCTAGGGATATTGTTTTAGAACATGCTAGCTGTAATGCGACACCTTGATGTGAAGCACCATAAGTCAATTGCGAAAGCCTGTTCCAAGAAACCTCCTCGATTAAAACTCCTTTTGATTTAATTTGTTTAAGCAAAATATAGAATTTATCTGAAGAACAGATTTCCGAAGTACACCAGATCCTATTAATAGCTCTTTCACTACTAAGAGCCTCATAAACCGCATGTTTACCCCATATCCAATCATCAAAATTTCTCTTAGTAGTAAACTCTTGATGATTATCAGAATATTTATTAGAAAATTCTGTATTAGGTTTAAATTTTGGCTTTCTTCTCTGTAAAGATGAATAAGTATTATTATTATTTTCAACATTCTTATTTTTAGCAGAATTTCTCAAAAACCTTTCATTTTTTTCTGTAGGATTTGTATTTTTTTTTTGAAATCCATAACTTGATTTTTTTTGGTATTCATTGTTAATTTTTCGAGAAAAATTTTTTTTAGAGGAGTTTTTCATTGGGTCAATCCATTTCTAATTCTAAATATTCAAAAAGTGTCGATAATCTTTGAGGATCTTTTAAAAATAGCCAGCCTATAAGAGTTTCAAAACCAGTTGCTCTGGAGTATATGGTAGGGTCTGAAGACTTTGGATATCTTTTTGTTTTATTTCTAGCACGCCTAATAAGGTTTATTTCATATGAACTTAGTAAATGTTCAATTTGACTTAATGATTTTGATTGAGATTTTGCTTTTACTTCGTTTACTACAGATAAATGGAGATCTTTAGATTTCAAAGGGTAATGAACATGTCTTAGTCTTTGGTGTAGCTCCCATACAGAATCTCCAAGCCAAGCTAGTTGAATAACGCCTATATCCTCGGGGGATCCATATGGAACCAAGTTTTGAATCCAATAATTCAATTTTTTAGATGATTTAATGCATCTTCAAGGCTTGACTTCAAGTTAAGGAAATCTCCTAAACGAACTAGTTTTATTGTTTGGGCAACTCTCGAATTACCGACAACAGAGAAACCAAGTTTCAACTTTTTGCATTCTTTAGCAGTTTGAACAAGTGCTCCAAGACCTGATGAATCTAAGAAATCAATTTTTGTAAGATCAATAACAAATGGAAGCTCATTTTCTAAATTACTAGTAACAAAAGTCTTAAATTGTTTTTCTGAAAAGGCATCAAGTTGGCCCTTAAAAGTAAAAACAAGAATATTTGTTTTCACATCGAGGTTTCCTCTTAAAGAAACTGTAAGCTTCTGGAAATCTTCTATGATCTTATCCCTCCATAAAAATTAATATATTAAATGTAATTATCAAATCAAAAGAAATCAATATGTCAACATCTTTCTAACATTAGAGAAACAAATTTTTTAAACAAATAATCTGAATCATGTGGACCAGGTCCTGCTTCCGGATGATATTGAACACTAAATATTGGCTTGTCATTAACTTCTAATCCTGCGACAGTATTATCGTTAAGGTTGTAATGTGTTATTTTAACTTTGTCATTTGAAAGTGAGTTGGGGTCAATAGCAAAACCATGATTCTGACTAGTTATCTCAATTTTATTATTCTTGCCGCAAGGATGATTTAAACCACGATGTCCAAAAGGGAGTTTATAAGTTGTACCTCCCAAAGCTAATCCAAATATTTGATGGCCAAGACAAATTCCGAACATTGGTATTTCACCAAATTCAATAAGTGATCTAGCTAAATCTATACCTTCAGCAACAGAAGAAGGATCACCTGGACCATTTGAAAAGAATATACCATCTGGATTATTTGATAGTACATCTTTTAAAGAAGATCGCGAAGGTAAAACTAACACCTCACAACCATGAGAAACTAGTCTATTTAAAATTGATTTTTTTATTCCAAAATCAATAGCAACTATTTTTAATACATTAGATTTTTCAGAATATCTTTTTCTAACATCAAAAACTGTTTCAGATTGATTTTTCCATAAATATTGATGCTTTGTGGAAACTTCTTTTGCTAAATTTAAACCTTCCATATTTGGAGTTTCGTATATTATTTTCAAACAATTTTCTACTGTCTTATCTTCAGTAGTAAGCATTCCATTCATGGAACCATTTGATCTCAAAATTTTAACAAGCGCCCTAGTATCAATTCCATAAAGACCTATTATGTTTTTATCAACTAACCATTGATTAAAATTCTTTAGAGATCTCCAGTTACTTATATTAGATGAATAATTTCTGACTATTATCCCTTTAACACTAAAGTTAGATTCTGAATCTTCATTATTAATACCAGTATTACCAATTTCTGGATAAGTAAATGTTAATATTTGCCCAAAATAACTTGGATCAGTAATAACTTCCTGATATCCCGTCATCCCTGTATTAAATACTATTTCACCTAAAGCAGTTCCTGATGCACCAAAAGAAAATCCAGGAAATATAATACCATTACTTAAAACTAATTTTGCATTTTTCTTATATGGATTAATCATCAATTTGAAACAACTTCATCAGCGGATAAATAATTTTTTAGTAGTAAAAATTTTTTCAAAGGATTTCCCTGATTAATTGAAAATAAAGCTTTATTAAATCCTTCATTTAAATTATCCTCAATGCCTGCAACCCATAGTACAAGCGAAGTATTCAGGGCAACAACGTGCTTATGAGATTTTTGTCCTGAGCCATTTAAAACAGAATATAATATTTCCTGGTTTGAGTAACCTTCATTTACTACAAGCTCCTCGTTGGAAGTATTTGCATAGTTAAAATCTAAAATATTTATTTTCGAAAATCGTAATTCACCTTGTTCTACAAAAACTACTTTGTTTTCTCCTTGTAGTGAGGCTTCATCTAGACCGCCACATCCATGAACTACAATTGCTCTATTCATTCCCATTTTTAATAATGCAGTTCCCATTGGTTCTAAAAGATCCTCAGAAGCAACACCTAAAACTTGCGCATTGGGTCTTAAAGGATTAACCAAGGGGCCCAGTTGATTAAATACAGTCCTTATACCAAGAGCCTTTCTTAATGGGGCAAGTTTTATTAAAGATTTATGCCAAACTGGTGCAAATAAAAATGTTATTCCAATTTCACTTAGTGCTGATATTACTTTTTCTAATGGACAATTTAAGTTCAAACCAAGATTTAACAAGACATCTGCAGATCCTACTTTTCCACTAGCACTTTTATTACCATGTTTAGCAATTTTTACACCACAAGATGCGGCCACAAAGGCTACTGCAGTCGAAATATTAAATGTATTAGCACCATCACCTCCAGTACCACAAGTATCTACCATATACAAATTTGGCCTTGGTACCGGCAATTTACAAACATTTAAGAGTTCCTCAGCCATAGAACACAATTCACCACCTGTGCAACCTTTAGCCCTTAATGCCCCCAAAAAAGCACCTGTTTGGACATCAGATATTTCATCATTTAACCATCTTTGCATTAAAGATCTAGCATTTAAATCATCAAGATTCCTCCCCTCTATCAAATTATTTAGAATTTCAGTATTAGATAGATCAGAAGACATTTTTTTAAGAAGATTATGCAGATGAAATTTAATTCGAAGTATCAAAACCTGAACCAACTAAATCTTTATTTGTATTAGAAGGCCTGAAATTGTTTGACCAAATTTTTTTAGTTTTTAAGAAAAGTTCCTTATTAGTTATTTTCCAGAACTTTAAAATTTTTTCAATATCATTTTTAAATTCATTTTCACCAGGGAAATTGGCATAACGACTTATTAATCTAGCTAAGTTGATATAGTCAAGATCTTCTGGTTTTTCTTTTATGATAAGAGAATCTATAATAATCTTGTCTGTTGCATGTAAGGGATGAGTTTGTTCGTTACTCATAAAAAATACTAAATCATTTATAAAATTAGCTCACATATTTAAAAATGAAACATTATCTTAATCATATCGGCAAATTTAAATGAAAAATTTAAAATTCAAGGTTATATCTAAATATTTAAGACCATACAAAAAAGAATTTCTTTATGGAGCTTTGGCTCTTTTGTTAGTAAATATATTAAGCGTCGTAATACCTTTAGAAGTCAAAAATATAATAGATCAATTACAAAATGGTTTCTCTTCGGATTTTGTAATTTATAAATCATTGTGGTTAATAATATTAGCTACCTTAATGGGTTTAATAAGACTATTTTCTAGACAGATTGTGTTTGGGATAGGCAGAAAAGTTGAAGTAAATCTTCGTCAAAAACTTTTTGACCATTTACTTATTCAAGACCCGGATTGGATTCAAAAAAAAGGAAGTGGAGATATTATTAGTAGGGCTACAAGTGATGTTGAAAACATAAGAAGGCTTCTAGGTTTTACGGTTTTAAGTTTATGCAATATTATCTTGGCTTATTCATTTACAATTCCATCGATGTTTTCAATTAACAAAACACTCACAGTATCTTCTCTAATGATATTTCCATTAATCCTTGGAATCGTAAGCTTATTTGGTGGAAGAATGGTAACACAAAGAAAAGCCCAACAAGAATCATTATCAAAACTAAGTGATCTCATACAAGAAGATCTTTCTGGTATAAGTGCTATTAAAATTTATGCGCAAGAAAATGCTGAGAAGAAAGAATTTAATATATATAATCAAGCCTATAGAAATTCAGCGATAAAACTTGCAAGAACAGCAAGTACACTATTCCCACTACTGCAAGGCGTCTCATCAATTTCTTTATTGATTTTATTAGGTTTAGGAACATTTCAAGTAGAGAGTGGATTCATTACAATAGGTGGTTTAGTAGCATTAATCCTTTACGTTGAAAGGCTTGTTTTCCCAACGGCTCTCTTAGGTTTTACATTGAATACTTTTCAGCTCGGTCAAGTAAGTTTAGACAGAGTAGAAGAAATATTTCTGAACAAACCAAATATTGTGGATAGAGCAAACACCAAATTTTTGAAAAGAAAGATAAAAGGATTATTAGAAGCAAAAAACTTAACAATAAAATATCCAGACTCAAAATTTAATTCACTTAATAGTCTAAATTTCAAAATTTTCCCCGGAGAACTTATCGCAATTGTTGGCCCAGTAGGTTGCGGCAAAACAACACTAGCTAAATCTCTAGGAAGAACAATTGAAATTCCTGACGGTCAACTATTTTTAGATGAAATTGATATCAAAACAATTAAATTAGATGATCTTAGAAAAAATATTTCAATCGTTCCACAAGAAGCATTCTTATTTACTTCTACAATTTCAGAAAACCTTCGTTTTGGAGTGCCAAAAGCTTCAAAAATGTTAGTAAAAGAAAGTGCTATAAAAGCAGGGTTGATCGATGATATAAATAATTTCCCTCAGAAATTTAAAACAATTGTTGGAGAAAGAGGAATCACACTTAGTGGTGGGCAGAGACAAAGAACAGCACTTGGGAGAGCATTACTTGTAAATTCTCCTGTTATTATCCTTGATGATGCTTTAGCAAGTGTTGATAATAAAACAGCAGCAATAATAATAGATGAGATAAGAGAAAGAAATAATAAGACAATCATAATGATTAGTCACCAACTATCTGTGGCAGCATCTTGCGACAGGGTTTTAGTAATGGACAAAGGACAAATAGTACAAGAAGGAAATCATAAAGATTTAGTAAAAGAAAGCGGTTTATACAAACAACTTTGGGAAAGGGAATTAGCAACTAATATTGTTAACAGCTAAAATTTATTTCCTAACTTATAATCTATAAGATTACAATTATGTTCAAATTTTTAAAAAAAATTATGAATAATGAACAATCCACTTATACAAAAGAAGTCGATTCAGTTCATAGAATTTTAAAAACAGATATAAAAAAAGAACCTAATCCAAAAGAAGATGAAATAATATTTGGGTGTGGTTGTTTCTGGGGAGCTGAAAAATGTTTTTGGAAACTTCCTGGGGTTGTTACTACTTCCGTAGGTTATGCAGGAGGAGATAAAAGCAACCCATCTTACTATGAAGTATGTTCCGGTTTAACTGGCCATTCAGAAGTAGTAAGAGTTATCTGGAATAAAAGTGAAATAGATATAAGTGATTTATTAAAAATGTTTTGGGAATGCCATGACCCTACTCAAAAAAACAGGCAAGGTAATGACATGGGGACACAATATAGGTCAGCTATATTTTTTAAAAATGATAATAATAAAAAAATTATTTTAGCAAGTAAAGAACAGTATCAAAAAGAACTAAATAAAAAAAATCTTGGATCTATAAAAACAGAAATAAAGAAAGTAGAAACTTACTTTTATGCAGAAAAATATCATCAACAATATCTTGCAGCATTAGGAAATAGACAATATTGTTCTGCTGCTCCTACAAAAGTTAAATTGGGAAATTTTACTGGAAGTAGTTACAAATTAAAAGAAAATGTTTGGGAAAACTTTAATTGGGAAGTTGATAAGTGTGTATTGAGATCTGATAACAATCCTATAAAGAATAGCATTTAAATCCCTCTTATCTTTATAGTAATAATGCGGGGCGTAGCGCAGTTTGGTAGCGCACCACTTTGGGGTAGTGGGGGTCGTGGGTTCAAATCCCGCCGTTCCGATTAATTATCTTCATCATTAATGAGAGATTTATATAGTTTATAAGAACTTATTCCTACAGCAATGAAAGTAAAAGATGAAAATAACGCTAATATTACTATTGTAAGATTCGAAACTTCAACTACACCTAGTTGGAAAGTTATAAAAATATCCATAAAATACTTTTTTTTAAAACCTTAACATAATTGAAAAAAAATTATTTAAAGAATTATAGATTCAGAAGAATTACTAAACCAAATACAATTCGATACAAAATAAATAGTTTCAATCCATTTGAAGAAAAATACTTTATTAAGAAATCGATAGAAAACAATGAAGACAGAAATGCCGTTGTGAGTCCAACAACTAGAGGTAAAAAACTAAACGAATTAAATTCATTTAAAGAAAAAAAGAATTCAATAATAGCAGCAAAAGTAATGGCTGGGATACCTAAAAGAAAGGAGAATTTAGCGGCATCTTCTCTTTTCCAACCTGATATTAAAGCGGTAGAAATAGTAATACCAGACCTGGAGACACCAGGAAAAATGGCAAAGGACTGAGAAAGACCAATAAGTAAACTATCCGAATAGTTATGATTTTTTAAATTTATTGAACCTTTCTTTGAACTATCAGCTATGAACATGAAAATAGCCATAAGGAAGGAAACTAATGCGATTGATAAATTTGAACGAAGAATATTTTCAAAAAAATAAGGAAGAAATAGTTTAATAGTTCCACCAAACAAAATAATTGGAATAGTACCAATCAAAATTGACCTAAATAAACTTTCATTTAATAAATAAACAAAAATATTTTTTTTATAGCCCCTTCTTAATTTAAAGATATCATTTTTAAAATACCAAATTAGAGCCAAGACACTACCAATCTGAATTATTGCCGACAAAGATGGACCTGGATCATCAATTCCAAAAAAAAGAGGTATGACTTTTAAATGAGCAGTACTACTAACAGGGATAAATTCAGTTAAACCTTGAATCAAGCCATATAAAATAAACCTTATATATTCCAAAAAATTTAGATCACCTAATTCATTAATAGCAATTTCGGAAATCTAATTTACATTTAATAAGTAAAAGCTAATATAAATAAATGAAAAAAAAATTCTTTTTAATACTATTTTTTCTTTTTTCTATAACCTTTTCTGATTCTGTAAAAGCTAATTATTGGTTAATAATTGGAACATATAGACAAGGGCCTGGAGGTAGACCAGAGGTAAGTGGAATCACAAGTCCATCATTACATTCTATTCCAATGAATAACTTGGAAACATGTAAAAAGGCAGGTGAAAAAATTACTAATGAGATATATAAACCTGTTTGGCAGTTTGACAGTAAATGGACTTGTGTATTTAGCGGCGATTAAGAAAAATGTTACCTTTTGACATCATGAGCACAACCATCACCTTTATAGTTATCACTCTCGTAAAAATCATTTTTTGTCCCAAAATAAACAGTTAATAGAACAAATGGTAAGCTTAAGATAAATAAAATAGTTGTTAAATCCATAATTAAATAACAAAGTAGGGTTATAAAAAATTAAAAAACTATTTTTTCATTGTAATAAGCATTAATAATCTGTGGGCCCTTTGATGCCTAGATAAAAGAAAGCTCCTAAACCTACTAAAAGTAGAACCCCAGCAATAGCAGCAGAAGGAACAAAACCTCCTATAGCAAAAGAAGAAAAATAATGCATCTCTAAAACTAAACTAGTTAGATAATATCAATAAAAAATAAGTATTTGTAAAAAATTTTGACTCGAAGACAATTAGTAGTCTCTATATTTTCTAGGCAACTAATTTCGAATCTTGATTGTTAGCAGAAATTCTTATTCTCTCTTCCAACTTAGGGCCATACAATTCATTACCCCAGATTTCTACTCTTGAATCATCTGGAGCAGTAAAAGTAAGAATATCAGTTGGGAATAAAACTCTTTCTAAAAAAAAATTTGATGGGCCAATACATCTCAATACAACCATTCTACAACCCTCATTTTTGTAAGAAAACTCAACCATCGCAAAAGCAAAAATAATTAACATTAAACACCATCTAGAGTTAAAAAAAATGTATAAAAAATTACTGAAAAAAAAGAAATCTTTAAAAACTACGAATTTAATCCAGCTTCAACTAACTTTCTTTCTTGATCAATTAATAGCAAAGCATAAGAATTGACAACATCAAAACTTTCCTGAGGAATAGAAACATTAAGCATTCTCAAGAATTTAGATAATTTTTCATCTTTAAGAGCTTTTCCTTTTTTTAATAACATTTCTTTCTCTTGATTTATCTTCCAAATATTCATATATTCAAACTTCAAAGGCTTTAGGTGCCAAATATTGTCAATTAATTTCCAAACATCTAAATATGTATGAAGATTATTTTGAATTTTAATTCTATAAGAAGATTCATGAGGGCTCAACTCTGAAGAATTTATAGAATGATCATCAACATCAATAGATATAGGTTCAATTCCCAAGAACCAACCTTCAAGAACTAATAAATCAGGATTATCTAATCTCCAATGAGATCTATCTCCCAAGCCATTTCTTAAAGATTTATCGAAAACTGGTACATTTAATTCACCGTTTATCTTCCAATCTAATAATTTCTCATGCATCAATTTTACTGAATGACTACCAGGAAACCCCCTTGAGACATTCCAAGGGTTATTTTTAATTGCTAATTCCATTTCTTCTGAAGGGAGATAAAAGTCGTCAATTGAAATAACAGCGATTTTAAACTTTAATTTTACCGATATGGCCTCGAGCCATTTACCTAATGTTGTTTTACCTGTACCAGGCAGAGCTGAGATACCAATTATTTTTCTTTCAGAAAAATTATTTTGAAATTTATAAGCCTGAGATAAAAGAGGTAAAGCTAAACCCCAAATCCAATCATCATTTACTTTATTGTTCCAATATTGATCAATTGAAATAATATTTCTTTGATTATTCCAAAAATTGAACCAATCATCCAAGGATTCCCAACCAATATCAATAATTAATTTTTCAAATTTATCAATTGGGAAATTAATTTTTAAATCATTCATGTCACTAAATTAGTTCAAGCTTTTTTAGTAATTTGTTAATTTCATTTTTCCAACCATATCCATTTGGCTCAGAAGCTAAAGTAAATTCCAAATCTTTTAATTGATCTAATAAATGTAAGTTAGGTCCATCTATTCCTGGAATAACAATTTTAATATCTGAGTTTAAAAGTAAAGGTAAATCATTTGGAGAATCACCCAAACCAATAATTTGAATATTTTTAATATTTGAATAATTTTTAAGAGCATTTATTGCTTTTCCTTTATTTGAATTTATAGATAATAAATGGCTCATCCTGTTTCCTCTAAAAATATCTACTTTGAACATTTTGCAACAGATATTAATCCTCTCTTCTAAAAAACTGGGCGGATTTAAAAAAGGCATACTCCAATGTCTATCTCTCATTAAAATTAATGAATTTCCTTTTAATCCTGTTAATTCAGTTGCCTCTTGATCAGTAAGATTATTTAGAGGGATCAGTCTATAATCAATCTCTTGTGAAATTAAATCTAAGATTTCTTCAAGAGTTTCGTATTTTTTTCCAAGAATAATTTTTCCATTAACCTTTTCGAGAGATTCACCATAAATTGCAGCACCATTCTCAACTATATAAGGATCCTTTAAGTTAAGTTCCTCTCTAATAACTTCAACTTCAGCAGCTGTTTTACTTGTACAAAGAATTACGGGTATATTTAATTTTTGTAATGCTTTTATAGTTTCGCTCGCGGGTGTTAAATCATATGAGTGATCCATTAAAGTTCCATCTACATCACTAACCACCCAAATAGAAGAATTTTCAATCATTTATAAAGAACTTAGCCAAATAACTTGAAAAGGATTAAGACTAATATTTTTCCAATTATATTTGGTAGATGTTAAAAAATCTTGGGTATTGAAATCATTATCAATTATTTTTGGTAGATCATTATCATTCAATTGATAATTGATTTTATTTTCAGTCATATTATGTATTGCAAAAACAGATTTAGGACCTTTACTTCTTTTGATTACAACAATATCACTTCTACCTTTAGACAAACATTTCATTTCTGAACGAGGGTGAAATTGCTTTAATTCTGATCTAACATCCATGGCGTTACGAAGATATTTTAGGTTTTTATTAGCACTCGATTCAGGATTATTCAAAACAGACAAAAGATTGTCTAATTTAAATTTTTCTCTATTGAGATCTCTTCTTTGACCTGTCATAGAAAAACTTTTGATATCATTTTCTGAGGCAAGTAAAGCTGGTAAATAAAAGGCAGGGACCCCTTTCAAAGCCATTACTAGTAACTGAGTTAAGATAAATCTCTCAAACTGAAATCGATTTGAATCTCTGCTGGAGTCTTCCATTGCGCTCCACCAACTGATATTCAATTCATAGGGTTTATCATCACCATTTGATAAACGTCTATGACTTACTAAGCCCCCTCTTTTTTCACAATTAACTAACAAATCTTTAATTCTCTGCTCATTCATTAAACCCTCAAGAGCTCTTAAACCAACGCCATCATGTGATGCAGTAAAATTAAATAGTGTCGTATCTTCAGATAATATTGGCCAATCAAAAATCCATGAGTTTAGAATATCAGCTCTTGAAGTAATAATTGCCTCTAAAAGAAGAGGAGGCAATGGGAAATTATATGCCATATGGGCTTCATCATCAGGAATTAGATAGGACAAATTTTCTTTCTGAGGAACATTAGTTTCTGTTATTAAAACTCCATCATCAAGAAGATTATTTAAAAGAACTCTTAAAAGTTTCACAATTGAATGTGCTTTTGGCAAATGTAAGCACGTTGTCCCTGATTCTTTCCAAATAAAACCTACAGCATCAAGCCTGAACCACTTAATTCCATTAGATAAATAAGTAATTATTAAATTTAGGAATTCAAGAGACATTTTTGGATTATGCCAATTCAAATCAATTTGATCTGGACCAAAAGTTGTCCAAACTTGTTTAGGGCCATCTTCAGTATTTATTTGAGAAAACAAGGAGGAACTCCTTGGTCTAACTACATTTGACCAGTTAAGATTTTGATTCGGTGAAAAAACATTTGATATCCCTGGCTCTTGGGATTTAATAAATTGCTGGACCCATGGGTGAGATGATGAAACATGGTTTAAAACCAAATCAGCCATCAAATTATGACTTTTTGAAATACTTTTGAGATCATCCCAATTACCAAATTGTTCTTCTAAGGAATCATAACTTGAGACTGCAAAACCTCCATCGCTTGTGGATCTTAGAAAAGGGAGAATATGAACAACTTTAGAAAGACTGCCAAAATGTTTACTTAACAACCCCCTGAGAGTTATTAATGTTGCCTCTCCATTTTTATAAATACTATCTGCATAAGTTATCAAAACAGAATGAGATTCATTCCATCTTTCCTTATCTCTTATTTCTTCATAAGCAGATTTCTCAGAGAAATCATCTAAAATCTGTAATAATTGATTTGAAATAAAATTAATTTCTTCTGTAGTATTATTTGAATAAATTGTTTTTAACAATTTACCAATTTTTAATCTATCTAATTTTTTCTCTGAATCAATTTGCTTCACTTTGAAAAAATCACCCAAGTATTAATACTATTCTGCACATCAATTAGAAAATGGACTTTCAACAAGGGTTAATCACAACAATACATGAATATGGAGTTACGAGAAATTTACTTAAAGAATTAAACAAAAGTCTTAAAAAAAAATCAACTAGTATTTTAATACCTTGTTTATATGAAGAGTTTGAGCGCCCAGCATTAAAAGATATAAGAGAAGTTTTAAAAAACCTCACAGGGTTAAATGAATTAGTTATTGCTCTCTCTGCAAAAACTGTTGATCAAGTTAAAGCTGCAAAATCATTTTTTGATTCAATGCCATTTCCAGTTCATGTTCAATGGACTAATTCCCCCTCTGTAATAGAGCTGTTAAAAAGCCAAGAAAAAAATGGTTTAGAACTTTTAGGAACTCCAGGTAAAGGGTGGGCAGTCTGGCAAGGTATAGGAGTTGCTACTAGAAAATCAGAAGTTGTTGCACTTTTTGATGCTGATATAAGAACTTTTAGTCCCTTGTACCCTTCAAGAATGATACTTCCACTTCTAGATGAGTCATATGGGATATCATATGTGAAGGCCTTTTACAGCAGGTTATCCTTAGAAACAAATCAATTGCAAGGTAGGGCAACAAGATTATTTGTGGGTCCTTTATTAGCTAGTCTTGAACAGTTAGTTGGGAAGGGTCCATTTTTACAATATCTTCAATCATTTAGATATCCATTAGCAGGTGAGTTTGCTTTTACTAAAGACCTTGCTATGAATTTAAGAATACCTTGTGACTGGGGTTTAGAAATAGGTTTATTATCAGAGGTTTATAGAAACGTAAGAACCTCCAAAATAGCTCAAGTTGATCTAGGTTTGTTTGATCATAAACATAAGAATATTGGTGAATCCTCCAAAGAAGGGTTGCAAAAAATGTGTACTGAAATACTTTCAAGTGTTTTAAGAGGTATGATGGAGCATCAAGCAGAGACCTTAACTAGCACTCAGCTAGCAACCTTAGAAGTTCTCTACAAAAGAGTTGGAGAAGATCGAGTCAAACAATTTGGATTAGATTCAGCAGTTAATCAACTTCCATACGATAGGCATGAAGAAGAACTATCAGTACAAAAGTTTGCGAAACTATTGAGACCTGCCACAGAAGATTACCTAGCTTGCCCCACGACACAACAGTTACCAAGTTGGTCAAGAGTTCTATCTTGTGAGAACAAACTGCAAGAAGATTTAGCTATTGCTGGGTCAAAAGAAATAAAGACAAGTGAAAAAGAATTAATTAATAATTTCTAAAGCAAAAAATATCTCTGAGCCATTGGGACTACATCAAGTGGTTCACAAGTAAGAAGTTCCCCATCAGAAAAAACTTCATAAGTTTGAGGATCAACTGAAATATTTGGTAATTTACTGTTAAGTTTTAAGCTTGATTTATTGATATTTCTGGTATTTTCTACAGCAATACATTTCTTTTGTAAGCCTAATTTATTTGGAATATTTTGATCAATTGAAATTTTACTTAAAAAGTTAAAAGAACTCTTAACTAGAGATTGGCCAAAACTTGCAAACATAGGTCGACCATGTACTGGACCTGGAGTAGGAATTGAAGCATTTGCATCTCCCATTTGGGACCAAACTATAGATCCTCCTTTAACAACTAATTCAGGCTTTACTGCAAAAAAGGAAGGTTTCCACAATGCCAAATCCGCAATTTTACCCTTTTCAATAGACCCAACATGTTTATCGATACCATGAGCTATCGCAGGATTAATAGTGACCTTAGAAATATATCTTTTTACTCTGTAATTATCGTTTCTATCGGAATCTTGCGATAGCGGCCCCCTTTGGACTTTCATTTTATGAGCGGTTTGAAAAGTTCTTGTAATTACTTCACCAACTCTTCCCATAGCTTGAGAATCACTAGCAATAATTGAAAAGGCGCCTATATCATGCAAGATATCCTCAGCTGCAATAGTCTCTCTTCTGATCCTTGATTCAGCAAATGCAATATCTTCTGGGATTTTAGAATCTAAATGATGACAAACCATTAACATGTCAAGATGTTCTTCTAATGTGTTCTTTGTATAGGGTCTTGTTGGATTTGTACTACTTGGAAGAACATTATTTTCACCACAAATTTTTATGATGTCTGGCGCATGACCTCCACCTGCTCCTTCGGTATGAAAAGTATGAATAGTTCTCCCAGCAATAGCGTTGATGGTATCTTCAACAAAGCCTGCCTCATTCAAAGTATCAGTATGAATACATACTTGTACGTCAAACTTATCTGCAACAATAAGACAAGAATTTATTGTAGAGGGAGTCGTTCCCCAATCCTCATGAAGCTTCAATCCACATGCACCAGCTTCAACCTGATCAATAAGATTGCTCTCGTTTGTTGAGTTTCCTTTTCCAAAAAAACCTAAATTCATGGGAAATGCTTCTGCAGATTGAAGCATTCTTGAAATATGAAAAGAACCCGGAGTACAAGTAGTGGCATTTGTACCAGTTGCAGGTCCAGTTCCTCCTCCTAACATGGTTGTAATTCCTGATGCTAGTGCTGTTTCAATTTGTTGGGGACAAATGAAGTGAATGTGGGTATCTATTGAGCCTGCAGTAAGAATATGGCCTTCTCCTGCTATTACCTCTGTTGATGCACCAATAACAATATTGACATTATCCTGGATATCAGGATTACCAGCCTTACCAATTTCGAAAATCATTCCATCTTTTATACCCACATCAGCCTTAATAATTCCCCACCAATCTACTATCAAAGCATTAGTTATTACAGTATCTACAGCTCCATCAGCTCTTCTTACTTGAGACTGTCCCATCCCATCTCGAATGACTTTACCTCCACCGAATTTAACTTCATCTCCGTATGTGGTTAAATCCTTTTCTACTTCAATAAAAAGTTCGGTATCAGCAAGCCTTACTCGATCTCCTGTAGTGGGTCCGTAAGTTTGAGCATAAGTGTTTCTGTCAATTTTATAAGACATAACTTTAAGTATCTAAAGAACCGTTTACCAATGAATTAAAACCATTTGCAATTCTTAAACCTGAATATGGAACTAATTTGACATCAGTTGTATCTCCAGGTTCAAATCTAATTGCTGTTCCTGCAGGAATGTCAAGACGCATACCAAGTGTTATCTCTCGATCAAAAATTAAAACCTTATTAGCCTCAAAAAAATGATAATGAGATCCAATTTGTACAGGTCTATCTCCAGAATTAGAAACTTTTACTGTTTTAACCTCCTTACCAAGATTTAATTCGATTTCACCTTGTTCAGGAATTATTTCGCCAGGAATTAAATTACTCATAATTAGTTAATCGGATTGTGAATAGTAACTAACTTTGTTCCATCAGGGAAAACTGCTTCAATTTGAACTTCATGAACCATTTCAGGAATACCCTCCATAACTTGTGATTTTGAAAGCCAAGTAGTTCCCTCTGACATTAATTGACTTACACTTTTTCCATCTCGAGCTCCTTCAAGAACTTGAAAACTCAAAAAAGCAATTGTTTCAGGATAATTAAGCTTAAGACCTCGACTAAGCCTTCTTTCAGCTAAGAGCGCAGCAGAAAAAATCAATAATTTATCCTTTTCTTGAGGTGAAAGGTGCATAATAAAAAATTAATCTATAAATTCTTAAAAAAGGTTCTTTATGAACATAATTAATAATTCATAGAATCTTGTAAAGGCCATACACCTTGATATTTTGGCTCACAAAATCCACAAACAGACCTAATTTGTTTCCAAATACAAAAAAAACATTTTCTTGCATTTTGAGAAGAACTTCCAAGGAATCTTACAGAGATTCCATTCTCAAGGATTCCAATAGATATTTTATAATTAGTTTCATTGAAAATTTTTTTTATATTTCCAACAAGATTATTTATTTTTGACTTGGAAAAATCTTTTTCGCAAATCCAAATTAAGGATCCAAAAACGGGCATGTAATCCATGCCTGACTTGGCCACAAAACTTGCCTTAGATAATTCAATCTGATCAACATATTCCCAATCATCAAGTAAAACATTATTTCTCATAATTTCTAATTTAGACCTAAAAACTCCATTCTCAATAGATTCTCCTGAAGAAGATCTTCCAAGTCTTATTAAATCAGTAAATAAAAAACTTGAAGTTTCTGAAATAGATACTTTAAAAATTTGCTCATATAAACCATTTGCAAAGATGATTGTTTCTTGGGGAAGATACTCTAAATGAGAATTGTCAAGAATGTTTATGAGAATCTTTTGCCTTGAATAACTTCCTTTCGGATTGATTTTAGATCTTCCAACTGATCCATATACTTTCTGAGCTGAAGAAGTAGTCAACAAAACTTTAGAGTTATTTTCAAGATTAACCTCAAAATCGAGTAAATCACCTCCTACCAATCCCCCTGCAGTATGAAGGACAGGCAAAATGCATCTGCCCTCTTGATCATAAGTAGACTTTAATAACTTATAAGGGGAAGTTGATTTAGATTTAAAGATTGTTTTGTCAACATTTCCTAAACTTGCTTTATTATTGAAAAAATTTAAGAAACAATTACCTTCCCATGAAGTTTTAATCATAAATTGTTTTCTTTAATTACTAAATTAAAGTAACCAAAAATTTTGATTATGAGAATGAATAAACAAATTGTTGTAACTGATTGGATTAAGAAAAAACCGAAATTAGGTTCACTTCTAAAACTTACCTTAAGTTCAGATGAAAGAAGAATTTTAAGAGGTAAAAGATTAACTGATTGTGATCAAGAAATAATCTTACAATTACCTAGGGATGGCAAATTAAATGATGGAGATATTCTCTCAACTAACGAGTCCAATTTTTATGTAGAGATAATTGCCAAAGCAGAGAATTTAATTGAAATAAGTTCAAATTCTAAAATTGAGCTTATTAAAACTGCTTATCACCTTGGAAATAGACACGTGGAAGTAGAAATCGAAGAAGACATTCTTCTAACAAAAAGTGATTATGTTATTAAAAATATGCTTCTTAATTTTAAAGTTGATATAAAAAATACAAAAAAAAAGTTTTTTCCGGAAAGAGGTGCCCATAGTCATGAGTAAAAGTCACTTATTAAAATATTTATTAACAAGTCCTAACTTACCAGTTGGAGGATTTTGTTATTCGGAGGGGATGGAAAGTTATCTTCATAATAAAAATTTAACAGATTCAAATTCGGTAAAAGACTTAATCATAAGTGAACTAAAAATTGGTCAGATAAGACTCGATGCAAGACTTTTATTAGATTTTTATGATATTTTCATTGAGATAAATGACTGCAAAAATTTAAAAGGTAATTTGCAAAAGCTAATAAGTTTGGATAAATGGATCCTCTCTTCAAAGGACTCTCTCGAAATGAGAGAACAACAAATTCAAATGGCAAAATCTCTCTTTGATTTAACCAAAGAATTTGGATTTGAATATCTATATGAAAATAATAAAAAAAGCTCCTGGTCATTAGCGTGGAGTTGGGCTTGTTATTGTTTTGAAATTACCAAGTTAGAAATGGTTGAGAATTTTTTCTATACGTGGAGTGCAAACCAAGTTAGTGCTGCATTAAGAATTATTCCTATTGGGTCAACAAAAGCACAATTAATTCAGAGAGATTTATTAGCAATAATTTCAAAAGTTTCTGAAGAAATTATGGACAAAGAAATTGATGACATCTATTTTGGCAATATAGGTTTAGCTATGGCACAACAAAATCATAATGACCTTTATACAAAACTTTTTAGAAATTAATTTATGAGTAGCAAATTGAGAGTGGGGGTTGCTGGACCTGTAGGTTCAGGAAAAACTGCATTAGTAGAGACTCTATGCTTAAGGATGAAAAAAAATTATGAAATAGCAGTTGTCACCAATGATATCTACACCAAAGAAGATGCTGACTTTCTAATAAATAAAAAGGTATTAGAGGAAGGAAGAATTATTGGTGTAGAAACAGGAGGTTGTCCTCATACCGCGATAAGAGAGGATTGTTCATTAAATAGAAATGCAGTTTTAGATTTAGAAAATAAATATAATCCATTAGATTTTGTTTTTGTAGAAAGTGGAGGTGATAATTTAGCATCTAGTTTTAGTCCAGAACTTGTGGATTTATCAATATTTGTGATTGATGTATCTGCCGGAGACAAAATTCCTAGAAAAGGGGGTCCAGGGATAACAAGGTCGGATTTATTATTAATAAACAAAATTGACTTAGCAGATAAAGTTGGTGCAGATTTAAATATTATGAAAAGTGATACTGAATTTATGAGAAAAGGGAAACCTTGGTTTTTTACCAACCTTAGTAGCGGCAGGGGAGTTGAAGAAATAACTCAATTTTTAGAATCACATATACCCAACAATCGAAACTAGAAAAATATTCATTACTAAATATATTGGATTCAACAAAAAGTTACGACTGATACAAAACGAATCTCCACTCGTTAATAACTTTTATTTTATCCCCCTAATCAGGGTCAATTACCTAATTTATCCTAATTCATGAGAATTTCAAGGCGTATTTTGGCAGGTTTAGCTACTGCCTCACTTGCGGTCACCGCAACTTCCTGTGGTGGAGGCGGAACCTCCGGAAGTTTCGATGACACAGTAACCGTCGGTATTTTGCATTCGTTATCCGGAACAATGGCTATCTCTGAATCAACTCTTGTTGATACAGAAAAAATGGCTATTGAAGAGATAAATGCTGCTGGTGGTGTTACAGTTGGCGGCAAGAGCTACAAAATAGAATACATAGTTGAAGATGGTGCATCTGACTGGCCAACTTTTGCTGAAAAATCAAAGAAACTTATAGACCAAGACGGAGTTCCTGTCGTGTTTGGTGGATGGACATCTGCAAGTAGAAAGGCAATGTTACCTGTCTACGAATCAAAAGATGCATTCCTTTACTACCCAATTCAATATGAAGCTCAAGAATGTTCTAACAACATTTTCTATACCGGAGCCACACCTAACCAACAATCCGAACCCGCTACAGATTTCATGTATAAGCGTTCTCCCGCAGCAGGTGGAGATTTCTTCCTTGTAGGTTCTGATTATGTATTCCCAAGAACTTCAAACACAATCACAAAAGCTCAGGTAAAACAGTTAGGCGGTAAAGTTGTTGGAGAAGATTACCTTCCATTAGGAAATACTGAAGTTGCTCCAATTATTTCAAAAATCAAAAAAGCTTTGCCTGACGGTGGAATAATCATTAATACTCTTAATGGTGACCAAAACGTTGCATTCTTCAAGCAGATTCAAGACGCAGGAATCACACCTTCAAGTGGTTACTACGTAATGAACTATTCAATTGCGGAAGAAGAGATTAGTACAATTGGTCCTGAGTTCCTTGAAGGTCACTACGGGGCTTGGAACTACATGATGTCAATTGATACCCCTGCATCTAAGAAATTTGCTGAAAGTTTCAAGAAAAGATGGGGATCAGATCGTGTTGTAGCTGATCCTCAAGAATCTGCTTATAACATGGTTTACTTGTGGAAACAGGCAGTAGAAGATGCCGGAACATTCGACGACAACGCAGTAAGGGAAGCTCTTGTTGGACAAACGTTTGATGCACCACAAGGTCCTGTTGAAGTTATGCCTAATCACCACTTATCTCAAACAGTAAGGATTGGGGAGATTAATGCAGAGGGTGGATTTACAATCCTTGAAGAGACAGGAGTTGTTCTTCCTCAAGCATGGAACCAAAAGCATCCAAGTTCAAAAGGATTTGCATGTGATTGGACAGATCCTTCCAAAGGAGAAAAGTATAAGCTTTAATCTAATTAAAACCTGTACTTCAAAATAAAAGGAGGTTAACGCCTCCTTTTATTTTATATAATCAAATATTTTCTTTTTCTAAATTGGAGTTACTTCTCGATAGTCTTTTTAATGGTGTTGCAATCGGATCTGTACTACTAGTTGCTGCATTAGGTTTAGCAATTGTTTTTGGTCTTATGGGCGTAATAAATCTTGCCCATGGAGAACTTATGATGCTTGGGGCTTACACGACATACGTAACACAATTAATTTTCAAATTACCTGTATTAAAACCTTTCTACAATTCGTACATAATAGTTTCTATTTTCCTTGCTTTTATTGTTAGTGGAGTAGTAGGCATTCTCCTTGAAAAAACCATAATAAGAAAGCTTTATGGAAGTCCACTAGAAACACTTCTCGCAACTTGGGGCGTAAGCTTAATTCTTCAACAATTTGTCAGAAGTGTACCTTTAGCTTATGGGACGGGTCTGGTTATAAGTCTGTTAATTGGTTTATTCTTACCTACAACATTCCCTTCAAAAATAAAAGAATCAATAAATTTCAAATATTTTAAATTTAGTTCTTGGATATTTGCTGCTTTAACGGGGGTCCTTACAGGTAGCGTGATCTCATCCTCTGTCAGCAAACTTAGTAGAGCAAGCGCTCGAAATGTTGATGTAACAGCACCCTCATGGATGAGAGGTCAAATTGAAATTATTGGCACTGCATTTCCTAAAACAAGATTAATGATAATTGTCATTACTCTAATATCTGTAGTAGCAATAACATTATTCCTTAATCAAAGTGCTTGGGGGATGCGTATAAGAGCAGTTACTCAGAACCGGCAAATGAGTGACTGTCTTGGTATATCTACTGAAAAAGTGGATATAATTACTTTTGGAATTGGATCTGGCTTAGCAGGAGTTGCTGGGGTAGCAGTATCTCTTTTAGGTTCTGTAGGACCAAATGTTGGGGGAAACTATATAGTTGGTTGTTTTATGGTTGTAGTGCTGGGAGGAGTAGGAAATTTATTAGGAACAGTACTCGCTTCATTTGGAATAGGAATAATGACTGATCTAATTGGAGCTGGAAGGCTCTTATCAATATGGCCAGATATGCCTTTACCTTTATCAAACACAATTAACTTTTTTGCGACCACAAGTATGGCAAGAGTAATGATATTTGCACTGATTGTTATATTCTTACAATTTAAACCTACAGGATTATTTCCTCAAAAAGGAAGGATGGTTGAAAACTAATGTCCTTAAGTAAAATTAAATTTGATAAAAAAATAGTATTATCTTTCTGGATAATATTAATAGCCTTAATTATTGCAGCACCAACTCTACTCCCTGTATTTAGACTAAACCTTCTAGGTAGATACTTATCCTTATCCATAGTTGCACTTGGTGTTGATCTTATCTGGGGATATACAGGTTTACTAAGTCTTGGACAAGGTATATTTTTTGCACTAGGTGGATATTGTGCAGCAATGTATTTACAAATAACCAGCTCCTCTGAATTTCCAAATAATATTCCTGAATTTTTTGCTTTATATGGTGTTGAAAAATTACCTTTTTTCTGGGAACCGTTTAGATCGCCTGTTTTTGCCTTCTTCGCCATCTGGATAATTCCTGCATTGGTTGCTGGTTTAATTGGATTTCTTGTTTTTAGGAATAGAATCAAAGGGGTTTATTTTTCTATACTTACTCAAGCTTCTCTTCTTGTATTCTTTAACTTCTTTAATGGACAACAAAAACTTATAAATGGAACAAATGGATTAAAAACAGATGTAACACAACTATTTGGTCAGATGGTAGGCTCTGAGTCCATGCAAAGAATATTCTTTTGGATAACCGCCTTACTAGTAATAGCCGCATGGTTTTTTGCAAAGTGGGTAGTTAAAGGAAGATTTGGAAATATCCTTATAGGAATACGAGATGATGAACCAAGAGTCAGGTTTACAGGATACAACCCAGTTATATTCAAGACGATAGTATTTTCTATTGCTGGAGGTCTCGCAGGAATTTCGGGAGCTTTATATACCGTTCAGTCTGGAATAGTATCCCCACAATTTATGACGGTTCCCTTTTCTATAGAAATGGTTATTTGGGTTGCTGTTGGAGGAAGAGGAACTTTATTGGGAGCGATACTAGGAGCAGTTTTCATCAACTATGCAAAAAGTCTAGTAAGTGAAGCTTTACCTGCTAGCTGGATGTTTATTCAAGGAGGGTTATTTATCTTAGTTGTAACAGCTCTGCCAGAAGGCGTTTTAGGATGGATTCAAGGAGATGGTCCTAGGAATCTTCTTCAAAGATTTGGTTTAAAAAGAAAGATTGAAACCTATCCAAGCTTAGAAGTTAACAATAAGGAGGGGAATAATGAATAATAAAGATCTTCTAAATTTAATAAATATTACTGTTAGTTTCGAGGGTTTTTTAGCTCTCAATAAACTAAATTTAAATTTGAAGAAAGGAGAATTAAGAGCTGTAATAGGACCCAATGGCGCTGGCAAAACAACATTTCTTGATGTAATAACTGGAAAGGTTAAGCCAACAAACGGTGAAGTAATTTTTAAAGGGAAATCTATAGTAGGTAGAAAGGAGCATAAAATAGCAAGACTTGGAGTTGGAAGAAAGTTCCAAAGTCCAAGAATCTTTGAAAATCTAACAGTTAAAGAAAATCTTGAAATATCGGTTACAACTCCTAAAAGTCCCTTAAATCTTATAAGTAAAAATATTAAGGATGAGCAGCTTAATGAGATTGATCGTCTCATGAAGATTGTTAATTTAGCTCAAAAAGTTGATTCTAAAGCTGGATCTTTATCACATGGCCAAAAACAATGGCTTGAGATAGCCATGTTAGTAGGACAGAAGCCAGATTTAATGTTAGTAGATGAACCTGTTGCCGGTTTAACTGATGAAGAAACAGATCTTACAGCTGATTTATTAAAATCTTTATCAGGAGAAAATACAGTAGTGGTAATAGATCACGATATGGAATTTATAAGAAGACTTGATAGTAATGTTTCGGTATTAAATCAGGGCACAGTATTATGTGAGGGAACGATGGAAACCATACAAAAAGACAAAAAAGTTATTGATGTTTATTTAGGAAGACCTGAGGACTAGTTATGGAAAATTTACTCGAAATAAAATCCTTAAATACTTATTATGGTGAGAGTCATATTCTTAGAGATGTAGATTTAAACGTTAAATCAGGAGAAATGGTTTGTTTGATTGGAAGAAATGGAGTTGGCAAAACAACTTTATTGAAATCACTAATTGGTTTGTTAAAACAAAAAAAAGGTGATATTTATTTGATTGGTGAAAATATCAACAGAAAAGCACCTCATCAGAGAGCTAGGAAAGGAATGGCTTACGTTCCTCAAGGGAGAGAAATTATTCCATACCTATCAGTTGAAGAGAATCTTATGTTAGGAATGGAGTCTCTACCAGGTGGATTATCTAAGAACAAGAAAATAGATCCGTTTATCTATGATCTTTTCCCAATCCTTAAAGATTTTCTTCAAAGGAAAGGAGGAGATCTTAGTGGAGGACAACAACAGCAATTAGCTATTGCAAGAGCATTGCTAGGCAAGCCTCAACTTCTATTGCTTGACGAACCAACGGAAGGTATTCAGCCTAATATAGTTTTAGACATTGAAAATGCAATTAACCAGATAATTAGAGATACAGGAATTGGTGTTTTATTAGTTGAACAGCACTTGCATTTTGTGAGGCAAGCCAATAGATATTATGCGATGCAACGCGGAGGTATTGTTGCTAGCGGAAATACTAGTGAGTTGAGTCAAGCAGTTATTGATAAATTCTTAAGTGTTTAAATAAATTTTTATTTTAAATTACTAAGAATTTTAATTATTTTTCGCATCTTATTAGGTCTATACTGTTTGGATGCTCATTAATATACTTATTAAATTCCATTGCTAGTGTTCTAGCCTCGTAAGCGTCAAAAGCATAAAAACAATTTTCTAATCTTATATTTTGAAAATCACGGTAATGGACTGTATATGGTTTTAACATATTATTTTTGTTCATATTAATTTGCTAAAAGCAATTATGTATATTCCAACCATGCATATTATCGTAAATTTAAAGCACAACTTTTGTTGTTATCAAAATATAGTGACTTAAATTATGTAATTAAAAATACTTTATAAAGTCAAAAAGTAATTTATCTATTTTTTTTATTTTTAGAATCTTGCTTTTTACCTTCAATTAAAAAAACAAATTTTGATAAAATATATCCAAAAACTGGGACCCATAACTTTTCATAAAAATATTTCATTAAAAATTAAGCAGCTAATGATTCGTTTTCTTCAATTTCATTTTTATTAATACGCTTTAAATCTACAGAATTAAATAAATCTTGCATAAGCAGAAAATCAAGTTCCCCTTTCAACAAATTAACATCTGATGAAAGTAGATCATCAACAAAATCATCAAAAGTATCTGAAAGAGGATTCACAATTAAAATTTATTTTTGTAATTATCATCGCATTAACAACAAAAGTCAACCAAATTTGAGTATTAATTTTTGTATTTTTAAAAATTAATGAATAAAGACTAAAAAATTAAATAATAAAAATTAACAGGCAAAATAAAAGATTTAATATCAAGCTTAGGATTCTTGAATTAAATTTCATTTAACTTGCTTTTCTTAATTTTATATCTCTCCTGATTAGCAATATCAAAACGACAATGCACATATTTGGTAAAAAGAAATTTAAAGATTCCATCATCAAACCATGTAATATATTTTTAGCAAGACTATTGATGTTCCAATTCGTGAAGAATCACTTAAAAAATGTTCAAACGCAATAAATATTTATAGCAATCAAATTTGATATTAATATCTAAATTTAAATATTATTTTTTAATTAACTCGAAGTATCCATTTTTATTTAATAAGTACTTATCAAACCAAAGGCTTAATAGATTGTCTATTCCTATTCCATTCATTTTATTTATTTGCGAAGTCTTATAGTCTGAAAGTGCAAGCAATAAATACGGAAAAATCATATCAGAAACACCTTTTGGAAGTTTTTCTAAAGGTACTCCATGAGCTCTGTCCCATAAAATTTGCATATCCTGAGAGAACAAAGAACTCCAATAGCTAAAATTACAATATAACTTATCTGGAGGGAGTAGATTTATAGATAAAATTGGGAGTGATGAATTCATAGGAATAAATATTTTTTTGGGAAAAATTGAATTAAAGTTTTTGAAAAATAATAAATAATTTCTAAAATGAAATCCCTTATAAATACATATTAAATTTAACGCACTGTTATGCACTTAGCAACACTTTTCAAGAGTTGTATTTATCCATCATTTCCTGAAATTTAAGAAATGACAAAAACTTTTTATAAGTTTGCAAGTCAAAAGCCTCATGTTTAAGTTCATTTAAATTGTTTAATGTACTAGAATCAAAATTATTTCCTAATCTAGTCCCAATTGAGAATTCTTCATTATCTATAAAGCGAGTGGATTCATCAGATAAGATTTTTGAATTATCATTATTCTGCTGATATGATTGAGTTAATCTACCATTTTTTTTATTAAATATACCTCTTGTAGAAAGTGCTTCTTCAACTAAAATGCTTATTATTTTTGAATTACTTAAATTGTTCTCTATGCTCAATTTGTCGATTATTCTCATAACATCTTCTCTAGGAATAAAACCAACTCTTTTTTTCTTGGTGGGCATTTAAAAATTAATTAAAGTTCAGCACTTGACTGTTATAAGTGTTGCACTATATTCATTATAAGTCAATTAAATGCAAATGATTCTACCAACAACTTTACTTTTAGGAGCCCTTGGATATCTTTTTTACACCTCAAAAAGAGAACTTTCACTAAATCATCATGATCTTATAGAAAACAAAAAAGATAACGACGATTTGTATAAAGATTTGGAAGATCTGTTTATTTAAGATTACTGCATCGGTACTAAAGAACTTTGTTTCTTGACTAAAGATATACAAAAACTAAAAGATAATTAGAATGAATGTATAGATATAAAATCAATGACTGTACATCAAGATTACGAAATAAAAATCAATCTAAATGAATTGATTGAGAAGAGAATTCCATGTTGTGATTTACTTCATCCAGATCATTGTCTAACAGAACAACAAGTCTCTGAAATTGCACATGATATTCGTATGGATTTAAATTTGCATGATCTTTACAAGCAAGTGGATCAACACATCATGAATTATGTAAACGCAGCTGGTATTGATAATAAAGATCATTGGGTTGAACCTCATCTTCCAGATTTGGAGAGAGATTTAAAAGAAGAAGTAGGTATAGAATTTGATTAATCTTTCTACTTACAAAAAAGATTAATATATGTATTTTTTTTCTAAATCATCTATTAATTTATAAATACTTTTAGATGATCTTTTTCTTTTTTTTAAAATTGTAGAAAACATAAACCCAATCAAAACTGCAAAAATATGTGTGAAAATAATAATTTCATAGTTCATTGACATCAAACATAACAATATTATTTAACTTATTAAAAAGTCTGTATCAATAAAATAAGTACTTTATACAAGTATTATGAAATATAAACAATTAAGATTTCTATAAAACAGCGAAAAAATTAAAAATTTTTTTGTAAATTATTTAGAAATAAATCTTATTTCAATAAAATAGTGATCAATTATTTTGCATTAACAGTAACTGAGATGGGGATCGGTAAGATTGAGTTAACAGTTATTGGAGCAGTAATTTTAATATTTCCAATTTTGTTTGTTTATGCGTCAAAAAACCTTGATGCGAAGGGAGTGTTCGAATGGATGATAGAGAAACCCAATGATTGGATAGGTAAAAAATAAGACTTTAAAAATTTATATTTTCTAGTTTAATTTTAAATTTTCTAAACTATTTAAAGCAAAATCATAAATCTGGCATCTACTTTCTAAATCATTAATTATTGAATTTTTTAATAGAGAATAATCTATCAATTTATTGAATTTATTATTTTTAAATTCCTTATTAGTCTCCCCGATAGCGAATGCTAATGCTCCTTCATATGAAATACCGAATTTGGAAGTATTACAGTAAGTTCTAGTGAACTTATTAGAAATCTTTTTTGTATACTTTTCAAGAGCATTAGAGGATGTACCTAATGAATAAACTGGACTAGTAAACAGAAGAAGTAAAGTTAAAACTATAAACGTAAATACTCTTTTGATCATAAAATTTCATGAATTCCAAAATAAATATAGTTTAGAATGTAACGGCTAAGATAATGTTTTATTAAAAATATAGAAATTAAAAATTCTTATCGATAAAAGATCTTTCATATTTTGGAAGATAAAAACTCTCTAATTGAGTATTTTATGGTTTTAATTTTTTTTGGTAGTTTTTTTAAAAAGCGCCTTAATACTCTTGGCATTACTAAAAACCATTTCAATAATTAATAAATAACAAATAATACTTGGGTATTCAACAAAAATTTATCCAAAAATAATTCAATTAATTTTTTTTTATTGTTTGAACTATGGAAATGTATTTCAACATGAATTAAAATTTAATAAAATATTAAATACAAAATTAATATGGCATTACCAGAACTCATTTATGCTCCAATAGACGGCGGAACTATACATAGATATGAAATTAGTGGCGGCAAGAGAAAATTCTTAAGATTTATAGGTTGTTACTTGGGCCAGTGTAATTTCCATAAAAATATTGATGATGCTATTGATTACATAAAAAATTTGAAAGCTTCACAAAAGATACAAATAAGATGAAATAAAGATACATAATTACGACAACGACTCAATATTTTTCAAGAATTACATAATTATTGCTACAAATAATAGAGAATTTAATTTTTATAAGAAATTGATTATTTACTTGGGTTATAGTTCCGAAAGATAAACAGTCAATTAAAAAAAGAAATTAATTTATGGAAAACAGACAAATTAATTTTTTTAAATCAAAAGACTTCAATACCGTTCTTAAGCCATTTAAAAAAGGGACGGTAGTAAAAATTGACTCGTTTGATATTAGAGAAAATGATAGAGAATTAAAAATAGGTTTATTTGGTTGGTATGCAATATGTCCCTCAAAAGAACTAAGAAAAAATAAGCTTCATTATTTTTCACTCTACGATGAGCCTCTTATTCTTTATAGAGATGAAAATGAAAATGTTAGGTGCATTAAAAATATTTGTCCACATAGAGGTGCCTCCTTTTTTGGGGGGACATTATCTGATGGAGTAATAACCTGTCCATATCATGGAGCTAAGTTCTCATCTGGGGGGAGTTGCCAAAATCTCGATAGAATAACATGCAGCCATATAGTTGATAATAACTATGATAACTACGCCAAAAGAATTCATTTATCTCAGTATAAAACTTCAGAAAAAAATGGATATATTTTTGTACATTTTTCTAAAAAATCTGAAACAGATTTAAATAATATAAGTGAAGATACACCTATAAGTAACTATGAATTATATGAAAATGGATTTTCACATAAGGACTATGTCTTTGAGGAGGTATTAGTTGACTTCAAATGTGATTGGTCAAGAATTATTGAAAATCACTTAGATATTCTCCATATCTTTTGGGTTCATGGCGATACAATCCCTGATAAAGATGTTAACAAAAATGTACTAGTTAGTTTTAACCAAAAAATTAATATTAATCCTAAATACATTGAAAGTATTTATTATTACAAGAATGACCCTACAAAAGAATTTATTCGGATAAAGTACATACCACCAGGAAGGATATTAATTTATAAAGGAGATCCTTCCTCATCAAGATATTTACAAGTTTTGGATCATATTCCTCTTGGGAATAACAAAGCAAGAGTGATCGTCAGACACTATAGGAAATTTTTACAAAATAAAATACTTAATAACCTCTTACTATTCAAAGAGAATCAAAGAAAAATTTTTTATAAGATATTCGATGAGGACTATATGATTTTAAAAACACAAACATATAATCACAATATGGGATTTGTAAGTAAGGATGAAATAAAATTATTGGGAGAAGATAGAATAATAAATTATTTTTGGAAATGGTATAAGAAGTCTGAAGATAAAGATGAACCATGGAAAAATATTATCAAAACCCAAAATCATGATGTTTATGACAAAGTGATTTTGAAATATCCTCCTGAGATAAAGAAATTGGAAATTATAAATAATTTAGACATTGTAAGAAAAACACTTGTACGATTTGCTGCTCCGCTGATATTTTTAATGTTAATAATATAATTCATGAAGAAAGTAGATAGACCTTCATGGTTGAATTGGCTTTATCTTTTTATATTTATTTTAAGCTCAATCCAACTGATTATATTTTGGAGCAATAAATTTTAGTGATTAATAACTTTTGGTTTGAGGCAAAAAATATAAATTGTTTTAAAAATGGCTTTAGAGTAATTAAAGATTTAAATCTAAAGATCTCATATTCAGAGAATGTAATATTAATTGGACCAAATGGTTCAGGTAAATCCTCCTTAATAGAAATAATTAATAGAAACATATATCCAGTAATCGATAATAAATCTAAAATGAAGATATTTGACCAAGAACTTATAAATTTATGGGAACTAAGAAAAAGAATAAGTACCGTAAACAATGAAATAAAAAATAGAATAAACCCGAATATACAAGTTTTTGATTTAATTTTAAGTGGACTATATGGGAGATATTGTTACGTAAAAAATAAATCTGAAAGAGATTCATATAAGGTAGAAAAAATTATAAAGAAAATGAATATATCTAATTTATCTAAAAAGAATTTTTCCTATTTATCAGATGGAGAAAAACAAATTTCTCTCATTGCTAGGGCTTTAATTAAAAAACCAGAAATCTTAATCCTAGATGAACCAGTTGCAAATTTAGATTATAAATCAAAGTTTTTTGTAGTTGATAAGATTAATAAATTATCAAAATCAAATACCAAAATCTTATGCGTCACTCACGATATTTCAACGATTACAAAGATTTATGACCGGATCATATTGCTAAAAAATGGGAAGATAATCGCAGATGGAGATCAAAATAAGGTCATAAATAGTAAAAATCTGAATAAGTTATATGGCATTCAAGTAAAGGTAAATAAAAATAATGGATATTGGAATATAAACAGATTATCTAAATAACAATTATTAAAATAGCTATTGCAGCAATAGCAAGAAATACAAATTTTTTACTTTTTAGAAATGAAGAGGATTTATTTTTAAATGAAGAAGATCCACATTTAGCGCACACAATCTTACCTCCTAGGGAGCGATCTGAAACGAATGAAGAACTTCCACAATTAAAACAGACCCTATTTAAGCTCATCTAAAATAAAATTTATTCTAATTTAATTATATTGCTAAATTCTGTGTGAAGAAAAGCTTCAAAATTTATAATGATAATGAGAATCTATTGCAATAAATATTGTTTTAATGCATAATTGATAATAATTCTCATTATCATTATATATATTTAATTAATGCATTCACATAGTTATGGAGAATCTCCATCAAAATCAGTAAGGATAATAACTGGACAATCCGTATTAATAGATCCTTCATCAAGATCAAAAGGAACATGCCTAGAAGTTGAAAGTGGAATTGCTAGAGTTTTTTGCCCTTGCGAAGAAACTGAGGGAATGACACTTGCATTCTTACAATCAGGAGATCAATTAAGAACGGACCTTTTATGTAGCGAAGGTGTCTGCGTTGAAGCTTTAACAGATTTATCTTTTCAAAGCAATGTAAATATTGATGAGAATATTGGTTTCGATGCAGTTAATGAATGGACTTTGCAACTCCTTAAGATTAGACACTTAGGAAATGCGGAACAGCGATTACAAGCTTTGTTTTCAATACTAGTAAATCGCTTAGGTAGAAGATGTGGTCAATGGTGCGTGTTACCTTTTAGGTTGACTCACGAAAGGATTGGTGAATTAATCGGTTCTACACGTGTAACATCAACAAGATTAATTACTAAATTAAGAACATCTGATTTAATGATAGCTCCTATTGGAACCCAAACGATCAGTGTTGCTCCTTCTTTTATTGAAACATCGCCGTTATAAAAAAAATGAAGGAATCACAATCACTTACTAGCAACTTATTAATGGAAGTTGATGTATTATCGAATAGGCTCAGAAATATAAAACAATCCTACAAAGCCACTGAAAATAAAGCATTGAAGGAAAGATTATTTTCTGAAAACAAAAACATATTTAAAAGAGTTAATGAGATTTATAAAATAGCAAAGCTCTTAAGTAAAAAAAATTATGAGAGAATTAACTTTTCTAATTTACTTTTTGAAATAACTAAAAGGACATTGAATGAAAATAAATTTGAAAGTAATTTATTTTTTCTTTAAATCACTATCTATCAATAATATTGCAGAAGGTTGATTGGAAGCAAACTTTACTTTGCCAAGAATATTTGCGAACTCATCTTCCGATTTTGTTTGAGCCTCTATTATGGGATCTAAAAATACGTTAGTCCTTGTATCTGAAATTCTTTCTGAAATTGAATAAAGTTGTTGCAGAGAGGCAGTTAAATCAGCCTCCATATTAAAAGAATAGGAAATAAGATCCTCTATTGAATCCCATGCTTGAACTGGAGCAGGAATTTCATTTAATTTTACGTTTTGACCTCTTGCGATTAAGTAATCTGCAAATTTCTGAGCATGCTCCATTTCACCATGTGATTCAACTAAAAAATGAGACGCAAACCCATTTAAATCACGTTCTTGAAACCAGAGATACATAGAAAAATATTGAACATTGGCATATCTTTCCATCGTTAGATGTTCAAGAATATTATCCAATAAAGTATTGTCTATAGGTTGAGCAACTGCTCTTCCAGATGGTCCAAAATTAATTAATTTCTTTGTTTTTAAATTATTTTCATTCATCCTCAGAAAAGAATCTAGATTTATAATACTACATTTTGTATAAATTAGAAATTAATTAATCCTTTAAATTAAATTAAATAATATGATAATGAAAATCAATCGCAATACCATAAATGAATTTAGAGTACAGTTTTTCTGGACTGCTATTAACTAATAAAATATATAAAAGTAAAAAAAAGAAATGTAAAAAGAAAAAATGCTCTAACTGGAAAGGGGGGAGGTGTAATTGCCTATAAATAAATTCTATATATTTACCTTATATGCACCAGGGTATAAAAAGTAATAACTATTTTTATTAATAGAAAGAGAACATTTATCACCATTATTTAGGATATTATTAATATCACTTCTAACCCTTAATATGTTTCCGTTAATAGTTACTTTATAAATAAGAAATTCTCCAAGAAATTCTTTAGACATAACAACAGCATTACCAGATTCTGATCTTTCAATTGAAATAAACTTAGGTGAAATTGACATGCTTTTGATATCTGTATTGTTTAAAAATCCTGAACTATTTATTACTCCTAAACAAGACATATATGAATTACCATTTTTTTGGAGATCAATGATATTATTACCCAAAATAAAACTACTAATAAATATGGTCTTTGGATTATTTAGAAGGTTTATTGGTGTATCAATTTGATGAATTTTCCCTTCATTCATCACGGCGACTTTATCGCAGATTGACATGGCTTCTTCTGGATCATGAGTAACCATCAATCCACTTGCATTACAACCTTTTAGAATATTTGGGAGTTCACTTCTCAATTTTAGTTTTACATGCATATCAAGACTGCAAAAGGGTTCATCTAATAAAATAAAATTTGTACCTGGAGCAAGAGCTCTAACAATTGCAAGTCTTTGTTTTTGGCCTCCAGACAATTCATGTGGGTACTTTTCAACAAAACTTTCGAGACCAACAACATTTAGTAAATAATTAACTCTAGACCTATCTCTTTTGTTTTTCAAACCAAACAATACATTTTCTAAAACACTTAAGTGAGGGAAAAGTGCATAGTCTTGAAAAACCATACCAATATTTCTTTTCTCAGGACTAAGAATTTTTTTCCTACTAGAAATTTCCTTATCATTTAAAGAAATCCTTCCTCTAGAGGGATATTCGAACCCCGCGATTAATCTTAAAAGAGTAGTTTTTCCGCAACCAGAAGGACCAAGTAACCCTAACAATTCACCTTTTTCAATTTTCAGGTTAATTGCGTTTAATATCCAATTTGAACATTCTCGCTTATCATATTTATGATGCAAATCATCAATTATTAGCGCATCATTTTTCACTAAGTTCTTCTTATTCAAATATATTAAGTTAGCAGAAAATATTTACCTAAAATAACCCTTGTATAATTTTATACACCGTTTAATTTTCAAATTTAATGAGAAAGTCTGAAAGAGCAGAAATAATAAGCAAGGAACTCAAAAAGCTATATCCATCGCCTCCAATACCCCTTGATCATACAAATGCATATACACTTCTAGTCGCCGTAGTTTTAAGTGCTCAATCAACAGATAAGAAGGTTAATGAATTAACAAAAAGCTTATTTAAGGTTGCAGATAATCCAGAAAAGATGATGCAGCTAGGTATTAATGGCATTTACAAATACATAAAGTTTTTAGGTCTATCCAATCAAAAATCAAAGAACATTTATAATTTATCTAAATTATTGATTGAGAAGCATAATGGCACGGTCCCAGATTCTTTTGAGAAGCTTGAATCTCTTCCAGGGGTAGGTCATAAAACAGCATCAGTTGTAATGTCTCAAGTGTTTAAAATACCCTCATTCCCTGTAGATACCCACATACACAGGTTGGCACAAAGATGGGGGCTATCAAATGGAAATAGCGTAATTCAAACAGAAAAAGACCTAAAAAAAATATTTCCTATTAATGATTGGAATACCTTACATTTGCAAATAATCTTTTATGGCAGAGAATACTGCACAGCAAGAGGCTGTGATGGAACAAAATGTTATTTATGTCGCACTCTTTATCCCAAAAGAAAAAAGAAATTTATATGTAAAAAGCCTTAAGAAATTTATATAATATTTAAATTAGTTCTTTAATCATGAAAATAGCAATTACTGGTGCATCGGGGAAAACAGGTTATAGAATTTCTGAAGAAGCAGTTAAGAAAGGATATAAAGTAAGACAAATTATCAGAAAGAATTCAAAAGTCACAGCAGGACTAGAGAGTTTGGATACAATTAGGATTTCATTAGACAAAAAAGGAGAACTTGATGAAGCTTTAAAAGATATTGATGCTTTGATAATTGCGACTGGAGCGAGAGCAACATTAGATTTAACAGGTCCTGCAAAAGTTGATGCATTAGGTGTATACAGGCAATTAGAGAGTTGCAAAAGAGTTGGTATTAAAAGAGTTATTTTAGTTAGTTCTCTTTGTACTGGTAAATTATTCCACCCATTAAACTTATTTGGTTTAATTCTTATTTGGAAGAAATTAGGAGAAAACTTTCTACGCAATTCAAATTTTGAATGGACAATTATTAGACCTGGAGGATTAAAGGAAAATGAAGATATTAAATCAGAAAATATAAATTATTCAAAAGAGGATACTCAAATTAATGGATCAATTCCAAGAAGATTAGTTGCGCAATGTTGTATAGATTCTTTAAAAAACAAAGAATCCATAAATAAATTAATAGAAGTTACAAGTTCGAATGATAATAAAAAGATTTCTTTTAAAAAAGCTATGCAAATGATTTAAAAGATGTAAATATATAAATTAAAACTATGAAAATAAATCCCAAAATTGACGCATTAAAATTAATGCTTACTGATTTAAGAACTAGAAATGAACCAATAAGACATAAAGCTGCATTTAAAGATTGTCAACCAGAATTTCAAAGTCTTGTATCAAGGTTAATAAAGCAGTTAGAGGACGAGTTAGTTGCTGAAAAGCTTACTAATCGTGATAGTTAAAAATTTAGATTACTTAAATGAAATTAAGTTATCCAATTTTGCTTGTTCTGAAAGTTCATCATATCCTCCAAAAAATTTATTATCCAAAAATATTTGAGGGAAAGTATTATGGCTACTTTGAGCCATAATTTTTTGAAAGCTCTCATCATTGTCTATTAAAGTAACTTCATGAGGGATAGATAAAGAATTAAGCAACCTAATTGCTCTTTTAGACCAAGGACAATCCTTTAAAATATATGCTTTTACACGTGATTTTTTAGTGATTAAATCATGATTTGAGATATTTATAATTTTCTGTTCAAAAGAAAGTAATAATACATCAGTACCTTTTTTTACAATACATCCCTCCTCAAGATGCCCGCCAAACACATTGCATCCCTCATCTGCAAAACTCAAATGTAAATGAACATCTCCTTTATTAAAATTTCCGTTTAAAGAAACTATCTCTAGATTTCCTTCAAATTTATTTATCTCTTGACTACCTGGGCATTGAATACAAACTTTTCTAAGATTACCAACAACTCCAGAAACATACCCGTATAAATTATTCGATAAAGAATATTCTTTAATTGAATTTATCAAATCAGATTCCGGAGATAGCTTTAGGCTATGAGGCTTCATTAGATATTAGATATAAGGAATAATTTTGTAATATAAAACATCATCATTCATAAAGAGAAGTTGAGTTTATAATCTTTAGGATTCAGATTTAAAATAAATTTTAGAATCTAGCATCAAAAACCATTTAAAATTATTACTAAAAATTTAAGGTCGTTGAGAGTGTAATATATTTTTGACATACAAAACAAATTTGTTATTAAGAAAAAATCCTAAAAATTTGAAATTAAATATTCCCAATTTATTATCGATATCTCGCCTTTTCCTTGTATTTCCATTAATACTTTTTTTAGAAATTAACAGACCTTTATATGTCTTTATATTGATTATTATTGGAGGTTTAACTGATTATTTTGACGGGTTAATTGCAAGGAAATTTAATCTTAAAACCAGATTAGGAGCTATGCTTGATCCCTTAAGCGATAAAATATTCTATTTAATTCCTTTGACCTTCCTTTGTATAAATAATTTTATACCCTTCTGGTCTTTGTCATTAATTTTATTTAGAGAATTAATTATCTCTAGCCTAAGGAACTCTACAAAAGACGGTTTACCAGCATCAATGCTAGGAAAATATAAAACATTTTTCTTTTTTATTTCAGTAATTACCTTCTTTACACCATTAAAAATTAGCTTTTTGAATAATTTGGCCTTAATTTTTTATTGGTTAGGATTCATCCTGACTTTTGTGACTTTATTAGACTATTTAAGAATTAAAAAGAATATTATCTGAATTTTCATCAAACTCCTCACTCTTTTTATTATTAAAATCATTCACAAAACTATCCCTTAGACCATTAAGTAAATCAAAAGTTGGCGCCCACTCTAAATCACGTTTTATCTTAGAGATATCAGTCTGATAATGATTTAACCTAATTGGAAATCCCTTTCGAGACTTAGGATCTAATTTTTGATAATCAAATGTTCTTAAAGAAATCTCATTTTGGTTTAATCCAAGAACATTCGCACAGAAATAAATTAAACCCTTGATTGTTACTCCTTTTTCACTTGAACAATTGTAAATATTATTTTTGGAATTTTCAAAATTTATACACCTAATCATTACATCAGTCAGATCCGAAACATGGCCTAGCTGAGTAATTAAAGAACCGTCACCAGGGATTGGTATAGATTTTTTAGTAAATAACCTTTCAAAAAACCAATTTTCAATTTTATTATAATTTCCTGGTCCATAAATATAAGTAGGTCTAAAACTTGTAAAAGGAATTTTTTGGTTTTTTAACCAATTTTCTGTCTCAAACTTTCCTTTATGCCTACTTTCTGGATCAATTGGATCAACTTCGGATAAGGGTAGTTCACAATTATCTTTATAAACACCTGCAGAGCTGACATATATATATCTCTGGAAAGAATTATCTAAATTTTCTATAAGAAGTTTTGTTTGTTCTAACTCTCGACCAGAAATATCATAAACAACATCATACTTTTTATTTCTTAGTCTGACGATATCTTCTGAATTATTTCTATCACCCTTAATTAAATTTGTTTTTTCGGGATTACTTTTATTGCCTCTCGTGAAAATATCAATATCATAATTTTTACATAATAACTTTCCAACCAAAGACTTGCCAACAAATCTAGTGCCGCCCATTACAAGAATTTTCATATTCAAAAAATATTTAACTGAAGTAGTAATCTTAAATAGAATTACATATTGAATAGTACTACTAATAAGTTATTAATGAAAAGGATGATTCTATGGACCTAATACCAGCAATTGATTTAATGAATGGTAAGTGTGTAAGGCTTTTTAAAGGCGACTTTAATAAAAGAAAAGACTTCACCAAAGAGCCTCATGAGCAAGCTGAATTTTGGGAAAGCGAAGGGGCAAAATATATACATATAGTTGATTTGGATGCTGCAAAAACTGGATCCCCAACAAACGATAAATCAATAAAAAAGATTGCAAAAACAGTTAATATACCTATTCAAATAGGAGGAGGGATAAGGTCTCAAGAAAGGATAGAACAACTATTTTCTTATGGTATTGATAAAGTTATCATGGGAACCTCTGCGATAGAAAATAAAGAACTAGTTAAAGACTTATCAAATAAATTTCCTGGAAGGATAATTGTTGGTATAGATGCAAAAGATGGAAAAGTTAGTACAAGGGGGTGGCTTGAGCAATCTAATATTTTGGCCACAGATCTAGTAAAAGAGTTTTCTTCATTTAAAATTGCTAGTTTTATTGTTACAGATATAAATACAGATGGGACGTTAGAAGGGACAAATGAAGAATTCATAAAAAGCATACTTGAAATTACAGATATTCCAGTAATAGCTTCAGGAGGTGTTGGTTCAATTACTGATTTATTATCGTTAGTAAAATTTGAAAACTCTGGACTCTTTGGAGTAATTGTAGGTAAAGCTCTATATGAAAATAAATTCACGATAAACGAAGCTAATAATGTATTGTCATCAGAGAGATTAAATGATTTTGATTTAAACAGAAATTACTACGCTTAAAAGAGTATAAAAATTGATTTAAGGCTGGTGTTTGCAGTAATTGTTAGTTAATTTTGTATAAGAGATAAAAAATCTAGTCTTGGAATTAATTTCAAAAAAATCTATATTAATTATTGCTCCAAGCTTAATAGCAGAATCTTTATCGCTTAAGTTAACATCAATAGACCAAAATTTAGACATTAATTTTAATAATGGAACAGGTGATAAAACTCCGGATTTAGTTATATGGAATGTTCTTAATTTCCAATCAGAAGATCTTATAAGGTTAGAATTATTAAAATTAAGAGAAAGATATGATGAGTCAAAATTTCTTATAATTCTCTCTGGCGAACTTGCTTATGAAGCAAATACCACTACATCGTTAAATGCTGAAGGTTTTCTTTTAAATCCCAGTGCAGAAAAAGTTCTTGAATCTATCGATACCATTTTAAATGGAGGAAGGGTATTTGATATTGAAAATAATTCCCGAGTTCAATTAAACAAAAATAAGCCTCTCACCT
The DNA here is from genome assembly GCA_902538515.1 of uncultured Prochlorococcus sp. GTDB lineage: Bacteria > Cyanobacteriota > Cyanobacteriia > PCC-6307 > Cyanobiaceae > Prochlorococcus_A. The sequence continues at coordinate 17,891 of CACBFH010000004.1, read as the reverse complement.
TTAGTCAAAAAATTCTAACTTCAGGTCTTAAGCAAATAGATTCTGAAATTAATTATATATTCAAATATATCAACTCTGATTCAACACCAGAATTTTATAAATTCATTTTAAAAGGAAGATTAAGAGAACTTATTACTGCAAAATCTTTTCTAATTTTTTTATGGGGTAATTCATTAGAACTTTATACAGAGGCAGTTTACACTGAAAATAAAATTAATCTTGAAAATAAGAACACTGTATTCATTAAAGATAAAAACACTACTGAAATATGGAATTTAATTTTAGATAGATTAAAAGAAAGATATAGCTCAACTAACTTACAGGTTGAATTCAATAATTCATCTATAATTCTCTCTGGGATAAAAAAAGAATTCATTTCACGACTAATTTGCAAAATGTTAGATGAGTTGGATAATTTAGTAAAAAATATTAAGGAAAACTATAAGGAGAAAGATTTTAAAGATGATTTAAATTCTCTTATAAAAGAACTTAAAGTTAATACAATTTCAAATATCACAGACAGCTATTTTCGATTAAAAAAAGGAAGCGAATCTATTTCAATAAATGATTTTATTTATAGTGAGGTAACTTGTGAAGAGATAGATAGAGAATCACATGAATCAATAATGTTTATTGGGCCAATTATTAAAAATGAAGCTCTTGACTATGATGGGAAATTACTCCCTCTATATGAAACAGAATCGTTTTTGATCCTTGAAAATATTATTTCGAATTGGACAATAAGGAACTGTAATTTATTAGCTTCTGAAATCTTTAATATTTGTTCTTCTTGGCCTGAATTAAGGACTGTACTTATAAATCCCGAATTACAATCGACAAGAAATTTTGAAAGATTTAGAAATAATATTAATAACTACAATCGTTGGCATGACTATATTTATATGCCTATCTACTTGTATGAGAGTAAAAGAGAATATATTGATATTATTGATAAAAAATTTACCCGATACTTCAAAAATGAAAATAGAGAGAAAGAATTAGAGAATCTAGAATGGCTACAAAAACAAGTTACATTGTTAGTTGAGATAAGAGATGCCGTAGCACCTCAGTTAGAAGTTGCTGTAAAATATATCGGTAATCTTTTCGTAACTTTCCTTACAAAGGTCGTTGGCAAAGCTATCGGTTTGGTTGGGAAAGGAATCCTTCAAGGATTAGGAAGATCAAGTTCAAAGTAAGTTTTTAAACTTTAATGAAAATAGTTCAATGGATCCTAATAGCATTAATTTTCTTAAGTCCATATAAAGCAAATGCATCAAGAGATTCTGATAGTTACGATGGCAACATCTTTCCTATATACGCAGGTAATGGGTCTATAGTTCCTCCCCAGACCACTCTTCAGGAATCATTAAAAAATAAAAGAGTCGCAGTTTTATTTTTTTATCTTGACGACAGTTCAGATAGTAAAGCTATGGCTCCTATAATATCGGGCTTAGATTTGATATGGAGAAATAATATAGATATCATTGCTCTAACTACTGATGAATTACAGGATAAAGAAAAGTCTGATCCTAGAAATGAACCTAATTATTATTGGAACGGATTAATTCCACAAACCATTGTTTTAAATAGTGATGGAGAAGTGCAATATGATAAAAATGGAATGATTAATATAGATGAATTAAACAAAGTTATAGGAAAACTAAAGGGAATTGATATAAAAGATACGACATTTTCTCTAGAAAGTTTTAATGAATACAATAGTATCATTTCTGAAAAAAAAGATAAAAACAATAATTAATTTAAAACAATGATATTAATAAATATCCTCTTAGTTCTTTTAATTTTTTTAATTCTTTCAGATTTATATATTAAAAACTCACCCAAATCAAAGTTAAATCTTGTACCTATAAATTACAAAATCAAAAAAAAGGATGGTTTAAACGAATTAATTATTGATTTAAAAATAACTAATAAAAGTAAAACCAAAGAGACAATGGTTTCTAATATAAATTTTGAATTAGATTTTTTTAAAAGTAAAGGTAACGAATATTGCCAAAATTTTAATTATCAAGAAGATATTTATATATATGAAAATAATAAAATTAAGAATTTAAATAATTACTGGCCAACAACAATTATCAAGTCAAATTCAGAAGTCTTTATAAGAATAATATATATATTTAGCAATATTAATTTTAGAAAAAAAATAAAATATCTATGGTTAAAAATATATTGGGAGAACTATGGACATTTTGGTATTTCAAATAATAAGGATTGTTTCTTAATTAATTTAGATGGTCAAAAACAAAGGCCGAAAGAAGTTTTTGAAATTCCAATAAATAATAAATATAAAGCTTTTGCTATTAAAACTGATTTACTTGGTTGCTTTGATAACCCAGTAAATACTGTGATTGAATACTGCAAAGGAATTGTAGAAAAAAATGATATTTTAACTATCGGTGAGAGTCCGCTAGCGATTATGCAAAATAGATATATTTCCCCTCAAAATTTAGAATATAGTTTATTTTCGAAAGCTTTTTGTTATTTTTTTCACCCTACAAGCAGTCTCGCAACAGCTTGCGGCATGCAATTATTAATAAACAGAATCGGAGTCACAAGAATAACCTTTGCACTATTTGTTGGATGTCTTTTTAAATTAGTTGGGATTAAAGGTATGTTTTATAGGTTAACTGGTTCAGAATCATCTCTAATTGATGATATAAGCGGCACAGTTACACCTTACGACAAGAGTATAGTTTTGGGTCCCCTCAATGCGGATTTATTTTGTAAGGAGGTCTCGAACTATCTAAATATAGATGTTGCTGTTGTCGATGTGAATGATCTTGGAGGAGTGAAAGTCTTAGCAAGTTCAAATAAAAAAGTAAATAAAATACTTAAAAGAAACTTATTATCTAATCCAGCTGGCAATGGAGATGAAAAAACCCCTATAGTATTAATAAGAGAAAAAAAGTAAATGAAAAAAGATACCTCTTATTCTTTTCAATCTAAAAAAGGAATTGAAGTAACTTTTGAAGAACTCCATATACGGCACATTAATCTTTTAATAGATATTAAAAATAAGGAATTGAATAATTGGTTTTTAAAGATGGCAATTATAAATACCTTTGATGACTTAAAAATCTTCTTGAATAATCTTAAGAAAAATAAAAATAAATGCATAATTGCTATATATGGAAACGAAATTATTGGTTATTTGAATATTTTTCCTTTAAACAAAAAAGAGACTTGCTTAAAAATATCTAAGCCCAAGTTGATTAATAGCAAGTGTTCTTTAACAGATAAACAATTAACTTTAGGATTGATAAAAAAATCTATCTCAATAAAAGAAATCAAAACTTCAAGTTGGATAATTAATTCAGATATAAATAATGTTGACCTCATATCAAACTCAAGAGAATTAGGCTTTCAACCGTTAGGAGAGATAATCCTTTGGGATGGTTCTGATCAAAATAAACCTACAAATCAAAATACTAATGCCTATACATTAATTAATGAATTCCAAAACATTAATAAACAAAATATATTAAAAATAGTTAATTTCATAAGATCAAATCAATCTCCCTTAATAAGAAATATTTTAGATTTTGATCAAGACGACATTCTTAAAAGAAATAACTCTAAGAGTGGTGCCTTAATATATGAAAATTCTGTTTTATGTTCAATATTAAAAGATATTAATTATCAAAATGAGGAAATTTATACTTTAACTATAAGTAGATATTGGGATAATAGATTCAATTCTATTTTAAAAGAATTTATAAAAAGATTTTTTGAAAAATCACCTGTTTCATATTTAAAAACCTATAAAGAAAATTCTCAATTAAATGTTTTTCTTGAAGAGTGTAATATCAAAGAAAAAAATCAAGAAATAATTCTTATTAGGAACACAATAATTAAGAATGAAGCAAAACAAGTAAATATAATAAATCAATCTTTGGAATCAATCTTTGAAAAATTAAGTCCACAAGGTAATCCATATCCATCTCCTTTTCCATTAAAAACAAAGTGAAATTTTGCAAACCCAAACCCAAGTCAATTTTGAGTTTGGATATAGGTACCAAAAGAATAGGATTAGCTTATTGTGATCCCCTCTGCATAACATCAAATATACTTCCAGCAGTAAAAAGATTTGAAAATAATCAAGAGATTAAAATCATTAGAAATTATATAAATGAATTTAATTTGACTGGTTTTATTGTGGGTATTCCGCTAGATGAGGAAGGTCAAATGACCACTCAAGCTATTGACTGTAAAAATTACGGTCAATTACTTTCAAATGAATTAAAGCTTCCATTTTCTTATGTCAACGAACATAGTTCAACTTGGGAATCTTCAGAAAGATTTGGAATAAAAAAAGATAAATCCGGATTGATTGATAGTTTTTCAGCAAAAATAATACTTGAACAATGGATCGAAGAAGGTCCTGAATTAGAAGAAATAGCTGGTAAACATCAGATAAAATATTAGTATTAAAAAGGATATATAATTTTTAAATGAAAGAAGCCAATTCAAATGATAATTATGATGCACAGACTCTTTTATTAAATGACTCAAATGGAAACGAGCTATTTTGTTATCTTGAACAATTAGTAAGTGTTGAAGGCCAAGAATATGCTTTATTAACACCAGTTGATACACCAGTAAGTCTTTTTAAGATAAATGAAAAAGATGAACCTGAACTAATTGAGAAAATAGATAAAAATGAACAAATACTAAAAAATGCTGAAGCAGTACTTCAAGAACATGATTTAAGACTTATCAGATCAGCAGTTACATTAACAGTATCAGGAGAACTTGAAGAACCAATTTACGATGAATTAGAAGAAGATTACTTCGATGATGATAGTGAGAGTTATGAATTGCTCGTTAACTTTAATCTATTTGACCAAGAATATGGCTTATATATACCACTAGATCCTTTTTTTATTGTGGGTAAATTAAAAGACAAAGGTGCCTTATTAGTTGAAGATGATGAGTTCGATAAAATTCAACCTTTGATTGAAACTGAGCTTGAAAAAAGTAGTTCCTAAAATAAATGAGATCTATCCTAAAAGTCAATTGGGATTCAAACTTACCAATATATAATATTTCTCAATCTGAGTTGCAAAAAAAAGGAATTAATTCTTTATTGCTAGACGTGGATGGGACTCTAGTAAATAGAAAATCAAATATGATCCCAAAAGCTGTAAAAAATTGGATCATAGAATCTAAAAAACTTTTCTCCTTATATCTAATAAGTAATAATCCATCAAAAAAAAGAATCGCAAAAATAGCGAAAGAATTAAATTTAAGGTATAAATACAATGCATCAAAACCTAGAAAAAAATTAACTTTGTCTGCTATCAAAGAAATTGGCAGAGAGCCAAAAAATATAGCCATTATTGGCGACAGAATTTTTACAGATATTATTGTTGGGAATAGATGTGATATAAAAACAATATTAGTTAAGAGATTAAATAGAGATGGCTTGCCTATAAAATTTAATTTAACTTTGACAATAGAAAAATTAATTTCTCATTTTATAAAATGAAAACTTGGGTTATAAAAATTGGTACTAGTATTTTAAGAGGAACAGAGGAAACATCTACAGAAGAAGTTATTGAAAACCTTTCTAGACCATTTACAAGTTTTCTTTCAAAAGGAAACAAGTTAATATTAGTAACTAGTGGAGCCGTAGGATTAGGTTGCCAAAAGTTAAATATTAAAACAAGACCAAATGATTTAAGTACCCTTCAAGCCACTGCTGCAGTAGGTCAAGTTAATTTGATGTCCTTATACGATAAAGTATTTAATAAATTAGGTCTTAATATTGCACAAATTTTAATAACTAAAGCTGATTTCAATTCACGAGAATCCTTTAGTAACGCTTCTAAAACTTTAAAAAGATTAATCGATTTGAATGTTATTCCAATAGTAAATGAAAATGATACAGTAGCAAATGAAGAGCTTAAATATGGAGATAATGATACCCTCTCTGCTTTAGTTGCCTTGGCTATAAATGCTAACAAGCTTATTTTATTAACTGATATTGAAAATCTATACTCAAAAGATCCACGTAATAATAAAGATGCGCAACCTATTAAAGAAGTACATAATAGTGAATTAAAGGAAATTAAAGATAAAAATACTCAAAACTCAAATAATGAATGGGGAACAGGAGGAATTTCTACAAAATTAATTTCTGCAGAAATAGCAACAAAAGGAGGAGTCGAAGTCCAACTAGTTGATGGAACTAATAAAAAAAACTTAATTGAAATATTTAATGATAATAAAATTGGAACTTTATTTTATCCAGTAGAAAAACCTATTGGAAACAAAAAAAGTTGGCTTTCACATGCAATTCAAACAGTAGGGAAAATTACTTTAGATGATGGCGCCTCTTTTGCAATTAAAAAAAAAGGTGCTTCACTTTTAGCGGTTGGTGTTAAGAATGTAGAAGGAAACTTTACGATAAATCAGGCAGTTAAAATCGTAAATACAAATGATAAAGAAGTTGCAAAAGGTTTAGTATCAATAAGTAGCGACAAATTAAGAAGTATTTTAAATAGTAAAGAAAATAACAATTCCTCGATAATTGTCGTACATAGAGATGTTCTTGCTCTCTCTTAAAAAATTAAAACTGAAAAATGCTTTTAAGTAATTTAGTTGATCTAATAAAAAAAGGAAATTCAAATTTTATTAGTGCCAATATTTTCGAAGATTTAAATATAGATGATGCTGCCTCATTAGATGCTGCAGTTAAACATCAAATATCTTTTTTAGAAGAAAATAATATTCTTAAAGAAAAATTAGATCAAACTAAAGCATCAGCAATAATAACTACTAATAATGATGAAATCGTTAGTGCCCTAAAGACACTCAATATATCAAACATAATCGTTAAAAATCCAAGAATTGCATTTGCAGAAGTATTGGATTCTTTATATAAAACTATCAATTTCAAACCAGGAATTCATGCTTCAGCAGTTATAGATAAAACAGCAATAATTGGAGCAGATTGCCATATTGGACCTAATGTCTATATTGGAGAAAATACTGTAATTGGAGACAATAATCATATTCTTCCTGGATCATCAATTTTAGGCAATGTTCGAATAGGAAACAATAATATAATTCATCCTAATTGTGTTATTTACGAAAATACAACTCTAAAAAATAATTGTGTAATTAATTCAAATTCTGTTATTGGATCAGAGGGATTTGGTTTTATTCCTGAAAATGGCAAATGGGTAAAGATGCCGCAAAAAGGTGGTGTAAAAATAATGAGTTTTGTAGAAATTGGAACTAATTGTTGTATTGATAGACCATCAGTTGGATTTACTTTTATTGATGAGGGAACAAAGTTGGATAATTTAATACAAATAGGTCATGGCGTAAAAATTGGAAAGAATTGCGCATTTGCAGCTCAAGTTGGTATCGCTGGAGGAGCAAATATTGGAGATGGTGTTATTTTGGCAGGGCAAGTAGGAGTCAATAATAGGGTAAAAGTTGGTAAAAATGTCATTGCGAGCTCAAAATGCGGAATCCATTGTGACATAGAAGAAGGCAAGGTAATTAGTGGTTTCCCCGCGATGGAAAATAAATCATGGCTAAGGAGTTCAAGTATTTTTAAAAAATTACCAGAATTAGCAAAAAAACTTAGACAATTAGACAAGCAATAATTTATTGTTCTATTAAACAAAAATTTAAATGAAGAAATATAAGATTGTTTTATTGTCAGGAGACGGAATTGGACCAGAGATTTCAGAAGTTTCAAAAAAAGTTTTAAAAAAGCTTTCAAAAAATCATAATTTCGATATTGAGATTATTGAAGAATTATTTGGAGGGATAGCATATGAAAAATATGGTACTCCTGCTCCAGATGAGACACTAGATCAATGCAAAAAAAGTGATGCAGTACTTTTAGCATGTGTTGGAGATATAAAATATGATTCTCTTGCAAGAGAATTAAGGCCAGAAAGTGGGTTACTAAAGTTAAGATCTGCCCTAAACCTTTTCGCAAATATCAGGCCTGTCAAAATAAGAAAATCTCTCTTGGAAGCAAGTACATTAAAAAAAGAAATCGTTGAGCATGTAGATCTTATTGTAGTAAGAGAATTAATAGGGGGAATTTATTTTGGAAAACCAAGAGGACATATAACAAATACAAAAATCCCAAAAGCTTTTAATACGATGGTTTATGATTCGACCGAAATAGAAAGAATAACTGAAATAGCAATAAAAATTGCTAACCAAAGAAATAAAAAAATATGTTCTGTTGATAAATCAAACGTTCTTGAGGTTAGTCAATTGTGGAGAGATACAGTTTTAAATATCACCTCAAAAGATAAAAATATATCTCTAAGCAATATGTACGTTGATAATGCGGCAATGCAATTAGTTAGAGATCCTGGTCAATTTGATGTGATTTTAACTAGTAATTTATTTGGAGATATTCTAAGCGATTTAGCCGCAATGTTAACTGGTTCTATTGGTATGCTTCCATCTGCTTCTTTAAACAATAATGGTCCAGGCGTTTTTGAACCTGTTCATGGTTCGGCTCCTGATATAGCTCGTAAAAACATAGCTAATCCTATCGCAATGCTTTTATCTGCTTCCATGATGTTAAAAATTGGATTAAATGAAGAAGAAGCTGCGGAAAATTTAGAAACTGCCATTGATAAAGTTTTATCAAAAGGATTTAGAACAGTAGATTTAGCTGATGGGTCTACTGAAGTTTTATCTTGCAGTGAAATAGGAGATAAAATAATGGATGAAATTTAAAAAAAAATTAATAAATAAAAAAATATTTTTAAGTAAAACATAAAGTTGGCATATGACCTGTCAGAATCATTAGATATTGTTTTTAAAAAATGTCAAAACGTCATCCAGTAGTCGCTGTAACAGGATCATCAGGAGCAGGAACAAGTACAGTAAAAAGAGCCTTTGAGCATATTTTTGCCAGAGAAGATATTGTTCCAGCAGTTGTAGAAGGTGATAGTTACCACAGATTTGAAAGAATGCCTATGAAAAAAGCTATGGCAGACGCTCTTGCAAAAGGTGAAAATTTCTCTCATTTTGGTCCAGAGGCTAATCTTTTTGACAAGTTAGAAGAACTTTTTAAAATCTATGGTGAAACTGGAGGAGGAAAGAAAAGATATTATCTACATAGTCTTGAAGAAGCAGAAGAACATAATACAAGACTTGGGACATCCCTAGAACCAGGGCAATTTACTCCATGGGAAGATATTCCTGAGGGAACAGACGTACTTTTTTATGAAGGTTTACATGGCGGGGTAGAAGGTGATGGATACAATGTGGCATCTTATGCTGATTTACTTGTTGGCGTTGTTCCAATAACAAATTTAGAGTGGATTCAAAAAATCCATAGAGATAACGCAGAAAGAGGTTACTCAGCGGAAACCATTGTGGATACGATATTGAGAAGAATGCCTGATTATATAAATCACATCTGCCCACAATTCAGCAAAACCGATATTAATTTCCAAAGAATTCCCACAATTGACACTTCAAATCCTTTCATATGCAGAAATATCCCAACTCCTGATGAGAGCTTTGTGATAATACATTTTAGAAAAGGGGCAAGAGAGAAATGGGGAATTGATTTTCAATACTTGCTTGGAATGATTAACGATTCATTTATGTCAAGTCCAACAAGTATCGTTGTAAATGGTGGGAAAATGGGTTTTGCAATGGAACTAATTCTTACTCCAATAATTCATAAAATGATTGAGGAGAAAAACAAATAATAATTAATTTCGATTATTAACTCAAATAATTATATTTTTAACTTTGAGGAGTTTCTAATTTAGAAAATCTCAAATATTTATATATCTTTCTTGATAAAAGTACCTAACTTAGATTTAAATAGAAAAAAAGGGAACGTTGTGTCATTAATCGACTGGTTTGCCGCAAGGCGTAAAGATCAATTTGTTGGGAAAGTTTCCCAAGATACTGACGAAGGAGATGGTTTGTGGGTTAAATGTTCAGAGTGTTCGCAAGTAGCCTATAGAAAAGACCTAATTTCAAATTTCAATGTTTGTAGTAATTGTGGTCACCATAATAGAATTAATAGTGATGAAAGGATAAATATAATTGCTGATAAAAATTCATTCAAAGAATTTGATAGTTCACTAAGTCCTACAGATCCTTTAGGTTTTAAAGATAGAAGATCTTATGCTGACCGAATTAAAGAAAGTCAAGCTGGCACAGGTTTAAGAGATGGTGTCATAACAGGTTTTTGTTCTGTAAATTCAATGCCTTTAGGATTAGCTGTTATGGATTTTAGATTTATGGGAGGATCTATGGGTTCAGTAGTTGGTGAAAAAATTACAAGGATAATTGAGAGAGCAACTTTAGAAAATTACCCAATTCTTATTGTTTGTGCATCAGGTGGGGCAAGAATGCAAGAAGGTATGTTAAGTCTCATGCAAATGGCAAAAATTTCTGGAGCACTAAAAAAACATAAAGAGAAAAATCTCCTATATATGCCATTATTAACCCATCCAACAACTGGAGGTGTAACAGCAAGCTTTGCGATGTTAGGTGATTTAATTTTGGCGGAACCTAAAGCACTTATTGGATTTGCGGGAAGAAGGGTTATTGAACAAACATTAAGAGAAAAATTACCCGATAATTTTCAAACAGCTGAATATCTTCTTGAGCATGGTTTTGTTGATGTAATAGTGAAAAGAAAAGATCTCAAGACTACTTTGACTAAAATTTTAAAAATCCATGGAGTAAAAGAACTTGCAGAAGCAAATATATAAAATGAGAATAATTTCTAATTTATTTTATTTTTCTTTAAGTCTTTTACTTTTTATTTTAAACTTTGCCTCCTATTCATATGCGTTAGGAAATGTTGATTGGGTTCTCCTTAAAGAGAATGATGATGGGAAAGAATGGCTTGATAAAGGGAGTATTAAGTCGTTCCCAAATGGTGAAATAAGTGTATTAACAAAGTTCTTTAAGAATCCAACAAATTCTGATGATGATGGAGAGTTATCACTTTATGTAATGAGAATTAATTGCAATGAAAAAAAGTTCAGAGATACATCAATAAATGGAATTCCTCAATTCAATTCAAAATGGCAAACTTCTAATAATGATGAACTTATAGATGTTGTTATTGAAAATAGCTGTTCAGATTTTATTGATGGATAAGAATGAATACTAAAAATAAAAAATTAAAAATAGCAATCGCTGGACTAGGGTTTGGGAAAAAAGTTCATTTAGAGGCATTAAAGCATTCTGATCACTTAACTCCTGTAGCTATTTATCATTACGAGAAAAAGCATAAATCGATATTAGAAAAAGAAACGGGCTTAGATTTTTTTCATAATTGGGAAGACTTAGTTAAATCTCCAAAAATTGATGGAATTATTATTGCCACCCCACCTGAATCAAGATTTAAGTTAGCAAAACAAGCTCTTGAAAATAATAAAAATTTACTCCTAGAAAAACCCGTTTCAATATCCTCCTTAGAAATTGAAGAGCTTCAGAGAATATCTTTGATTAATAATTTGAGCGTATGTGTTGATTTTGAATATAGAGCAGTACCTCTTTTCCTTCAGACAAAAAAACTTATTGATGAAAATATCTTAGGAGATATATATTTAGTCAAATTAGATTGGTTAATGGGCAGTAGATCCGATCCCAAAAGATCCTGGAATTGGTATTCATTGGAAGAAAAAGGTGGAGGAGTTATTGGCGCCTTAGGTACTCATGCATTCGATATGTTGAATTGGTTTTTTGGAGAATCAATAAATGTGACTGGCAAGTTAGCAACATCAATAAAAAAAAGACCTTTACCTAATTCATCTGATTTAAATGATGTTACGAGTGAAGATGTATGTTTAGCCAATATAGAAATATCAAACTACAGCTCGAATATTATTCCATGTCAGGTATCATTATCATCGATTTCTAAAAACGGTAGAGGATTTAGTTTAGAAATATATGGAAGCGAAGGTTCACTTATTCTTAAAAGCGAGAACCAAAAAGATTATGTCCATGGTTTTAATTTGAAATATTCAAACAGCGAAAATAAAATACAAAATCTAATTGCAGATTCAAGTTTTAATTTTGAAAAAACATGGACTGATGGGAGGATAGCTCCAGTTTTGAGAATTCAAGATTTATGGGCTGAGAGTATTTTTAATAAAACACCTATCATTCCAGGCTTAGGCGAGGGACTTGCTAGTCATAAAGTTTGCGAAGCTATAAAGGAATCGTCGAAGAGCGGGTTAAATATAAAAATATAGATTTTGTATATCTAATTACGTGACATTTGATCCCTCTTTGTACTAAACTCGCGGAAACAAGTGCTTTGTATAGCATCTAACTTATTTTTATTATGGCCCTCGTTCCACTAAGACTACTTTTAGATCACGCTGCTGAGAATGGTTACGGTATTCCAGCTTTCAATGTTAATAATCTTGAGCAAGTTCAAGCAATAATGGAAGCAGCATATGAAACTGATAGTCCAGTTATCCTCCAAGCTTCAAGAGGGGCAAGAAATTATGCAGGAGAAATTTTCTTACGTCATCTAATCCTTGCCGCTACAGAAACCTATCCAAATATTCCAGTGGTAATGCACCAAGATCATGGAAATGAGCCATCAACATGCTATTCAGCAGCAATAAATGGTTTCACATCAGTAATGATGGATGGGTCTCTAGAGGCAGATGCAAAAACACCTGCTAGTTACGAATATAATGTTGCAGTTACTAAAAAAGTTGTAGATTTTGCTCATTCAGTTGGAGTTAGTGTTGAAGGAGAATTAGGTTGCTTAGGCTCATTAGAAACAGGGAAAGGTGAAGCAGAAGATGGTCATGGTTTTGAAGGCGAACTTTCTACTGACATGCTTTTGACTGATCCTGAAGAAGCGGCAGATTTTGTTGCTAAAACGAAAGTTGATGCATTAGCAATCGCAATAGGTACAAGTCATGGTGCATATAAATTCACAAGGAAGCCAACAGGAGAAGTTCTTGCAATAAGCAGAATTGCTGAAATCCATAAAGCACTTCCAAATACACATCTTGTAATGCATGGATCTAGTTCAGTGCCTCAGGAATGGTTGGATATCATTAACAAATATGGTGGTGAAATCCCTCAAACATACGGTGTTCCTGTTGAAGAGATTCAAGAGGGAATAAGAAATGGAGTTAGAAAAGTCAACATTGATACCGATAACAGACTTGCTTTCACTGCCGCGGTAAGAGAGGCAGCATTTGCTGACAAGGCAAACTTTGACCCAAGACATTTCAACAAACCTGCTAGAAAATACATGAAGCAAGTTTGTCTTGACAGATACAAGCAGTTCTGGTGCGAAGGTCAAGCAAGTAAGATCAAGCAAAACAGCACCAATTACTTTGCTGATCTTTACAATAAAGGTAATTTAGATCCAAAAGTAAAAGCTACTGTTTAATTTCTTCCCAAATTAAATAAAAAAAAGACCTCCAAAATTAGGGGTCTTTTTTTATTTAAATATTAATGATTTTAATGTAAAGAGACCATCAGTCCCACCAATTGTCTCGTCACATGCACGCTCTGGATGAGGCATTAAACCTAGAACATTTCCCTTTTCATTAGTTATGCCTGCAATATCGAATGAGGATCCATTAGGATTATTTTTATATCTCAAAGCGATCAATTCATTATCTACAAGTTTTTTTAAAGTATCAGAATCACAATGATATCTTCCTTCCCCATGTGCTATTGGCAACTTAATAGTTTGTTTTTCACCTCCATTATTAAACCAACCTCCTTTTGAAGAAATAATATCAAGTTCAACATCATCACAGATGAAATTAAGATTTTTATTTGCAGTAAGGGCACCAGGCAAAAAGCCTGATTCTGTCAAAATTTGAAACCCATTACAAATTCCTAAAACTCTTTTTCCGCTTTTAACAAACTCATCCAAGGCATTTATTAATGGAGAAAATCTTGCAATCGCGCCGCATCTTAAATAATCCCCATAGCTAAATCCTCCAGGTAAAACTATTGCATCTACATCGCTTAAATCTGAAGACTCATGCCACAAGTATTTTGTCCTTATGTCTAAACAACCTTCCAATGCCCATGAAACATCACGATCACAATTAGAACCAGGAAAGACAACAACTCCTACAGTAAAATTATCCATTTTATAATTTTTCTAGTGAATACTCATAATCTTCAATAACAGTATTTGCGAATAACCTATCACACAATAAATCAATTTTTTCTTTTACCTCGTTTTCACCATTACCTTCTATATTTACCTCAATCATTTTTCCTATACGTAATGATTTTATTCCCTCGGCTCCAAGTTTTATAGAGGCAGATTTGGTAGCTTCCCCTGCTGGATCTAAAACTGAGGGTCTTAGTCTTACAAAAACTTTTACTGCAAACTGGTCCAATTAAAAATTAATTTCTACTAGAAGATTAGTTTAAATTTTAATAAAAAGTACTATTGATTAATAAACAAATATTTTTACCTCAAGGTTCTCTGAGTTATTAGATATTTATGTAGCCTCTACCAAAACAAACTAGGCAAGTTCTTCTTGAATTTTCATGAGTTTTAAAGTTTCCTGCCCCACCACATTTTGAACATTTTATTTTATCAATTGATGTAACTTCGTCAGAGATTATTTGTTTTAATACAATTTTTGGATTTTCCATCTTGGGCTGTCTACTGCTTTAGTATCTCGGCAGCTAACTATAATGTCAAATTGTTATTTTTGGTTCACTTAAAATCTTAAATTTCTCTTTAATTTTTCCCTTGAAAGTTTTTATAGATTTTTCATCAAAGGAAATTATTACAAATTCAAGCCCAGCATTATCATTTGGTCTCCAACAATTGTCTGGAGCTTCTTCAAACCAAGTATTAATTTTCGTTCCAACAATTTGTATTTGTAAAGGCAATGATTTATTTGGTATCCAAATACGTCCTTTTATTCGAAGAATGTTTAATTCAACCAAGATTTTTGACATCTCTTTTTCAAAGTCATTTTTTTCGAGGAAATAATTTGATTTAATTAAATCGGATACAAGCTCTACATGATTATGGTCATGCTCTTCAGTTAAAAATTCTTTATAAGTCTCTTTTTTAAAATTAGAATCAAATATATAATTTAAATTAATTTTGCCATTCTTGGATTTAAGGATTGGTGTAGATGAGTTTAGACTTCCCTGGATTTTATTTTTTACAACATCAAACTGATGATTATTTAAGATATCCGATCTAGAGACTAAAACAATATCAGAGACTTCAAGTTGTTCCTCAAAAAGCTCTTCAATAGTGGCGTTGTGATCAATTCTATCTGTATCATCATATTGTTTTGTTATTTTATTTAAATCATTAATTGGTGAACCATTAAGCATTGATTCTCCATTAACGATACCAACAACTACATCAAGATAGATGGAAGACCTAATCTCAGGCCAGTTTAGTGCTTGAATTAAGGGAATTGGTAGTGCCAAGCCACTTGTTTCGATAATTATTGATTCGATAGGAGGATTAAATTCTAGGAGAGCTTTTATTGATGGGACAAAATCATCTTGAACAGTACAACATAAACATCCATTGTTTAATTCAATAACGCAGTCTTCTTCAGTTTCATCACATTTATCACAACTTTTAATCAAATCACCGTCAATTCCAACATCACCAAATTCATTTATTATTAAACCAAATTTTTTATTACTCTCTTTTAATAGATATCTTAGAAAAGTTGTTTTACCTGAACCAAGAAATCCTGAAACAACTATAACTGGTATTTTTTTTTTCATCTTTAATGATTAACAACCTAAGCTATATTCTGTACTCTCTCCTGTAGAACTATTTGTGCCATTAGCTATCGAACATAATTGTTTTTGTTGTGTACGACTAAGAACAGCATCAGTAAAATCTGCACCATCTATTTTTGCTCCTTCAAAATTACTCTCCATTAATAATGCGTTTGTAAAATTAACATCCGAAAGATCTGCATCTGTAAAATCTGTTGCATAAGCTAGTGCGTCTCTTAAATTGGCTCCATTAAACTTTGAATTTTGCAATTTACTATTATTGAACACCGCGCCTTCTAAATTACTTTCACTGAAATTAAACCCATTCAAATCAAACTTAACGTATTCGTTACCGCTTAAATCTTGACCATGCATATCTGGCTCTAAATTAAGGTCTTGCTGGTTTCTAATCTCAGGAGGTCTTTTAGCCCATGCAGAATTTACAGAATTAAAAAATAAAATCCCAACGAACAACAAAGTAATTAATGCATACTTTAGTGAGGGGAAAACAATTGATTTAATCATAATAAGACTGTATTTTAGAACTTAGGTAATTAAAGTTTATAAGAGTATCTTAAAGGAAAATATATGCCAATGTCACTAAAGGTTATTGTTCCTCCTCATCCATTAATAAAACATTGGCTTTCAATATTGCGAGAAAAAAATACTCCAAATATTTTGTACTCAACAGGATATGAGCAATTAGGGAAATGGCTTACATATGAAGCATTACGTAATTGGTTGCCTTATAAAAAAGAAATAGTAAATACTGATAATGGAGACGCAGATGGATTTTTTATTAATAATGATTATCCAATAAAAGTGCTCGCAATGTTGCCCGAAGGGTTATCTCTTTGGTTTGGATCTAAAGAAGTAATTCCTAATTCAACGCTCTTATTAGGAGAACTTCCTAAAACTATTGAATCAAATGAAGGAGTTATATTTTATTCAGAACAAATAACAACAAAATCAGCAACATTAGAAACTTTAATTAAATTGAAGGAATTAGGTGTTGATTCAAATAGGATTCTTTTAATAACTGCTATTTGTTCAAATAAAGGGTTAAATGAAATTGCGAAATTACTCCCTAATCAGGTAATTTACACTTCTTGCATAGATGAGGAAGACGAAAAAACACAATTATTACCAGGTATTGGGAATCCTCTAACGCGTTTAAGTACTAAATTCCAAGTTAAGAACTAATATAGAATATAGGAGTAAATATTTACCAATGTCTGAATACCGAGATTCGTCTTCAAATAATCTTTTATCGTTAATAAGCGGTGCTTTTATTGGAGCAGCAGGTCTAGCTTGGTGGTTAATATCCGAAGCAGACAAAAGAAAGGAGGAAAAAAAACAAAAAGCAATGATGTATTCCTCGAGAATTCAAGACGGCTCAGAAGCGATCGATTCAAATGAAAATATAAATGAAGTTGAAGGAGATGATCTGGAGAAGAAAGTTGAGCAACTTAATTCTGCAATTGCTGATGTGAGGAAGCAACTTGAAGAGTTGGGGCAATAGAATAAAAAAGGTTTTCAAATAATATGAATAAACTCAGATCATCTGCAATAACCCAAGGTGTGCAAAGATCCCCTAACAGATCGATGTTAAGAGCTGTTGGATTTAATGATGAAGATTTTAATAAACCTATTATTGGAGTTGCAAATGGATACAGCACCATAACACCATGCAATATGGGTTTAAATAAGTTAGCTCTAAAAGCTGAAGAGTCAATAAAAAGATCAGGTGGTATGCCTCAGATGTTTGGGACTATAACAGTAAGTGATGGCATTTCCATGGGAACAGAAGGCATGAAATATTCCCTAGTTTCAAGAGAAGTTATTGCTGATTCAATTGAAACAGCATGCAATGCTCAGAGTATGGATGGAGTACTTGCTATAGGTGGATGTGATAAAAATATGCCGGGTGCCATGATTGCGATTGCAAGAATGAATATTCCCTCAATTTTCATTTATGGAGGGACAATAAAGCCTGGGAAATTGCATGGAGAAGATCTTACTGTTGTTAGTGCATTTGAAGCTGTTGGACAATTAACATCAGGCAAAATTAATGAAGAAAGGCTAATCCAAGTTGAGAAAAATTGTATTCCTGGTGCTGGCAGCTGTGGAGGAATGTT
>CACBFH010000003.1 GCA_902538515.1 uncultured Prochlorococcus sp. | reverse complement strand
AGCAAGAGTTTGATTGTAATTTGAATTTTTCAGTGAGACAGGAATTAGAAAGTTCTTTTAAAGATTTACAAATTGTTGCCATTAAACTTTTAGAAATTGAGAATAAAGTGAAATCGTTGGATATAAAAAAAAATTCCGATGAACTTGAAATATTTGTAAATCAACTCGCAAAATATCAAGCAAAATTTGAAGCTTTAGGTGGTTATAAAATGCAATCTGATGTAG
The DNA here is from genome assembly GCA_902538515.1 of uncultured Prochlorococcus sp. GTDB lineage: Bacteria > Cyanobacteriota > Cyanobacteriia > PCC-6307 > Cyanobiaceae > Prochlorococcus_A. The sequence goes on along the minus strand of CACBFH010000003.1, from coordinate 87,018 downwards.
AAAAAATATTACCAAAATTAGGCTTTTCTATAGAAGATGCTGATAAATTAGTTGGCAACTTCTCAGGTGGTTGGCAGATGAAAGTTGCACTTGGAAAAATAATCTTACAAAAACCTGATTTACTTTTACTGGATGAACCAACCAATCATTTAGATTTAGAAACTATTTTTTGGTTGGAGGAATATCTATTATCGCTAAAAATTGGAGTTATAATAATTAGCCATGATAGATATTTCTTAGATAAATTGTGTAAAAAAATAATTTTTGTAGATAGAGGAACATCTGAAACATATAATGGGAACTATTCTTTTTTTGTGGAACAGAAATCTTTAAATGAAGAATCACAAAATAAGGCATATCAATTACAACAAAAAGAAATTGATTTACAGAAGAGGTATATAGATAGATTTAGAGCTAGTGCAACTCGAAGTTCTCAAGCAAAGAGTAGAGAAAAACAATTAAAAAAGATTTCTAAAATTGAGGCTCCCATAGCAAAATCAAAAAGTCCTGTTTTTAATTTTCCAGATTGCCCTCGCTCAGGAAAATTAGTTCTAAATATCAAAAATTTGTCTCATAGTTTCGAGGATAAAATTCTTTTTTTAGATATTAATTTAAAGATTTCTTCTGGGGAGAAAATAGCAATATTGGGACCTAATGGCTGTGGCAAATCTACATTGCTTAAAATTATTATGAAAAAAATATCTCCTGAAATTGGAGAAGTTAATCTTGGTAAACACAATATAATTACTAGCTATTATGAACAGAATCAGGCTGAAGCACTCTCACTTGACGAAAGGGTTATTGATTTAATATGTAATAAGTCTCCAGAATGGTCTCAAAAAAAAGTTAGAACATTTTTAGGGGGTTTTGGCTTTCAAAATGAAACTGTTTTTAAATATATTAAACAACTCAGTGGGGGAGAAAAGGCAAGATTAGCATTGGCGCTCATGATTATTAATCCTAGTAATTTCCTTCTTTTGGACGAACCAACTAATCATTTGGATCTGCAATCTAAGGAAAACTTAGAATTAGCAATTAAAAATTATAAAGGTTCATTATTAATTATTTCTCATGATCGGTATTTTATTTCAAAGGTTGCAAATAGAATTATTGAAATTAAAGATTCAAAGTTATTTTCATATGATGGTAATTACGAATATTTTTTAGAAAAAACTCAAAGCTAAAAAATTTGATTACTTTTAATAAAATTTACAATAAGCTAAGTAAGATCACTCATTTATCTTTACATAGTTTACCGTCCTTGATTAGTCATAAAAATACAAAAAAGATTTTAATAATTTAAATGAAAAATTACGATTTCCAAGAAAAATATTTTCAAATTTTTGGTCCTATTGAAAGTTATTTTGAATGCATTACTTCCTGCGATATAAGTGATGGTAGATGTATTTCTAGATGTGTGGAAATACTTAAACGGAATAAAAAATTAAATTTTTTAGTTATTTTGAAGATTAGTAATATCAGTTGGCATTACTTTTAATTTAATAAATTTATTTTTACGCTTCAATAATATATTTACTTGTTTTTTGATACCATTTTTACTAATTTGTTCTATTACGTCTGATGCTTTTTCAATATCTTTATTACCTATTTTAATTAAAATATCATCTATCTTGATTCCACTTTTTTCAGCTGGACTATTCGGTACTACATATCCAACTTTTACGACATTATTTTTTCTCTCAGAAATACTTTCTTCTATTAGGCTAATTCCAATCATAGGATGTATTACTTTCCCTTTTTTTAAAAGTTGGTAGGCAATTTCTTTAGCTTTATTAATTGGGATTGCGAAACTTAAACCCGCTCCTGGACCTGATCTTATCAATGTATTAATACCAATTACTTCTCCATCGCTATTCAACAGTGGACCTCCAGAATTTCCGGGATTAATAGCAGCGTCAGTTTGTATCAGTTCAAGTTTTTTATCATATATTCCTAATTGATTTACGTTTCTATTTAGATTACTAATAATACCAAGCGTAACTGTGTTTTCCAGTCCAAATGGATTTCCAACTGCTATAGCCCAATCACCAACTTTAATCTTTGCCGAATCCCCCAACTTTGCTTTTGGCCAAGGCCCTTTCCCTTCAATCTTTAGCACAGCCAAATCAGTAAAAGAGTCTTGGCCTATTAGTTTAGCGTTCAATTTTTTGCCATTGGTTAAACCAACAATTACCTTATCAGATCCATTCACTACATGAGCATTGGTCATTACAAGTCCATCTGCAAATATAAATCCACTGCCTTGGTTTTGCTCTATCCTTGGTCGATTATCTTTAGGCAAATCTAACCCAAAAAATCTTTCAAAATATGGGTCTAAAAATAGTTGAGAATTTCTTGGGAAATTTCTTTTTTTAACGTATCTTTGAGTATCAATTGTCACCACAGCTGCACCGGTTCTTTCTACAGCTTTAGTTATAAAAGATTTGTTCGAATATAAATTAACTTCATTAATTTTTGGTTTGCTAAATGGTTGGGATATTACTTTTGCAGGATATCTAATGCCCACTGTAATTAATGAGACGATTAGTAATAGCTTGTGGATGTCTCTTTTCAATTTTGATTTTTTACGTATTTCGAGAGATTTAATACACCATATCAGTGTAATTTAAATATAACTACTAATTAAATTTATTGAATATAGAGAATAATTTAATAACTTAAAGTAGCAAAATTTCTTTTTTTCGAGCTATGATGTTTACCATATAACTAACTAAATTTATAAGTTTGATGACTATTCTATTTCCAATAATATATTCTGCGGCCTTAACTTATTTAGTGTGGAAAGCTTTTAAAGTTATGTCTAATGGCTGGGGTATATCTGATAATAAAAATCAACGATTGAGTACTTCCAGTTTTAAACAAAATAAGTACACAATACATCCAGAACTTTTAGATAAATCAGGCAACATAACGGAAGAGGAACTACTAACAGTAAGATTTTCGAATGACAATGACACTACATTAGAAGAAAAAGGTTCAACAACTGATTAAGCAAATTTTATCAAAGGAAAAAAATTGGAATTAAGAACAAAAATTGTCTCAGCGGTTATAAGATCACTCAAGTTGCCACCAAGGTTTCGTTTAAAAATGGTTAAAGAAGATCCAGTGAGACTTGAACTAAGCCTTACTCCTTCTTACGGAAAAAATCCAGTAATTGTTGGTATAGTTGAATCTTTAGACTTGGTCGCTCGAAGAGATAGAGAAGGTAGACTACCCAGAGATCTCCAAGGAACTTGGGACTGGACTGTAAGACATGGAAAAGTCAGTACTGGAGGTTGGAACCCCATGTTAAAAGAAGCATTGCAAACAATGTTTGATACAGGACTGCCAGCCATTGTATTTGAGGAGTTAACTGGAGATGAGTATCGACCTGTTGATGGCGTAAGACATATTAAATAAATAATTAATTATTTATCATAAATTTTCCCTTAAAACGTTAAAATGATCTGATAGATAATTTAGTTAATTATGAATAATGACAATCAACCAAGATTTGGTTTCGTAAATTTCGCAGAAACTTGGAATGGCCGTATGGCAATGATGGGTATTTTGATTGGACTTGGTACTGAATTAATTACTGGACAAAGTATTCTTCGTCAAATTGGAATAGGTTAATATTTTACTTAATTTCTTCTGCTTCCACTTCGATGGTACTTTCACTAGGCTTTTTATCTAAGTTATTTTTTTTATTTATATTCCCTAAATCTGCACCGCAACTCATGCAGGTTTCACTTAAACCTAATGATATTGCCCCACAATTACTGCATGTATTAATTTTAGATTTGTAAGAGTTAAAACCCATAAAAACTAAAACTAATAATAGAAAAGGAATTAAAAATAAAAGAAGTAGGATATTTCCAACAAAGCTAATGAAAAAGTTAAATCCAAAAATTGGAATAACTATAAGTATGATTAATGAATAGGTAAGAATATTTTTATTAGCTTTTAGAAAATAATTCACATTGGTTTTCCTTATCTATAATCTCTTTTTTTATTTACTAAACTCATACTAGCAATTACTACGCTCCAACACTGTCCAAAATATAAAATCACTCCTAATAGCCATACCCACAAAGTAAGTACAAGAAAACCTCCAATAAAACCGTATGCTTGAAATCTTACTCCTAATGAGAGAATACTTTTACTTACTGCTAGGTTCAATGTAGTTAGGCCAACTCCAATAAGAAAAGATCCGGGTAATAGTGGTCTCAAAGGCACTTTCCTACTAGGCAAGAGTGCTTGTAATAAAAGTGCCATTAAAGAAAATCCAATTAGTGGTATTGCAAACTGACCAACTTGCAATAGAGGTAACTTTAGTAATAGGTTAGATATTAAATTATTTGATTTTGAAAGATTTTCTAACACATTACTAGGGATCATTCTTAGATTTGCACTTATCTGATCTAATACCATTAAAAAACCTATAAAGAATACTATTAAAAAAGCTTCAATTCTATTTCGGAGAAACTTGGAGGCTTGTTCTCTCCAAGCAGCATTACCTTTTTTAGAAGGAAGTTCATCTTCCCATAGCCTATCTGAACCTCTTTGGAGAGATAAATATGCATTTCCTGCTGTAAATAGTAAAAACATGGCTCCCAGAATACCTGCCCCAAAACCTTTATCAATTAAATTAAATAATGTTGTCTCTACTAATTCAACTACTGAAGGGGGTAAAATCTGAGCAGCAACAGCAATAATTTGTTGATCTAATCCCTCTTGTTTTCCTAAAAACCATGATGCTATGGAAAGAGAAATTAGAAGGATTGGAAAAAATGATTGTAGTGTGTAATAAGCAAATGCAGCACTTAAATCAATACAATCAGACTTGTTCCATCTTTCACAAGCTCCCCACAAACTTTTCAATATCCATTTTGTGCTGTGCTGCATATTTAATTTTTTCAAATATATTCTTTATGTATTTTTTTTATTGTATCTAATAAAGAAATATTTCAAGCAATTATTTGTTTATGATGCAACTATTTTTCCAATAATAGATTACCCCATGGTTTTAAGATTTTAACTTTTTCTATTGATCTACAAGCAATTAATGGGAAATTAACATCACTTAAGTTTTGCCCTGAAACTAATTTTAGAGGATTTGTTTCTAACCAATCTATGGAGCAATTGAGTTCTTCTAAAAACAGCCAGGCGGCTGCAATATCCCATATTTTGGGCGTTGATTCTATTGCTCCGAAAGTTTGACCCATTGCTACACTTGTAAGATTTAAACTAGATACACCTAATAGTCTTATTTTTCCAGGAAAAACTGAATTTGGTTTTTTTTGTAAAATTTTTATAGATCTACTACATAAAGAAATGCATTCACTTTGACGATTATTTTGGCAAGGATCTATTTTCTGGTTATTCAACCAAACCCCTTTTCCTCTTATGGATACAAACTTTTTTTTCAATGTAGGAATTATTAAAAAAGAAGATTGCGGTTTTCCATCAACGAATCTTGCCACTGAAATAGACCAGTAAGGAATACCTGCAGCAAAGTTTGTCGTCCCGTCGAGTGGATCTACCACCCAATAAGCTTTTGAGTTTGGAATTAATTTTTGCCCTTCTTCACTAAGGACGCCCTCACCTGGAGCTATTGAAGCTAAACCATCTACGATTGTTTTGTCACTCCATAAATCACAACTTGTTATTAATGATCCGTCTGCTTTATTACTGGCGCTAATATTTCCAAAATCTTTTTTTTGACGTTGACTAACTAATTCAAATAAAGAATCTAATTCACTTAGTTGCTTATTGGTTAAATTTGGTGGATTCATATTTATATATTGCAAATAGACTCTGCATCCTTAATTTTAGTATTAGAACCAACCAAGCAATTTTTACTTATATTTATAAAAGTTAATCTTTCCAATTCATCTAAATTCAAATTATAATTGTATATTGCATTAATATTTTTTGATTTCGCCTTACTTAATTCACTTTGTCTAACAAGCACATCTTTAAGAGTTGATATTCCGACATCATATCTCAGTCTGGAAAGCCTTACAGACTCTTTACTAGATTCAATTTCTTTAAGAGAAGAAATTATTTTTTCTTCATTTAATTTAAGGTTTAAGTAGGCTTTGCTAATACTTGTGGTTAAAACATTTTTTAGATTTTCATAAGCATATTTTTCTGCTTCTGCTTCTGCTATTTTTGATTTGTAGGAGTTCTTATTTTGTCCGCCATCAAAAATATTCCATGCAAAATTTAGACTTATGGTATTTGTATAATAAGATCCAGACTTATCAGAGTCGATATTAATTGCTAGAGATTCACCTTTTGAAAATGTACTAGATAATGAATTACTGATATAAATATTTGGCTTATTTTGAGCTAAAAAACTATTTGCTTGGCTCTTTTTGATTGATTTTTGAAGAATAAGATTTTTTAAAGAAAGATTTTTATCCAAACCTTCATTAATATTTTTATTCAATTTTTGATTCCAAAATCCTATAAGAGTTTGATCTTTATTAGTGTCGAGATCCCCCTTAATATTGAGAATCTCTTTAAGAGAAATTTTATTAATTTCATGTTCTATTTTCTTTTCATTAAGTGATTGTTTATCCCGAGATAATTGAGCTTCTGCTTCAAGAACTTCAAATTTTGTACCAATTCCAGCATCTAGCTTCGCTTTAGCATTTTCTAAACTTGTTATTGATAAATCAAGAGTGAATTTTTTATTTTGAATTTCTTGATAAGACTTTTTGAAATTGTGATACCTGATTCTTGCTTCTTGAATTAAATCTTTTTTCTTAATCTCATAATTATTTTCTGCAATTTTGTAATTTGTTTTGGCAATTTCAATCTCGGATCCTCTAAGCGGGGCAATTACATCCCATCTGATATTCAGGGAGGGATTAGCCGTAAATTGCGATGTTTTTAAAGTAGGTGAATTGCTATTATACTGTTTACCTGAAACATGTTTTGGTAACCCATTTGCTTGAAAATCTAAGGATGGGTATCTTTTAGAAATTTGACTAGAAAGATTAAAGCTTGCAGAGGTTACTAAGTTTTGTAATGATTTTAATTCTTGATTATTTAATATAAGTTTTTCTATTTCTTGATAATCAATGAGAGTACTATTTGATTTTTCTTCTAAAACATTATCAATGTAATTTTTTGTTTCGCTCGATAGGACATTAACAGAGTTGATGCTTAGAGTAAGCGGCAATAACAAGAAAGGATTTATTACTCTTCTAAACATGTTTTGTAGTATCGAAAGTATTCGATTAACCAATCAAAGTATTAATAATATCATTTGAATCATCAAGAACGTGAATTTTAGTATTTATTTGATTCTCAACCTCTTGAATATTTTTATCATCTAAAAATAAATCAGTATTAATTTTTAACATAATAGATGGTATGTAAACAGCTTCTCCTAAATCCTTATTTTTCAGACCGTAAATTAGATCTTCTCCAGTAAGAAGACCTGTAACAACTTGATCTTGACCCCAATAAATACTTGGCAAACCATATAAATTAATTGTTAATCCATTAATTAAATTTAATTTCTTAACTGTAGGAATTAGGGCCTCATAAACTAATTTTCCAACAATCCAACTAACTTTTTTTGGCTGTTTTATTTTTTGGGGTAGGTTTTGAGTCTTCTCTCTTAATGCTTCTAGAAAGTTTCTAATAGTCCCAACTCCATTAGATTCTTGTGGCATATTTTCGTAGGTTTTGTAACTAGGTAAATTTGTACCAGCAATTAAATACCATTCGTCTGCTAGCCAACAAAAACGCGTCCCAAGAGTAATTTGTAGGGAGGCCTGAATTCTCTCTACTTGTTTAATTGTTTTTATTGCATATTCTGGGCTTATTGATTTCAATCCATCATTTTCAGGTCTAAATTTTGTAAGTCCTACAGGAACTATTGCGACTGAAAGTACTGTCTGAGACGTTTTTTTGTAGAATTCAGCAAGTTCTAAAATTGATTTCTCGAGAATATCCCCATCATTTATATCTGGACAAACAACAATTTGAGCATGTATTTGAATAGAGTTTTTTTCAAACCAGGAAATTTGATCAAGTATTACTCCTGCTTTTTTATTTTTTAATAATTTTTCTCTTGTAGGAGGATCAGTAGCATGAACTGAAATAAAAAGTGGAGATAGTTTTTGCGTAGCAATTCTTTCCCAGTCCTCTTTTTTTAAATTCGTAAGAGTTAAATAAGAGCCATATAAGAAACTTAATCTGTAATCATCATCTTTTATATAAAGGCTTTTTCTTTTACCACTTGGTTGTTGATCAATAAAACAAAATGGGCATCTATTATTGCATTGTTTGATTGAATCAAATAATGCATCTTTAAAATTTATACCTAAATTAACGTCTTGATCTTTTTCAATATTTATATTATGAATCTCATTATTTTTATCTAAAACTGATATGTCTAAAATTTCTTCACTAATTAGAATCTGATAATCAATTAAATCTCTTGGTTTTTTTCCATTAATACTAATAATTGAATCACCGGATTCAAATCCTATTTCTTCAGCAATGGAATTAGCTTCAATACTTTCAATTTCTGCAGGGTTTATTTTATAAGTAATATTAGGAACCAAAAGATCATTAGAATCTTTGTAATTAATTTCTTGCCACACAATTTAAGTTCAAATATTCTTATTTATATTTATTTTAAACTTATATATGACTCAAAGTGTATTAAATACTTTTAAAAAAGTAAATATAGGGGTGAAATTATGGGCCTTTTATTTATTAAAATATGGCATTCGCAGTTTTCTAAAACACGATTTAGATTAATTAAAATAACCTGTTTCATTGAAAGAATTAATTACAAAAAATTTAGAAGTAAAAGATAAATTCAACTATGAGTCCCATAAGAGAGTTGATTCATACGAAAATAGTTTTTTATCAAATCCTATATCATTAAGATTGTGGTCTTCTTTTTTTGTAATTTTACCTATTTTTGTTCAAGCCCCTTGGGTCAGATTAGGACCAATAAGTGCTCTTTGTTTTACTTTTGTTATTGTCTTAGTGGCAATTGTTTTGAATCAGAAAGGATCAAATAAGTGGTTTATTGTTAGTTCATTATTACTTGGTATATCAGGTAGTTGGCTTGGTGGATGTTTGTTCTGGGGATGGTTAAGCTCATTTCCTATCCTACACATACCTGTTGAAGCTGTAGTTCTCCCGTTAGCTTTAATTGGACTTGGTACTAATTGGAAAATAGGTTCAAGTTTTTATATCTCTTCTTTATTTGGAACTGCTGTCACTGACATTACAATATTCTTAATTGGAATAATGGATCAATGGAAGCAGGTAATTACAGCAGATTCTGAAACTGCACCCCTAATTCTTCAAAAAACCTCAGAGAATCTTATCCAAATAAAGTCATTATCTATTATTGTTTTTGTTGCTTTTATACTTTGGTTTATTTCAAAAGAAATTTTAGATTCTGGCACAATTAATACTACTAGTGGTAAAGCACTCTTAGTTTCTGGTTACGTAATTCAAACGACATTAATTGTTGATGGTATTTTTATTGTTTTAGCAATTCTGCAACCAACTTTTAGTGGACTGGTTTAATGTTAAGGCCTCCATTTTCGCAAGAACCGATACCAATAGGTAATTGGGATGTAATCGTTATAGGTGCTGGAGCTGCTGGCCTTATGACTTGTCTTGAATTACCCGCAAATTTAAAAGTGCTTCTTTTAAATAGAAATACTAGTAAGGTATCCTCCAGTAGATGGGCTCAAGGAGGAATTGCATCAGTTGTTAGACAAGATGATTCATTTGATCTTCATGCTGAGGATACATTAAAAGCAGGAGATGGACTATGTGATTTTCAAGCTGTAGAAATGCTAGTTAAAGAAGCACCAGGTTGTGTAGAAAGGTTGCAGAATTTAGGGATGATTTTTGATCAAAGTTATGATCAACTAGCTACTACATTGGAAGCAGCACACTCACGAAGAAGAGTCTTACATGTTAAGGATCGTACTGGAAGAGCATTAGTTGAAGTTTTAGAAGATCATATTGAGAATCAAAAAAATATTCTTCACTGCAGGGGTGTGAGAGTAACTGAACTTCTCATTGAAAATAAAGAATGTAGAGGAGTTCAGGTTCTTGATGGAGCAAATTTATATTGGATTAAATCTAGAGCTGTTGTTTTGGCGACAGGTGGGGGTGGGCACTTATTTACAAATACAACAAATCCTGCTCAATCCTCTGGTGAAGGGATTGCTCTTGCATGGAAAGCAGGAGCTGCTATCGAAGATTTAGAGTTCGTGCAATTTCATCCAACCGCTTTAAAATTTTATGGTGCACCTTGCTTCTTAATATCTGAGGCACTAAGAGGCGAAGGAGCGATTTTAGTTGATAAAAATGGTAAAAGTCCAGTTAAAAATCTTCAAAATCGTGATCTAGCTACTAGAGATCAGGTAAGTAGAGCAATTATGAAAAATATGGATGATAATAATGTAGACCATGTTGGTTTAGATCTTCGGTATATTGACCCAGAAAAAATTGTAGAGCGCTTCCCCACGATCTTAAGTCGATGTCAGGAATATGGCGTTAACCCTTTAAATGAGGTAATTCCCGTAGCTCCTGCAGCACATTATTGGATGGGAGGTGTTAAAACTGATCTAAATGCATCATCAACAAGAAAAGGATTATATGCCGTTGGAGAAGTTGCTTCTACAGGTGTGCATGGTGCTAATAGACTAGCAAGTAATTCACTGATGGAGTGTCTTGTTTTCGCAAGAAAAATGTCTTCAATTGTTTTGAATGACATTTCTAAATTTGAAAAATTTGATAGATCATTTCAAGAGTTTGATGTTGAAGATCCTAAAGAGGATCAAATTTCTCAAGTATTTGAAAAAATTGATGAGTTAAGAAAACTATGTTGGTCAAACTTAGGAGTATCTCGAAATGAGGCAAGTATGAGTAAATTTTTAAATTATATTCAAAATGATATAAATAAATTACATAAAAATGATTTACTAAATAGTCTTGAAAAAATAAAATTTCATCAACAAATTAAACTTAGTGAGCGAAATAGGAGGGCACTGAATCTTTTACTTGATTTAAAGAATAGACAAATAACCACGATAACTCTTTTAAAAGCTTGTCTATTTAGAGAAGAAAGTAGAGGAGGCCATTATAGAGGTGATTTCCCTGATAAAGATAAAAATTGGGAATGCCATACTAGACAACAGTTAGATCAAAAAATTCAAAAAAGATTTATTAAAAATTAAGATCTCCCTGATAGTCAGTTTTTGTTGCTAATTCATTTAAGTTACGCGTACCACTAATTATTTCTCCATTTATTTCCCAAGAAGGAAATCCACTGATTCCTTTTGTTTGGCATAGCTCATACTCATTATCTTTTCCATCTTTAGCACATTCAACTACTTTTAATTCATTAACTGCTTCCTTACCAAATAATTGTTTCTGATCGTGGCAATGCGGGCACCAATATGCACTATACATAACAATATTGTTTTTATTTAAAAATTTTGCAAACTTTACCTTTTGGGGAGAGCTTGAAGTGGTAATTATTGGCGATACATTTTCTGTAGGGCTTGCAACATCAATAGCATTAGAGGGGTCAACGTTTGTTGACCAAATTAGGCCCCCCAGCAGGACACTAATGGCTACAATGAAACCTCTAAAAATCATAGGTTCTCTACTTTCGAACTTTGCTCCAATAATAGAAATTATAAAGATAGAAAACGATAAAATTGCTGAAAGTATACAAAAAAAACAATACGCTTCAATCTTGAAAAACATTATATTTATCAATAAAAAGCTAAATGTTGATGACGCACATGAAATTAGAAATACTAACCACCATAAAAACTTATTTAGTTTTTCTTTTGGGGAAATTAAATTAAGCGATAGTATTATTGTGATAACTAATATTGATAAATACGTTATAAATCCAGCTAATGAAAGAGGTATATTCACTTGATTATTTTCAAATAAAGTACCCCAAGGACTATTTAAAACTGTTTCGCAACCATTTTTTATACCTGGGCATGAAAGCGAAGTAAATAATCCCCAGTTTTTTAAAGTAATCGAACCGGTATCAACTATGCCTATAGTGCTAAGAATTGCGATTATGATTTTTGGCCATTTCAAATCTTTTTTATTTCTTCTGTTTAAAGTCTTAGAGGCCATATAAAAAGAAAGTTTGTTATTTACATTATTTATCTTAATATTATCTTGGCATGTGAGTTATATACGAAATGCTGTTTAAATTTTTAAATTCCTATTTTTCTAGTTGTGAAACAAAATAGTCTCAATGTAAAAAAAAAACTATCTAAGATTGCATTTAGTCATGTTGGTTGTGAGAAAAATCTTGTTGATACTGAACATATGCAAGGCTTATTAGATAAAGAGGGTTATGAAGTTGACAGCAATATAAATGATGCAAATATTGTCGTTGTAAATACTTGCAGTTTTATTGAAACAGCTAGAGAAGAATCTATTAGAAAAATTCTAGAATATACAAATCAAGGAAAGGAAGTAATAGTTGCAGGCTGTATGGCTCAGCATTTTAAAGATGAGCTTATAAAAGAAATCCCTGAAATAAAAGGTTTGGTTGGAACAGGAGATTATCAAAAGATAGCCACGGTTTTAGACAGAGTAGAAAAAGGGGAAATCGTTAATGAAGTTTCAAAAATACCTGAATTTATTGCAGATGGGGAAATGCCTCGTTTTGTCGATAAAAGTAAATTTGTTGCTTATCTTCGCATTGCTGAAGGCTGCAACTATAATTGCGCTTTTTGTATTATTCCTAAGTTGAGAGGTCCTCAAAGAAGTAGAACAATAGAATCTATAGTTTCAGAAGCCAAAAGTCTTGCAAAAAAGGGTATTCAAGAAATCATATTAATTAGTCAAATAACAACTAATTATGGTCAAGATATTTATGGAAAACCATCATTAGCAAAACTTTTGAATGATCTTTCTAAAGTTCCAATTCCTTGGATAAGAATACATTATGCTTATCCAACAGGTTTAACTGATGAAGTTATTAGAGCTTTCAAAGATTCAAAGAATATAGTGCCTTACTTTGATTTACCACTTCAGCATAGTCATCCAGATGTGTTGAAGAGTATGAATAGACCTTGGCAAGCTTCTTTGAATGAATCAATTTTGGAGAAAATTAGACAAGAAATTCCATCTGCTGTATTAAGAACTAGTCTCATTGTTGGTTTCCCAGGAGAAAAAAAAGAACATTTTGAACATCTTCTCGAATTTTTAGATAGGCATAAATTTGATCATGTGGGAGTGTTTATTTTTTCTCCTGAGGAAGGAACTTCTGCTTTTGATTTGCCAAATAGAGTACCTCAAGAGGTTGCAGAGGCAAGAAAAGATAACGTTATTTCAGTTCAACAAAAAATCTCTAAAAATAAAAACCAGTCATATATAGGTTTAAAAATGAAGATTTTGGTAGAAAAAATATCAGATAATAACGAATTAATAGGTCGTTCCTTCAGTTTTGCACCTGAAATTGACGGAAATGTGATTTTATCCACAAAAGCTAATAATGATTTGAAAAATTATATTGGTAAGTTTGTTGAAGCAAATATTTCTTTTGCTGATGAATATGATTTGTATGGAGAGACTATTAAAATTTTGTAGTTTTTTTAAATTAATTTCACTGCTCTTAAGAGCTTATCTAATGCGAAAGCAGCTCCAAAACCAAAACCAATAAATGCAAAATAGAAAATGATGTTCATTAATTTTTTTATTTTTATTCAATTTAACATCAGATGAAAAGATTAGATTTTTTCGTTTAATTTCTTAATCTTGTATGTATGGTAATTTTTTGCATAAACATTCTTCTGCTTTTTGTAGTTCCCGGCCTAAATAAAGTGCATGATCGAATCTGGTTATTAAGTCATTTCTTTCTTCAGTGATCAATATTCCAATTTGTTTCGCACTGATACCTTTAAAAACTTCATTACTAACTCTTTTATTTTGAGAGTCGCATTTAATTGGTTCATTTGTTTCTGGGTCAAGAGCATAGCCTTCTTCATCGATGTTATTTAAAAAGTGCTCTAAAATTATTTTATTTTCTTCGAAATCTACTTTTATAATAAAATAACCGTTTGGATCCAAATCTATATATCGGTTGGATAGATTATTATCAATCTTTATTTTTTCATCGAAACTTTTACTAGAATTCATTCTTAGAAGTTAATAAAAACTATATTACTAATATAATCTTTAGAAAAGCCAAATAATTTTTTATTTAAAGGGTATAGAATTATTCTCAAATTCAATTTCCTTCTCGGTTTGTTTATTAACTTCATTTAGCCAAGGATAAATTATATTTTCCATATTTTTGTCAAACCACTTATGCAAGCTAATGGTGCTTTTTGCAAAAAACCCTCTCCGCCTTTTATGTTTACCACCCGCTCCAGGATCAAAAAAATTGATACTATTTTTTATTGCCCATTCAATTGGCTGGTAGTAGCATAATTCAAAATGTAAATTAGATATATCTTCTTGACTACCCCAATATCTACCCCATAAGTTTTTTTTATTTTTAACGCACATTGACATAGCAAAAATATCATTTGAATCATTTTTTGATGCGCTAAAAAGTAGAATATTTTTTTTATTAGCAACAATTTTTTCGAAAAATGTAGATGTTAGATATTTACTTCCCCAAACTCCCCACCTAGAACAATGCTGTTCATAAAAATTATGCATTTTTTTGAGGATTTCTTGGTTGATATCATCTTCATTAAAAATTTCTACTTTTACATCTTGTTTAGTAATTGATTTCCTCTCTTTTTTGATATTTTTTCTCTGATTAGAATTAAATCTACAAAGAAAATCATCAAACGTCTTTTCTCCATTACTCCTCCATTCACTGCTGGAATTTATCCATTTATGGTATCCCAAAGATTTAAGATGGTTTCCCCAGCTTTCGTCAATGTATAAAAAATTACAACTTAAAATTTTGTTTGTAATCGCAAAGTTTTCTATATGGTTTATAAGTAAATTTGTAATTTCTTTCTTATCTTCATTTTTTTTATAAAGAAATTGATATCCATTTACAGGACTATAAGGACTCATTCCAATTAATTTAGGGTAATAATTTAAATTCAGCTCTTGCGCCAATCTTGCAAATGATTGATCAAAAATAAATTCTCCATAGCTATGATTTTTTAAAAAAAGTGGAGCAATTCCTAATATTACTTCATTTTTATAAGCAACAAAATATAAAGGTTGCCAACCAGTTTCTCTTGAGACACTTTTTGATATTTCAAGGTTTTTAAGCCAAGTCCATTCATAAAATGGATTATTGATTTCATTTGCTAATTCATTCCATATCTCTTTGGAGATTTCCTTAATTGACAATTTGACTTCAACTTTATGTAATTTTTGGTTCATTTATTTTTGAATATATTTCAAATCTTTTTGTAATGAATATAGATTTCATTATTCATTAAATTTTTAATTGATTGTATTTCCCATAGTCTTTTGAGATTAAAAATCTCATTTGTTTGCTCTGGAGGGATCCATGTATACCTACCTCCAATAATTTGTGGAATTATTGTAATTTTTATATCTGTTATTAGATCCTCTTTTATAAATGAATTTATAAGTTTTGCACCTCCTAAAAGAGCTAGATCATTTATCCCTTGTTTTTTGAGTGAAATTAAAGTTTTTGCCCATGAATCTTCAAAAAAGAGTTCTTTCTCGAATTCATTATTTGACGAATTATCAACTTTACTTGAGCTTATTAGCCATCTTCTAATTGGTTGACGAAAGTATTTCCAATTACTGTTAAATTTTTTGCTATTTGAAGCAACTATAGAAATTGGTTGACTTTTTAATATATTTACTTCGTCATTATCAGTGAGATTTTTAACTAGGTAAGTTGATTGATGAGCTATTAAAGTACCTAAACCAAAAATAGTGGCGTCAACCATTGATAAGTTTTGATTTAATATTTTTTTATCTTCATCGCTTCCAAGATGCGATTCTCCACCTCCAGGAAATGTAATTCTCCCATCAAGACTTGATGCTATAACAATTATTACTCTTGGGATATTCAAGTTTGTGTGATTAAACTATTTTCAAATTTCAAATTCAACGAATTGGTTAACTTTTGATCAACATAAATTTCTGCAGCATTATTTGGACTCTCCTGGAGTCTTATTTTGTGTAATGTTGCACCAAGATTATGTATTGGTTTTTTAAGAATATCAGAAATATATAAAGCTATATTTTCAGCAGTTGGAACACAATTATGGAAAAATTCGATGTCTTTATTAAGAAAAGTATGATCTAGTTGTTCAACAACTAAATCGTTAATTATCTCTTGGAGGGCAGATAAGTCGCAAACCATTCCTGTTCTTTTATCAATGTCTCCTTTTACAGTTATATCGACAAGATAGTTATGACCATGTCCATTAACTCTGGCACATTTCCCATAGATTTTTTTATTTTCATCAAAGGATATCTCTTCTTTTGCAAGTCTATGAGCGGCTGCAAAATGAGTTTGTACTGTTAAAAATGCTTCCATGTTTTTTCCAAAATAATCTGCCCATAAATTTGGGTTTTCATAAAGTCTTAGACTTGTAAGAGGTAAATCATCCTTCAGACGACTCCAAATGACCTTTACTAATGCTTCAGTTGTGGGAAGGATACCTTCTTGATTATCAACATTAAATTCAGGCCAGACATCATTTAAAAAACGAAAATCTAATTGTCCAGTAACCTTATCTTTAATAGAGTGTTTTACATCAGAGAGATTAAGTACCATTCCATCAGAGTCTAGTTCTCCACCCATTGAAACAATCAGTTCATAATTATGACCATGACCCGGAGCAATACTGCACTTTCCAAAAAGAGATAAATTCTCTTCTGGGCTTTTTTCAGGAAGCCAATAACGGTGACTAGAACTAAAGCAGGCACGTCGAGTTATGACGCATTCACGTCCTTTTCCATGTAATGGTTGGGATTGTGTAGAAGTCATACTTGTCTGCGATAATACTATCTTAAGGTTTTAAATACGCTTTTGTCTTTATGGAAAAATCCATTATCGAAAAAACAGTTCATTCTATTAAGGGCAGAAGCATATTTTTGATTGGAATGATGGGTTCTGGTAAGTCACAAACTGGTTTGAAGCTGGCTGAATTATTGAAGTACAAATATATTGATTTAGATTCATTTATAGAGAAGTTGGCAAAAAAAACTATCAATCAAATTTTTAATGATGAAGGAGAGGATAATTTCCGTGAATTTGAAGCAAACTGCCTTAAAGAAACTATCAAAATTCCTTCATTAGTAATCTCAACTGGGGGAGGAATAGTTACCAAATCGGAAAACTGGGGAATCTTAAGACAGGGAATTATTGCTTGGATAGATCTCGACAAAGATATAGCAATTGAAAGATTGAAAAATGAAATTAAAAATAGGCCACTTCTTCAAGGAAAGAATCTAAATGATTTATATATGAGTATTTTTAAATCTAGAGAAAATTTGTATTCTCAAGCAGATCTAAGAATTCAAGTAAAAAGGGAAAATATTGAAGAAGTCGCTATGAAAATAATTAATGCAATTCATAAAGAAATAATTAGTTAATCTGGTTCAATTCTTACTGCAAACCATTTGATAACGTATCCTAATTTTATTTCTAATTCATAAGTGCTTTCCAATAATTCTTCAAAAAATTCCTGATCAGGATGTTCTATATTTTGATATATTGTTTGTGTTTCTGTCTTACTAAGCCAATTCTTCAACCATAAAATTGCTTCTTGCTTTGATACAATTTTTTCTTTTGAATCTGGCTCTAATAACACATAATGATCTGATGCTCTTATTAGTGGATTTGACATAATGAAAATTCTTCTTGGATTAATTCTTTGCTTGATTTTTCAAGGAATTTTTTTAGACAGTTCTTTTGCTTTAGTAGATTCTAACCTACGAGAGTTTTTGGAAAATCGTGTAAATCAATGGCCAGAATTATATTTGCCAAATTTTAAATTATCGGATACTTCTAAGGATTTAATTTATCCTAAATGGTTCGAGGGGAATTGGCTTGTTACTTCTCAAGATATAGTTAATGATTCAGAAGAGCCAGTTATTTATAAAGTAAATTTCTTTAAGAATGATTCAGATTTAATTGTTGGTAATCGTGCAAAAAATTCTGAATCTATTGGAAAAGCAATATTTGGTGAAACCTTAATTAAGGTTGTAAATGATCCTCAATCTATTAATAATCAAATTACTTATTTAAAAGATGATTTTTATATTGATTCAAGAATTACAGGGAGAAATCAGATCCAAGATAATGATATTTTTTTCGCAGATGAGCTAGTTATACAAACAGCACATAAGCCAGGTGCTTCAAGGATTAATCAGGTAGAGACTATTAGTAGATTTCAAAAATGTTCCGAAGAAATATTGGAAGTTGATAATTCAATCAAACCATCAATTTGTGGAGTGCAATATGTTGCTTCTTATGGTTCAAAAGTTGGTGATCCTTCTATTCATGCTATAAAAACAAATAAATATAAATTGAAGTTTGAATTTATTGAGAATTAGCACTAAAAAGATATTCTTCTAAGTTGTTCCTCCAAATGAAAAGATTTTCTAAATAAGGGTTGTTTATGTATTCTTGGCTCCCTTCTCCTGAAAGAATTGGTCCTGCAGACTTTGGAAATTTAATAAGGGATAATTGAGCAGCAATTGAAATATCTGCAATTGATACACTATCTCCAACTAAATATTTCTTGTTGATCAAGGATTTTGATAAAGCTTCCAGTAATTTTTGGAGTTCTAAATTATCTTTAGAAGACAAAACTACATTAGAAATTTTACTAAGATTTTCAAAAGGTAATTTATCAACAATACTTTTAACTGAAGAAGGTATTTCATCTGGAAGTAAAGCAGTTCTTAGCTGTGGATTTTCTATTGCAGATTTTATTAAAGCTTTTCTACAAGTTGTAGCCATTGTAGTATCTGCCCAGTCTTCAATTAGTTTGCATTGTGCAAATAATATTGGATCCTCAGGAAAAAGTGGATTGTTTTCATTTTTTTTATCTATATATTCGCAAATAGTTGAAGAGTCATTAATAACTTGATCATTACTATCGACTATTACAGGTACTTGTTTTTGACCTGATAATTTAAAGATTTCAAATTGGCCTATTCCAGGTGTTACTTCTTCAACTCGATATTGTAGTTTTTTTGCATGAAGCGCCATTCTTGTTTTTAAACAAAAAGCACTATGTCTAAATTGATATAATGTAATCATGCTGTTTAATGTTTGTTAAAACTTAGCTAAAAAAGTAATCTATTTGTGGAGCTGATGGGCGAATTTTTCTCTAATGTTGCGAGATATCCAAAGTATTTGATATCTATCATTGTTGGGGGACTTGTTGCTTTGCTTGAACCTTTATTCAAGAATAGATCAAATCCACTCACAATAGTAGGTTTCATATCTTCTGTCTTAAGTGCTTTCATAACTGTTTATTTTGTTTTGCAAGCGATGACAAACCCAATAAATTTACAACCATAATGCCAAATAATTACCGTCTTGCAAAAGTTTCTTCTCTTTTGAAGAAAGAAATAACCCTTATATTGCAGAATGATTTAGAAAATGATCTTATTAGAGATCATTTCGTCAATATTTCTAAGATTGATTTATCAGGTGATTTGCAACACTGTAAAATTTATATAACTTCAACTGCTCAAGAGAAAGTGAGGAAAGAAATTGTATCAAACTTGAATACTGCTAAAAGTTCTATAAGGCATACTTTAGGAAAAAGAATTGAGATGAGAAGAGTTCCAGAGATAATTTTTAAAGACGATGTTGTTCTTGATAAAGGATTATCAGTCTTGAAACTTCTCGATGAATTAAAAAATAAAAATCAAAATCATTATGTTGAGGACAAGGATGCCAAAAGTTGATCTTCCCCTTCATCAAAGAAATATAATTATTACTCGATCAAAAGAAGGGATATTGGATATAAAAAAGATATTCATAAGCAAGGGCGCTAATGTATTTGATTTACCTGCAATAAGTATTGCTGATCCTGATGATTTGAATCCTCTTGATGAAGCATTAAATCAAATAAATGATTTTCATTGGATTATTTTTTCCAGTAGTAATGGGATCAAATTTGTGGATAAAAGACTTAGATACTTTAATAGTTCATTAAAAGAATGTTCTAAAAGAACAAAAATCGCCGTAGTCGGAGAAAAAACCTCAAAAACTCTTTATGATTTTGGGATTAAGGCTGATTTTATACCTCCAGAATTTGTTGCTGAAAGTTTAATTGATAATTTCCCAGTATCTGGTTATGGACTTCGAGTTTTTGTACCAAGAGTGCAAACAGGTGGTAGGGATTTAATTGCAGATCAATTTAGAAAGGCTGGTTCTCGTGTATTTGAGGTTGCTGCATATGAAACTAGATGTCCTGAATCAATTCCGGAAGAAACAATTGATATTATTTCTAATCGAAAAGTCGATGCAATTATTTTCTCAAGCGGTAAAACCGTAGTAAATGCTGCTTTTTTATTAGAAAAAAAACTTGGTAAACAATGGTTAGAATATTTTGATCAAATTAAGTTATTAACTATTGGACCTCAGACAACAAAAAAATGTAACAAGATTTTTGGAAGAGTTGATAGTCAGGCACAAAAATATACTTTTGAAGGACTACTAGATGTAGCAATTAATATTTTTAATTAGAAAAATTTTTTGTATAGTTCTTTTCAACTAAATCTTTGAACCTATCAATATTGGTCTGTAATTCGTTTGTAACCATTTTTCCTAAAATATTTTCTTCCATAAACCGAGCAATCATTTTTGGTAGTTCATAAGTTATTGCTAAATTTACCGTTGTGATTTGATCAGTTTTACTTTCGAAAACTACTGATCCCTCAGTTGGTAAACCCCCTATTGATTTCCATTTAAGTTTGCTTTTTTCAACCCTTTCTGTAATTTGAGCTTTCCATTTAAACCTAAAGCCATTTGCAGCTAAAGTCCATTCTGTTAAATCTGGTAACGTATTAGTTTTTTCGTCAACTGTTTTTACAGATTCAATCCAGCTCATCCAAAGTGACATTGAGTCTAAATCGCTCCATGTGTCCCATACATTTTCAAGAGGCGCATTAACAACTGTTATTACGTCATGTTTTAGCCAAGTACCCATTAATTAACTTACTGCAAGATTTTTTGCTAATTCGACTTTCTTCTCTAAAATTGCGGCGGCAGCTAAATGACCACTCATTGTAGCTCCTTCCATAGAGTCTATATAATCTTGTTTTGTATAACTACCAGCCATGAAGAAATTAGATATAGATGTTTTTTTGATCGGGTCTGAAAGGTTCCATACCGGGAGCTTCTCTATAAAGTGATTGTGGAATTTGTACCACGTTACTCCAAAGCAATTTAAGGTTTTTTGAGGATGGGAATAGACGGCGAACTTCTTTATCAATTTCTTTTGTAATTCTTTCTGTGGATCTTCCCATCCATCTATCGCCAGGAGTTAAAACACATTGGAGAAGTGATCCCATATCTTTTTTTCTATAGTCTGCTGGACTTGCTAGTGCTAAATCAGCAAAACAACTGAAAGAGGCATCTGCAGAATAAAGAAGGTTATCTAGTCCAATTGGTTCGTTTCCAGTATTATCTTTTTGTAATTCAGTAACCCAACCGTCATATCTTAATTGGATTGTGGCAACAGCTACAGCTCTAAGTTTTCTTAAACCTTCAAATTCTTTAAATTGATACCATTCTTTTGGAATTATTTTTTTTATTCCAGGAACATCACAGGCAGCTAGAAATTTATCTGCAAATACTGCCTTAATTCCTTCAGGAGAAGATATTTTTAATTGATTTACTGAATAAGAGGAAGATTCCTTTTCATAAATAATTTCTTCTACCTTATGGTTAAGATGAATTTTTGCTCCTTTGTTTGTGATGTAGTCGACGATAGGTTGTGTTAACCACTTATGTGGGGAACCTTTTAAAAGATTAAGTTTTGAGGCTTCTGTTTTTGAAGCAAACATCATGAATATAGTTAGCATGCATCTTGCTGAAATATCTTTGCAATTAATAAAACCTAATGCATATGCGATAGGATCCCACATTCTTTCTAAACTTTTTTCACTTCCACCATGGTTTATAAACCATTCTTTAAAACTAATTCTATCTAGATCTCTAATTATTTTCATTGCGCCTTCATAGTCTATCAATCCTCTAACGATGGGACTTGTCCCTAAAGCTAAGGCATTTCTGAACTTATCTACCCAAGTAAGTTGTTCGGTGGTAAAAAAAGCTTTAAGTCCGTTAAATGGAGCACCCAAAGGGAATCTAAAGTCTAACGATTTTAAATTACCACCATTATTTATAAATAGATGAGTATGCTCTTTCGGGAGTAAGTTGTCTAGAGCTCCCACTTTTTTCATTAATTTAAAAAGATTTGCATAATTGTAAAAAAATACATGTAAACCCATTTCTATGTGGTTGCCATCCTTATCTTCCCAACTTCCTACTTTACCTCCCCAAAATGACCTGCTCTCGTAAATTTCTACTACGTGGCCCTCATCAACTAAATTGACTGCTGCTGTGAGACCAGCTAATCCAGAACCGACTATTGCAATTTTCACTTTTTCTTAGAATTATAACAAATCAAGTTTGGATAACGTTTGTTCTATGCATCCTATCGATTAAGTTTTTATATTATAAATAGTAGAAATCCCTTGTTTATGGAAAATCTAGAATTTAAACAGGAAATTAAAAATTCTGATGATGGCAAAGGTATCTTAATTACGAATGATGCTATAGAACAAATTTCAAATTTGTTGAGGGGCCAAAGTGATAAAAAAGCACTAAGGGTAGGTGTAAGATCTGGCGGTTGTAGTGGGATGAGTTATACGATGGATTTTATAAGAAATGATGAAATAAATCCCGATGATAAAGTTTATGATTATTCATTAAAAGCTGATCAAAACTTTCAAGTTGTTTGTGATCCTAAAAGTCTTTTATATATTTATGGAATGCAGTTAGATTTTAGTAAGGAATTAATTGGAGGTGGCTTTAATTTTGTAAATCCCAATGCCTCTCAAACTTGCGGTTGTGGAAGCTCTTTTGCAGTTTAATAAATAATGAATAACGAAATTAATCCTATCGAAGAGGATTTTAATGCAGCTTTATCAAGATATAAAGCAGGGCAAGATTTAATTCCAATCGTTCAAGATTTTCAAAAAATTATACAGCAAATACCAAATCATTTTGCTGCTTGGACTTGTTTATCATGGCTTCAATTACTTTTGAAAAATAATGAAGAAGCTTTGTCAGCTGCCAGACAAGCTGTTCGATTAAATCAGCAAGACCCACAAGCAAGAATGAATTTGTCTTTAGCTCTTTTGGCTACTAATAATAAAGGTGTTAGGGATCATATTGAGTTAATAAAAAAAATGTCTATGATGATGCCAGATGTGAAAAGTGAGTTGAAAGAATCTGTTGAAGACGGATTAAGTAGATATCCAGAGTGGCCTGAATTAACTAAAGTAAAAAAATGGTTGGAATTTTAAATTGTTTAAGATTTTAATTTTAAGTAATGGGCATGGAGAAGATCTATCTGGCAGTCTAATAGCTAAACAATTCCTAAAAAGTGGTTATTCTGTTCATGCTTTGCCAATAGTTGGTATAGGAAACCATTACAAAAAAGCAAAAATTAAGATTATAGGTAAAACTAAGGAATTTAGAACTGGAGGAATTGGTTATAATTCCTTTAAGGGCAGACTTACTGAGATATTAGGAGGTGAAATATTTTATCTTCTAAAAAAATTGTATTTAACTTTTAAAATAAGCAAAAAATATGATTATTTTTTTGTAGTTGGAGATATTGTGCCAGTTTTTTTTGCATGGGTTTGTAAGAAAGATTTTTTTACATATCTAGTTGCTTATTCCAGCCATTATGAAGGGAAGTTGAAATTACCATGGCCTTCTAAATTTTTCTTGATCTCACAAAAAGCAAAAAAAATATATACGAGAGATTCCCTTACAGCTAATGATTTAACTTTACAGTTAAAAAAGAAAGTGTCTTTTTTAGGCAACCCATTTATGGATAAGTTTTTTCCTAGCAACAAAGAATTAAATAAAGATGAATTTTGTATTGGATTATTTCCAGGAAGTAGATTCCCTGAGATTTTGGATAATTTTGTTTTGATTTTAGAGGTATTAGAGGCATTGTCAGATTTAAGATATTTTCAAAAAATTCAGTTTAATTTTGCAATAGTTAATGCCCTATCTTCATCAAAAATAAAGGAGATACTTCAAAAAAGAGGATGGTTAAAAAAAGAAAATATAAAAGATAATAATCTCTTGAAATGCCAATACAAATTTTTAGAAGTAAATATATATTGGAATAATTTTGACAAAATATTATTGAAAAGTAGATGCTGTATTAGCATGGCAGGAACAGCAGCAGAGCAAGCGATTGGATTAGGAAAACCGGTTATTCAGATTGAAGGTAAAGGTCCACAATTTACAAAATCTTTTGCAGAAGCGCAAAGACGTTTGCTTGGAAAATATGTTTTTTGTGCCAGTAATTTTAAAGACAAAAATGATCAAATCAACCAGACAATTAAATTGATCATAAAAATAATATACCTTATACAGCTAAATAAGAAGTTTATGATCGCATGTAATGAAAATGCTAAAAAAAGACTGGGTGAAAACAAATCTTGTCTTAAAATGGTTGATGATATGAATATTGTTATAAAAGATGACTGAGGAGAATAATCAAAATAAGTTAAAACAAATTATTGATAATTTGTTATTAATAAATTTATTTACAGTCATTTTTTTTGCAATATTTTTTATTTTTGCAATCATCATGCAATTTAATGGGATATTTATTTTTATTAATTTTATTCAGATAGTTTGGAATCCTCTTGTAGTTCCATTGATAACAATTCTTATTATTGGTGCTTTAGTAAACGGTATTAATTCTTGGTGGAGGCGGAAATTGCTTTCTCAAGAAGAGGATATTTAAAATTATAATTTTTGATTTTACTGCTAATTACTTTTTGTCCTTCTAAAACAACCTTCGCTCCATCTCCTAATAATATTTTTAATACCGCTCCAGGCACTGGAAGTAAATTAGGTCTATTCAGACATTTGCCTAAAGTCTGAGAAAATTCTCTCATTAATACTGGATTTGGTGCAACAGCATTAAATACTCCAGAATACTTTTTATCAACTAATGCTTGAATAATTAATGCACATAAATCAGTTCTATGAATCCAACTCATCCATTGCTTACCATCTCCAATTGGTCCACCTAATCCAACTTTAAATATAGGGAGCATTTTCCCTAATGCTCCTCCGTCGTTCTCAAGAACAATTCCAATTCTAAAAATAACTAACCTTGAGAAAAATGGTTTTTCAGCGGCGACCGCTTCCCATTTTTTGCAAAGATTAGATAAAAAGTCTTTTCCTCCAGGACTATTTTCAGTGAATTCACTAGACAAACTTGTACCGTAATAACCTATAGCTGATCCATTTATAATGACTTTTGGGTTTATTTTTAAATTTTTAAGGGTCTTCATCATAAATTTCGTGGTGTTTATACGACTATTTTCAATCTCCTGTTTTTGTTCAGAAGTCCATTTTTTTTCTGCTATGGGTTCTCCCATCAAGTTAATAATTCCATCTGTCTCTCTTAAAATATTTAGAAGATTTTCGTTATTCCAGTTTTTCTCTTTTGATAAATCTATTTGAAAAAATTTAAACTTATTGAAATCTATATCAAGTTTTAATTTACTAATGGGTTTTCTACTTACAATGTATATTTCGTTATTTTCATTGAGAAGTGTTGGTACTAATTCTTTACCAACAAATCCAGTGCAGCCAAGTAGTAAAAGACGCATACTTTATAAATGTTTATCATTTAAGGCTATTAAATTTTTTAGAGGTTTGTAATTATTATTCCGGTATAAATTTTTTTTAATAGTTTTCAAACAAGTTTTTGTATAATAAACTTCAAATTACTTTCTTGAATTTATTATGACAGATTCTATTCCAAAGAAACCTCTCAAGAAAGGAAGCTTAGTTTTTGTCGATAAAGAAAATTATATAAAAAGTATCGAAGCTCTAGCCAGTAATGATGATCTACCTAATTATGTCTTTGAAGGTCCTGGAGAGATTTTATCAGTCAAAGACGAATACGCTCAGGTTCGATGGCGCAGACCTGTTCCAGATGTTTGGTTGAAATTAGATCAACTTAAAGAATATACTCAATAAAATTTTTATATCTAAAAGTTTTTATTTTTTTTCTCTATAGACATCTTTGATTGTATTCTTTTTGCTTCTTTGATCATTTCTTTGCCATCAAATAAGTAATTATCTACGTAACCTTGTGTATATCTATCAAATTCTGATAGCGCATCTTTAACTTGTGAAAAACAATGATAAAGATTGAGGCCTAAAGCTGAAATAGACTTTGGAACTATTTTTTTGTTATAAATTTTTTCAACTTTTTCTATTTTCTTTTGTGAAAGAATAATATATTTGCAAAAATTTTCCATTAGTTCGTTATCATATGGATCCGCAGATAGTTCTTTTATTTCGTTATTCAAAGGTTTAATGATTTGACTAATTAATCTATTTATCGGACTATAAATTTCTTTAATCCATATTTCAACTTCTTTGTCCTTAATTGAAGAATTATGTTTTTTTGAATTAAATTTCTCTTCCCAATTTTCATTTAATGAATCAAATGATGAGCTGGAAAAGGAAAAACTGCTATCGTATTGTTTCTTTTTGATAGGGTCATTTAGAGTTTCCCAGGCATTTTGTATTGCAAGAAAACGTTCTTTCTTGCCGCCTGCATCTGGATGATGTTTCTTAACCAAAGCGCGATATGAAGATTTAATTTCACTTCTGGTTGCATTTTGTTTGAGACCTAATTCTTCATATAAATTTTTTTCCATTTTTATAAATTATGCATTAGAGATAACCATCTTTTCTGGCTTGAATTGAAGTATTAGATTCAAACATTGCTGTTGATAAATATCTTTCTCCAAAACTTGGAAGAATAACTATCAATCTTTTATTCATTAGTTCTTTTCTTTTGCCGATTTTTATAGTTGCTGCTAAAGCTGCACCGCTGCTGATGCCAGATAAAAGGCCTTCCAATCTAGCTAATAAACGCCCATAATAAAATGCTTCATCGTCATCTATTTTTATAATTTCATCAATTAATTTAGTATCAAGAACTTTTGGTACGAAACCTGCGCCAATTCCTTGAATCGAATGAGATCCTGCTTTTTCTCCGGAAATCACAGCACTTTTTTTAGGCTCTACTGCATAAATTTTGCAATTTGGATTAACTTTTTTCAAAAAACGTGCACAACCAGTAATTGTTCCTCCTGTGCCTACTCCTGTAACTAGTCCATCTAAATTGTTATTGGATTGGGACCATATTTCTTGAGCCGTCGTTCTTTCATGGATATCTGGATTAGCAAAGTTTTCAAACTGATTAAATTGATAGCTATTTGTAATGGTTGAAGACAACTCATTAGCTAAATCTAAAGCTCCTTTCATTCCGTCTTTTCCCGGTGTTAGCTGTAATTCAGCTCCATATGCTCTCAACATTGCCCTTCTCTCGATACTCATCGTATCCGGCATAGTTAATATCAATTTATAGCCTTTTGCTGCAGCAACCATTGCTAATGCGATGCCAGTATTTCCACTAGTTGCTTCAATTAACGTTGTTTTATCTGGCGTTATCGAACCTTCTTCTTCAGCTTTACATAACATTGAATAAGCGATCCGATCCTTAACGGACGCTGATGGATTGAAACTTTCTAATTTGGCTATTATTTCTGGATAACAATCAAAATACTTTTTGATTCGATTTAATTTAACTAATGGGGTATTTCCAACTAGTGAAGTTATATCATTTGCTATTTCCATGCAATTATTTTTTAAAATGCAAAATAAATTCTCCTAATATTCATAATAATTGTATTTAAAGATCTTTTATATAATTTTCTCAAAAGAATTTAATTTAAATAACTTCCTGAGAAAAAATATTTAGTAATATAAAAGGAAGTCTTTATTATGATTATGTATTCGTTAGAACTAAGTCTGAGATATTCACCTTTTCCACTTTCAATTCAGAAGAAAGAATTTGATGATGTTAAACGAATTTATGATGAAATAAAAAGTTCTATGAATGAAACTTTAGAATCCACAAACTTGATCGAATTAAGTTGTGACAAAGTGAAAGATAAATTAATTGCTGTAAGAGCTAAAGAAATCATTTCTGTTCAGATATATGAAAAATCATCAGTAGCAGGAGGAGCTAAAAGGCCAGGATTTTCTCTCAACATAGATTGATAGAATTAATGCGAGATTCCCTTGAAAATGAAATACCTCATATTAAATTCAAAGATGTTTCTTTTTCATATCTTGGAGAAAAAGAAAATTTAATTTTTAAATGTAACTTCTCAATAAAAAAACCTGGATTTTGGATGGTCGTAGGTAAAAACGGAAGTGGAAAAAGTACTCTTTTAAAATTAATTAATGGAATAATCAAACCCAAAAATGGCGTCATTGACTCTAATGCAAATATTGGCATGGTATTTCAAAACCCTGATCATCAAATATTGATGCCAAATTGTAGGAGTGAACTTCTGATTAATATTAATCAGAATATAAGTCAAAATGAAATTAATAAAAAAATTGAATATGTGCTTGATCAGGTTGGAATGACTGGTTTTGAAAAAAGGCCAGTTCATACTTTGAGCGGTGGACAAAAACAACGCTTAACTATTGCATGCGCTCTGATTAGTAATAGAAATTTTATTCTTTTAGACGAGCCTACAGCGTTACTTGATCAAACCAGCCAATTAAAAGTTTTAAAAACTATTAAAAATCTTACAAGTGACCGTAAAAAACCTTTATCAGCTTTGTGGATTACTCATCGTTATGAAGAATTAACTTATGCTGATGCAGTAGCAGAGTTGAAAAATGGTAATTTATCTAGTTGGCAAGAACCATCAAAATTTCAATATAATTAACTCTTGTACTTGTCATAAGGTACTTTAAAGAGCTAAATTCACTTTATATTCCTCGGTAGCTCAGCGGTAGAGCGATCGACTGTTAATCGATTGGTCGCAGGTTCGAATCCCGCCCGGGGAGTTTATAATTTCAAAAAAGTAATCTAAAGTCACCCTAAAAAGGTGACTTTTTTATTTCTTTGATCTCTTTTTTGCCGAATATTGGTAAGCCGAAGATATAATTCAGCTTATTTGATATAGTATTAATAACAGTATATAGAACATCAAAAATAAAAAAGTTATCAATAGGTACTAAATAATACAAAATTTAGATTGTATTTTTTAGAACAGTAATTAGAACATCTACTAAATTCTCCATAAAAAATCTCTTTGATTGATTTTCATTTTTAAAAATAAGAAATATTTTTGTTTATATCATTTGAATAAATACAACATTCAGGAAATTCTAGTCATCCCACATATCCTTTTTCTCTTGATCCAAATTATTCCTTTCAAGTAATTCTATTCTTTGCTTCTGAGAATCTATTTCTGTTTCAATTACGTTTTTTTCGTCAATGTATTTTGTTTGTATTTCTAAGATATTTATTTCAAATTGTTCTCCAAAAAAATCTGACATTTCTCTCCATGCTTCCATTTCCTCTTCTTTGCCAATAGTATCATTTATTTGATGAGAAATAATTTCTAATACATATTGTTTAAGTTCTTGATGACTCATCGATTCAACTTTTTTTTGAATGTATAGTTCTTTAAGAGTTTCTAGTTGTTTTTTTGATAAATCTGAATAGATAACCGACTTCTTTTTCATAGATACTTAAATTTTTAATAATATAGACAAAATTATGAGTTTAAACATTTTGAAGAAATTAATAATTTTAAACTTAGTTAATTCCTATTTGAAAACTGAAAATCTCCATTTAATTCAATTTTTCTAAACCTTATAATGACAATCTGAATTAGATATTCTTTCAATTTGAACCATTATTTGTTTCTAATATTCCTTTGATTATTAAGAAAAAGTAAATAGAATCGAAAGAAATTCTAAAATTTCAACTTTTTTAAAATTCGCATTTTCTATCTAATCCATTGCTATTACGGAGTTATTTGATAAATCTAATTGATAAAATTGTTTACAGTAATTCAGCAATCTTTATAAATTCTTGAGAGAATCGTAATACTAAAATTTAATTTTAATTTAATAGTTGAAAAATATGAAAATTTCAATCCTTTTAATTGAAGACGATCGTGATATGCGTGATTTGGTGGCTAGACATTTAGAACACTCTGGTTTCGATGTCCAAAAAGCTGAAGATGGAATTAAAGGACAAGCATTAGCTCTTCAATATTCACCAGACTTAATACTTTTGGATTTAATGTTACCAAGTGTTGATGGTTTAACTTTATGCCAGCGACTAAGAAGAGATGAAAGAACATCAAACATACCAATTTTGATGATAACTGCGTTAGGAGGCCTTAAAGATAAAGTTACTGGGTTTAATTCTGGAGCAGATGATTACATTACTAAACCATTCGATTTAGAAGAATTACACGTACGCATAAAAGCTTTATTAAGAAGAACTAACAGAGCACAATTAAATTCTAGTAACCAGCAAGAGATATTAAATTATGGCCCTTTAACTCTTGTTCCGGAAAGATTTGAAGCTATATGGTTTGAATCTCCTGTTAGATTAACGCACCTTGAATTTGAACTGCTTCATTGTCTTTTGCAGAGACATGGTCAAACTGTATCACCAGCATTAATCCTTAAAGAAGTATGGGGATATGAACCTGATGATGATATTGAGACAATAAGAGTTCATATTAGACACTTACGCACTAAACTTGAACCCGATCCACGCAAACCTATTTATATAAAAACTGTTTACGGTGCTGGATATTGTCTTGAGTTACCTATAGGTTCTCAAGTTGAAACTGCTAGGCAAGAGTTTATTGAAGCAAAAAATCCTGATTTGATAAATTCTGCAGTAGATTAAATTCATATATTTTCCATTAAAATTTTTAAAAAAGTAATTTCCCATGCCAACCTTGGTTGAATGTTTTTTCTTAAGAGATATTTTAAATTCTCAAGTTTTTTAGCTAAACCAATGTTTTTTGTATTCCTCCACCAAATAGTTTGGATTAAGTTGACTAAATAAATCTGTTGATAAATTTCTAATTTTTCAGATATTAATTTAGATATTTCTATTATTTCAAGACTATTTTTTATTGGAGAATCTAATTTACTGATAATTTCATCTGAAAAATCATTCCAAATTTCAATATTTTTCAATAATTGATGTGGAGATCCATTTGCAGAATTTATTAAATCTTCAAATTTTAAGTTTGTATTAATGTTTAATTTTGAGGTATCTAAATAATCTTTTAAAATAGACTTTATTTGTTTACTTGAAAAGGATCTAAATCTGACTAATTGACATCTTGAGATGATCGTATCTAAGAGGAGATTTAATTGAGATGTTAGTAAAATAAAAATGCCATTACTAGGTTCTTCTAAGGTTTTTAAAAGGCAATTTGAGGCTGCTTCGTTTAAGAAGTGTGCATCAATAATTAATACAATTTTTTTTTCTGAGTTTATTGATTTCTGACTAAGAAAAGTTTTGATATTACGTATTTGAGCGATCTTAATAATCTCAGATCTACTTTTTATTGTTTTTCCAAGATCAGAATTTTTTGGACTTTTAGTTGCCAAAAGAGGTTCAGGTTCGATAACTAGAAAATCAGGATGGTTATTTTTGATAATAATCTCTTCAGTATTCTCGATTGGTGAAGATTGTTTAAAGATTTCTTTTATAAACCTAAGTGCAGTTTGCTTTTTGCCTACTCCTTCAGCGCCATAAAATATGTAACCATTAGCAAATGATTTTTTTTTAATTATGTTGTTAAGACAGATATTGACTTCTTCATTCAAGAAAAAATTATCTTTTTTAAGCTCAATCATTTGTTATTAGAAAAATTGTTTAGCAAAGTCTCTTTAATTTGATTAGAAATAGTTTTAATATTTTGTGAAGCAGATATTACTTTCCAGTTTTTTTGTTTGGCAATTAATTTGAATCCTTCATTTACTTTTTCTAAAAATCTAATACCTTCTGATTCTATTCTGTCTGGAATTTCATTTTTTCTTCTTAGTATGCTCTCCTCTGGAGAGATTTCTAAGAAGAAAGTGAGATCAGGAGATTCTCCTTGACATACAATAGATTCAATATTTTTAATTATTTCTAAATTTATATTTCTTCCATAACCTTGATAAGCCAGAGTAGAATCGGAAAATCTATCACTTATTACCCAATTATTATTATTTAAAGCAGGTGAAATAATTTTGGAAACGTGTTCAGCTCTATCTGCAGAATAAAGCAATAATTCCGCAAGAGATGAAGGCTTATTATTTTCATTATTATCAAGAATTAGTCCTCTAAGTTTTTTTCCTAAATGACTGCCTCCTGGCTCTCTAGTTGTGATTAATTTAGACCCTTTCTTTATTAGACCACTATTGGGTAGCCATTTAGATAATTCATTTATTTGGGTGGTTTTACCACATCCATCAATACCCTCAATAACGATAAACTTTCCTTTCATTTAATCCAAAGATAAAGCATTAATTACAACTGTAATAGAGCTAATAGCCATCAATAATGCTGCTATTGAGGGAGTAAGAAGAATTCCGTATTTAGGGAACAAAATGCCTGCTGCTAAGGGTATAGCTAGTAAGTTGTAACCAAAAGCCCATGTTAGATTTTG
This sequence comes from uncultured Prochlorococcus sp., assembly GCA_902538515.1. GTDB lineage: Bacteria > Cyanobacteriota > Cyanobacteriia > PCC-6307 > Cyanobiaceae > Prochlorococcus_A. The sequence goes on along the minus strand of CACBFH010000003.1, from coordinate 54,204 downwards.
CTTTATTTTTCTTATAGTTTTTTTTGCAAGATTGAAGGAGTATGGTAATCCATTTAGTTGATCTCCCATTAATACTACATCTGCATTTGCCTTTGCTATTTGAGTTCCTGATCCCACCGCAATTCCTAAGTCTGAGGATGCTAAGGCTGGGACATCATTAATTCCATCACCAATCATTGCTACTTTGTTATTTTTTTTTAATTTTTCTATAGTCTTAAGCTTCATTTCAGGAAGAAGATCCCATTTTACTTCTGTTTCTTTAAAACCAATTTTTTTTGCTAAAGCTAAAACTGTTTGTTTCCTATCTCCACTTAAAATATTAATTGTAAATTTGTTTTTTCTTAAATTTTGAACTGTTTGAATAGAATCATCTCTGAGTAAATCTCCTAGGAAGATAAACCCTAATAACTTATCTTTGATACTTACTCCAATGATAGTGTTTGTTTTTGTCTCTTCATTTTCAATGACTTTTTTTGCATCACTATCAATAATTATTCCTTTACTTAGTAGCCATTCAATATTTCCAATATTAATTAGTCCTTCAATTGACTCTAGTTCTCCAGAAATACCTCGACCTGAATGAGTGAAAATTTTTTTTATTGGCAATAAACTTAAATTTTGTTTTTTTGCCTCTTGAATTAGGGCATCTGCGATTGGATGTCTACTTTCCTTTTCTAAACTTGCGGCTATTTTTAATAAAAATGAATGATCATCATTATTTTTGTAATCAACAATGAAAGGCTTACCTTTAGTTAAGGTACCTGTCTTATCAAAAATAATGCAATTAATTTTTGAAGCCATCTCAATTTTGTCCCCGCCTTTAAATAAAACCCCTTTTTTTGCTGCTTTACCTGATGCGACAGTTATTACAGTTGGGGTGGCTAAACCTAATGCACAAGGACAGGCTATTACTAAAACAGCAATTGATAGTTGAATGGCTAAACTAAGGAAATTCTCAGCATTACTACCAAGTGAACTATGAAGTGTATGGCTTGAGTGAGTGATGAATTGATGTTTATTACTTAATAAATCTGGCCAGATATTTTTTGCCCCCTTCCACCAAAAGAAGAAGGTTAAAGTAGCAAAAAGAAGTACAAAGTAAGTAAATTTGCCTGCAATTTCATCAGCAATACTTTGAATGCGGGGTTTTCTAGCGTTTACAGACTCAATAAGATTTACTAGTTTTGCAAGAGAAGAATCCCCTCCGACCTTTATTACTTTAAGTCTAAGAGTTGAATTAAGATTTAAAGAACCATTAGATAGATATTCGCCTTCTTTTATCTCGATAGGTTTGGATTCTCCAGTAATATGTGAAACATCAACATATGAATTGCCTTGAGTAACAATGCAGTCAGCAGGTACTCTGTCTCCTGCTAAAACTTGAATTTCTTGATCAGGTCTTAAAGTGTTCACTCTTATTGAGAGTATTTGATTATCTTTTGTGTAGATATTAGCCATTTCAGGTTGAAGGTCTAATAACTCTCCAATAGATGAACCAGTTTGGTATCTTGCTCTTTCCTCTAAGAAACGTCCAATCAATATAAAACCTAACAGCATAACTGGTTCATTAAAAAAACAAGGAAAACCAGTTGCAGGAAATATTAAGGATAGAAGACTTGTTATGTATGCGCTAGATACTCCAAGAGCTACTAAAGAATCCATATCCGGACGGTTCTTTATAAATGATTTAAATCCATTAATAATTATTTCTCTGCCAGGAAATAATAGAGCTAATGTTGCTAATGAAGCGTGAAAAAATATATTACCTAATATTGGAAAATTTATATATCTTCCCTCTGCTAGATGACCTAAACCTGAAAATAATAAAAGTAATAAAGCAAAAGTAAGTTTTTTCCATTGATTATTCCACGTCTTTTTTTTTTCTAATTCTGCCTTATTTATTTTTTTTGAAAGGTCGTTTATGTAAATCTTTGATGGAAAACCACTTTCTTTTAGATTTTTGAGGATTGTATCTATATCTATATGTTTCTGGTTAATTTCAAAATATGCACTTTCAGTTAGTAAGTTGACAGAAACATTTTCAATTCCATCAGATTTATTTAATATTTTTTCAACAGTACTAACACAACCCCCGCATTTCATTCCTGTAATGCTTAATTGAATGTTTTTCATATTTTTCACAATTGAAGCATATTAATGCTTGGCCTTTTTTAACTATAATAATAAGTGTAATAGATTTTTTAAATTGTTATTTTTTAAATTACTATAATAATTTTATTAGCTTAAAAACAGTGCCTAGTAATCAAAACAGAGACAATTTTATCGATAAGGCTTTTACTGTAATTGCTGAATCAATCGTAAAAATAATGCCTATCGCTGAGAAAGAAAAAAAGGCTTATATCTATTATAGAGATGGCTTAGCTGCACAAAATAATGGGGATTATTCGGAAGCATTAGAGTATTACAAAGAGAGCTTACTCCTTGAAGAAAATAAAATTGATAGGGGAGAGACTTTAAAAAATATGGCAATTATATACATGAGTAATGGTGAAGAGGATTTGTCTATTGAAACTTATGAAAAAGCATTAGTAGAAAATCCCAAACAACCATCATGCTTGAAAAATATAGGTTTAATTTATGAAAAAAGGGGAAGATATGCTGAGCAAAATGGTGATTTAGATCAGAGAGATATTTGGTTTGATAAAGCTGCTGAAGTCTGGTCTAAAGCAGTGAGACTATATCCAGGTGGGTATCTAGATATTGAAAATTGGTTGAAAAACTCAGGCAGAAGCTCAATTGATATGTATCTTTGATTTATTTTGATAAAGAGTAATCAACTGCTTCTTTAATATTGGATATCTCTTTGATATTTATTAAATTTTGAAAATTATTATTTAGTTCCTCATCTAGTTTTGGCACTACGATATTTTTGATACCTAGTCTTACAGCTTCTTCTATCTTTTTCCGAAGGTTATTCGATTTTCTAACTTGTCCGCTCAAACCCAATTCCCCAATAAATGAGGTACTAGCCAAAGGGGGAATATTTTTTAAACTTGATAAAATTGATATTGCTACACCTAAGTCAGATGAGGGATCGTTAATCTCAAAACCTCCACCAGTAGCTATATAACAATCAAATTCAGATAATTTTATCCCTACATGTTTTTCAATAACAGCAAGAATTTGATGCAATCTATTTATGCTAATTCCAGTTGTAGTTCTTCTCGGGTTACTGTAGAAAGTTTTATTTACCAGTGCTTGTATATCAACTGCTAATGGACGAGTGCCTTCATTTGTAATTGTAGTTGTTACACCTGAAATATTTTCTTTATTTGTAAAAATTGAACTTGGGTTTTTTATCTCTCGTAACCCCTCTTCAAGCATTTCAAAAATTCCAATTTCAAAGGTAGATCCAAATCGATTTTTTATACTTCTAAGTAACCTATGAGATGTAATATTATCTCCTTCAAAGTTTATTACTGTGTCAACTAAATGCTCAAGAGTTTTAGGGCCAGCTAAAGCACCATCTTTGGTTACATGGCCAATTATTAGAAGCGCAATATTATTCTTTTTGGCTAGATTCTGCAACTCAGACGAACATGCTCTAACTTGAGAAACAGATCCTGGCGAGCTTTCCATGTCATGATTATGGATGGCTTGAATACTATCAATAATTGCAAAACTTGGATTTACACGTTTGATCTCTTCAATAATTAGGGATAAATTCGTTTCTGCAAAAATTTTTAAGTCAATACTGTTTTGATTTAATCTTTCCCATCTAATTTTTACTTGTTCTAATGATTCCTCTGCAGTTATGTATAAAACTTTCTCATTGATAGATATTTTTCCTGCTGATTGAAGAACTATCGTGCTTTTACCTATACCTGGTTCTCCTCCAAGTAAGACAACAGATCCAGGTACTATTCCACCTCCAAGAACTCGATCAAATTCTCTAAAACCACTTGTAAATCTTGATATTTTTTTTGATGAAATTTCGTTAAAAGGGATAGATTTCTTATTATTTTTAATATCTTGATGTTTAGATCTCTTGCCTTTAATTTCTTCTACAATTGAATTCCATGAGTTGCAATTGAGGCATTTCCCAAAGTATTGAGAAGTTTCAGTTCCGCAATTTTGACAAATAAAAGTCGACAATTTGCTAGACATTTAGTTTTTGAATAAAGTATTAGAACTAGAATGTTTGGGATATTGCCCCTCTACAAGTTAGATTAGGATAATAATTAATTCTCTTACTGATTAGCTAATAGAAACAAATGGCTCTATCTAGTCAAACTAAAGAAACAATTCTTGTCGCAGATGACGAGGCAAGTATTAGAAGAATTCTTGAGACACGCCTCTCCATGATTGGTTACAAAGTCGTAACTGCATGTGATGGTAAAGAAGCACTAAAGTTATTTAAAGATTATGAGCCTGATTTAGTCGTACTTGACGTTATGATGCCAAAATTAGATGGCTATGGAGTGTGTCAAGAATTAAGGAAAGATTCTGATGTCCCAATCGTTATGTTAACTGCATTAGGAGATGTTGCAGACAGGATAACAGGTTTAGAATTAGGGGCCGATGATTATGTTGTGAAACCATTTAGTCCTAAAGAATTAGAAGCTAGAATTAGATGCGTTCTAAGAAGAATTGACAAAGAACAAATTCCTGGAATGCCTAATTCAGGATTAATTTTAGTTACTGATATAAAAATTGATACAAATCGAAGACAAGTTTTTAAGAGCGATGAGAGAATAAGATTAACAGGTATGGAATTTAGTCTTTTAGAGCTTTTGGTAAGCAGGTCAGGCGAGCCATTTAGTAGAGGAGAAATTTTGAAGGAAGTTTGGGGATATACACCTGAGAGACATGTAGATACAAGAGTGGTCGATGTTCATATATCGAGATTAAGATCAAAACTGGAGGCTGATCCTGCAAATCCCGAATTGATATTAACAGCAAGGGGCACAGGATATCTTTTTCAAAGGATTGTAGATATTGCTCCTTTTGATGGTAAATAAATGGGTAAAGAAAGTGTACAAAAAATTAATAAGCCCAGAGCTATCAGAAGATTAGTTATTTGGTACAAAAGAAACTCGGCTGTAACTTCAATAGTAGATACTGCTGCTAGTTCTGCGGTAACGGCTAGTAATGTAGCGGGTAATGTAGTTTCTGGCGCTGGTTCTGTTGTGAGCACGGCTAGTAATGTTGCTAGTCACGTTGCGGGTAATGTTGCTGGTAATGTAGTTTCAAGCGCTGAATCTGTTGTAAATACTGCTAGCAGTGTTGTTTCCAGTGCTAGTTCAATAGCTAAAAATACATTACAGCCATTAGTTTTTGACCCATTAAAAAGATTACAAAATCATGATAATGTTTTAGATATAGTGGAGGATTCTAAATCTAAAAGAATTTGGATAGCAGTTGATGGAATGGGTGGAGATTATGCTCCTGGTCCAATTCTGGAGGGTTGTCTCGAAGCAATAAGTAGATTCCCAATAAATATAAAGTTTGTCGGGAAAATTGAAAAAGTTAAAGATTCAGCAAAAAAAATTGGTTTAGCAGAATTATTAGAAAATGAAATAGAGAATAATCGTCTTGAATTAATTGAAAGTGGAGAACCCATTGGGATGAATGAAGAAGCTACCACAGTTAGAAAAAGGAAAAATGCAAGTATAAACGTTGCTATGGATTTAGTGAGAAATAATAAAGCTGAAGCTGTTTACTCAGCGGGTAATTCAGGTGCCATGATGGCTTCTGCTATATTTAGGATAGGGAGATTGAAAGGGATTGATAGACCAGCTATAGGAGCTTTATTTCCAACAAGGGATCAAACTCGTCCGGTATTAGTTTTAGATGTCGGTGCAAATACTGATTGTAAGCCATCTTATCTGCATCAATTTGCTCTTCTAGGTAATATTTATGCAAAAGATGTTTTACAAGTAAAAAAACCAAAAATTGGCCTTTTAAATATCGGAGAAGAAAAATGTAAAGGTAACGATTTATCCCTAAAAACATTTGAATTATTATCTTCTGAAAAAAGTTTTGATTTTGGAGGTAATTGTGAAGGACGAGATGTATTATCAGGTAGTTTCGATGTAGTAGTCTGTGATGGATTTACTGGAAATATATTATTGAAATTTCTTGAATCTGTTGGAGGAGTTTTATTAGATATTTTAAGATCTGAGCTGCCGCGTGGAAGGCGGGGTAAAGTTGGTTCTGCTTTTTTAAAAAGTAATTTACTTAGAATAAAGAAAAGGTTAGATCATGCTGAACATGGAGGAGCTTTATTACTTGGTGTGAATGGTATTTGCGTTATTGGTCATGGAAGTAGCAAATCTTTATCAGTAGTTAGTGCTCTACGCTTGGCTCACTCCGCAGTAAACCATGGTGTTATGGATAATTTAAATCAACTGCAAAAGCTTCAAGTTTTAAATTCATAAAACATATTGAGTCAAATTTATGTTTGACTAATATAAGTAACTAAAAAACTCTTTTGAAAGGAATAAATTTTAATCAGGTTGGAGTATCATTCAAGGGAAGCGGAAGTTATGTACCTGATCAAATTCTAACTAATCAAAAAATTAGTCAAAAGGTTGATACAAGCAATGAATGGATAAAATCTAGAACAGGCATTTCCGAGAGGAGAATTTCTAGATTAGGAGATAATGTTACTGAGATGGGCTATAAGGCGGCTTTAACCGCTATAGAAATGGCTAATTGGGATATTAAAACGATTGATTTAATTGTTTTAGCTACTTCTACTCCGCATGATTTATTTGGATCAGCGCCATCCATTCAAGCTAGATTAGGGGCAGCTAATGCTGTTGCTTTCGATTTAACTGCAGCATGTAGTGGGTTTTTATTTGCCTTAATTACAGCCTCACAATTTTTAAAAGGGGGAAGTTTTAAAAGGGCTATTGTTATTGGAGCAGATCAACTATCAAGCTTTGTTGATTGGAATGATAGAAGAAGTTGTATTCTCTTTGGAGATGGTGCAGGTGCAATAGCAATTGAAGCTACTAATAAATTTGATAATTTAATTGGTTTTGATATGAGAACTGATGGAGAAAGGGGTTCTTTTCTTAATCTTCCATCAAAAAATAATAAGGATACAATAATTGATAATATTGATTTTTTAAGTGGAGCTTTTTCTCCAATTCAAATGAATGGTCAGGAAGTATATAAATTTGCAGTTAGAGAAGTTCCAATAATTCTTGAAAAGTTGTTTAAAAAAATTGATTATACTTCTGATGAAATTGATTGGCTTGTATTGCATCAAGCGAATCAAAGGATATTGGATTCTGTAGGAGATAGATTAAAAATTCCTGGAGAAAAAATTCTTAGTAATTTAGAAAAATATGGTAATACTTCAGCAGCAACAATTCCACTAGTGATGGATGAGGCTATTAGAAATAATAGAATTAAACAAAATGATATTATTGCTACAAGTGGTTTTGGTGCTGGGTTAAGTTGGGGTGCAGCCCTTATTAAATGGGGTTAAAAAAAAAGGAGCATTATGACAGTTGCATGGGTATTCCCTGGACAGGGTTCGCAAAAAATTGGGATGGCAAAACAAATTGAAAATTTGCCCAACACAAAAGAGAGGTTTAGTTATGCATCTGAAATCTTTGAAAGGAATTTATTTGAAATTTGTGAGTTTGATACTGAACCAACAAATCCTCTTATTGATTTAAATAACACAAGAAATACACAAATTTGTCTTTTTTTAGTTGAATCAATTTTATTAGATGCATTAAAGGAAACTGGATTTAAACCAACTTATGTTGCTGGGCATAGTCTAGGAGAAATTACTGCACTTTATTGTGCGGATGTTTTTTCATTCGAAGATTGTGTTTCTCTTATAAAAGAAAGGTCTCAATTAATGGTAAATGCTGGGAAAGGATCCATGGCAGCAGTAATTGGTTTTGATAGAAATCAACTTGATCTATTAGTACAACAAATTGATGATATTGTAATTGCTAATGATAATAGCTCTTCCCAAGTTGTCTTATCAGGATCCATTGAAGCATTAGATAATATATCGAGAGAAATTTCTTGTAAAAGATTCTTGAAATTAAATGTTTCAGGTGCATTTCATTCACCATTTATGAATGAACCTTCAATAAAATTTTCTGAGTATTTAAAACAGATTAAATTTAACAATCCCTCATTCCCAGTCATAAGCAATTATGAACCTTCAATCTGTAGTGATTCAAAGGAGCTTAAAATCAAATTAGAAAAGCAAATGTGTAATGGAGTGAGGTGGCGAGAGACTATGGATTTAATGGCAAAAGATAGTAATCTTCATATTGTTGAAATTGGCCCTTCTAATGTACTTAGCGGTTTAGTAAAAAGACATCTTAGAGATGTAAAAATTTCTCAAGTTTCATCTTCTGATCAAATATCTTATTAATTTGTATGAAAAATCATACTATTCAACAATTAATCTATGAATTAGTTAGCAAGCTTTTTGTATTTCCTATTTATAAGTTTTTATTTAAAGGAAATTTAATAGGTAGAGATAATATTCCTCAAACAGATTCTTTTATCATGGTTTCTAATCATGGTTCTTTACTTGACCCTCCCTTTTTAGGCCATGCCCTTGGACGCAATATATCTTTTATGGCGAAGGCAGAGCTTTTTAAAATACCTTTTCTTGGCTTTATTATCAAGGCTTGTGGAGCTTATCCTGTAAAAAGAGGGATTGCTGATAAAAATACAATTAAAACAGCATGTAAAAAATTATCAGATGGTAATTCTATTGGAATTTTTATTGATGGCACTCGTCAAAAAAATGGTCGAGTTAATAATCCCAAACAAGGTGCAGCATTACTAGCTTTTAAAAATCAAAAATTATTATTGCCTGTTGCCATAGTTAATTCACATAGATTAATAAGATTTAAATTCTGTATTCCTTTATTTTCAAGAATAGTTATTAAAGTGGGAAAACCTGTTAAACCTCCACAAAGTTCATCAAGAGATGATCTGAATTCTGTAACAATGCTTCTTCAAGATAAAATTAATAATTTGATTGGATGAATATTTAGTTAATTGGAGAAATAGGATAAAGAGGCAAAACTTTTTTCCATGAATCTAAATTTGAATTCAATAAATTTTTATTTGATAAATTTAATAGTTCTTTTAAATCTTCTTTATCATCATAAATAGCCTCAAATAAAAGTTCTTTACTTTCAAGTTCTTTAACAACTTTTGGTAAAACTATTTCTCGAATGACTAGATCTGAGGGAAGTTTTTCGTTATGACTAATTTCATACTTACCTGCAATAAATCCCTTTCGTTTTAATTTTTTGTAAATCCAGAATGATTTTTTGTTTGTGTAGATATTATTTTTTGATGCAATTCTTTTTGCCATTATTTCAAATGAACTAAAACTGTCTAGAGGACAATTTATTTGTTGCGAGATAGTTCTTGCTAAAACCACAATCAGTCGTGAAGCATTAAAATTTGCTGGCCCTATGCTGACAGATAATTTATTTATTTTTTGTAAATTTTCTTTGGAAATGAATTCGTTAAGATCATTAATTAAGTTGTTGCAAAGGTCATTATCAAATTTCTTTATGAATAATTTGTCAGACTTAAGTTGATTGTTTTTTCTATATCCAAAGCCAAAACTATTGTCTGTGCTGTGAATCACTAATGTAGGATATTTTGGTCTGCTTTCTTTATAATAATTCATCCATTACCCTTAAAGAGGCAATTCCATACCAGGATTACAATTAGACCATTTACCAAATTCATTAACAAAACTTTGACAAGATTGAACATCCCAATCTGTTTTATAATCACCATTCTTATCTTTAACTAAATTGACATGAATGAATGGATTCTTTGGTTTAAAATCTGGAACATCACAAATATTATTAACATCATGATTATTTTCAACATCATGATAAGTGATACATCTATCAACCCATTTACAGTTGATGCATATGCACATAATTAATAAAATAAATGAAATCTAATATTTTAACTGATCATACACTAATAATTGATGAATTAGAAACAAGTCTAAGAATTCAAAAGTGGAATTCGATACTCCCTTTTTTACCTAAAGGTTCATATTTGGTTGGTGGATACATAAGAGATATTATTTTGAGAAGATTTAATGAAAAAATTGATGTTGATATTGTAGTACCTTTGGATGCAATCGAAATTGGGAAGAAGATTTCAGAGAATATTGAATCTAAATTGATAATTTTAGATAAAAAAAGAAAAGTGGTAAGAATTATTCTCAACGGTATATATATTGATATTGCTAATCAAGTCTCATCCACGATCGAAGGAGATTTGAGTAAGAGGGATTTATCGATTAATTCAATTGCTTTTTTATTTGAAAAGAAGTGTTTATTGGATCCATTTAATGGCCTAAAAGATCTAGAACTTTCTTTGCTAAGAACTTATTCAGAGGAAAATTTATTGAAAGATCCGTTGCGAATATTAAGATGTTTTCGATTTGTTTCGGAATTACATTTTCAAATTGATCCAAAGTTAATTACATTTATAAAAAGAAATAAAGAGAAATTATATCTAGTTGCCAAAGAGAGGATTAATTATGAAATATATAGAATAGTAAATGGAACAAATGCTCTTGAGGCTGTAACTTTTGTAAAAAAATTAAATATATTTGGTTCTGATGATCTATATAAAGATTCGTTTTTTTTGGAGTTGCAGAAAATTAATTATTCAGAACTCAACAAGAATGAAAAGGAAAAATTTTTACCATTATTTTTTATTAGCCAAATATTAGATGAAGTATCCTTAGAGAAACTTAAATTTAGTAAAGTCGAAATTGCAAAAATAAAGTTATTGAGAAAGTGGCATTATCTTTTGAAGAAAAAAAGTATCGAGGAGTTTAATGAATTAGAAATATTTGAATTACATCAAGAGTTAGAGATGTTTCTTCCATCTTTTATTTTTTATTTACCCGAAAATTTACGCTTCGATTGGTTACAGAGATGGCGTGACAAAGATGATAAATTATTCCATCCCTCGAATTTAATAAATGGTGATGTAATCAAAAAAAATTTCAAAATTAAGGACGGACCTGTCTTAGGAGAGCTTTTAAATTATCTTTCAAAGGAGCTTGCATACAAAAGATTGAATAATTTTGATGAAGCAATTTTTAAAGCTAAGCAATGGATTGAACAAAATGCGCCAAAATGTGATTAAATACACATAGCTTAGTTTTGTTTCACAGTTCAGACTTCAAAATCATTTTTAAAAAATTTATGAGCATTCGCATTTACATTGGCAACTTACCACAAGGATTTAATCCAAAAGAATTTGATACCATTTTAAAATCAGTTTCTGATTCAATTAGGTTTAAAGCGGTTTTAGATAAAGAAACGAAGGAATGCCGAGGGTTTGGTTTCGCAACAACTAACAATGAAGAAAATGCTAATTTAGTAATTCAAAAATTAAATGGTTTTGAATTTAATGGATCTAAATTAAGAGTTGAGCTCTCAGAAAAGAAAGATTCTGCTTCAAATAAAAGAAATAGCGGAAACTTAAATAAAAATAAGAAGAAGAAAGATTTTAAGAAGATTGTTCATAGCGATGCTCCTAACCTCGAAGCTCCTGATCCAAGATGGGCTGGAGAACTATCTAAATTAAAAGATTTATTGGCTAACCAGAAGACACCAGCTTAGCTATTTAATCCGTGAAATTAGAAAAGATATAGGAATCTCAAAAGCTTTTACTGAATTTTTTACGAAAGCCCTATTATTAAATACATCATAATCTAATCTTTCAATAGAATCTAGTATCCCTCTGTACAAACGCAAAGATGTCCAAACCGGCCATCTTGCATCAGAAGAAAGCCACTTTATTCCGTCCTCTGATTTTTGGAACCAATCTCTGGCCCTTGATAATTGAAATTTCATCAACTTTTTCCACTGATTATTTATTTCTCCTTTTAAAAGTTTTTCTTCAGAATAATTAAATTCTTTAATATCTTCTTGAGGTAAGTAAATTCTGCCCCTTTCTCTATCTTCTCCAACATCTCTCAAGATGTTCGTTAATTGATTAGCTATTCCCAAAGCAATAGCTGCATCAGAGGGGTCGGGCTTTGTACTCCATGGTGCTGATGTATAAGCACTATCAATGCCCATAACATTCTGGGTCATTAAACCAACGGTACCTGCAACTCTATAACAATAAAGTTTTAATTCATTAAAGTCTTTGTATCTAAATTTATTAAGATCCATTCTCTGACCATCGATCATATCTAGATAAGGTTGAATACTTTGCGGGTATTTTTCGATGGTATCTAATAAAACTGAATCTAATTCAGATTTAATATTTCCTTTAAAAACATTTTTTGTATTTTCTTCCCATTCATCTAGGTTATCTGAAAGCTCATCTTGTGACTTAGTTGAAGCTTCTTTGCTATCCATTATTTCATCTGTTCTTCTGCACCATACATAAATTGCCCAAATAGCTTTTCTTTTTTCTAGTGGTAGTAGGAGAGTTCCCAAGTAAAAAGTTTTAGCCCATTGTTGAGTTTCTTTACGGCATATCTCATATGCTTGATCTAGTTGAGCAATTGAATTTTTCAAAAAGTTTTAGCTGAAATTTGAAATTTTAAAATGTTTTAAGAGACATTTTGAGGGGTTTTAGAATACTCTTTGTTAATAGATTCCGCGCATAATTTGCCACTTAAAACAGCTCCTTCCATAGATGCTAAGTATTTTTGCATTGTATAGTCTCCAGCTAAGAAGAAATTTTTAATTGGAGATTTTTGATTAGGTCTGAACTCTTGGCATCCAGGAACTGATTTGTATACAGATCTTGGAGTTTTGACTACTTTGTATTTTCTTAATTTTGTCTTATCATCACCTATGAAATGCGTTGGGAATAATTTTTTTAATTCTTCCATTGTTGCATCAACGATGTCTTGATCACTTTTGTTAATCCAATCTTTTGCAGGTGCGAAAACTAATTCAAGCATTGATCTATTTGGATCTTCATATTCTTTACAAGTGATACTCATATCTGCATAAACGCTTAAAAGTGGTGATCTGCTAAATAATAGATGGTCAATATCTGTTAATTTTTTGTCAAACCATAAGTGGATATTAATAACTGGCACACCATTTAAACCATCTAATTTCGAAAATGTATCTAAACCTTTCCATTGCTTAGGTATCATTAATTTAAATAGATCTACAGGCATTGCACTAACGTAAGCATCGGCAGTAAGTTCTTTCTTTTCATTTTCATCTAAAGACGCAATAGTAAAACTTTTAACAGTACTGTCTTCGTTAAGGTTGATTTGCCTTAATGGACTATTCATGTGAACTTCTCCACCACGAGCGGTAATATAGTCAACAATTGGTTGGCAAAGTCTTTCTGGAGGGGCTCCGTCAAGGAATGCCATTTTTGAACCATTTTTTTCTTGTAAAAATCTGTTAAGCGCTGTCAATAAAACTGTAGAGGATATTTCATCAGGTCCAATGAAATTTAGAGCTTTACTCATGGCTATAAAAACTTCATCATTTACTCTTTCTGGAATATTGTGTTCTTTGAGCCATTCTGTCCAAGATTTAGAATCACATTTATCTAAGTAATTTTGACCTCTCAACATTGCAGGAACTAAACCTAATCCAAAAAGGATTTTTTCATTCCATGAAAGCATATCATTATTGCTTAGTATGGCTGAAACTCCATTTATGGGGGCAGGAATATCTGGAAAGTCAAATCTACTGTAAGTCCCAGGCTCAGATGGCTGATTAAAGATCATTGAATGACTTTTCCATTGAAGTCTATCTTCAATATCTAATTCTTTGAAAAGTTGCAACATATTGGGATATGCTCCAAAAAATATATGCAAACCAGTTTCATACCAATCTCCATCATCATCTTTCCATGCCGCAACTTTCCCTCCAAGCACATCTCTGGCTTCAAGTAAGATTGGAATATGTCCATTATCTACTAGATATTTAGCGCAAGATAAACCTGCTAAACCAGCACCTGCAATTACAACACGCATTATTAAATCAAGAAATAAATTAACACTTACTAATAAGCTACATTAAAGTTAGAACATTATTGTTTTTTTCGTTGATTATTTCGCAAAATTATGGAAAAAATGCTTTTAAAATCAACAACTCGTCATGTAAGAATTTTTACGGCTGAAGTGGTTGATCAAAAATTACAATTTCATCCCAACAAACTGACTCTTGATATAGATCCCGATAACGAATTTATTTGGAACCAAGATTCCTTAGCCAAAATAAATGACAAATTTAAGGAATTAATAAAGGAGAGAGTGGGAAAGAATTTAGATGATTATGAACTACGAAAAATAGGATCAGAGATTGAAGGTTTTATTAAATTTTTGCTTCAAAGTGGTCAATTAAGTTATAACCCAGATTGTAGAGTAATGAATTACTCTATGGGTTTACCAAAGACAAATGAAGTCCTGTGAATAGACCACCCTCAAAAAGAAGTCCAAGGAGAGGCTCAAATAGAAATTATTACTCTTCAAATCCAAGAGACTTGGATTCATATGGACAAAGAAACAATAGATTGCCTGCTTCTTCTGAACAAAAAATTAACTTCAACACAGGGACTATAGCTGTTCTTGCTGGAGTATTAATTTTAGGAGTTGGTATTGGGAGCGCAATCACCAGTACAACCGATGGTGGACAGGGCAATATAGCCAGTCAGCAACAATTAGATATGGCGGTCCCAGATCCAGAATTTTGTAGACAATGGGGAGCAAGTGCTTTTGTCATTGATGTTGAAATGTATACAACTTTGAATCCATCCACGAGTTTCGTTACGCAACCAGCTCTTCAGCCAGGTTGCGTGATTAGGAGAGAAAATTGGACAGTTTTGCAGAAACAAGGAGCAATTAGTAATGAAGATGTAAGAGAATGTAAGCAAAGAATGAATACATTTGCTTACATCGGTTCTATACGAGATAAACCAATAGTTAAATGCGTTTATCAAACAGATGTCAATGAAAATAAATTTATAATTAAGGGTGATGGGCAAGCCGAAGATGGAGGAGTAGGTATTAATAAAGAAGCAATTCAGTTTTGATCAAATTTGTGATTGTCTTAATGGGCTTTCTAAACTGGCAAATTGAGGCAAAATGTTTTTCTTAAACACTTCTGATGCCCTGGAAGTGTATCTTGAAGGATTAGTAATTAATTTTAATTCTCTTTTAACCTCTAAATCAGCGACGAATGCTTTGTGGATTGTTCCAGCAGCTAGTTCTCTTTCAATAGAAACAACAGGTAAAAAAGAAGCTCCAAGGCCTGATTGGACGGCATTTTTGATTGCTTCAAGAGAGTTAAGTTCCATCTCAATTTTTAATCTTTGAATGTCTAGTCCAGAATCTTGAAGTAGTTTATCAACAACTTTTCTTGTTGTAGACTGAGAGTCCAATTTTACGAAATTTAATTTATATAAGTCTTCTTTTAAAAGTTCTTTTTTATTAGAAAGTGGGTGTTTTGAGGGTAAAACAAGTGCTAATTCATCTGTTGCATATGGTATTACTTGAAGCAAATTTTCTAAATCACCAGGTAATTGTCCTCCTATGATTGCTAGATCAATTTGTCCATTGGCAACACTCCATCCAGTTCTTCTAGTACTATGAACTTGAAGTTGAACAGATACATCAGGATATTTTTGTCTGAAAAGTCCTATCATCCTTGGCATTAAATAAGTTCCTGTTGTTTGACTGGCTCCAATTACAAGTGTTCCACCGTTTAAACTATTCAAGTCTTCGATAGCTTTGCAAGCTTCGTCGCATTGATTCAAAATTCGTTCACAATAATCCAAAAGAAGTCTTCCTGCTTCAGTTAGAAGAGCTTTTCTACCACCTCTATCAAAAATTGTTATTTCAAGCTGTTTCTCCAAGTTTTGTATCTGCAAACTTACAGCAGGTTGTGTTACGTACAATAAATCTGCAGCTTTTTTAAAACTTCCTTGAGCGGCAATAGCTTTTAATATTCTTAATTGGTCGAGAGTAAATGGTAATTCTTGCATTTATTGTATCTACAATTATCTATAATTCTAATGCTTAGAAGTATTCTTGTTAAGAATTAAATTACCTGAATATTTAAAATTCTAAATTTATGGAGACTCATCAAACTTCTTTAATAATATTATTGTTAATTTTGATTTTTGCAATAATCCATAGCGGTGGAGCTGCTTTAAGATTTAAGGCTGAATCAATAATTGGACCAAGATTATGGAGGTTATGCTTTGTTTCTTTAAGCTTGCCATCCGCAATTATCCTTATTAGTTATTTTCTTGCTCATAGATATGATGGAATCCGATTATGGAATTTCCAAGGAAATAATTTTGTTTTTATAGTAGTTTGGTTTTTAACTGCCATTAGTTTTTTATTTTTATATCCTGCTACTTATAATTTGTTGGAAATTCCGTCGGTTTTAAAACCTAAGGTGCGAATTTACGGAACCGGAATAATGAGAATAACAAGACATCCACAAGCATTTGGTCAGATAATTTGGTGTTTTGCGCATACTTTATGGATTGGTACTTCATTCACATTGTTAACTTCTATTGGCTTAATTTTGCATCACCTTTTTGCAATTTGGCATGGGGATAAGAGATTAGCTAAGAGATTTGGAGATGAATTTGAAATTTTTAAAAAAAATACTTCCATAATTCCTTTTTTGGCAATACTCCAAGGGAGGCAAGAATTTAAAATTAAAGAATTTTTTAGGTTATCTCAAGTTGGTATATTGATTGCAATAGGCGTGCTTTGGTGGTCCCATCAATACATAAATATTGCTGTTAAAACATTTAATTCATCATTTTTGTCGGAATTTTTCAATTGACAGTTTAAAATCAAATTATCAGTTTTAAAAAAATGCTACAAGCTTCAGAAATTGCCTGGATAATTCCTGTTTTCCCATTAATTGGTGCAGTGCTTTCTGGTTTGGGGCTGATTAGTATCAACAAGATAATTAATAACTCAAGAGAAATTGTCTCTGTAGGTCTAATTTCCTTTGTTGGTATATCTACGGTCATTAGTTATAAAGCTTTAATTGAACAAGTTAACGGTTATCATTCAGTAGAAAAATTATTTGTATGGGCTAATGCTGGTGATTTCACGATCCCAATGGGCTTTGTCCTTGATCCTTTGGGTAGTGTAATGCTCGCTTTAGTGACCACAATAACTTTGCTGGTAATGATTTACTCACATGGTTATATGGTTCATGACAAGGGCTACGTAAGATTTTTTACTTACTTAGCTTTATTTAGTAGTTCAATGATGGGGTTGATAGTTAGTCCAAATTTGTTAGAGATTTACGTTTTTTGGGAATTGGTTGGAATGTGTTCTTACCTGTTGGTTGGTTTTTGGTACGAAAGAGATGGTGCTGCTCACGCTGCGCAAAAAGCATTTGTTGTTAATAGAGTTGGTGACTTTGGCTTATTACTTGGCATTCTTGGCTTATTTTGGGCAACTAATAGTTTCGATTTTAATGAAATAGCTACAGGAATTTCGCAATCAGTAGCAGATCATTCAATACCAATTTGGGCTGCCTTACTTCTTTGTTTTTTAGTTTTTTTAGGACCAATGGCAAAATCCGCGCAGTTTCCTCTTCATGTTTGGTTACCTGATGCTATGGAAGGACCGACGCCGATTTCTGCACTTATCCATGCAGCAACAATGGTCGCAGCAGGAATATTTTTAGTAGCTAGGTTGCAACCATTGTATTCAATATTCCCTTCTATACAGTTCGTTATTGCTTTAGTTGGCACTATTACTTGTTTTTTAGGAGCTTCTATAGCTTTGACTCAGATGGATTTAAAAAAGGGTTTAGCATACAGCACTGTTTCCCAACTTGGCTACATGATGCTTGCGATGGGTTGTGGAGCTCCAATAGCAGGAATTTTCCATTTAGTTACTCATGCTTGTTTTAAAGCAATGCTATTTCTGGGATCTGGTTCTGTAATACATGCAATGGAAGAAGTAGTTGGTCATCAGCCTCTATTGGCTCAAGATATGAGATTAATGGGCGGATTAAGAAAAAAAATGCCATTTACCTCAACAACATTTTTAATAGGATGTGTAGCAATTAGTGGTATTCCACCTTTGGCAGGATTTTGGAGTAAAGACGAGATACTCGGAAATGCATTTATCTCATTCCCAGCTTTTTGGTTTGTAGGACTTTTAACCGCTGGTATGACTGCTTTTTATATGTTTAGACTTTATTTCTTGACGTTTGAAGGAGATTTCAGGGGAGAAAACAAAGAATTGCAAAAAGAGCTTTTAATAGCTTCTAAATTAAATCTAGATGATGAAAATGAAGAGGATCATAACGAAAATGGTTCTATTCATGAATCTCCCTGGTCAATGACTTTTCCCTTAGTATTTCTAGCTGTGCCTTCTTTAATCATCGGCTTTATGGGACTTCCATGGGACAGTAAACTTGCAAATTTATTAGATCCTGAAGAAGCAGAAATTGCTGCAAAAGCCTTTGAAATAAAAGAATTTTTGCCTTTAGCTATAGCTTCAGTTTTTATTGCAGCAGCTGGAATTATTATTGCTTATCAAGCATATTTTGTGAAAAAAATTAATTTGTCAGTTTTATTTGCTGAAAAGTTCCCTGCCATTAATCAATTTTTGTCGAATAAATGGTATCTTGACGATATTAATGAAAAACTTTTTGTTAAAGGCAGTAGAAAACTTGCTAAAGAAGTTTTAGAAGTTGATTCTAAGGTTGTTGACGGGGTGGTAAATCTTACTGGACTTGTAACTTTAGGCAGTGGAGAAGGTTTAAAATATTTTGAGACTGGTAGAGCTCAATTTTACGCTCTTATTGTTTTTGGAGGAGTAATCTTACTAGTTGCAATATTTGGTTTTCAATCTCCTCAAGTAACATAATCACAATTGTGTGTCTTCACTGTCTATTGGGTGAAAAAATACAGATAATTTCTAGACTCTATTTAAGACAAAATTATTATTAAATTGAGCATTTATTTATTTTCATATTTTACAACACAAATGTTAGGGACTTTAGGAGCTGGGTTATCTAATTTTCCTTGGCTATCTGCCTCCATTTTGTTTCCAATTGGTGCTGCTTTTGTGATACCTTTTTTCCCAGACAAAGGAAACGGAAAAGAGGTTAGATGGTTCGCTTTGTCTATTGCATTAATAACTTTTTTAATAACTGTAGGATCATATATAAATGGATTTGATATTAACAATGAAAATGTTCAACTGAAAGAAAAAATTAGTTGGCTGCCTGATTTAGGTCTTACTTGGTCTGTTGGTGCTGATGGAATCTCGATGCCATTGATATTATTAACTAGTTTTATTACTGCTTTAGCAGTTCTAGCTGCATGGCCTGTAAAGTTCAAACCAAAGCTATTTTTCTTTTTGATATTGGTGATGGATGGTGGGCAAATCGCTGTATTTGCGGTACAAGATATGCTTCTATTTTTTCTAACTTGGGAGCTTGAGTTAATTCCTGTATATTTATTATTAGCTATATGGGGAGGCAAAAACAGACAATATGCAGCAACAAAATTCATAATTTATACAGCTGGTAGTTCTATATTTATCCTCTTGGCAGCATTGGCTATGGGTTTCTACGGTACTGGGATTCCTAACTTTGAGTTTTCGCATTTGGCAGCTCAAGATTTTGGTCAAAAATTCCAAATATTCTGTTACATTGGTCTCCTAATTGCTTTTGGAGTAAAACTCCCAATAGTTCCCCTTCATACTTGGCTTCCAGATGCGCATGGAGAGGCTACAGCTCCTGTTCATATGCTTTTAGCTGGAATTTTATTAAAGATGGGAGGATACGCGCTTTTAAGATTTAATGCTCAATTATTACCAGTCGCTCATGCTCAATTTGCCCCTTTATTAATAGTTTTGGGAGTAGTAAATATAATTTATGCTGCATTAACGTCTTTTGCGCAAAGAAATCTCAAAAGGAAAATTGCATATAGTTCTATAAGTCATATGGGTTTTGTGCTTATTGGAATAGGTAGTTTTAGTAGCCTTGGAACAAGCGGAGCGATGCTACAAATGGTTAGTCATGGATTGATTGGAGCAAGCTTGTTTTTTCTTGTTGGTGCAACCTATGACAGAACAAAGACTCTTAAACTGGATGAGATGAGTGGTGTAGGACAAAAAATGAGAATCATGTTTGCTCTCTGGACTGCTTGTTCCCTTGCTTCCCTTGCTTTGCCTGGCATGAGTGGATTTGTATCTGAATTAATGGTATTCACAGGATTTGTTACTGATGAAGTGTATACACTTCCCTTTAGGGTGGTTATGGCATCTTTAGCTGCTATTGGTGTAATACTTACTCCTATTTATCTTCTCTCAATGTTAAGAGAAATTTTCTTTGGTAAAGAAAATCCTAAATTAACAGAAGAACGAAAACTGATAGATGCAGAGCCGAGGGAAGTTTATATTATTGCTTGTTTACTGTTGCCGATAATTGGAATAGGTCTATATCCAAGATTAGTAACTGAAAGTTATCTTGCATCTATTAATAACCTAGTTGATAGAGATTTAACTGCTGTTAAAAGCGCTGTTAAAACAAATATTTTTTCAGGAACTAAAAAAAATGATATTCTAAAAGCTCCAAAAATATAATTTTTTAAATTAATGCAATATTGTTTGGCATTAAATAATTAAGAAGATATCTTATAAGTAGATATTTGCCACTTTAAAATACATCATTCCAAATCCATTGATAAGCAACAATTAGGCCCCAGATTGTTGATTAAGTTTCTTCAAGATGCTGCTGGTAAAGGTGATCTTGATCCATGGGATATTGATGTAATAAATGTAATAGATAGCTTTTTAGAGCAATATTCACAAAATATCGGAACCAAATCAAATAGTCAAAATTCATATCACAAGGATTTATCTGAGACGAGCGAGGCTTTTTTTGCTGCTTCCGTACTAGTTAATTTAAAGGCTCAAGTTTTGGAATCTGATGTTTTTAGAGAAAATTCTTCAGATTTTGAAGATAATTTTAGTGTGGAAGATCAAGAGTGGATTGATCAAGAATTTGATATTCCAAAATATCCTGAAAAATATCTTAGAAGGAGATCCATAGCACAACCAATTCTTCAACGTACAACAACCCTGGGAGAACTGGTTAGTCAGTTGGAGTCTATCGCTGAAGTTATAGAAACTCAGGATCTTATGCTTATGAAGAGAAAAAGAAATAAAAAATATTCTGATAAGGCTTTAATTTCCCAAGTGAAATCATTAGCCCATCGGGAGAAACTACCCGAAACCACTAAGGCATTAGGTAAATTTATTGATGGGTGGGAAAAAGCGTTACAGTGGACAGATTTTGAATATTTAGTTGAGAAATGGCAAACAGTTGTTAAAAATGATTTAGATAAAGATCGTCTTGGAGTCTTTTGGGCTTTGTTATTTTTATCATCTGAAAATAAAATTGAAATTAAACAAATTAATTCACTATATGGCCCAATTCAAATTAAAAGAATAATTCCTGATGGAGGTTTAGCTCAATTGCCTATAGAAAATCTCGAGGTAAGCAATACATACCCTTCTGCTGTTTAAAAGCTTAAATAGTAATAACGTATAATCTTTAAAGATAGGTTTTGATTTCATGAAGGCAATGATACTTGCAGCAGGTAAAGGTACACGTGTTCAGCCCATAACTCATATTATCCCAAAACCTATGATACCGATCTTACAAAAGCCTGTTATGGAGTTTCTTTTGGAACTTCTAAAAGAGCATGGGTTTAAAGAAATAATGGTTAACGTTTCTCACCTCGCTGAAGAAATTGAAAATTACTTTCGGGATGGTCAAAGATTTGGTGTGGAGATAGCATATAGTTTCGAAGGTAGAATTGAAGACGGAGAATTAATTGGAGATGCTTTAGGTTCAGCAGGGGGATTAAAAAAAATTCAAGATTTTCAAAAATTCTTTGATGAAACTTTTGTTGTACTTTGTGGCGATGCCTTAGTTGACTTAGATTTGACAGAAGCAGTTAAGAAACATAAGGAAAAAGGAGCAATTGCAAGTTTAATAACTAAAAAAGTTACTAGAGATCAAGTATCAAGTTATGGCGTGGTAGTTTCAGATAATAATGGTCGAATAAGGGCGTTTCAAGAAAAACCATCTATAGATAAAGCCTTAAGTGACTCTATAAATACAGGTATCTACCTTTTTGAACCAGAAATTTTTAATCACATACCATCAGGTGAAAAATTTGATATTGGTGCTGATCTCTTCCCTAAACTTGTTGAAATGGATTTACCATTTTTTGCACTTCCAATGGATTTCGAATGGGTAGATATTGGGAAAGTTCCTGATTATTGGAGTGCTATTCGTAATGTATTACAAGGTAAGGTAAGACAAGTCGAGATACCTGGTAAAGAAATTAAACCTGGGGTTTTTACTGGATTAAATGTTGCTGCTAATTGGGAAACAGTTGATATTACTGGGCCAGTATACATTGGTGGAATGACGAGAATAGAAGATGGTGCAACAATTATTGGACCTACAATGATTGGCCCAAGTTGTTGTATTTGTGAAGGTGCAACAATTGATAATTCAATTATTTTTGATTATTCCAAAATTGGTAAAGGTGTTCGATTAGTAGATAAATTAGTATTTGGCCGTTACTGTGTTGGCAAAAATGGAGATCACTTTGATTTGCAAGATGCATCTTTGGATTGGTTGATAACAGATTCTAGAAGATCTGATATGACTGAGCCATCTCCTCAGCAGAAAGCAATGGCAGAATTATTAGGTACTGATTTGATTAACATTCCAGATTAAGATTAGCTTTTTGAAGAATCTCTGGGATTAAATGTTCAGTCTTAACTGCCATAAGATGAATTCCGTTAGCTATGTTAAAAAAGTCTTGAGCTTGTTCTGCAGCAATTTGAATCCCTTCTTCCAAGGGGTTTTTGGCATCTTTTAGACGATTTAATATATTTTCAGGAATATTTGCGCCTGGTACGTATTTGTTGATAAAGAGAGCATTTTTGTATGATTTTAATAAGAATACACCTGCGATTACAGGAATCTCAAGGGGATTGGCTATTTTTTCGCAAAAATCTATCAAATTTTCTTTTTTCATTACCATCTGAGTTTGAATGAATTGAGCTCCAGCCTCTTTTTTCTTTCTTATTCTATTTTCTAAACTTTTTTGGTTTCTGCAACTAGGATCTGCTGCAGCTCCCGCATATATAAAAGTTTTTTTATCTGGAAGTTCCCCAAAAGTGGGATCAATTCCATTATTAAATGCTTGAATTTGTTGAAGTAATCTTACTGACTCAAACTGGTGAACGGCTTTAGCATCTTGTTGATCCCCTGCTTTTACTGAATCACCGGTAATACACAAGATGTTTTTAATTCCTAAAGCATTTGCTCCGAGAATATCTGATTGTAAAGCAATTTTATTACGATCTCTGCAAGATATTTGCATTATTGGTTCTATCCCATTTTCCAGTAATAGTTTAGACATAGCCAAGCTGCACATTCTCATTACTGCCCTGCTTCCGTCGGTAATGTTAACAGCATGTACCTTATCTTTCAAAAGTTGTGCTATCTTAAGAGATCTAATGGGGTCTCCACCTCTAGGGGGCATTAACTCTGCCGTAATTACTTTGGATTTTTTTTCTAAAGTCTGCTGAAGTTTTGATTTCAATTGCTTTTGTTTCCTAATTGGTTAACAAGCGTAGTGAGATTGCTAAACTTAATTAATATAAAAAAGGAACTGTTTAAATGCAAATGGTTGAAGAAGAAGTAAACAACATTGATATGATGGGTCTCTCAACAAGAGAGATGGAAATCATAGATCTCGTGGCTGATGGGCTCACAAATCAAGAAATCGCAGTAAAATTAACCATCAGCAAAAGAACTGTTGATAATCATGTAAGTAATATGTTTACAAAAACAGGTTCGAAAAATAGGGTAGCTCTCTTAAATTGGGCAATGGATAACGGAAAGATTTGTAGAGACGGATTTAATTGTTGTTCTCTCCCAGATTCTGATCAAGATTAGTACTCTTAACTTTTTTTGTATCATTAGCTAAATCCATTAAACAATAATTCGTAGAACCTAATTCGAATAGTTCAGCATAAGCGATGCAAACAGCTTTGTCTGAATCAACAAATCTCAATATTCCTTCTTTGTCGTAAAGACCATACATCTGAAGAAAATAAAAAATACTTTACTTAAATATAAAAAAAATATAAAGGAAGAGTGGTTACTTTGACTAGTAACTTTTTAAAGTTGTAAATATTCTTTTTTCCAATCTGAAAAAGGGTTGTTAGCGAGACTGAAATTGGAGTAACGGGTCAGACCTGTGATTTCTTTTGAAATGAAAGATGGAAGAATTAAATCTTCCTCTTCATAAGAAAGTTCAATTTCTGCAATTTTAAGTGGATAATTATTTTCTTTAAAGCAATCTATAATCCAAGATTTTTTTTCAATTTCTAAAAAAAATCTATCTTTTTTAATTGTATTTGCAAGATTTGACATTATTGTTTCAGCATCGCTTCGTGGAATGGAGTATTCAAATTCAAAGTTGGTAAAGCCTTTGATATGTTTTTTAAGTGCAATTTTAGAGTTTTTGCCTGTAAGCCTTACTCTAATAATCCAACCATCTAAACTTTTGGATAAATATCCTTGTTCAATATAGATTTTTTTATTTATGAATTCTTTCCAATTATCATTTTTTATAAGAAATCTTCTTTCTATCTCTAAGGCCATTTAATTTTTAAAATTTTTTTGAGATAAATCACCTTTCCAATCTAATTTTTTTATTAGGGTACTATAGTAACTTGTGCTTTTTTTAAACTTTATTATTTTGCAGGGCAATTGCCCTTTTTTGATCTCACAATAATAATTTTCCTTGATGGTCATACATTTTGACCCGTCTCTCCATAATTTAATTTCCCCTTTACTTTTTTTTACAGGTTTTATGATTACCTTACTTGTATTAGGTATTACTATTGGCCTACTAGCCAAACTCATCGGGCATATAGGGTTAATTATCATTGCATCAATACTTGGGTGCACTATTGGCCCCCCTGCAGCCATTGAGTAGGCTGTTGAACCAGTAGATGTAGATATGATTAATCCATCACCTTTGTATTCATTAACCTTCTCGTTATCTATTTCAAGTTCAATTTGGTTGGTTGGAGAAATGTCTTCTTCAACAGATTTAAAATAAAAATCATTTAAGGCATCGTAGCTTTTTATAATCTTTTTCTCAGAACTTGTCCGATTAATAAAAATATTACAATTTAATCTATTACGAAAGTCAATTTTATATTCTTCGTTTTCAAGGATTTCAATAAAAGATTTGTTAAGCAAAAAATCTTTTTCTTGCGTAAGGAAACCCAGATTACCACCAATATTAATGCTCAACAAAGGAATATCATAATCAGCTAAAGCATTTGCACATTTTAGAAAGGTTCCATCTCCACCAAGAACTATGCCAATATTTGGTTGTAATTTTTGATTATAAAGATGTTTTGCAATTTCATCTCTGTGAAAATCACTTTGAATTATTTTTGATTTTATATTTTTAGCTTTGAGGACTTCTTCACAGAATTTAGAAGCCTCTTGAGCTATAGAACTATCTGAACGATATATAATAAGCACTAATGAAAGTTGCATTTAGTGGTTTTACCATTTTAATAAATTAAAACTTTCCATATCTACAGTCACTCTATTCCTATAGAGAGATAATAAGATAGCTAATCCTACTGCTGCTTCTGCTGCAGCAACAGTAATCACAAAAATTGTAAAAACTTGTCCTTGAATTAAATTATTGTCCACATAAGAAGAAAACGCCATTAAGTTTATATTTACTGCATTGAGCATTAACTCAATGCTCATAAGAACTCTTACCGCATTTCTGCTGTTTAATAATCCCCAAATCCCAATACAGAATAGTGCTGAAGATACTATTAAAAATGCTTGAAGAGGAATTGTTTCTAAATTCATCATGAGAAAAGTGAAAGGTTAATTTTTATTTGTAAGTAATGGTTCTGATGATTTTTCAATTAACTCTTGATCAACAGGTAATCCAGTGGAAATATCCTTGCTCATTACATCTCTTCTAGCTAAAACAATAGCTCCAATCATTGCCATTAAAAGTAAAACTGATGCAACTTCAAATGGGAGTAGATAATCACTAAAAAGATGTTCACCAATTCTGATAGTTGATTCTTCTCTTATAGAGTTTTGAGGACTTGATAGGCTCCATACATTAGTCAAGTCAACTCTTATTAAAAGGCTTAATAGGGTTAAACATATTGATGTTGATATGATTCTTCTTGATTTAATGTCACTGATGGGCTTTAAATCTTCTTTTTTATTGACTAGCATTATGGCAAAGATTATTAATACATTAACTGCACCTACATAAACTAAAACTTGTGCTGCAGCAACAAAACTTGCATTTAAAAGAAGATATAATCCCGCAACACTCATGAAAACTCCTCCTAGAAGAAAAGCTGAATAAACAATACTTTCTAGCAATACAACACCTAGTGCTCCAATAAGGATAACTAATGATAAAACCGAAAAACAAATAATTTGAGTTGTTATTGCAATTGACATAAATTAATGGAAATTAATTGTTTGGATTAGAAACTGTATCTTTATTTTCATTGTGTTCTGGTCTCATCCAATCATAAACTTCTTCAGGTAATTTACCAACTCTAGTATCTGAAGCTGGGATTTCATGAGGGTCCATGACACCTTTAGGAAGATAGGTAAGTTCTCTTAAAGGTTTCACTGAAGGATCTGTTGTAACATTTGTGGGTAGTCTACCAAGTGCAACATTATCAAAATTTAGATTGTGTCTGTCAAAAGTAGCTAGTTCATATTCTTCGGTCATAGATAAACAATTAGTTGGACAATATTCAACACAATTTCCGCAAAATATACAAACTCCAAAGTCTATAGAATAATTTCTAAGTTCCTTTTTTTTGGTTTCTTTATTCATGACCCAATCAACTACTGGTAAATTTATGGGACATACTCTCACGCAAACTTCACAAGCAATACATTTATCGAATTCATAATGTATCCTTCCTCTATATCTTTCAGAAGGTATTAATTTTTCATATGGATATTGAACAGTAACAGGCCTTCTTCGAAGATGATCAAAAGTTACTGATAAGCCATTATATAAATACTTGCCAGCATTATATGCTTCTTTGATATAGCTATTTATTTGTTGAAGGAAATTTTTCATTTTGAAGAATTTACTTAGTTATTCTATTTTAGTGGATTAATTTTAAATTTAAATATTTTTACTTAAAATTAACCACCGAAGAATTGAGGAAATGCAAGTTTTAATCCTGCAGTTATCAAAAGATTAGCAAGAGAAATTGGAAGAAGAAACTTCCATCCTAGATCTAATAGTTGATCGATCCTTACTCTAGGAGTTGTCCAACGCAATAGTATTGCAATGAAAACCAAAAGATATGCTTTTAATACAGTCATAACAATTCCTATTGATGCAGTGAATACTTGTATGAAGGGTGCATTAATTGGCAAATTTAGAAACTTAGCTATTAATTCAACTGGAACAGGAAAACCCCATCCTCCTAAATAAAGTATAGAAACCAACAAAGCTGAAAGGATTAAATTAATGTAACTACCAAGATAGAACAATGCGAATTTCATCCCTGCATATTCAGTTTGATATCCTGCAACTAATTCTTCTTCAGCTTCGGGTAAGTCAAATGGAAGTCTCTCACATTCTGCAAGAGCACAAATCCAAAAGACTATAAAACCAACAGGTTGTCTCCATATATTCCAACTTAGGATTCCTGCACCACTTTGTTGATTGACAATGTCAACAGTACTTAGAGAATTTGTCATTAGTACAATAGCCAGTACAGATAAAGCTAAAGGAATTTCATAACTTATTGATTGAGCCGCTGCTCTTAAACCTCCTAATAAAGAATACTTATTATTTGATGCGTATCCGCTCATAAGAAGGCCAATTGGCTGAATACTGCTTAAAGCGATCCATAGGAAAATTCCAATACCAACGTTACTTATTAAAAGGTTTTGTCCAAAAGGAACAATTAGCCAGGACAGAATTACTGGGACAAGAACTAATATAGGTCCGGCAGTGAAGAGAATTCCATCCGCTTTGGCAGGAATAATATCTTCTTTGACGAGTAACTTAAGACCATCTGCAATTGGTTGGAGGACGCCAAGTGCTCCAGCATATTCGGGACCTATTCGTTGTTGGGCAGCAGCAGATATTTTTCTTTCAAGCCAAACTGTTACTAAAACGCCAACAACTGCTGCTACCAAAACTAAAAGCATAGGTATAGGGAGCCAAATTATATGAGCGATTTCGCTGGAAAGGCCAAAACCTTTTAAGAATTCATTAAAACTATATTCGAGATCTAATCCGTATTCCAAAGTTTTTATGTTATTTATCTAATAGATTAGCTCTTCACAAACAATATGTGTGTTTTTTATGAAAAGCAGCAAATATTATTCTCTATTTTCTAAGCCGATCCAATCTCTTGGTGCTGAACCTGTATAGATTTGCGATGGTCTGAAAATTCTATTTGCTCCAAGTTGCTCTCTCCAATGAGCTAACCAACCAGCCACTCTAGATATTGCAAAAATTGGAGTAAATAAATCACGAGGAATTCCAAGTTTTCTATAAACAAGACCAGAATAAAAATCCACGTTAGGGAATATACCCTTAGGCCCAAGTCTTGGTATTGCCTCTGCCTCAAGTGATTTAGCAACATCATACATTTCATCTGCTCCAAATCTTATAAAAAGTTCCTCTGCCAGTTTTTGAAGAATTATTGCTCTTGGATCTTTGACTTTATATTCTCTGTGGCCGAAGCCCATTATCTTACTTTTATTTTTTATTGCATTATCTAAAAAAGACCCAGCATTTTCTGGGGTTTTAATCTCTTCTAACATTGCAATCACATCCTCATTTGCTCCTCCATGCAGTGGACCCGCCAGGGTTCCTACTGCAGAGGCGATGACAGCATATGGATCTGTAAGAGTACTTGCAGTCACTCTAGCGCTAAATGTACTTGCGTTTAAACTATGTTCGGCATGTAGAATTAAACATCTATCAAAAACTTTTGCAGCTATAGGATCTTGTTCTTTTTCAGTCAGCATGTAAAGAAAATTTGATGAGTAAGTTAAATCATCTCTTGGTTGAATTGGGTCTTGCCCTTTTCTAATAAGTTGAAACGCAGCAATCATTGTGGGTATTTTTGCTATTAGTCTTATAACTGCGTTGTAGATGTAATTAGGATCATCTATTGCCCTACGCGAATAGAAGAGCCCCAAAGAAGCGGCACTAGACTGAAGAGCATCCATAGGATGACCTGTCGCAGGGAAACATTTCATCATATCTCTGACTCTAAAACTTAACCTTCGATGCATCTGAACTTCTTGTTCAAAATCTCTAAGTTGGATAGCCGTGGGTAATTCACCCCAAATCAATAGGTAAGCAGTTTCTAAAAAACTGCTTTTTTTGGATAGTTCCTCAATCGAGTATCCCCTGTACAATAATTTACCTTTGTTGCCGTCGATATCACAAATAGATGAATTAGTAACTGGGACACCCTCTAATCCTGGTTTTAAAATTAGTTTTTTATTGTCCAATTGCTTAATTCAATATCAAATACTTATAGATTAAAGATAGTCAAATAATTTTTAATTAACCACAAGTTATAAACTTCACAAAAATTACAAATGATTGTTTTTTAAGCTTGTTTGAATAACTTTATTAAGGTATTTTTAAACTTGTTTCTGTGTAAAGTATTGGATTTTTTTCTGGAATAGATTGACTTATGATTTCTAGATATTCTTCATTTGATATTTTTAAAATATTTCTAATGAGAAAATTAAGATCTTCCAAATCAGGTAAATATTTAATTCTATTGGAATTTTCATCTTTGATATCAACTTTGGCAAAAAGAAAAGTAGATTTATCTTTATAACTTTTTAGGTTGAAAAATTTTTTTGAGATTGTTTCTAGTTTTTTACTATCTATTAAAAAATTACTTATGAATTGCAAACCTCCTGATTCTATTGAATAGATATTTTCAAAAGTTAATTGTTTTATTGCATCGTTTTTTTCTTCAAGAATATCTTTAGAGTATATTGAGTAAATAGTATCATTTTGTTTTAAAGTATATTTGTTGAAATCTTTTAGTTTTTTCAAAGTACTTAAATCAAATTGATTTTCAGTATTTTTTTCAAATGTAAAAAGCCAATCTTTTTTTGAATTGAGAATTAAGATGTTTTGATTTGTATTTTGGTTAAAATCTTCAAAAAAACTTTGTTCAAAATTATTTATAAAAGGTTTTAGATATTTTTCAAAATTCTTAATTTCAGTAAAAATTGAAACTTGAGGATTATTTTCATGCGTATTTTCTTTATTTATGAATTTATCATAAGCAAGAAAGTCAATATTTTTTTTATTATTTAGTAAATATGATTTTAAAATTAAATGTTTATTTTTTAAATCAAATGTAGTAGCTACAATATCCTCATTTTTATTAGTAAAAATTTCTTTATCAAAAAATATACTTTCCCCAAATTTTTTTGTAAATAAAATATTTTTTTGATTTTTGAGTCCAAAAAGTTCTCTCTCATATTGAAATTTTTTTTCTTTAAAATCATTACTAGAGTTTATACTATTTTTGATCAATTTTTTATCTGATGAAGCAATTATATAATTATCTTCGGTTCGGTATACATAGTTAAGGAAATTTATTTTGTTTTCTCTATTAATTGAAATTATCTCATCAATTTGATCAATTTTATTAGGCAAATTTAATAAATCGTCTATTGTTTTTTCTGGCTTAATTTTAAAAATAATCAAAATATCATCTTTTAGTTTTTTATTATTTTCAAAAAATGAGATTATAAGTTCATTGTTATAGATATCTTCTAATTTATTGTTGCCTAGATCTATACCTAAGTAATCTAATATAGAGTCTTTTATTAAAACAAAGTCATCTTGGTTTGTTGAATTTTTATCTTTTTCATTATTATTAACAATATGAAAACTATCTAAATTTGAAATAAATAATAATTTATTGTTTTTAGGGATATATCTTATGATATTTAGTTGCTCAATATTTGTACTTTGTTCCTTATTTTTATTAGCAGAAACTTTTTTAAAACCAAAAAAAAGGAATAAAGATAATAATAGTATTATTGCTACTACTTTAAGTTTCATTATCAATGTTTATTTTTATTTTTAACAATAAACTTCCTACTGCAACTTAATTTATTAAATTGTAAATAACACAAAATTTATCCTATAAATTGGGAAGTTATCCAAAATCTATAAATGCTTCTAGTCTCAATGATTGGTTTAATTCTGAGAAAGAAGATCCAGTTTTGATTGATGTAAGAGAACAGTCAGAGCTTGAAATAGCTCGTTTCTCAAAAGAATTTTTACATATACCAATTAGTAAAGTCACATCAGAATATGTTGAAGAAATATTTGCTGGTTTATTAGACAGAGAAATTGTAGTTACCTGTCACGCAGGAATAAGAAGTTATAACTTTTCTCAATGGTGCTTGGATAATAATATTGTGAGCGAAATATGGAATTTGGAGGAGGGTATAGATGGATGGAGTAGATATATTGACCCATCAATCCCAAGGTATTGATTAAATATCTAATAAAGATGCAACAGTATTAACATCTTTGTCGCCTCTACCAGAGCAATTTATAACTATATGAGTATCTTTTTCAAGAGTAGGGCATAATTTATCTAACCAAGCAAAGGCATGGGAAGTTTCAAGTGCAGGTATAATTCCTTCTAGTTGACTAACAAGTTTTAAAGCATCTAAAGCTTCTTGATCTGTGACTGATCCATATTCTGCTCTACCTATATCTTTTAAATGGCTATGTTCAGGTCCTACTCCAGGGTAATCTAAACCTGCACTTATTGAATGAGCTTCTTGTACTTGACCATTATCATCTTGCAAGAGAAGACTCATTGATCCATGCAAAATTCCAACTGAACCTTTAGTGATAGTGGCAGCATGTTTGTCAGTATCAACTCCGCTTCCTGCGGCTTCAACTCCAATAAGACGCACAGAAGTTTCTTTAACAAAGGGATGGAAAAGCCCCATTGCATTTGATCCCCCACCTACACAAGCAAGCAAAATATCAGGCAAAGATCCAAATGATTCCAAACATTGTTTTTTAGTTTCTTCACCTATAACTGCATGAAAATCTCGCACAATTTTTGGGAAAGGGTGTGGGCCTGCAACAGATCCTAAAATGTAGTGTGTGGTTTCGACATTAGAAACCCAATCTCTAATGGCCTCACTAGTAGCATCCTTAAGTGTTGCAGTTCCAGAGTTTACAACTTTAACTTCAGCTCCTAAAAGTTTCATTCTGAAAACGTTAAGGGATTGCCTTTTTATGTCTTCAGCACCCATGTAGATAATACATTTCAAGCCAAATCTCGCACAAACAGTAGCAGTAGCAACTCCATGCTGACCTGCTCCAGTTTCTGCAATTATTCTTTTTTTTCCCATTCTTATTGCCAATAAAGCTTGTCCAAGAGCATTATTAATTTTGTGGGCCCCAGTATGATTTAAATCTTCTCTTTTAAGCCATATTCTAGGAGTTGCTTGTTTATTTTTGTAATGTTCAGTAAGTCTTTTGGCTTCATAAAGTGGAGTTTCTCTTCCTACATAAGTCTTAAGTAGATTATTTAATTCTTCTACAAAAAGTTTATCTTTCCATGCATTAGATGCAGCGTCTTCAAGCTCAAAAAGAGCGGGCATTAGCGTTTCAGGAACATATTGACCACCATATTTTCCAAATCTTCCCTCTTTGGAGGGTTGATTTAAATCGTCATTGGTATAGTTTTGATCTTTGCGAGAAAATGTACTTACCACTTTTTCTATAGAATAAGTATTAACTAACTATAGATTATATTGAAAATAATGGGAAAAAAAAATTGGATCGAATTTGATAATCAAGAAATGAAATCTGAAGAAACAGCTAAGGTAGATGATTTTAATAAAAGATCAAAAATAAATATTTCAAAACAAAAAAAAGGTAAAAAGGGCAAGACTATAACTTTAATTAGAGGTTTAGGCACTGAGGATGAAATCTTATTAAAAGAATTACTAAAAAAAATTAAAGTTTTTTGTGGGACTGGAGGAATATTAATTGATAGAAATATCCAGTTACAGGGTGATATGGTATCGAAATCAATTGAGTTTCTTCGTAAAGAGGGATTTCATAATTTATGAAGCAAGGGTTAGGATAGGTTTTTAATTTTGATGAAGTAAAAAATGAAAGAACAAAATCAAACAAAGTCAACCAATATAAAGTGGCACAACTTAACTATTGATAGAGAAAAGTTAGAGACAATGAGAGGTCATAAAGGTATGGTTATCTGGTTTACAGGTTTATCTGGTTCTGGTAAAAGTACTTTGGCCAACTCTTTAAATGAATTTTTGCACTTAGATGGTTTTTCGACTTATGTGTTGGATGGAGATAATATTAGACACGGTTTATGTAAAGATCTTGGTTTTTCGGATGAAGATAGAGAAGAAAATATAAGAAGAATTGGCGAAGTTGCGAATTTATTTATGAATGCTGGGATAATAACTATTACAGCATTCGTTTCGCCATTTATTAGCGATAGAGATAAGGTGAGAAAAATTATTGGATCTAAGGATTTTATTGAAGTTTATTGTGCTGCTGATATCACAGTTTGCGAAAATAGAGATACTAAAGGTCTTTATAAGAAAGCTCGTTTGGGTGAAATTAAGGAATTCACAGGGATTTCTAGTCCATATGAAGCTCCTTTTAATCCCGAAATTGTTGTTGATACAGGTTCATTAGATTTAAATGATTCCGTTGAAAAAATTATTAACTACCTAAAAAAAGAAAACTTTCTTAACAAGGCCTAATAGAAAAATATTAGTTCATTTATTTTGTAGATAATTGTCAGGTCCAATATTTGATAACTTAATATTTTTAGTTCTTACCTGTGAACGTAGATTTTCTCTGAATTCTTTCAAATTTTTCTTTATGGATTCATCAAATAAACTGATCATCTCTATTGCCAATAATCCAGCATTCTGACCTCCATTAATTGCAACTGTTGCAACTGGAATTCCAGCCGGCATTTGAACGATTGATAAAAGAGAGTCAATACCCTTAAGTGTCTTACTCTCTACTGGTACGCCAATTACAGGAATGCAAGTTATGGATGCCAGCATTCCTGGAAGATGAGCAGCACCCCCAGCACCGGCAATTATTACTTTTATGTTTTCTGATTCTGCATTTTTTGCATATTCCATCATTTCAATAGGTGTTCGATGTGCAGAAAGTATACAAACTTCAGTTTTAATTCCAAATTCTCTTAACATATCAATGGCTGGTTTCAATGTTTTTAAATCTGAATCACTACCCATTGCGACGGCAATTTTATAAGTATCTTTAGAATTCAATTCTGACAAAATAACAAATCAATTCTTTCCTATAATGGCGTGCAATTAATTTGGCGCCAGTTAGTTAGTATAAAAAGAATAAATTTTTATAGAATATTATGACGTCAAATAAGATTATCGAAAAAAGTGAAGTAAGAGAGTATTTTAATGGTACTGGCTTTGAAAGATGGAATAAAATTTATAGTAAATCTGATGAAATTAATACAGTTCAGAAAAATATTAGGAAAGGACATCAAAAAACTGTAGATGATGTAGTCTCATACATCAAAAATTATCCTGAACTAACAAAAAAAAGTTATTGTGATGCAGGCTGTGGTGTAGGAAGTCTTTCCATACCTTTATTAAGACTTGGTATAAAAGAACTACAGGTGAGCGATATTTCTTCTGAAATGATTAAAGAAACAAAAAAACGCATTCATGAATTAGGTTTGAGTCAAGGTAAAATTAAATATGAAGTTTGTGATCTGGAAAAATTAAAAGGATTATTTGATGTTGTAGTTTGTTTGGATGTATTTATTCATTATCCTCAACCGGTCGCAGAAGAAATGGTTCAACATCTATGCGATTTAAGCAAAGAAAAACTAATCGTTAGTTTTGCTCCTTATACTCCAGTTCTTGCTGTTCTAAAAAATATTGGAAAATTATTTCCTGGGCCAAGTAAAACTACAAGGGCATATACATTAAAAGAAAAGGGTATTATTATTGCTGCTAAAGAAAGAGGATTTAAAGTTGTTAAAAAGAAGTTAAATCAAGCTCCTTTTTATTTTTCAAAACTAATTGAATTCGAAAAAATTAAATAATTTATTTTACTAAATGATTTTCAAGTGCATAACGAACTAATTCTGTTCGGCTAGATGTACCTGTCTTGATAAAAAGTCTACTTACATATTTCTCAACATTTCTAATAGATGTTTCAAGTTTTCTAGCAATTTCCTTGTTCATCAGTCCCTCTGCTACTAGTTGAAGCACACTTGCTTCTCTAGGAGTAAAACTAGGATGATTTATTTTATTTTCTGGATTAGTCTGGTTTTGGTCTGTGAGCATAGATTTTATTTCAGTAATTTGTTTTGCCATTTTGCTTACGTCAATATCTGCGAATCGTGCCGCTTCTTTTAATAGTCGTTCTTGTCTGTTAATTACATTTTTTACTCTTGCAGCTAATTCATCGGGATCGAAAGGTTTGGAAATATAATCATCAACTCCTGCAAGATAACCTTCTGTTCTGTCAAGGGTCATTCCTTTTGCAGTTAGAAAAATAACTGGAGTCCCTCCTAATTTTTCATCCTCTCTAATTTTTTCTAATAAATCATAACCGTTGGCTCGTGGCATCATAACATCGCTAATTATCAAATCTGGGAAAATTGTTTGAGCTTTTTCCCAACCATCCTCTCCATCAACTGCAATAAATATTTCAAAGCCTTCATCTTCTAGAAATGTTTTAACAGCTGTTCTTAAACCAGGCTCATCATCAACTAACAAAATTCTTGATTTTCTTACCGGTTCATTCTTTATTTGATTAATTTCATTCATTTTTTAAATTCTTAAATTTGATTTTCTAGTAATAAAAAGAATTTTATATACTAAACGTAATGCTATCAACTCCCATACTACTAGACTATCAATCTTCGACTCCTTGCTCTAAAGATGTTGTTGATTCTATGAAACCTTTTTGGAGTGAGATATTTTCTAACCCTGCAAGCAAATCTAATTTGGCGGGGATTAACGCAAGCGCTATATTGGAAGCTTCAAGAGAAAAAATAGAACAAAATTTATTTCTTAAGAATAAAAAAGTTATTTTTACAAGCGGGGCAACTGAATCTAATAACTTAGCCTTATTAGGTTTTGCTAGAAATTTCTATAAAAAAACAGGAAATTATGGACATATTATTACCTTAAAAACAGAGCATAAAGCTGTTTTGGAGCCCCTAAATCAACTAAAAAAAGAGGGATTTATGGTTACAGAAATTAATCCTGATAAAGATGGCTTAATTTCAGTAGAAAAATTCAAAAAAAATTTAAGAGAAGATACATTTCTGGTTAGTGTTATGTTGGCAAATAACGAAATAGGAGTTATCCAGCCTTTAGAGAATATTTCAAAGATATGTAAATCGCGAGGAATAACCTTTCACTCTGATTTTGCACAATGTTTAGGTTATATCGAGTTAGAAAATCTTTTATCAGATGTAAATATGATAACGATGAGTTCTCACAAAATATATGGTCCTAAAGGGATAGGACTTCTTTTGATTGATGAAGAAATGAATCTTGAGCCTTTGATTGTTGGAGGAGGTCAGGAATATGGTCTTAGGTCTGGTACATTACCTCTTCCTTTAGTAGTTGGCTTTGCTAAAGCAATAGAGATAGCAGTTTTGAATCAAAAAAATAATGCTGAGAAATTACTTTTGCATAGAAATACCCTTTTAGAGGGTTTGTTAGAAAATAATTCTGGCTTATTAATTAATGGCTCCATAGAAAAAAGATTACCTCACAATTTAAATTTGACTGTATTGGATTTAAACGGAGCAAAGTTTCATAAACTTTTAAAATCTAAAATAATTTGTTCTAGTGGATCTGCATGTAGTAATGGTGAACCATCTCATGTTTTACTAGCCTTAGGTAGATCTTTTAAAGAAGCAGAATCTTCAATAAGGTTAAGTATTGGATTAAGCACTAATTCAAAAGATATAAAAAAAGCAATTCATATTCTTACAAATACGATCAGATCATTACGCTAGAAATTATTGGCTCTTATTTTAATTGAGCAATTCTTAATTTTCCACTTCTAGCTCTTTTATTGAGTTCGACTTCTTGTTCGGAAGGAGTTATTGGCTTTTTTGTCAGGTTTTTTAGTCTTTGATCATTCTTAAAAGAATTTTTTACTAACCTATCCTCCAGGGAATGAAAACTAATAATAGAAATAATTCCTCCTGGCAAAATCCATTCAGGAACAACTTGCAAAAATTTTTCTAATACTTCAATTTCTTTATTGACAGCAATTCTTAGTGCTTGAAATGTTCTTGTTGCTGGGTGTATTTTTTTATATCTTTGTTTTGGTGGAAAGCAGCCTGCAATAGAATAGGCTAATTCTTTTGTCCCAGAATATTTCCCATTTTCCTTCAAATCCATTTTTATTTTCCTAGCAATCTTTCTTGATAATCTCTCTTCTCCATATTTATAAATTAGGTTAGCTAGATCTTTTTCATTTAAAGCCTCAATTAATTTCTCTGCATCAACCTCAAGAAAAGGATTCATACGCATATCAAGCGGACCATCTTTTTGGAAACTAAATCCTCTTTTAGGGTCATCAATTTGATTGCTATTTACTCCAAGATCTGCAATCACAAAAGAAACTTTTTCTTTTGGCATAAAATCCGCAAAATTTGTAGCCCTAATATCAAGCCTACTTTTAAATTCATCAAGTTTTTTTGATGCTGATTTTCTCGCGAATGGATCTTGATCAAGTCCAATTATACTTAAATCCGAATATTTTCTCAGTAAATTATAAGAGTGCCCGCCTCCACCTAAAGTTGCGTCTATACCTTTAAGTTGGTTGTTATGGATTAATGGGTAATGCTCTAATGAGGCCATAATCTCATCTGTCATAACTGATTTATGATTGAAAAAAGATGAATCAGATAGTTCAGTTTGCATAACTTTCGACTAAGATTTGTTTAGAAGTTAAATTTCAAATGGCTCAGCTAGAGACTAGAACAGAACCAATGGTGGTCAATTTTGGCCCTCACCATCCCTCAATGCATGGGGTTTTAAGGTTAGTTGTAACTCTTGATGGTGAGAATGTCATTGATTGTGAGCCAGTAATTGGATATTTACATAGAGGAATGGAAAAGATAGCTGAAAATAGGACAAATGTAATGTATGTCCCTTATGTAAGCAGAATGGATTATGCAGCAGGAATGTTTTATGAAGCTATTGTAGTAAATGCTCCTGAAAGATTAGCTAATATTCCAGTTCCTAAAAGGGCTAGTTACATAAGAGTTCTTATGCTCGAACTTAATCGTATTGCTAATCATCTTTTATGGCTTGGCCCCTTTTTAGCAGATGTAGGAGCTCAAACTCCATTTTTCTATATTTTTAGAGAAAGAGAGATGATCTATGATCTCTGGGAAGCTGCTACTGGACAAAGGCTAATAAATAATAATTTCTTTAGGATAGGCGGTGTCGCATGTGATCTCCCATACGGCTGGTTAGAAAAATGTATAGACTTTTGTGATTGGTTTGGTCCTAAGATAGATGAATATGAAAAATTAATCACAAATAATCCAATTTTTAGAAAAAGAATTGAAGGTCTAGGAACAATACAAAGAGACCAGGCAATTAATTGGTCTTTGTCTGGGCCAATGCTTAGAGCTTCTGGAGTTTCCTGGGATTTAAGGAAAGTCGATAGTTATGAATGTTATGACGATTTTGATTGGCAGATTGCTTCAGAAAAAGAAGGAGATTGTTATGCGAGATATCGAGTAAGAGTTGAAGAGATGAGACAATCACTAAGCATCATTCGCCAAGCTTGCAAAATGATTCCAGGAGGTCCAACAGAAAATTTAGAAGCTCAAAGAATGGCGACAGAAGATAAGAAAAGTGAAATATTTGGTATCGACTATCAATATGTAGCTAAGAAGGTTGCTCCAACTTTTAAAATTCCTAACGGAGAATTATATACAAGATTAGAGTCAGGCAAAGGAGAAATAGGTGTATTTATTCAAGGAAATAATGAAGTTACCCCATGGAGATTTAAAATCAGAGCAGCTGATTTAAATAATCTGCAAATATTGCCTCATATTCTTAAAGGTGCCAAAATCGCTGATATTATGGCAATCCTTGGCTCAATAGATGTCATTATGGGATCTGTTGATAGATAAGTTCTTTAAATGAAACCCGCTGATTGGTTAATATTGCAGAAGAAGGTAAGATTTGGTGATTGTGATTCTGCAGGTGTAATTCATTTTCATAACTTATTAAAATGGTCGCACGAAGCCTGGGAAGAGAGTATCGAAATTTATGGGATTCCTTATCAAGATATTTTTCCGGATTTTTCTATACGTAAATCTCAAATTATTTTTCCCATAGTAAATTGCGAAGCAAACTTTCTTGCGCCTATAAAAATTGGAGATTTCTTAAAAATAAAAATTTCCCCTTATAAAATTAATACACATTTGTTCCAAGTAAATAGCTTTTTTATAAAAAATGGAAATAGAGTAGCAGAAGGAAAAATAATACATTGTTCTTTAGATGTTGATTCAAGAAATAAAATAGAACTTCCCGATCAGTTAGAAAGATGGATAGAGGCTTCAAATGTAAGTGCAAATTTAAAAGAATGCTAATTATTATTTTTTAAATTTATAGTTTATTTTTTCTTTACTGGCATTTTTATTTTTAACAATCCATTTTTCAGGTTTTTCATGTCTAGGCCAGCTTTGAGAAAATTTTTTTAATAAATTTAAAGAATTTTCAATATTTTTATGATTTGTAAGTTCTCTAAATTCAACAATTATTTTAATTTTATTTCCCCATAATTTGTCGGATACTTTTGAAATATTGAATTTATTAATTGGGATATTTTCTTTGATAATGAAATCATTTAATCGAGTTTCAATTACTTTTGGAAATACGATTTCTCCTCCTGAATTAAAAGCTTTATCACTTCTTCCAAGAAAGTTTAAATAAAAAGAATTATTGATTTGATTAATTTCACCTAAATCACCGGTTTGCCACCACCCATTTTTATTTTTGAAATTTTCAGTTTTTGAAGAGTCTATTATTTCGATTCCAATTCTGGATGATTTAATCTCGATTAATCCTTGTGTGTTAATTCTTAATTGTGTATCAGGTAGTATTTCTCCAACATTTTTAAAACCCATTAAGAATTCTTTTGGTTTTAAACTCGTAACCATTGCTGCTGTTTCAGTTGAGCCGTAACAAGGTGCTAATTTTATTTTTTCTTTTTTACATCGTTCTGCAGTTTCGTCTGTGATAGAAGCTCCACCCACCCAAATTAGATCAAAAATTTTTAGCCAACTAATACCATCTTTTTGAGCTAAAAGTCTTTGTAATTGGGTAGGTACTAATGATGTAATCAGGCGTTTTTTGTTTTTTTTAGATTTAATTGTAAAAAGTAAAAGTTCTCGAGTTTTTTTTATTAAATTTGGAGAAATATTAATACAATCACATCCCCAAGTTTGACTTCTAAAAATTGGCATTAATCCACTTATATGGTTTAGGGGTAAAGTATTTAAAATTAAGCAGTTTTGCAATTCAAATCCTTGTTCTATTAGCCATTGTCCTGATGTAAATGCAGATAATTTAAGATTATCTAAATGGTGAAAACATTTTCTTGGTTTTCCAGAACTACCACTACTGTTTAAGATAATTGCTGGCCCATTTTCAGTAATTGAATCTAATACATCTTCATCTTCATAAAATTTGTTTTTTACATAAATAATTTTATTCTCTCTAATTTTTTCAATAATTTTCTCTACAGATTGAGTTTCATTATTTTCAACTTCAATAGTATGAATTTTATTTTTCATAGTTGATCCCATATCTTTTTTGCTTCGTTTAAAAATAGGAACGAATTAGGAAATTTATTCATTGCTAAACCAGGAACTTTTGGAGTTGGTCCTTGTAATTGTAGAGAAGATAAATGATAAAGCCATCTCTTCCCTATTCCAGTTTCAAATGAAGTACTTATAGATATTAAAGCTTTTTTATTTTCTAATTCTCTTAAAAGCTTAACTGGATTATTTTCTTGAGAAGGCCTTCGAATTTGCCAACCCTTCCACTCATCAATCAAAGTTGGGAATTTTAAAAGTGATTCGTCTAAGGCTATTGGGATTTTTTTGTTGAGTTCTTTCATTCCTTCAATATCATCAACACAGAGAGGTTGTTCTAACCAATCTATATTTTTGTTATCTTTCAAAATATCAGCCCATCTATTAGCTATCTTTCTACCCCAAGAACCATTAGCATCAATTCTTAACTTAATATTATTGCCTATTTGGCTTAAAATTTCTTCTAAATTTGCTTCTTCCTCGTGGTTATCTCTTAATGCTACTTTCCATTTTATGGTTACTGATTTCCCAATATTAGATTGTATTTTTTTAATTTCATTGAGCTCTGAAATTAAATTTCTAGAATTTAAAAGTATGGCTGTTTTATCAATTTCATCAAAGGTATAGTTTTCTTTAAAAATTATTTTTCCATTTATCTCAGCTAATGCAGAATTTATTGCAGATTGAATGCATGGGTGAAAAATATGTATTTGCTCAGATAACTTTAATACTTCTACATTCTCAGGGATCATATTTAGTTGTTTTGCACATTTTTTTAAGTCTTCTTCTAGAAGTGGTGAAACTTCTCCA
Organism: uncultured Prochlorococcus sp.; assembly: GCA_902538515.1. GTDB lineage: Bacteria > Cyanobacteriota > Cyanobacteriia > PCC-6307 > Cyanobiaceae > Prochlorococcus_A. The sequence goes on along the minus strand of CACBFH010000003.1, from coordinate 12,389 downwards.
AACCCAATTTTTTTATCATTACTTGTTAATTTAATTATCCAACCCAGTTTTGTAAGATAAGTGGTTTTAGAATTTTCTACTTTTGTGGAAAACTGAAAGCTATAAGATTTTTTTTTAAATATTAAGTTCATTTAATAAGCAAGTAATTAAATATTAATCCTGTGATTAAGCCAACTCCATTAAGAGTTTGAAATTTTATTGCGACGAATTTGGAATTTTTTATTGCAGAAGGTTTTTTGTAAGAAGATCTTAATAAATTTATAAGTCTTATTGCTTGGGGAAAACTAATCAAATAAAGGATACAAAATACTGGAATAAATCCAGCAACTATAGTTAAAAGTTGAAAAAAATATATTGTAAAAATTATCCAAGGCACAAATTGAGTACCTTTTTTTGCTCCTAGGCGAACTAAAGGTGAATTTTTCCCATGCTTTTTATCTTCAGAAATTTGATGAAAATGAGAACAAAATAATACAAGAGTTGTTGCTAATGAAGGTCCTGAACCAAGTAATAAAGAAATTTTCCAGGGAATATCTTCGAAGTAAATATTAGAAGGATTTAACGCAATTAAGACTGCAGAGTAGGCAAAAGGTCCAAATGCAAGCCAGCATAATGGTTCTCCTAAGCCTTGATAGCCAAATCTAAAAGGAGGTCCTTGATATAAATATCCTAAGAAGCAGCAAGATGCCACCAAAATCAAAATGTTTATACTTGTTGATACTGAAATAATTGAAATTATTAATAAACCAATAACTAAAGATGTATATGCAATAAATGAAATTATTTTTTTATTTTTTATAAGATTTACAATTGAATGGAATTTAAATTCATCGATTCCTGTTTCTGCGTCGAATAAATCATTAGTTAGGTTTTCCCAAAGTAATATAAAAATTGCAGCTAAAGTAAATGCAATCAAATTATAAATTTTTACCTTTTCATATTGATTGAGTAAATAAGCCCCTGTTATTAAAACTGGAAGTATGGCAACAGAATAAAGAGGCCATTTTATTGCTTGTTTCCATAATTTTTTTTTATCTTCGTCCATTTTTATTTAAATCACAAAATTCGATCATTATTAAATGTAGTTTATAAATTGAGTTACATTTTTTACTTTATTGCATGATTTTTAGTTATTTTCAATAAGTAATGAAAAATGATTTAAAATTAACAGATTTTTTAAAAGATGTATTTTCCTCTTTCGATGAGAAAGTGGAGAATTCTGGATTAGTAAGCATTTGTGTTGAGATTCCTTGTATTGATTTATTAAAAGTATATGAATTGTTTATAAATAAATATCCGTTTTCTTCATTTTGGGAGGAATCTAATGGTATTTCATATATTGCTTTTGAGAAATGTAAATATGTTACTTTGGATGGTCCAAAAAGATTTGAGGTTGCAAAAGAGTTTAATTCTGAGAATTTTAAAAATTTAATTAACTTAACTAATGAATCTCATAATTTTGCACTTTCAAAAATAATTTATTTATTTTCTTTTTCTGAAAACTTGAATAATAAGAATTTATCTTCAGATGTTCCTAGTTTGGAAGCTATCTTACCAAAAATATTAATTATTAAAAGTGATAAGAATTGTTGGTTAAGAATCAATGGTCATGTTGAAGGTAAATCATCATTAAGAACATTAATTGAAGAAATATGGACAATTAGAAATCAAGTTATTTATCGTAACTCAGAATTAATAAAATCATCCAACTTAAAAACTAGTTTTGATTTTCCTAATATTGATGATTTCTTTATCTCCTTAGAAACTTCTAATACAAATTTGAAAAAACTATTACTAAGAGGAATTCAATTAATAGAGAAAGGTATCCTAGAAAAAATAGTTTTAGCAAATAGGATTAAAATAAAACTTAAAAATAAATTAGATTTAGTAGAAATTTTAAAAAGATTAAAAAAGAATCAACCGAATACTTGCAGATACGTTTGGAAAAGGAATAGTAAGGATATTTTGTTTGGAGCATCTCCAGAAAAATTATTTTCTTTCACTAAACCTAATTTAACTTTGGAGGCTCTTGCTGGAACTATCTCAACTAATTCAAATTTTAAGAAACTCCTAAAAAGTACTAAAGACTTAAAAGAACATAATTATGTAATTGAGTATTTAATTAAATGTTTAGAAGTTTCAAAAATAACAAACTTTAAAAAAAGTGATATCAAGGTAAATTCATTTGGAGATATTTCTCATTTGCAAACACTCATTTTCTCTAAAGTTGAAAACATATGTCCTTTTGAATTGCTTAAAAACCTACATCCATCGCCGGCTGTTTGTGGATACCCAAAAAATGTAGCATTGGATTGGATAAACACTCTTGAGTCATTTCCTAGAGGAAATTATGCTTCTCCAATGGGTTGGGTTGATGCATCAGGAAATGCTTCATTTCTTTTAACAATAAGAGGAGCAAGATATATTGAAGAAAATATTGAATTTACTGCTGGTTCAGGTATAGTTGCAGGATCTGTTTTAGAGAAAGAAATAGATGAGATTAAATTAAAATTTGAATCTATAGTTAAACAAATATTTTTCGCTAAAAATCCTAGATAATCTGCACTAATTTTTCAATAACTTCCTCTGAAACATTCTTATTGGATAAATTTTCTATTTCTCTTAAACCTGTTGGACTAGTCACATTAATCTCGCTAAGCATTCCATTTATCACATCAATACCCACAAAAAATAAACCTTCATCTTTAAAGTGTTGAGATAATTCTGAACATATACTTTTTTCTTTTTCTGTTAATAGTGTTGGTTCAGCCTTCCCGCCCATTGCCAAATTACTCCTAAAATCACCTCCTTGAGGGATTCTATTTATAGATCCAATCGCTTCACCATTTACGATAATTATTCTTTTATCGCCTTCAATGACTTCAGGAATAAATTTTTGCATCATAACGGGTAATTCTTCTTGAGAAGTGATTAATTCAATGATTGATTTAATACCTGGAGAATTTTTATTTATCCTTATAACACCTTGACCACCTTTTCCTCCAAGAGGTTTTATGACCACTTCATTATTTATATTTGCAAAATTAATAAGATCTTTTACCTTACTCGCTACTATTGTAGGTGCCATCAAGTGGCTGTATCTCAAAGCACCTAGCTTTTCGTTCCATGCTCTTAATGATGAAGGTTTGTTAATTACTTTTACTCCTTTTCTTTCGGCAACTTCTAAAAGATGGGTTGCGTATAAATAAGCCTCATTTACAGGAGGATCTTTTCTCATCCAAATACAATTAAATTCGGCTAGCGGGATGCAATTATTCTCTTTGAAAGAAATCCACGGATTTACTTCAACTTTTACGGAAGATGCCCATACTTCATCACCTCTAGCTTCAAGGTCTTGAGGAGTACAACTCCAGATTTCAATATTTTTTTTGGAGGATGCTTGCATTAAAGCAGCAGATGAATCTTTAAGAGGATTTATATTTTTTATTGGATCTATTACGAATAGAAATTTCATAAGATCTAGTTTAATAATGCGTCTAATTTATTTTCATTTTCTAATGTGTAGAGATCGTCGCAGCCTCCGATACCTTCGTTATCTATAAATATTTGTGGTACTGTTCTTCTGCCATCAGCTCTTTCAGTCATCAATGCTCTGGCATCTTCATCGCCATCAATTTTATATTCTGTAAAATTTATATTTTTTTTCTTGAGTAGAGATTTTGCTCGAATACAGAATGGGCAATATTGCCAAGTATAAATTTCAACTTTGGACATTTTTTTAAAATAATACTTAGTTTATACTATTAAACAAAAGTGCCTGTTAGATTATAAATAACAATTAAATTCTATTTTGATAGATATTACAGATTTCAAAAAAGATCTTTCGGAACTAACAGAGCGCCTGGGTAATGCTCAGGATTGTCTTTGACGTTCCAAGATTAAAAGCGAAAAAGAGAGAGTTGGAGCAAATTTCTGCTCAGCCTGAATTTTGGGAGAATCAAGAAGAAGCGAAAAAACAAATGTTAATTCTTGATGATGTCAAGGCACAACTCGAATTATTAGATAAATGGAAAACTTTTATTTCTGATGCAAATGCCTCTCTTGAGCTTTATTCTTTAGAACCAGAAGAGGAAATGATTTCGGAATCCAAGCAGGGCCTAAAGAAATTAAGAGAGAATTTAGATAAATGGGAATTTGAAAGATTGTTATGTGGTGAATACGATAAGGAAGGAGCAGTAGTCTCTATTAACGCAGGTGCTGGTGGAACAGATGCACAGGATTGGGTAGAGATATTATTGAGAATGTATTCAAGATGGGCTGATAATAATCAAATGAATTTAATCATCAATGAATTATCTCAAGGAGAAGAGGCAGGTATTAAAAGTGTAACTTTTGAAATTGATGGAAAATATGCATACGGATATTTACAACATGAAAAAGGAACTCATAGATTAGTCAGAATTTCTCCTTTCAATGCAAATGGTAAAAGACAAACCAGCTTTGCTGGGGTAGAGGTCATGCCAAAATTAGATAACAATATTTCACTTGATATACCTGAAAAAGATTTAGAAATTACAACAAGTAGATCCGGTGGGGCTGGAGGACAAAATGTTAATAAAGTAGAAACAGCAGTGAGAATTGTTCATTTGCCTTCAGGGATTTCAGTAAGATGTACCCAAGAAAGATCTCAATTACAAAATAAAGAAAAAGCTATGTTACTTCTTAAGTCTAAACTACTAGTGATTGCTAAAGAACAACGAGCTGCAGAAGTCGCTGATATTAAAGGTGATATTGTGGAAGCTGCATGGGGTAATCAAATAAGAAATTATGTTTTCCATCCCTATCAAATGGTAAAAGATCTCAGAACTATGCAGGAGACTAACGACTTAGATAGTGTTTTAGATGGTGGACTTGAATCATTTATTCATGAATTATTACGCATGAATATTTCTTCTAACGAATCGATTGAATAACTAATGAAAAATAAAAACGAAAATATAGAAAAAAAAGTTGCTCCCCCAAGCTTTATAAAGCTTGCTATGCGAAATATGGTAAGGAAGGGTTCAAAAAGTATTTCTCATTTTTCAATAACCTTTCTAATTTTAATAGGGTTATTAATACTTGTAGCCACAATAGGCAAGCCTAATATTCCTGTATAAGAATGTATGACAAAACAAATTATTTCTGAAATAAATTTAGATTTGGTTTTTAAATATAATGAATTATCTCAATTTTCAAATAAGTTAAAAGATTCTAAAAATAAGCTTATTTTTGAATCTAATTTTTGGGAAAAAGTTTTTTTATCTTGGATAAAAATAATATTAAAAAAAGACGATTATAAATTGCCAAATTTCATTTTTGAAAAAAAATCTTTCTCATTAGGCTTAGAGATAATATCTAATCAAGAAATTGCTTTTATGAACCAGAAGTGGATGCAAAAAAATGGACCAACTGATGTTCTATCTTTTCCAATCATTTCTGATGAATCTCTAAATAATTTAGATCATATAGAGTTGGGAGATATATTTATATCATTTGAGATAGCACTTGAGCAATCTTATGAATATAAACATTCAATCTATAAAGAAATGCTCTGGTTGGCTAGTCATGGATTTTTACATCTTTTAGGTTGGGAACATAATAATGATCTTGATTTAGAAAATATGTTAAATTTTCAGGAATATTTAATTAAAAAATTAGATTAAAAATCTATGGAAAAAAAAATAAACTCTCTAAAAAATAGAATAGAATCATATAAAACTTCTAGTAATGTATTAAAAAGTTTTAAGTATGCTTTTAGTGGAATTAGTTACGTATTTAAAACTTCAAGAAATTTTAAAATTCAATTAATTTTTGCAGTTACAATTTTAATTATTGGTTTTTTACTGCAAATTAGTCAAAGTAATTATGTAATTTTGATTGCCACAATTATGTCTATTTTAATCTTAGAAATATTAAACACATCTATTGAATCAATAGTTGATTTAGTAGTGAAAAAAGAATTTAGTAGTTTGGCTAAAATTTCAAAAGATACTTCTGCAGGAGCAGTGTTATTAGCTTCGATTAATTCTGTTATTATTGCTGTATATATTTTTATTCCTAAAATTCAGTTGTTATTTAAATCTATATAAATATGTTTCTTGTTATTGATAATTACGATAGTTTTACATATAACCTTGTTCAATATTTAGGAGAACTTTCTGTTGAGCATGAAATCACTAGAGAATTAATAGTTAAAAGAAATGATGAAATTACTCTAGATGAAATTATCAAACTAAATCCTAGTGGCATACTGTTATCTCCAGGTCCTGGTAATCCAGATCAATCTGGAATTTGTCTGCCAATACTAAAAAAATTATCTAAAAATATTCCCACATTAGGAGTTTGTTTAGGGCATCAAGCTTTGGCCCAAGCTTTTGGAGGTAAGGTTATAGTTGGGAAAGAACTTATGCATGGTAAGACATCTAAAATATTTCATAATCAAAAAGGTTTGTTTAAAGATATCGAGACTCCATTTGTGGCGACTAGATATCATAGTCTTATAGTTGATTCAAGTTCATTACCAACTTGTTTCGATATAACTGCGACTTTAGAAGACTCAACTATTATGGCTATTTCTCACAAAGAATATAAGCATTTACATGGAGTACAGTTTCATCCTGAAAGTGTATTGACACAATTTGGTCATAAATTAATTAGTAATTTTCTAAAAATGGCTGAATAAAAGTAAAATATAAAAAAATTCATTATATGATTTCTCAAATTAAAAACATTTTCTTTTTTATATTATTTAGCTCTTTTTTACCTACCACATTATTGGCAAGGAATTTAGTGATAAAAAGTCTAGGACATAGTAGTTTCTTAATTAATAGTGCTGAAAAATCGATTCTTATAAATCCCTTTAAAGCAATAGGTTGTGCAAGCAATTTGAAAGAGCCAAAAGAATTCAACGCAGATTTTATTTTGGCTAGTTCTAGGCTTCCAGATGAAGGCTATAATCCTAATAATCAATTAATGTTTGTAGAGCCAGGAATCTACCAATTTGAAGATATTTTATTAAATGGAATTTCCGTACCACATGACAGAGTAGATGGAAGAAGATTTGGGATGGCAACTGTTTGGAGTTGGGAACAGAATGATCTTAAAATTGTTCATATGGGAGGCGCTGCTGGTGATATTGATATCAATAGTCAAATTATTTTGTCTCGCCCAGATATCTTATTTATTTCAATTGGAGGAGGAATAAAATCTTATGATGGGCAAGAGGCTTCAAGAATAGTTAAGCTTCTAAAACCTAATCTAGTTATTCCTGTTCACTTTGCTCGTGACAAAAAAATTAACAAAGAATGTGATTTCTCAAATGCTGATTTGTTTATCGAAAATATGAAAAATTTTAAAGTAAAATACGTTGGAAAAGATTTTAAAATAAAATCTAAAAGAATCGATCAAAATACAATTTATATTTTTGGTAATTAATTTATTAAATCTAAGACCTTGTAATTGTCCCAGAAAAAATTCATTTGTTCTTTAGTTCCAATACTAACCCTTATTGACTTACTAATATCTTTTTTGTTTTCCATACTTCTGATAAGAATACCTTTTTCTCTCATCTGTTGTATTAAAATTTTAGGATCTTTTTTTGGCCAAATTAAGAAATAATTACCACCACTAAAATGAGTTCTGATTTTTGTTGATTTAAATTTATTTAAAATCCATTCCCTTGCTTTTTTTACTTCTAAAACATAATTATCAATATATGATTTGTCTTTAAGTGCTGCTAATGCTGCTGTTATAGCAAAGCTATTTACATCATATGGTCCTGTAACTTTATTAATATAATTAATTAAATTTTTATTGCCAAAAGTAAAACCTATTCTTAAACCAGCTAAACCAGCTGTTTTTGATAGAGATTGGATTATTAGTATATTGTTATTCTTTTCAAAATCTATAGATTCAAGAAGACTATCTCCATTAAATTTTTCATATAATTCATCAACAATTATCAATGCATCTTTTTTGATATTTGCTAAGTTAATTATCTCTTGAGCACTTAAAACTGTTCCTGTCGGATTATTTGGATTACAAATAAATATTAACTTTGGATTATACTTTATAATTTTTTCACTAAATTCTTCGATGGGAAATAGAAAATTTTCTTCAATGTAAGAACAAGTTATTTTCTTCATTCCTCGCATTTCTGAACAAGGAGAATAGTAACCAAAAGTTGGATTCGTGGTTAGAAATATTTGATCTTTTTCTCCAAAGCAATTGAAAATTGCATTTATCGCTGCGTCTGCTCCATTGTAAATCCCTATTTCATCATTATCAAATTTTCTTGAATCAAGATATTTATCACATAAAAATTTTTTTAATAAATTATATTCTGGATAAATTGCAATCTCATTTAATTTTATCGCTTGTAATGCCTCTAAAACCATAGGACTTGGACCTAGAGTATTTTCATTAAAGTCTAAGCGGAGTAAATTTCTTCTATTTTCTAAAGGTGCAGAGTAAGACTGCATATTTATTATTTCTTCTCTTGGTCTTGGGAAAAGATTATTTAATTGATCAAAATTATTCATTACATTCTTTCTAAAGTTTCAATTCCTAGAAGCTCTAAGCTTAATTTTAGTGTTTTTGCAGTTATATCACATAAATTCAGTCTAGAAATTTTAATATATTTTTCTTCTTTGAGTATTGGAACTTGATCATAGAATCTATTAAAAGTCTGACATAGCTCAAACAGATAATTGCATAATCTATTTGGCATTAAGTCTTTTTCAATAGATATTATGACTTCATCGAACCTAAGTAATTTTCTTATAAGTTTCCATTCAGATTTATGTTCATAATTTATGTATTGAAAATATTTAGCGTCATAAACAAAATCATTTTTTCTTTTAATTCCTGCAATTCTTACTAGTGTATATAACAAATATGGAGCAGTATTTCCATTAAGGGAAAGCATTTTATCAAAACTAAATTGATAATTAGTAATCCTATTTTGACTTAAATCTGCATACTTAACAGCTCCTAATCCAATAATTCTTGAAGTATTTGCAATAAAATCTTCTGTCTCATAACGATTTTCATCTTCTAATCTTTTTAATAAATCCTCTTTTGCCCTTCTAACTGCTTCTTTTAATAAATCTTTTAAACGTATTGTTTCACCTTCCCTTGTCTTTAGTTTTTTGCCATCAATTCCTTGAACTAAACCAAAAGGGACATGGTCTACTTGGCAATTGTCTGGGATCCATTTTGCTTTTTTTGCAACTTGAAAAACTCCAGCAAAATGATTTGCTTGTCCATGATCAGTTACATAAACAATTCTCGAAGCATCATCCCCATTAGGAGGTTTATTGAATCTATATCTTATAGCAGCAAGATCTGTGGTGGCATAGTTAAAACCCCCATCTTTTTTTTGAATAATTAGCGGCAAAGGTTTACCTTCTTTATTAGTCATCCCATCTAAAAATACACATTTTGCTCCTTGATCTTCTACTAATATTTTTTTTAAATTCAAATCCTCAATAACGGATTTTAAGAAGGGATTATAAAAAGATTCACCTCTTTCTTCTATTTTTATTTTTAAATTTTTATATATTTCATCAAATTCTTTTCTAGATTGATCGCATAATAATTTCCAAGCTTTAATTGATTTAATATCTCCACTTTGTAACTTAACTACTTCCTCTCTAGATCTTTTTTGGAATTCAGATTCATTATCAAATCTTTTTTTTGATTCTTTATAAAATTCAACTAAATCACTTATCTTAATTTTGCCTATCTCCTCTAAATCATTTGAATATAAATCTTTGAGCTGAGTAATAAGCATTCCAAATTGTGTCCCCCAATCGCCAACATGATTTAGTCTTAATACTTGATAACCTCTTAACTCGAAAATTCTGGATATTGAATCTCCTATTATAGTTGATCTTAAATGACCTACATGCATTTCTTTTGCAATATTAGGACTAGAAAAATCTACAATGACTTTATTTGATAAGCCACTATCTAAATCTTTTTTAATTTGAGGTACTCCACCCCTTTGGCATTGAATATTTATTTTTATTTCATTTATTAGAACTTCATCTTTTAATTTTATATTTATAAATCCAGGTCCAGCTATTTCTAGACTCTTACATAATTTTGCTATACTTTTATTTTTATTTAAAATGGTAATCAAATCATTAGAAATATCTCTTGGGTTCTTTTTATATATTTTAGATAAACTTAAACAAACATTACATTGATAATCACCAAATTCCTCTTTTGATGATTGTGTAATTAAATTTTTTCTAAGAATTTCGAATTCTCCCTTTTTATCATTTTTTTCAAGACTATCTAAAAGAGATTGTTCAAATTGTTTTGTTAATTCTTTAAAAATGATTAGCATTAATTATTCAATTATTTATCTATATAATTAATTAATATAACGCATACTCAAATCAATCCAATTGCTTTTGGTGATTGAAGAACTTGTTGAAATCAAATCAATACCTTTTATTAGATATTTACTAATTTCTTCAGGGTTAATTCCAGAAACTTCTATTATTAAATTTTTATTGACTTCTTTTTTTAAGCTATTCATTGATAAATCTTTTAATTCTTGAACGTTTTTTTTGATTATTTCAGGACTAAGTTCATCCAATAAGACACTATCTGCTCCTGCTAATACTGCTTCTTTCGCCTGTTCGATATTCTCAGCTTCAATTATGATGTGAGTTGTAAAAGGCGAATTTAGTCGAATTTTTTTTACTGCATTATTAAGATTATCTGTCCATGCAATGTGATTTTCTTTTATCATAGCTGCGTCGTATAATCCCATTCTATGATTCACTCCACCTCCACATTTGAATGCATATTTTTCAAATATTCTTAAGCCAGGAGTAGTTTTCCTAGTATCTGCTAATTTTATATTTGTACCTTCTAATTTATTCACAAGATTCTTTGTATATGTTGATATTCCAGATAAATGCATTGCTATATTTAAGCCTATTCTTTCACTAGCTAGCAAACTTTTTGAAGGGCCATATATTTCCAGAAGTTTTTGATCTTTAACAAATTGATCTCCATCAGAAATATTAAATTTTGAAGTGATTTTTAAATCAATTTTTTTAAAAATTTCTTTTATAATTTCGACACCACAAAATATACCGCCTTCTTTTGCAATCCAATATGCATTACCATTCTCCTCGGTAATAGAAGGACTTGTAAGATCTCCCCTCCCAATATCTTCATCGATCCAATTATCAATGATCTTTCTTATTATTGGAGTATTTAAATCCACTAAACTAAAAAAATAATTAATAAATAAAAATTCAACTGAAGTTAGAGAATTAACTATATATCACTATGTAATTTAACTCAAATTTATTTACCAATACAAAACTTAGAAAAAATATTATCTAGAAGCTCCTCCGTTAATTCTTGACCAGTAATTTTAGATAAGTTTTGAATTGCATCTCTCAGTTCTATTGATAACAAATCAAATGGCAATTTATTTTTAATGATTTCATCAGTATCATTTAAATTAGATAGGCAAGAAGACAAATTTGTAAGATGTCTTTCGTTTAAAAATATATTGATATTTTGTACTTGTTTTAATCCACATTTTTTTATGATTGTGTCGATTAATAATCTTTCACCATCATTATTCTTAATGCTCATAAGAATTGTGTTTTTTAACTCATTTGAATTAATATTTTTAGAGTCAATTAAATCTTTTTTATTACCCACAATAGTAATTAATTTTTCTTTGGGGATTTCTTTTATAATTTTTTTGTCTTCTTCATTAAAACCTTCTTCAAGATTATAAATATAAATTATAAAATCTGACTCTTTAATTTTCCCAAAACTTTTTTTAATTCCAATACTTTCAATTTGTTCATGAGTTTCTCTTATCCCAGCAGTATCAATTATTTTCATTGGTATGTCATTTATAGTTAAATTCACTTCAATAACATCTCTTGTCGTTCCAGGAATATTAGTTACGATTGCTTTCTCTTTTTTTGCAAGCAAATTTAGTAAAGAACTTTTGCCAACATTTGTTTTACCTATAAGCGCAATGGATATCCCATTATGAATATATGAATTTCTTTTTGAATTTTCTATAAGTAATTCTATTTTTTCTTTCACTTTTTTAATGTTTTTTCGATATTTGGTGTAGTCAAAATCTGTGAAGTCTTCTTCAAAATCAACTCTCGCTTCTATTTCGCAAAGTTCATTTATCAAGTCACTTTTAATATCGTCAATTTTTTTCTTTATTTCTCCTTGAACCCCACTAAAAGCTAACTCTGCTGATCTGGTATTGCTTGCATTAATTAATTGATTAATCGACTCGGCTTGAGTAAGATCTATTTTCCCATTAAGAAAAGCTCTTTGACTAAATTCTCCTGGGTTTGCAAGTCTAACTCTAGAATTACTAG
>CACBFH010000002.1 GCA_902538515.1 uncultured Prochlorococcus sp. | reverse complement strand
ACTTTAAAAGATGAAATAATAGACGTAGAAGTTGATTCTGATAATAAATAAGATTTTAAACTTAATTAATGAATACTAAACAGTCTTGAATCCCAAAATAGGATATTTTTTTGATTTGGTTATTTTTTAATTCAACATAAAGGGTCTTTATTTTTAATATTTTAATTTCAATTACCAGAAGGTTGTTATGAGTCTAAAGCTACTTCGATAGCTGCTATTAAGTTTTCGTCAAAAGGTTTAACACCTGGTTTGAATCTTGCAATTACTTTACTATCTTTTCCTATTAGAAACTTCTCAAAATTCCATTCAACATCTCCTTCAGGTTCAACTTTGTTAAGTGTTGTGTATGGTTCTGTGGTATTGCCTTTGGCATGAACTTTTTCATAGATTTCAAACTTAACTCCATATTTTGTTGTGCAAAAATCTTTTATATCTGAAAGAGGGTCGGGTTCTTGTTTCCCGAAATCATTACAAGGGAATGCAAGTATTCTTAGACCTTTGCTTGAATATAAATCATGTAGCTTTTGAAGATCCTCATACTGAGCAGTATTTCCGCAATAACTAGCTACATTAACAACTAAAATTACTTCCCCTGAATATTCACCTAGTTTTATGGAGGATCCGTCTGCGGAAATAACGGTAGTATTTTGTACGTCAACTTGCATGTCTAAAAAAATTCACCCTTTGAAGATAGCATTGTATATACTTTATTGTGTTTAATTTATACGGTGGTTTTGGTTATTTCTTTTCTAAATTTTAATTTTTCATTTATTTAACCCTCTATAATAAATATTATTAATCTGTTTAAATTTGGACCCTTTAGATCCACTTACTGAAATTATTAATTCCGGTCAAGGTTTTTCACCTGCAATTGCTTTAGAAAGAATTATTTGGGCAATGATTGGAATCTTTTTTTTAGGAGCAATTTCAAGATCAATAACCAATAGCATGCGAAGTCAAAATTGGTTAGGTAGAAATTTTTTTTATAGTTATTCCAAAGACAAAAAAATTACAGATGAAACATCTTCACAAACTTCTGTTGAAGACGAATAAGTTTTATAAATATGAAAGAATCAATTTTTTCTAAAAAGAGAATTTTGTTGCTTGGTAGTGGCGAGCTTGGAAAAGAATTAGTAATAGAATCCAAAAGATTAGGATTAGAAGTTATTGCAATTGATCGATATAAAAAAGCACCTGCAATGCAAGTTGCTGATTATTCAAGAGTAATTGATATGGGAGATAAAAATATTTTAAAAAATGTTATAAAAGAATTTAAACCTGACTATGTTGTCCCAGAAATAGAGGCACTTTCAATTCAAGCTCTAAAAGAACTCGAGGATGAGGGATTCAATATTGTTCCCAATGCCAGAACTGTAGAAATTACAATGAATAGAGATAAAATTAGAGATTTAGCTTCTAAAGATTTAAAAATTAAAACTGCAAAGTTTGATTATATTTTTGAATTTGATGATTTAGAAAAAAAAGCAGATGAAATTGGATTCCCACTTTTACTTAAACCTTTAATGAGCTCTTCAGGAAAAGGGCAAAGTTTGGTTGAATCAAAAAATGATATACATAATGCTTGGAAACAGGCACAAGCAAATTCAAGAGGAAAGGTTAAAGGTGTAATTATTGAAGAATTTATTAATTTTGATTTTGAGTTTACTCTTCTAACTGTAAGAAAAGAAAATGGTGAAAATATTTTTTGTTTGCCAATTGGACATCTTCAATCTAATGGAGACTATCAATGTAGTTGGCAACCTTTAGAGATTAAGGAGTCCTTAATTATTGAAGCTAAGAAAATGACAAGTAAAATATTAAATAACCTTAATGGAGCTGGATTATACGGAGTAGAGTTTTTTATAAAAGGAAGTGAGGTTATATTTTCAGAATTATCTCCAAGACCACACGATACTGGTATGGTTACAATAGTTAGTCAAAATATTAATGAATTTGAATTACATTTAAGAGCTTTTTTAAATTTACCAATACCGCATATAGATCTAATAGAACCCTCTGCAACCAGAGTTATAATTTCTAACCAAGAGTATTTAAATCCTATTTATGAGGGTCTTAATGAAGCATTAGAATTTGAAAAGACTAAAGTACTTATATTTGGCAAACCAGTTTCCAGAAAGGGTAGAAGAATGGGGGTTGTTCTCTCATCAAATTCTGACATTAATTTGGCTAGAAAAAATGCAGATGAAGCTGCTCGTAAAATAAAAGTCAGTACTACATAAATATTAAATAAAAATAACGAAAAAAATACTTATTTCCTTTGTTTTTGTTCTCTGTCTCTCTGGGTATTATTTTAGTATGTTCTTTATTTCACAATGATAGAAAATTATAAAGGTTGGGACATAACTTTAAATTGGCATAATAAAGATTATCTCCAGAACGATAATACTCAAAGTAATTTTTCTAATCAAAAGGAAAAATGGATTGGTGTTCACTTAAATGGTAAAAAAATCTATGGTTCTTCTCTAAAAGAAATTAGGCATATTATTGATTATCCTAGTTTGCATGCAAAGTAGGATAAAAAATTTCTTTAATTATCCTGATTTTTTTCATTATCTTCAATAAGTTCATTAGCAAGTTTTCTTAAATCTCCCTTAATCGAGACCCATGTAAAGGCGATTATAAAAATTGAAGCAGATATTACAACAGTTATTTTTTCGACAGGGGACATTCCAAGTGCAATAGCAAACATTTCAAACCAAAAACTAATTTTCCATTATATTGAATTTTTTCTAATAGCTAGAATCAAATTTTTTTTTGCAATAATATTTTATTATTCAAAGTATAATAATTAAAATTAAAAATACTTATTTTATTTATTTTTTCTGATTTCAATTTTATTCAGTAAAATTAAATTATGGAAAAAAAAAAGTGCCCCCAATGTAAAAATTTAATTTTAAAAACTTCCCCAACATGTTTATATTGTGGCAGACCTAATAAATTTATAACTAAGGAGTACGTAAATAAAAAGTGGAATAATAATAACAATAAAAATGTATTTGATTATATTTTTATTAATAAGTATCTTATATTTATTTTATTTTTAATATTTACAACTTTTATTATCATATTTAGTTAAATAATATCAATTAATCACTCTATTATTGCATCTAATACTTCTTTAGTATTTGTCGATAGTTTATTTTTTTTAATCTGCTTTATTGTTTCTACCATATTACTTTTGTAAGGGTCTGAATAGTAATTGAATTTACTAAATACTTTCACAAAACGGGAAATTACGATTGGATTTAATTTATCAAAGTCAATTATCTTTTTTGCAATATATTTATAACCAGAACCATCCATTGCATGAAAAGTACTATTTCTTGTTACGAAAGTATTTAATATAGCTCTTAAAGTATTTGGTGATTTTAAATCAAAAAATTTATTTTCAAATAATTTTTCAATGCTGTTTACTTTTTGATCGGTTTCTACAGATGCATTGAATGAGAACCAACTATCCAGAACGACACTATTATTTTTCCATTTATTGAAGAATATATTTGAAATAATTTTTCTTTCAGGACAATTAATCCTACTGAAAGAATTCAATGCTGCTTTTGCTAGCGTCATCGAATTACTATCGACATAATTAATTATTTTGCATTTAATTTCCTCATCATTACTGTGCAAGAGTAGTTTCCAAATAGTTTCGATTAGTTTTCTTTCATTTTTGCCTTCTGGCCAAATTCTATCTAGATTTTTCTCTATTTCTTGGAGCTTAAAATATAATTCTTCTTTTAATTTGGTACCAAATAAATGATTTAATTCGTCAATAATTTTATATATCTTTAAAGGTTCTATATTTTCCATCTCTGGTTCAATTTCAGCAAATGTCGGAATACTTAATAATTCTGATAAAAGAGACAAATTTGTATGTTTATTTTTTAAAAATGATATTAAATTGCTTATTAATTTATTTTCAACTTTGTGATCTGGCTTTTCATCTAATCTGCATAAAATGATTTTTTTAAATATTTCTCTTACCGTATTAGATAGTATAAAAAAATCTTTTTCATATTTTAAGATTAAAAATTTTTCATCCAAGGTAGTGTCTGATTCCCACTCAACAGGTGAAGAGAATTCGCGAAAATAAGTTACTAAAGGGATTTGGAGGTAAGATCTAACATCCCTAAAAATAAATTCTTGTTTTTTTGTTTTTAAAACAACTGTTTTTTCTATTTTTTTATTCTCACTGCAAAATATAGCCAGATTTATAGGAATTATTAGAGGTAAATCATTATATGAGTTCTTCTTTATTGGATTACTTTGAGAGGCTTCAATTGTAAGTTTTTCTCCTGTTTGATCCCAGATTCTCTTGAATTTAATTTTTGGGGTCCCATTTTGCTTGTACCAGATTTTAAACTTTTCAGGATCGATTTCCTTATTGTGCTCTAAAATTTTATCGACAAATTGGTCTATTGTTGCTGCCTTTCCATCATATGTTGAGATGTAATTACTAAATCCTTTATAGAAATTTTTATCTTTTACAAGCTTATTAAGCATTCTAATTATTTCTGAACCTTTCTCGTAAATCGTGGTCGTGTAGAAATTGTCTATTTCTTGGTATCTTTCTGGCATTACAGGATGCGATGTTGGACCAGAATCCTCTCTAAATTGATTTCTTCTAAGAAATTTTGCATCCTCCAGTCTCTTGATTTCATGATTATGAAGGTCTGCTGTGAACTGTTGATCTCTGAAGACTGTTAAACCCTCTTTAAGAGATAATTGAAACCAATCCCTACAAGTCACTCTATTACCAGTCCAATTATGGAAGTATTCATGGGCGATCACACCCTCTATTCTCTCTAATTCCTCATCAGTTGTTGTTTCGGAATTGGCGAGTATTAGTTTTGAGTTGAAAATATTGAGACTTTTATTTTCCATCGCTCCCATATTAAAGTGCCTGATTGCAACTATATTGAACATTGACAAATCGTATTCAAGGTTATATTTATCTTCGTCCCAGCTCATGGATTTCTTTAAGGAACTTATTGCATGTTGGACATATTTTTCATCACCATACTCAACATAAATATTTATTTTTACTTTATTATTCGATTTTGTTATGAAATTATCTCTTACACAATTAAGTTTACCCGCCACCAATGCAAATAGATATGAGGGTTTCGGATATGGGTCTTCCCAAATTATTTCATGTCGATTATTTGTAAGATCATTTTCTTTCACGATGTTACCATTTGAAAGTAAAACGGGATAATCATTCTTGTCGGCCTCAATTCTTACAGTGTATTTGCTTAGAACATCAGGCCTATCAGAGTGAAAACTTATTCTTCTAAATCCCTCTGCCTCACATTGCGTAGTTATAATTCCATTACTCTCATACATTCCTAAAAGGGATATATTTTCCTTTGGTTTAATTATTCCTTCTATTTTTAATAAAAAATTATCTTTATTTATATTTTTAATTTTTAAGTTATTTTTTTGCTGTTTGTAGTATTCCTCTTCTAGTAATGAGTCATCTATAAATATTTTCTTTATTAATATATCCGTACCATCAAGAATTAGATTTCTGGTATTCTTATTTTTTTTTACAAATTTTAGTTTGGTCGTAACAATTACAGCATTTTTCTTAATTACGAAGTCCAAAAAGATTTCTGGAATTTCATAATCAAAAACCTTGTAATCTTCAAGTTTTACATATCTTGAAATACTTTTTTGGGTTATTGGATTGTTCATATTTATAAAGAAGTTCAGAAGTTAAAAAATCTAAAATATTTATTTTGCAATTATAAGTTAGAACTTTTATCTTCCGATTGACAGTAATGTGCTTTAACTTTTCCTGAAGGAAGTAATTCGTATAAAGAAGGATTATTTATATCAGGCGATCCGTCCTTATTAAATTGGTACCTCCACTCCCATTTTTTATCTGTAAAGGAAATATAATCTTTTCTTAGAGAATATGGAAGCATAAGCTTTTTTTTATTCCAATTTATATTTATGAATGCTCCTGGCTTTAACTCAGATATCTTTTCTACTATGGAAAAGTCACCATTAATATTATTTCTCATGACAAGATTAAGCTTTGAATTTTCACATTCATAGCTACTATTTAAAGCTAATAAAAGTATTGAGGTAATAAAGAATGAATTAATTTTTTGAGCTCCTTTTAAAGTAGATTTACTTTTATGCTAAATGACTTAATTAAAGGTTTTTTGGATCGATTTAAATTATTATAGATTGCATACTCTTTAGATCTACAAGATTACAATTTAATTCCTCTTCATAATCCTGAACTGAAATAAAATTATTTAAAAAACCTGAATATTTTGCATCTCCACCTATGGTGCTTGAAAGTATATATTTTGGATTGAATTTGTTAATCAATTTAGGGATTACATCAGCACCTTTTACAAAAGAACCTACTAGGGGTAATTCTAGATTTTTTGTAGGAGTAATGACTGCATCAAGACTTTGCTTGTTTAAATTTTCATCAAGATATCCATGGGGTTCTATATAAAACCCATTATCTTGACCGTCTTTAACAATATATCCGTTTTCTATTTGTGGCACTGGAGCCCCAGCAGTGGCTTCAAAACTTAAATTAAAATGATTTGCAGTTTCAGTTGGCTTAAGCACTTTAATTGAACTAAAACCAATTTTTTTTAATGTTTCAACAGCACTTTTAGGACAAATTATAGGAATATCCTTTCTGAACATTTCTAATGTTGGAACATGACAGTGGTCAGGTAATCCTTGGGTTAACAAAATAATATCTATTTTTTTATCTATTGAAATTTCTTCTTCTAATGATCCTTTAAAAAACCACTCACCTGGAGGAAATACTAAATCTCCTTTGAGCCAAGGATCAATAATTAAATTGGTTTTTTTAAATTTTATAAGCCAACCATTTGATCCAAGGTAAGTCGCTTCAAAAGTCATTATTACTAGAACTTATAAATAGACTATAAAGTAATTTTAGCTTTATCGAGAAATTACTAATTTAGATTAGTTTGCTTCATTTAAAATTTGAAATGACTTCCTTTTTAAATTAAATATTAAAACTTGATTATCTTTATAACTAATCTCAAAATTTTCTTTTTCTAACATTTGTATTGGTATTAGTGCTGATCCTCCTGTTCCTGAAAATATGATTGGCATGGTGCTATTTTTAGTCCCATTCATTTTTTGTAAGTCAATAGCTTGAGAAACTATTTTTCTAGCTTTATCAAATCCGTAGTCTTCTATTAATTCAGGCCATAAAAAATTAACTAATTCATATTTCGAAAACTCAATTTGTACTGTTTTCATTAAAAATAATAGATATGTAGAGATTAATTGATTTCGATATTTACTTAATTACTATTTTTAAACCTATCCATGACAAGTTGCAGCATATCCACTACATCACCATCAGTTAAATTTAAATCCTTCTTTAAATCATTACAAGTTAAATTCATTTCAAGAGCCGCTTCAGCCATATGATTAACTTTTTGGTTATCACCGCCCAATGAAATAAAGGGATTGAAGTTTTCTATCATTTAATACTTGTTGTTGCTACTTAGTTCTAGCTAAGAAATAATTAATAATCATTTATTGATACAGAAGCTTATAAATATGTTATTTAATATTTAGAAAGTTTTTATTTTTAAACTAGAGATATTGATATACCTTTTGATATCAATGCGAATCTTCTGGCTCTGACTAGTAAAGGAAATATCAAATTTGTTCGTTGATTTGATTTAAACACTCTAGAGAGTAACAAAAGTAAACTACTTGAGGGATTATTTATCTGTTTGCAAATAGTATTAATTGCATCTGCTCCATGAAAGATATCTTCATCTTTTAGGAGAATAGCTCCTTTATCTAAGTCATAACCTTTCTCTAGGAGGGATTTAATTAGAGTTAAATTTTTACGACCATCAAGAATTTTAATATTATTTATCTTGCTTTTGATCTCAAGGAGCTCAGCAAAATGATTGCAGAATGGGCATTCTCCATCATAAATAAAGGTATAGTTGGAAGTCATTAGAAAAAAACAGTTTTGATGGTCTTAAAGTGTGCCGACAAAATAATAATGCCTCGATAATAGAACAAATAACAAAAATTTTGTGGATTTCTTATAAAGGGATAGTTAGACGATTCTGATAATTACGAAGAAATGTCTCAATATGGGTATATTTTTCATAAAAATCTGTATGCTTACTCGAAGATAATATGTTTTAAAATTATGAATTTATTGGCTTCTTTTGCTTTAGGCGGTTTCAATCCTTGGGCAGCAGGCTTTGGAATCGGTTCTTTAGTTCTTTTTGGTCTTGTTGGTCTTGTGGCGGGTCCAAACCTAAAGAATTTTGACCCTGATGCATAAATCATCAAATTTAAATGGATTTTTAAAAGACTCATTTGAGTCTTTTTTTATGCGGTTTTTAAAATTTATTTTTAGAATTAGTTCAAATTATATTTTGCCAAAGAAATGTTGTTAAGTCCTTTTTCTCCATTTACTTTTTTGAAAATCTCTTCTCTTAAAGCCACTATTGTTTTTTTATCAATACTTTTAATTAAATCAAATTTGCTTAGATTAAAAGGGGGACTAATAGGAGGTCTTTTTGCCTTGATACTCATATCGGGGATTTTTGCCTCTAGTACCATAGCTTTAGGATCTTTAGTGTATGCCTATAGATTGAAGAAGAAATCTAATTCTGATGAAAATCAAATTCAGGATTTAGAAACTGTTAATGTTTGAGATATGTTGTGAATCAAATTCTGTTGGATAATCTAAAATGGAGTTCCAGGTATAAAATGCAAGATTAAAAATCCAAAACCGGCAGCAAAAACTATTGATACTGCGATGATTAGAAGGCCCGATGCCATCCCCCCTTCGTTAAACGCCATTTAGTTAGTAATTCTTGAATTAATAATAGAACATATTTGTTCCAAGGTAATAGTTTTAATTACTCATATATCATCCAAATTTATTATTAATGGTGAATAAAAGTAAAAAGATGGAGGTTAATGAGATGATAAAGCCAAGTATTATTAATGGTTTAGATTTGACGTTTTCTTCTTTCTTAGGCTTACTTTTTGAAGAAGAAAAATTTCTATCTTTTTTTTTATAAATAAGATTGAAAAAAGGTTTAATCACGATAAATTTTAGATTTAAGCTAATTACCCTAAAGTTTTGAACAAATTTTTATGGTAATCAACAACATTTTGACAACTTATTACAGGTGTAAATTCCATATGAATGCCAAACTTGGCTCTCCATGGAGCAAAATGCTCAAAAATTTCTTTATCACTCTGTGCCTTACATAAACAAACCACTCTACCCTCTCCTGGAGCATGAACTCTAAATAACATCTCAAATTTATCTGTTTTATCTGATTTTGCAATTTCACCGTTTTCCCATGCTTCTACAAAAAATTGATAAGCTTTCACTTGATTCTCAATACCTGGGAATTGGCAGTCAGCAAGAAATAATTGCATTGGAGTGATCTTATGGTTTTACACATTATCCCTCAAATACTTATTTATAAGTGCGACTGTTTGAATTTGAAGATCAGAAAAAGAATATTTTCCTAAATAAAGTGAGAAGAGAGAGTTTCAAGGAATTTTCCAATATCTTTTTTATATAAACTATCTGTTACTTTTAAAGAGAATAATTCATAATCATTTATATCTTTTTTTTTATCAAAATTAATATTTTCCTTTAATGAAATATTTTTCATGATTTTATTGATCACTATTTAAAATTTAAACAAATATAAGTAAAAGGCAAATTTCTTTACATTATGTTTTTATGAGAGAAATTGTAAAAACTAAAAGATAAATATTAATTTATTTAATTTAAGAGTTAATCAATTTTCCTAGGGTATATAAAAAAGAATTAGTTAAAGAAAAAATTACAGTTAATAGAGATGCAATAACGGGTAATAAATTGAACCATAGTTGCGAAGTTGTCATTTTTGAATCAATGGGCAGAAAATTGGTTCTTTTTTTAATTCTTATTTGCAACCAAAAAATAGATAATGGATAAATAATTCTTGAGAAAGTAATTATCATTGAAGGCAAAATACCTTCGTTTGAATAAAGTATAAATCCTGAAAAAAAGTATAACGCCCAAACTATAACCCTTTGAATTAGAATTGATTCCTTGCTTTTGCCAGACATTATTAGTTAGTTTTTATAATTTTAGTCATTTTATATCTTTCAAAAAAAATGTTATTTATAATTATTTTTTCTTTACGTATAATTTTCCATTCATTTTTGAGAAATAATTCATAACTTATTAAGCTCGCTTCAGTATAAAGAGAATCTAAACCTTCTTTCTTAGCTTCATCTTCTAATTTATGAAGTAACTTGGAGCCGCAGCCTTTTCTTTGGAATTTACCTTTACAGTAAAATAACGCAATTCTATCTTTCGGATATCTTATGGCAAAAGCAATAATAATCCCTTGTTTACTTATAAGCCATCCTTTTCCTTCAATTATTGACTTATCAAAATTTGGTTGATTCCAAGCTTGGCTTGACCAGGCTCTTTTTTGTTCTTGACTATAAATTTTTTCATCTAAAGATTGAATTGAATCAAAATAAACCTTCTTTAATTCCAGTTGATCTTTAATGGTAATTTGTCTTAAATTCATATACAAATCTTTTATTTAATATGACTAGTAAAAATATAGTCGCAATTGGGGGAGGAGGGTTTGGACGTTCATTAGGCTCTCTTGAAATTGAAAAATATATAGTTTCTTTAAGTAATAAAAAAAGACCTAAAATTTGCTTTATTCCAACAGCATCTGGCGATAATAGTTTGTACAAACTAAATTTTTATAGAGCTTTTTCTAAAATTGATTGTATAACAAGCCATATTGATTTCTTCTCTAGAACAGAAAACTTAGAAGAGAAAGTTTTAACTCAAGACATCATTTATGTGGGCGGAGGAAATACAAAAAGTATGTTAGCTGTTTGGAAAGAATGGAATTTACATAAAATTTTGCGAAATGCATATGAAAAAGGAATTATAATGAGTGGTGTAAGTGCTGGGGCTATTTGTTGGTTTGATAAAGGTATATCTGATTCTTATGCTGAAGAATTAGCAATAATTGATTGCTTAGGCATAATTGAAGGTATTGCCTGCCCGCATTTCGATGAAGAGAAAGAGAGGGAACCTTATGTTAATGATGTTATTCAGAGTGAAATTATTGAATCTTGTATATGTATTGAGGGTAATTGTGCCTTGCATATTAAAAACGATTTTTACTATTCCTCAATAGATTTTGGTAATGGCAAAAAGTGTTTTAGAGTCTATAAGGAAAATAATACTTTAAAGAAAGAAATTCTATAAAAATAAAATATCTATATATGTATTTTAGATTTCTTCATTTTTTGAGATTGAAGTAAATTCAATCCCTTTGTACTTTACAAAAGATGCAGTCCATACTTCTTTGGAGAGATTACCAAGGTATTTTAAAAATTGTTGTGTGTCTCCGTCTCTTATCCATTCAGATTTAATGAATGGAAGCTCTTTCTGCATTCTTTTAGGATGCATATGAACCAGCAGCAAACCTTTTTCTTCAGAAGCCCTTTTTAAAGCGCCTTCATCGCTTCTTTGAAAAACCCTCATTAGAAGATTTAAAATAACTTCTTCTCCAAGTTTCTTTAAATTTTCCGATTCCTCTATATTATCTTTAATTTCTTTACCTCCAAGAGGCATTGCTCTAACAAGGTTTTGCTCTATTAAAGCTAGTGCAATTAGATAATTCTGGCTTGCCATATTCTTAAATAAATCTTTTAGATATTCTAACCTCTCGAGTTCATGAAAACCTTTTTTGGATAAATCAGTTACCAAAAAAAGGAAATAATTAATTACTTGCCCAAATACTTGAAACTTATTTTTATTTATATTGATGAGTAAAGTAAATAATTTTTATATAAGATTAATTTTATTTTATTCGGTGTTTTTACGGAACTTTATTTATTATGGCAAGGTTTAGTAATTCCAGAAAATTGGAAATGTTTAAATGAAGTTATTTCAATATCTACAGAAGATAAAATTTCTTTAAGAGCTGCATTGAATATTTCTCCCAGTAATTTTTTAAAAGGTAAGAATACAAAGACGTCTTCAAAAATAAGAATCGTAGCAGATGCCTGTTTTCGTTAATATGTTTAAGGATGAAATTTTATACTAAATAATGAACAAAAGTACAAGATTCGAATTGTCATTTAAAAATATTATTCAGCTAGAAAATAAACTTAATTTCTGCAAATTAAATAATATAAAAAATATCAATATTCCATGTAAAGGACTTATCAAGAAAGAATTATTTAATTCCACCATAAATCATATATCTAAAAATTTCCAGGAATTTAATGTTACTTATCATTATAGTCTTTATCATCAATACTCAAAAAATAAAAAAAAATCATATCAGGATTTTTTAGATTTTACTAAAAATTCTTACACAAATAGAAATTATGAAATTCTGCTGGTGTCAGGATCAAATAAGAAAAAAAACTTTGATTCAATTGATGCCTTAGGATATTTAAAAAAAGAAGAAAATTTAAAGATTAAATTAGGTATAGCTTACAATCCATATTTGAAAAAATATTATAAGATTTCTTCAGAAAGAGAGAGGTTCGAAAGAAAATTTTCGACTGGATTAATAAATTCAATTTGGTTTCAATATGGTACAGATATTAGAGTTCTTCAGAATGAGTTGACTTATCTCAAAAACGTAGCAAAAGACGAAAAATTAAATCTATTTGGAAGTTTATTTATTCCTTCTAATCAATTTATTTCCCGGTTTAAATTTCGTCCTTGGAAAGAGGTATATATATCAGAAAAGTTTTTATATGCATTAGATAAATTTTTTGATTTCACAATCGATTTAGTTAGTTTTTATAAAAATAATAATATTACTCCTGTAATTGAATCTGATTTTTCATCATCAGAGAAACTTGATTCTGTTTATAGATTTTTAGAAAATGAAAGATAATTTCTGTCAATATGAAACTTATGAAAAGTGATTTTAGATATGACTTATTAATAATAGGTGGAGGTATATCTGCGTGTGTTTTCGCTTCGAAGTATCTTAAAAATAATATCACAAAAAAAATTGCACTAATTGAGACTGGTCGTGGACTTGGAGGGAGATCAAGTACAAGAATAAGCAAAAGATTTAAAGGATGGAAACTAAACCATGGCTCTCCAAATTTAAATATAACTAACAGTAATGATTGTCTTCTATTAAAAAGTTATATTGATGAATTAATAGATAATAAATTTATTAAAATTGATGATTCAGACATATTTTTTCTAAATGAAGATTCTAATTTAAAAATCATAAAAAAATCTGAATTTTCTTGCGGGGTTAATTATATGTCTTTAGATTCTATGAGTGAATTATCGAAAAAGATAGTTGATTCAAATAATTTAAAAGAGAAAATTGATTTTTTCTTTGAAACTTTAATTGTTGATTTGAAATTTAATGATAAGGAATGGTTACTAACATCAAAAAATGGCGATAAATTCAAGTCTAAATACCTTATTTGTACAACTAATTTGTTGTTACATAAGAGGTCTTTAAAAATATTAAACGTAGATAAAATTCCATTAAGAAAAGCTATTCCTATAAACTGTGATAAAAAAATAGATTTACTGTTTAATTTTTTAGAAGAACAAACATTTATTCCTAGGTTAACTTTTTTAATTTATACAAATGATAATTATAGTTTTAAAGATTATTATTCTAAAAAACAAAGGTATTTTTATTTAAAAAATAAATTAGAAAAAAAATATAAATTTGAAAGAATTATTTTTCAGCTGCAAGATAATAATAAATTAGGAATTGTAGTACATTCAAAAAATTTAGATTTAATTAAATCTTATATAAGTGCAAAAGATGAAGAAGTTTTTAAACAAAAAATAATTACAAATTTTAATAAACTGTTTGAAAAGAATTCTTTAGTAAATAAATTAACTTTTAATGAAAATATATCTATTATGAAATGGAGAGCTTCACAGCCCTCTGGCATTGCCGTACCTTTATCTTTACAACTTAGTAGAAAATATAGAATTGGATTTTGCGGAGACTGGTTTGAAGGTGTAGGATTTGGCAGAATTGAAGGCTCAATTTTAAGTGCTTTAATATTAGAGAAAAAATTTAAAGACTTAGTTAAATAATTTTTTAAGAGCTTGATCTAGATCAGTTTTTTTTTCAATAATGAACTTATTTGTATTATTTTTTATGCTATTGGCTTTAAATTTTTCGTAATAAATGTCCCATGATTTTAAGAAATCCTTCTCAGCTTGTTTTTTATCCTTTCCCCTTTCTCTTGTATCTCTTTGGACAACTCTCTTCATGCACTCATTTTTTTCAGTTTTTATTTCTAAAAAAATATAATCCTTATTATTTAATGTGTTTGAGAATTCTTTAGCAAATATACCCTCAACAATTAATAAACTAATATTATTTGTTTCGTTTAAGATGTTTTGAATTTTTTTCTTTTCGAAATTATAATAACGATCACAAATTGATATTCCATTCTTAAAAATAAAATCAAAATCTTTTTTGAATAGTTTGTTATTAAAACTAATACTTTTATCAAAAAAACCTTCTATAAATTTTGCTAGTAATTTACTTATTAACCCTGTTTTATAGTAATTGTCGGTACTTAACACAATACCATTTTTATTTTTTTTAATTATTTGATTTGATAAGGTTGTTTTACCGCTTCCGGAAGGACCACTTATAAAAATAAGCTTCATTTTTATGATTTGTTCATTATTAAGATTTTAACTTTACTATTGATAAAACCTTTCATTTTTGAAATGCATTTTTTCTTTTTTTTGTTTTTAAATTAATTTTGAATACCTTGCAATGGCTCGTAAGCTTGCATAAATATTAAATGTGTGTCTTTATATAATTGTAAATAAATTATTTCTATTCAATTAACTATTGTCTTGTTATTAATTCCTTAGGAATTTGATAATATAAATAATTGATGAGCTAATTTTATTACTTATATATATTTTGCAATGATTTCTAAATTTCTCAGCAAACTAAAATCAATTTTATTTAAAAGTGCAGAACCCCCTGTAACTCCTTTAAAGAAAGAAAAAAAGGCAGCAAAGCCTGCAAAAACAAAAACAAAAACCAAAACAACAACAAAAACAAAAACAAAAACAAAAGGAAAAACCAAAGCAGTTAATTCTAAGAAAAATATTGAAACTTTGACTACACTTCCAGGTGTTGGAGCAAAAAGCGCAAAAGCTTTGTATGAGGCTGGATTTAAAACAACAAAAGCAATTATTGCTGCTGATGAAAAAGATCTTCTTGCTATACCAGGAGTTGGAATAAATCTTGTTAAGAAGCTTAAAAAGCTTAAGTAGTTAAAATTTTATTTTTAATCTTTTAAAAAAACTTTTAATATTTAAGATAACCAAACCTTATAGGCTGTAGAAGATTATCTTCTTCTTGCTTTTCTTCTCTGTTGCAATTTTCTCTTATACTTTTCAATGGGAGTTTCGTGATGTCTAAGTCTTTTTAAATCTGCAAAGATACCCGATTTAGATACTTGTCTCTTAAATCTTCTTAGGGCAGATTCAATCCCTTCGTTCTCACCAACTGTAACTTGTGTCAAAATTTTCTAAATAAACCCTATTTTAGCACCTCAACAGATATATTTAAACTTAAACTGCAACTTAAGGATATATGGTTTATGTGCCTAATTATTTGCCCACTCCAGAAATCTTTTTTTATTGCTTTTTATATCTTGTAATGATTCAAAATAATATTTTTCCCAATTATCTTTAGGCAATCCAAGAAATAACATTAGATTTAATGGGTATTGATTGCTATCAGAACAATTTCTAAAATCATCCCTGAATAAAAAGATTTCCTTTTTTAGAGCAATTGCTATACCCAATTCAATCATTACACCTTCATCTGGTGGATTACCATTGACAATCGCAAAAATGCAATCACATTCTTTTAAATCATGGAAATTACTTCTTGCAATGTCATAAGCCCATCCAATTTCTTTTTGTATTAATGGTTTTGCTCTCTCAAAAGGTTCAAATACTTCGACGTTTAAATCTTTAAAGATTTTAATAAATTCATTTAAGAGAGTTTTAGTTTGTTTTGAAAATCCATATGGATTTGCCAAATATAATTTCTTTTTCAACTTAAACCTCTTTTTTTAATGTACTCTTCGCGGTCAATTTTTGAATTTAAAGTATTTTCCCAAGGAAAGACTATCCATTGGCTTTTTTTTGATATAAATACTGTGTTCCACCATGTAGGTTTTATCTTACTGAATAATACAAAAAACGTTGCTCCTTCAATATCCTTGAAGGTCGATAATGTTACACCAGTTTCATAAACATCATCTACTATTAGTGAATTTTTTATTGGTTCTGAAATTAATTCGATTTTTAATTTATGGCTTAGTGCTACAGCAAGACATAATCCACCACGAGGAACTCCATATATTCCAGAAAACTCCTTAAACCTACATTTATTAGCTATTCGTTCTACGCCTACATCAAATTCGTTCCAAGTAAAATGACTTATCATCTTAATTTTCTATTTTTCTCTTGTAGTAGCGTAATTTGAAGCAATTACACTTAAAAGTGCTGCTACTTGCTCATTTGGACAATTTGTATTTTTTTTTAAATTTTCACATTCATTTATTATTTTGGCATATGTATCCTCTACAATCCCATTCATTTGATCGATACTAAAAGAATAGGGTTTATTCATTTTTAAATATTAATTATTCTATTTTTACTTAAATATACAACGAAGTAAATATTTTGAGTATTTAAAATTACTATTCCCACATGGGATCATTTAATTTCTCAATTCTAAGTGAAGAAGGAACATAAGTATGTAAATTTTCAATTTTTATAGCCCATTTTTTTGAGTTACCTTTTAAACTTTCGCTTTCAATTAGGTTTGTTAGGGGAATCCTTTTCCTAACTTTAAGAAGTCCTAGACAACCTTCCCAGGCTTCTTGATTTTTATAAATATCTAACCAAAAATCAAAAATATTTTCCATTATTTCTAAAGGGATATCAAATGAAATTCCCATTGAAGGTCTTTCAATTAAATAATTTTTGTTTCTTAGTTCATTTAATAAATTATTTACGTTTAAATTAATAGCTAAAAGAATATCTTTTGCTGATTTATTACCTATTAATTCTTTTCTATGGCAATCTAAAAGATTTTCATCCTCAAAGATATTTTCATCGCAATTTTTTATTCCCACAAACCAAAAACCTTCTCCATTATTCGCTCCACTAGCAAGAAATAGATATTGAGGTGAATTCTCCAAGATTTCAAATCATTTTTTCCATTTTTAACATTTTTTGCTTGATATGAAAATAATTTTGCTGTGTAATTAAGAAAAATACTCGTAAAAAAAATTTAGTTGTTAAAGTTAAGTTTTTATATAATGTTTGATTTAAAAGAACTAAAACTTATGTTTTTGGATCCTACTGATTTGATTATTAATAATATAAATAAATTCCTTTATAGTAAAAAAGCAATAAATTCACTTTTTCTTAGGGAATAATTTTCCTATTTTCTCCTTTTGCAAGTACTCCTTTTTAGTCCTCATTTTTTTATCTTCTAGTGATTCTTTATTAGTACTTACTGCATAAATAATGTAAAAAATCATACCAGTAAATATTAATCCTAATAAAATAATCAATATTCCTATAGGTTCACCTGGGCTGAAAATTTTGAGATCTAAAGCTGTATTTAGGGAAATTATCATCAATTACATTATTTCTTAAAAAAAATTTATGAAAATCTAATTGATTTCTTCGTATCCAAAAAATGTAGTATTGTCTGAGTTTTTATAACCATTAGCTGCTTCCTGTGGGTTCTGACTGTCAATTTTTCTTGCTTTAGCATGAATCATGTTAAATGGGAAAATTACAGCTCCTACAAAAAAATGAAGGATTAAAAAGTCTGAAGGTAGTCCATTTGTCCAGTCAGGAAAAAATAGCAATGTCATCAATGATTCGTACATATAAGTAGTCAAATAAACCTCTGACTATTATTGCTGAACTTATCGCAATACTTTTAATTTTTAATAAATTGAAATTTAATTTGCTGTTATTAATTATCAGATAAAATTTAAAAGACAATTAGAAAAAACTAATATATTATTTATAAGGATTGATAAATAGCCTTGTTAAAATTCATTTTTGGTTTTCTTTTATTTATAGTTTATTTAGTAAAACCTTCAATAGGTTTAGCTTTTGATACTTCAGACCCTAGTGTTAGTTTGCTACAAAATAGGATCTCTAATAATTTCTCCAGGGAATATTGCAAGGCTATTCAAAATGGTTTTTCTAAAGATGAAGCAATGAAATCAGCTATTGTAAAAACTGAAAATATTATATCTTTTTCTTATAATCCACAGAAAAAATGGATTGAGAAAAGTGACTTGGGTAATCAAATTTCAATACAAGTAGTAAATGATTGTGGAGAGTCAATTGGATTAATTGGAAAGGAGGGAGTTAATTATTTTAAGTCATATTTTCTTGAAATTTATGAAAAAACAACTCCTGACAAAAATTTTTCTAGATAGATTAGGTTTATGAACAATATTTCAGACAAATTAGTAATGACAATCATTTTGATTACTATCCTTTTTGTATTTGGATTGATTTTTTCAGTAAAGTCACCAGAGAGAAAGGTTTTAGAATCGCCAATAATGTGGAAAGATGACTTTTCTAATATTGCGCTTTTCAAGAGCAATAAAATAAATTTAGAAATAAAAAGAATAATTTAAATAAAAATTCATTATTTACCAGAATAAGAAGATCCTATTCAACCATATTCAAAAATTTTTTTTTATTTCAATTAATTTATTATTTATCTTAATTTAGGCAGTTCAAAAGCACTGAGGCTAGTTTTAAATCGTCATTAAACCATGCGCGTATCGCCATAGCTCTTCGAGGATCATAAAAACTTTGTTTTCTGTACCAACTAAGAACTTCAGAATCTGATTTCTTTCCATTGCATGATAAACAACATGGCACGCAATTACTTGTACTACTAATCCCCCCCTTTGATATTGGGTGAAGGTGGTCTAAGGATTCTGATGGTTTACCGCAATAAATACATTGAAAATTGGTAACTTTATTAAGTGACTCCCTCCAATTTTTATTACTTTTCTTGGGACAAAACTGATCAAGGTAAATTGCATCTTGCTTATGCATAATATTCTTGATAATTTTTTTGATAATAACAGTTTTTTTAAAACTATGATTGAAAAAGGATAAAATGAGATTTTAAAATTTATTTTCTTCTTATGAAAATAATTATATTTCCTTGTTACTAGCAATTTAATTTCAATGCTTTATCTATTAACAATATTATTAGGAAGTTTTGAACATTCTTTATTTAAAAGTATTTATATCTTTTTGATATCCTTTTTTTCTAATACGTTCTCTGCGATTTCTGGAGGAGGATCAGGATTATTACAATTGCCAGCATTAATTTTATCTGGTGTTCCTTATTATCAGGCTCTGGCTAGTCATAAATTAGCAACAGTAGCACTAGGAGTAGGTGGTTCTTTAAGAAATTACAAATCCTTAGGTAATGATATAAGTGTTGCTTTGCAAATTTTAATTTTTGGATTGCCAGGAGTGATTTTAGGATCTTTTATAGTTGAATTTATATCAGAAAAGTATTTGTATTTAATTTTAGGAATAATTTCAATATTATTAGCTTTTTACTCATTCCTTAAACCAAATTTGGGATTGTCATCTGGAAATAATGAGCTTAATTTATTTCATAAAATTAGATTTATAATTTTTATTTTCTTTATAGGCATTTTGAATGGTTCTATTTCTTCAGGGACTGGATTGCTTGTAACAATACTTTTAATAAAAACTTTTGAAATGGATTTTCTTCGAGCTATAAGTTTGACATTCTTTACTGTTGGGATTTTTTGGAATTTTGTTGGAGCAGTTTCTTTGGCAAGAATAGGATCGGTTCC
Organism: uncultured Prochlorococcus sp.; assembly: GCA_902538515.1. GTDB lineage: Bacteria > Cyanobacteriota > Cyanobacteriia > PCC-6307 > Cyanobiaceae > Prochlorococcus_A. Next base: position 67,625 of record CACBFH010000002.1, on the reverse strand, counting down.
TTCAAATATATTGATAATATTAATAATTGGTTCTTTTACAGGAGGATATTTTGGGGCTCACTTATCAAAATTAAATGGAAATATATTAATTAAGAAAACTTTCATAACAGTCTGTATTTTGGTTGGTATTAGTTTATTGATTAAATCCATAAAAAGTTTTTTATAAATTAATTGAGAATAGCTAGCTGTACGATTGTGGTAAAAGACTAAAGGATTTTTATTAGTAAAAAAATTAAATTATTTATTATATTTTTTCATTACAAATGGTATTAATGAATAACTCGTTTTTTAAATAATACACTTAGAGAGACCTTATCTTAAAAACCATAAAAAAAAGGCCTCACATTCGTGAAGCCGGGTGATGGGGAACCTTATTTTTAAACCAATTTCTTAAAAATTGCAACCCCCTATCTGTAGCGCTAACTGATACCGCATAAACCGCTACAGATAGTGCTTAAGTAATTTTCTTTTCTATTACTATTAAAATTCTGAGATATTTTGTGATTTTTAAACTTTTTAGTAAACTTCCCATCTAGTGATTCCAAGCTATTTTGATAATTAAACTTGTTAAAAATTTCATGCATTGTATTATTCGTAAGAACTATGTTAGTTGATAAGCTTTAATGATTGAATTAACACTACTAACTCTTTTGAATTATGTTGGAGATAATTTCTGCGAATATCGAAGTTTAGGTCATGATAATTATAAATCTTTACTTCTTTCTTACAGTGATGCAAGTAATAAATTTGGACCCTTAGAAGTTAAAAGTGTAATTGAGAAGTCAGAAAATTTTAAGGTTACTGCTGTTGCGATTGCTGCAATTAAGTGCCCTCAACATATAGTTAAATAATGAAGTTTGAATTAAAAACTGAAAATGAGAATTATTCAAAGTCATTTGCATATTTTTTTAAAACTGTTTTAATGATCGCTTTGATAATTATCTCTTGTGATATCTCACGTAAATTAGGAATGATTTCAAAATATTATAAAATTGAATACAACTGTAGGCTTTTATCTGTTGAAAAATCTACGTCTAATTTTAAGAATTTATTTAAGATTTCTAAACTTAAAAGTAAACAAAGAATTTGGGAATTTTGTAGAGAGGTTGTTGAATAATATTTAGCTAGATGCTGATGTATAGAATTTTAATGCGAATAACCAGAATTTTCTAGAAGTAATAACAAATACGGAGGTAACAATAACTTCAAGGAATATTTTCCATAATTGAGTGAGACCTAGAAAAACTTCAGAAGGTATTGTAGTAATAAATGCGATAGGAATAAATATACTAAAAAATATTCTAAGAGAAAATGAAAATGAATTTAAAGGAAATCTTCCAACGTAAAGGAAGGATCTTAATACTTCTGTTGCATTCCAAGTCTTAACAAACCAAATAGTTGTTGTGGAGATAAAAAACCATAAGCTATATAAAATGGAAATTGAGCAGATTATTGTAATCAAACATAAAACAAGAAAACTTAAATTTAAATGTATTTGATTAATTTTGAAGCAGTACAATAATATACCAATGCCAAGCATTATTTCTAAAAAGCCTGATGGGGATATTCTTTTTAAAGAGATAAAAAATTGACTATCAATAGGTTTTAAAAGTACGAAATCTAAGGTTCCCTCCCTTATGTGTTTAACTATTTCAGTAAGATTTGGATTAAACCATGTATTAGCTACTCCATTTAAAAGGGTATAAATACCTTGAATTATTAGCGCCTGTTCAAAATTCCAACCTCCAATGGTGTTACTATTTTGAAAAAAGATAGATAATAAAAAGATACTCCCAATTAAACTTAATATTGCAGTAACTAGATCAATTAATATATTTGTTTTATATTCTAATTCGGAGGCTAATGAAGTATGTAGAAATTTTGTATAAACTTTTAGATATTTACTTAAATTCATGATCCCATAGCCGTATATTTTTTCGTGCCCTCAGACCAAATTTTTTTAAATAATGGAAAAAGTAAAAGAAGCCATAGAATTTGCATGCCAAACCCTCCACTAATATTTGTCTCATTACCTGATAGTAAGTTTGCAGGGAAATCGATTAGATATGGAAAAGGAGTTAAATAAATCCAAGATTTTACATAATTAGGAAATGAAACTACTGGAGCTAAAAGACCTGAGAGAAATAAGGTTGGAATAAATAACAATCTTTCGATTGACGATGCTTTTTCTGTCCAGAAACATAGGCAAGCAATTATTGATTGAATTAGAAATTGAATTAAGAAAGATAAGAAAGTCGATAATATCGATAAGAATAAAATATCGAAATTTGGAATCCATATACTTTCTGGATTAAAAATAAAAAAGAAAAATGCAATTATTAGTGCGAAAGGAAATCTTGTTATTTGTTCTGCTATGTGTTGTGCAAAATATCTAAAAAATGGATTTAAAGGTTGAATTAAGTAAGGAGATACTTTTCCCATTAGAGAGTCTTCTTCAAAGCTAAATGCAACCCAAACTACAGAAAACTGTCTTACAAAAAAAGCACACAAGAAATACCTAGAAAGCATGACCTCACTAATGCTTATTGATTCGTTAAGGTTATTATTTGTCCAGATGTTTAACATAAAAAAAGGAATAATCCCTGAAATAGCCCATAATGCAATCTCTACCCTATATTCCAACATATTTGAATATTGGACCTTAAGTAAGGTGAATATTTTATGGTTAATTAAATTAAATCTCATAATCTTTTTTTATTAATATTTTCCCAATAATTTCATCCACAGGAGGTTCATTTATAAAAAGATCTTCAATATTAAAATTATTTAAAATGGTTTTTAGCGAACTAGCAATAGAGGCATTTTCTACTTCAATTGTGATTTCATTCTTTATTTTATTTTTAACAGTAAACACTGAATTTTCTATTTTGGTTGCATCTTCTTCTGAACGACAAACTATTAATATTTCTTTAATAGGAGATAGTTTTTTTATTAAAAGATCTAAATCCCCATCATATGAAATAGATCCATTATGAACACATATAACTCTCTTACAAAGGGAAGTAATATCCTTCATGTAATGGCTTGTCATGCATATCGTTGCATTAGTTTCCTCATTATATTTTTGAAGAAATTTTCTTAAATTTCTCTGTGCATTAATATCTAAACCAAGAGTAGGCTCGTCTAAAAAAAGTATATTTGGTTCATGTATCAAAGCTGCTAGTAATTCTGACTTCATCCGCTGACCAAGGGATAGTTTCCTTACAGGTATAAATAATTCATCATGAATCTCTAGCATATCTGATAATTTCTTTATTCTTTTTTTTGCTTCGAACTTATCTAATTCGTATATTGATGCATTCAAGTAAAATGATTCAATTGGTGGAAGATCCCAGATAAGTTGTTGTTTTTGACCCATTATTAAAGTTATATTCTTTAGAAAATTATTTTTTCTCTTATACGGTAAGTAACCAGAAACTACAATTCTTCCTTCACTTGGATAAATTAGGCCACAGAGCATTTTTAAAATTGTTGTTTTACCTGCTCCATTAGCCCCTAAAAAACCTACAATTTCACCTTCTTTTATTTCGAAACTAATATTTTTTATAACCTTTAAACTTTTAGTTTTTCTCCTGAAAAAGTGTTTAATTGTCCCTTTTAAACTTGGTTCTTTAGAAGAGGTTTCAAATGACTTAGACAAATTTCTAACATCTATAATATTTTTTACCATTTATCTCTTTGAAATATTTTTTATAAACTTTTTCTATGTTAGATAATTATTTAATAATTTAGAAAATATCTTTAAACGATACAACCAGCCAGAGAAAAAAATTAATTGGATTCAGTAATTCTCCAATATTATTTTTATTATCATAATCTAATAATTTTAAAGTATTAAATATAGAGCTATTACTCTTTCTTGGCTCGTAGATTTTTGTTAAAACCCTTCCACTCTCATCAAGAAAATCTATTTCATCTTCAAAAAACCATTGCTCTTTGCCATTAGATAATTTCAAGACGACTCCAATACCTTTGCCATCAGTGATTTTGTAACCAGTTATTGTACCCTTAGAAGATAATTTGATAGCCTCAATAATTTCTTTACTAAGTCTATCTTTTGATAGTTCTAGATTTACCTGAACAGAGTTTCCTATTTTGGCTTTGTCTAAAATTGCCATTTTTAGGTCATTATACTTATTGTAGATAAATTATGGGTTTAATTTAAATATTTGATTAATTTAAATAAATTATGATTTTTTGAATATTGCTTCAAGAATCTTTTTTATTGAGATTGTTAATATTCTCAAGAATACAAAAAACAAACCTAACCAACCTAGGATAATTACTCCTGAAAGAAGGCTAGAACCCAAATCGCGCTGTAGTAAGTTCTGCATAATTTTCTGGATTAACAAATTTAACTTTACTTTAAAAGTTTTTTATTCAATAGGCTTAAAGGACAATTTTTTTTGTTTTTTAAAAATCCTTTTTATGAGAATATTGGGTTGAAATATTTTTTGAGCTAAAGTTGTAGTGATAAACTTAATTTAGAATCTTGGAACTATCTTTGAACTCTTACATAGGGATATTTTTTATCATTGTTGGTCTAATAGTCAGAGTAAATTTCAAATTTTCCATGCAAAAGGATCTCTAAAGAGTTTTGATAACCCTTTTTCTTAGATTAACTTTCTGTTTTGTATAGATTTTTTTGAGTTAATAAATTAATTGAAAAATAAAAAAAGCAGCTTTCAAGCTGCTTTTATATGGTGGCGGGGGGGAGATTTGAACTTCCGACCTTCGGGTTATGAGCCCGACGAGCTACCAGACTGCTCTACCCCGCGTCACATACTTAGCATAATACATCTGAAAGGGTAAATTTTTTTAATTCTTTAGGATTCCTGGAATTTTAATTTACCTTGAACTTCAATTCGAACTCCTTCAGAAAAATCAAACACCTTTTCTTCAATATCTTGAATCCTTAAGTCAGAAATCCACTCTAATTGTTTTAGTAAGTGAAGACTAACTGCATGCTTTGCTCTTTTTGATCCGTCTTCTACTTTTAAAGCTAGTCCTATCCCTTCATTTACTTTGCATAAACATTGTATCCCCTCTGCTCCACCTTTACCTATAACTTGCCCATGAGAGGCTTTAATGATTTCAGTATCGAATTTGTTGTTGTCACTTATCATTAAAGGGTTATTTATCATGGCTCTGCAGATTTGCTCTAACTCAGCATTGTCGGAGCCGCTAAGAAGTGAATATAACTTGGACATTTCTAAAAGTTTTAAATAAAGAGTGGGTGCACCACAATCATCACGTTCAGCTTTAATTTCTGAAATAGGTATTTTAAGTAATTCTGAAACAATTCTGAATATTTCTATTTGAAGTGGATGATCCCCTTTTAAATAACTCTCAATTGGCCAATTCAATTTTTTGCATGTTGCTAGAAAAGCAGCATGTTTGCCTGAGCAATTATGTTCTAATGGGCTTGACTTTGATGTTGGACATTTCAAATTTTGAATGTCTATGTCGTATTCCCATAATATTCTGAAGGCTTCCCTTGAATGAATTTTTGAACCACTATGTGAACCGCATGCTATTGCTATTGATTTGGATGCATCATTGATTTTTGATGCAGCTCCACTACTAACAAATGGAATTGCCTGAAATGGTTTTAATGCTGACCTTATGAAACTTTTATATTCTGGATTTCCTGCGCACATTAAAACCCTTCCTTTTTTGTCGCTGATAACAGCATGAATTTTATGTATTGACTCAATCTTGGATCCTCTTATTAAGGTTGCTTGTAAAGGAGGATTATTCGATGTATAAAGGTTTTTGAAGTTTGAACTCATTTAGAAATTGTTGTATTGAAAAAGCAGTATTCCTAATAATGCCAGGATTGAGAAAATAGAACTAATTTGAATTAAATTTTTTAAAATAGGCTTTACCTCAATTGAGGCAATTAGTGATTCTTTTTCCTTTAAAACTAACGGCTTTAGCCATACTTGACCGTCATACCAACCAGATTCTTCATACTCTACTCTTTCAGAAATCAATCTTCTAAATATATGATTCCAACCAAGATATAACCTTATAGAAATTAAAATTGGTATTGATAAGCTGCTAAAAAAACTTAGTAAAATATATTTTAAAGTTGATGTTTTGAAATATATACTTCCAGAAGAAATAGCAAGAAAAAGGACAAAAGTAATTAACCAAAATTTAGCCAATACAAGAATTAGTGTTTTTTTAGTTTTTGGCCATGAAAAAATTTTAGATTTCGATAATTCAATAAATTCATTTGTAGGTTGTTGTTCTCTAGGTACAGGACATTTAGATTCGTTCATGAAAATAGATTATGGGAATGCAAGATTATCTCCATTACTCCAAAACGATTCAAGATCATAATATTTTCTTATGTCAGGTTGAAAAATATTAACAATCAAATTACCATAATCGAGTAATGCCCATTTTGCTTCGTTTACACCTTCTTTTCTAATCGGTTCAATATTAGCCTTATTTCTCAATTCTCCCTCTACAGAATTAGTTATAGATCTTACTTGAACGTCAGATAATCCCTCTGCAATTAATATCCATTCACTTATGAAGGATACTTTGTCTATTTTGATAAGTTTTATATCTTTAGCCTTTTTTTCATCACAAGCTTTAGCTGCCATCAAAACCAAACTTTTATTGTCCATAAACATTTTCACTTGAGACGGATTTTTCTGAACCTTCTTGCTGAGACAATTCTGATCTGGCTTTTTCAGCACTTTTTCTTAAGGCATCTAATCTATCCTCAAAAAAACTTCTTTTTTTCTTTTTTCTGGTTTTCTCAATTAATTCTTTTAGAGCTCCACCAAGACTTTTATAAGCATTTGGGATACTGTATCCAAATCTACAAGCTAAATCTATTGCTCTTTCATCTGCAAAAATTGCATCTTGCAGTTTTTTCTCAGAATTATTTTTTAAATATAATCTATAACCCGCAAAACTTGACAAGCCAAGAGCAAGTAGTAGAAGTAGCCCGTCTTGAACCCACAATTCCCCTATCGCTCCTCCTAGCCCTATAGCAAGAGCAGCCATTTCCCATCCATCTCTGGGTATTGCATCATTTTGAATTTTCCCTACTTCGTGCCAAAATAATAAATTTCTATGGTCGATAGCAAAGTTGTCCCATTCATCTAAATCTATTTGTATTTCAACTTCGTCACGACCAATTTCCTCAAGTGTTATGAGTGGGGGATCTATTGCAGCAGTAGCTTCAATAAATACCCAGCTTTCATTCTCAGGAGGCAACAAACTTTTAAGTCGCTGAAGTTCGCTCATAAAAAATTATTTTCTACCAATACTATAGAAACAAATGTTGCTTTTCAAGTAACTTGATTAACATCTGATGATTTATAAGTAGCATGGAATAAATTAAGCTTCTAAATTATGCCTCAAAGGAGGGATCTTGAAAAAATTCTTATTCTTGGTTCAGGCCCGATTGTAATAGGACAAGCTTGTGAATTTGATTACTCTGGAACTCAAGCTTGCAAAGCACTAAGAAAAGCTGGTTATGAAATTATCTTGATAAATTCAAATCCTGCATCGATAATGACTGACCCCGACATCGCAAACAAAACCTACATCGAACCATTAACCCTTGAAATTGTTTCACAGATCATTTTAAGAGAAAAACCTGACGCAATACTTCCCACTATGGGTGGTCAAACTGCTTTGAACCTTGCGGTTGAATTATCAGAGTCTGACTTTTTGAAAAAAAATAATATTGAATTAATTGGTGCTGATTTAAGAGCTATTAATAAGGCTGAAGATAGAAAATTGTTTAAAGAATCGATGGAAAAAATAAGTGTAAATGTATGCCCATCTGGGATAGCGTCTAATCTTAATGAAGCAAAAGAAGTATCAAAAAAAATTAATTCCTATCCTCTTATAATTAGACCAGCTTTTACTTTGGGTGGTGTTGGAGGTGGAATTGCATATAACCTTGAAGAATTTGTTGAATTATGTACTACAGGTTTAGAGGAAAGTCCTAGTAATCAAATATTGATTGAAAAATCACTTATTGGATGGAAAGAATTTGAATTAGAGGTTATGAGAGACACTGCAGATAATGTAGTAATAGTTTGCAGTATTGAAAATTTAGATCCGATGGGTATCCACACTGGAGATTCAATTACTGTAGCCCCCGCACAGACGTTAACAGATAAGGAATATCAGAGATTGAGAGACTTGTCATTAAAAATCATTAGGGAAGTAGGAGTTGAAACTGGAGGGAGTAATATTCAATTTGCAATTAATCCATCTAATGGTGAAGTAATTGTTATTGAGATGAATCCTCGTGTAAGTAGATCTTCTGCTTTGGCAAGTAAAGCAACTGGATTCCCTATCGCTAAGATTGCAGCTTTATTATCTGTTGGTTACACACTTGATGAGATTATTAACGACATTACAAAAAAAACACCTGCATGTTTTGAACCCTCTATTGATTATGTAGTTACAAAAATTCCCAGGTTTGCCTTTGAAAAGTTTAAAGGTTCATCAAACATTTTAAACACTGCAATGAAATCTGTTGGTGAATCAATGGCTATAGGCCGCTCTTTTGAAGAATCATTCCAAAAGGCATTAAGGTCTTTGGAAGAGGGTATTTACGGATGGGAATGTGATTCTATTGATGAACCCAAGAATGAGAACGATTTGCAAAATAGTTTAAGAACCCCTACATCTGAGAGAATTCTCATAATTAAAAAAGCAATGCAGCTCGGGAAAACTAATTCTTTTATACAAAAAGTTACAAATATAGATTTATGGTTTATAGAAAAATTACGAAATATATTTAATTTTGAAAATAATTTTTTGAGAGAAAAAGAACTTCATAATTTAGATAAAGATTTGATGCTAAAAGCTAAACAATTGGGCTTTTCAGATCAACAGATAGCTAATTTAACAAATTCAGAGTTTTTTGAAGTAAGAAAATACAGAAAAAAACTTGAAATTATACCTATTTATAAAACTGTAGATACTTGTTCGGCAGAATTTTCATCCTCAACGCCCTACCACTACTCAACTTACGAAGAGCCTTTTATCAATTTAAATTCTCAAATTTTAGATAACGAAATTTCAAAAAATAATGAATCTCAAAAAATTATGATCCTAGGAGGTGGTCCAAACAGAATTGGCCAGGGAATAGAATTTGATTACTGTTGTTGTCATGCTTCATATCAAGCATCCACTAATGGTTACAAAACAATAATGGTTAATAGTAATCCTGAAACTGTATCAACAGATTACGATACTAGTGATATTTTATATTTTGAACCTGTAACTTTGGAGGATGTGCTCAATATAATTGAAGCTGAAAATCCTTATGGTTTGATTGTGCAATTTGGAGGTCAAACTCCTTTGAAATTATCATTACCTTTATTTGAGTGGCTTAAATCTAGTGAAGGAGTTAAGACTGGATCAAGAATTCTTGGAACTTCGCCAATCTCAATCGATTTAGCTGAGGACAGAGAGGAATTTACAAAAATTCTTCAGGAATTAAATATTAGACAACCGTTAAATGGAATAGCTCGTAATGAAAATGAAGCACAAATAGTTGCAAAAAATATAAGTTTCCCATTAGTGGTAAGACCCTCTTATGTTTTAGGTGGCAGGGCAATGGAAATTGTTAAAGATGAGAATGAATTATCGAAGTATATCTCTGAAGCGGTGAAGGTATCACCTGATCATCCAATCCTTATTGATCAATATTTGAATAATGCAATTGAGATAGATGTTGATGCTTTATGTGATTCAGAGGGTTCAGTTGTAATTGCTGGTTTAATGGAACATGTTGAACCTGCAGGAATTCATTCTGGTGATTCAGCTTGCTGTTTACCGTCTATTTCTCTTCCAACATCTATTCTAGATATTGTAAAAACTTGGACTAAATTAATCGCAAAACGACTTAATGTTGTTGGTTTAATTAATTTGCAATTTGCAGTGACAAATTTGAATAATAAAGAAAACAAATTATTTATTCTTGAGGCAAATCCAAGAGCTTCCAGAACTGTCCCATTTGTGTCAAAGGCTATAGGTAAACCAATCGCAAAATTAGCTACCCAATTAATGCAAGGCTTTACATTGCAAGATATTGGTTTTACAGAGGAATTTTCTCCAAAATATCAGGCAGTTAAAGAGGCTGTTTTACCTTTTAAGAGGTTTCCTGGTTCTGATGCACTTCTTGGTCCGGAGATGAGATCTACTGGAGAGGTTATGGGTTTAGCTAAAGATTTCGGAATTGCATATGCCAAGTCAGAATTGGCGGCAGGAAATGGAGTCCCTTCTGAGGGTGTAGCTTTTTTGTCTACAAATGATTTAGATAAAAAAAATCTTGAAGAAATTGCAAAGGAATTGTTGATTTTAGAATTTAAATTAATTGCAACAAAGGGAACAGCTTCATACTTGACTGATCTAGGTATTCAAGTTGAAGAAGTTCTAAAAGTACATGAAGGTAGACCCAACATAGAGGACCTAATTCGTTCGGGACTTGTTCAATTAATAATAAATACTCCAATTGGTTCTCAGGCTCTTCATGATGATGCATATTTACGTCGTGCTGCTCTAGAGTATAGTATTCCAACTTTTACAACCATACCTGGCGCCAAGGCAGCAATTAAAGCTATTAAAGCTTTGCGAAATAATAAAATTGATACTTACTCTTTACAAGAGATTCATAATTATTAAAATTTACTCAATTTTTTTTAGTTTTTCTCTTAATTGATTTGCCAAAGTGGATCGACTAATTGATAGTAATTTAAATGTATCCTGATGCATTTTTAGTTGTGTTTCCGCTATTTGTAAGTCTTTAATAGATTCTTTTATGTCGTTAGAAAGTTCATTTATAAAATACTTCTTCCCTTCAAAGGTTAAAACAGGGTTGACAGAATCTTTTTTATTCTCACTCATGGGTTAAATTTTATATCCGCTAAATTAAATTATAGCCTCTTTATCAATTGTTTTTCACAGAAATCTTTATAGATACCCTTGCCCCTGAGTAAATCATTATGTTTGCCAACCTCAACAATTTCTCCTTTATCGAAGACGACAATTTTATCTGCCTCTTGAGTAGTTGCTAATCTATGAGCAATGACGATAACTGTTCTATTTCTCATTGCTTTATTTAGTCCTTCTCTAACTTCTGATTCTGATTCTGCATCTAATGCACTAGTGGCCTCATCTAGAAGGAGAATTGATGGATTCCCTAAAATTGCTCTAGCAATTGCTATTCTTTGGATCTGCCCACCTGAAAAATTTGCTCCTCTTTCAGTAATTTTAGTTTCATACCTATCAGGTAGCTTTTGAATAAAGTTGTGAGCATTTGCTTTTTTAGCTGATTCTATTACTTCTTCCTTGGTGAAATTTCGCCCCATTTTTATTACGTCAATAATTCGCCCTGAAAATAAAAAAGGCTGTTGTTGTACTAATGCAATGTTTTTTCTAATATCCTTTGTATTTAATATTTTGAGATTTTTATCATCTATAAAAATGTCTCCATTATTTGGAGTTATAAACTTTAATATCAAAGCCAACATTGTACTTTTACCAGCTCCAGAAGCTCCAACAAATGCTGTGACTTCCCCTCTTTTAATTTCTAAATTGATATTTTTAAGTACTTGATTATCTTTTTTGTAAGCGAAATTTACTTTCTTGAAACTTATCTTACCTTCAAAATTTGATATACGTCGTAAATTTTCTTTATCATCTTCAACAGGTTCTTGATTTATGTTTTTCAACCTTTTTATTGAGGCTTCTGCCTGTTTAAAGTCATTAAAATTTGTACTTACATGACTTATTGGATCAATAAGCATTAATATTGCTGCAAAAAAACTACTAAATTCTTCACTTGTTAGAAGTCCTAGATTGATTCTTGCGGCTCCTAAACCTAATATTGCTAATATTCCAAATGCTTCAACAAATCCTACAACTGGATGTTGAAATGCAAGTAGTTTTAATGTTTTATATTTTGCTTTTTTATTTGTGCTTAATCTTTTATAAAATCTTTTCTCAATCCAATTTTCTGCAGCAAAGGCTCTTATCGTGTACATTCCATTTATAGATTCACCTATTAAACCTGCTAAATTACTTGTTGATTCTTGACTTTTTTCAGATGCTATTAAAACTCTTCTTCCAAAACTGTTAACTGAAAGAATAATTAATGGTGCCAATACAAATGTTGATATTGTGAGTGACCAATCTAAATAAAACATGTAGATTATTACCGCTAACAACTGTAAAGTGCATGGAATAGTATCTTGAGCTGTTTTATAGATAACTTCGCTTACCCTATCTGCATCTTCTGTAAGTCTATATGTGATGTCCCCGGCTGAAATATTTTCAACAGAATTCATCTTTATTTTTTGAATTCTGCTAAATAAATTTCCTCTCATCACTTCACTAATTTCTAACGATGGTTTTGCTATGAATACATCCTGTCCAAATTGAGCAGTTTTCTGAACTAAAAATATAAATAAAGACTTAATTATTATGCTTGAAACTTTTGAGAGATCACCTGACCCAATTGCTGGGATTAAGTTCCCAGCTAAGTAAGCTAATAAAGGCCAACAAGCTACGTAAATAAGCATGCATATAAAACCCTTGATAAACCTATTTGAATATGGTCTGACTGGTGGTATTAGTCTCAAGATATTATATATTTAATTGTTTATCCTACTTTATCAATATCTTTAGGTATAAAAAACAATGAAATTGGATCAATTCTTAAAATGGAAAAATTTGGTATCTTCTGGTGGCGAAGCAAAAATTTTTATTAAATCCGGTTCTGTTAAGGTTAATGGTGTAATTGAGACTAGGAGAGGAAGGAAGTTAAACAAGGGAGATAAAGTAATATTTCTAAAAAATGAATTAATTTTTGAATAGTTAGCTTATTCAACTCACTTTGTATTAGTATATTTTTCTTGGAGATAGTATTTTGAGAAAATCTGTAATTGCTGGTAATTGGAAAATGCACATGACTTGTGCTGAAGCTAAATCCTATTTAGAAGAGTTTATTCCCTTAATAAAAAAAGTTAAAGACGATAGAAAAGTTGTTATTGCTCCGCCTTTTACAGCCATTTCAACCTTTTCTGATCATTCTGATTTTGAATACATAGATATTTCTAGTCAAAATATTCATTGGGAAGATCAAGGAGCATTTACTGCAGAAATTTCTCCCAAAATGCTTCTTGAACATGGTGTCTCATATGCAATTGTTGGACATAGTGAACCAAGGAAATATTTTAGTGAAAGTGATGAACAAATTAATAAAAGAGCGGTTTTTGCTCAATCTAGTGGACTTACTCCAATAGTATGTGTAGGTGAAACATTAGAACAAAGAGAGAGAGGAGAAGCAGATAGAGTTATTACTAGACAGGTTGAACAAGGATTAGAAAATACTGATCCATCTAATTTAATTGTTGCCTATGAACCAATATGGGCTATTGGCACTGGTAAAACATGTGAGGCAGAAGACGCTAATAAGATATGTTCTTTGATTCGGAAATTAATAGGTTTTGATGATGTAATTATTCAATATGGAGGATCTGTTAAGCCTAATAATATTGACGAAATCATGTCAATGAGTGATATAGATGGGGTGTTAGTTGGAGGGGCTTCATTAGATCCGAATAGTTTCGCGAGAATTGCAAATTATCAATAAGAAAAATCAATGGCCAAAAGGCTGGGGCCAAAAAACTTCAATTATGGGAGTTATTAATTTAACTCCTGATTCATTTAGTGATGGTGGGGAATTAAACTCTTCAAAAAAAGTTTTAGATCAAGTGAATCATTTCTTGAGTAATGGTGTTGATGTTATTGATCTTGGTGCTCAAAGTACGAGACCTGGGGCTGAAGAAGTTGGATCTAGTATAGAAATAAAAAGATTGATCCCATATCTAAAATTAATAAAAACTGAATTTCCAGATGTTTTAATTTCTATTGATACTTTTAATTCTGAAGTGGCTTACGAAGCTCTTTTAAATGGTGCTAATTGGATAAATGACGTCACGGGAGGAAGAAAAGATATAAAAATTTTGGATGTTGTATCAAAATTCAACTGTCCATTCGTCATAACTCATAGTCGTGGTAATAGTCAAACTATGAATCAACTCTCTAATTACAAGAATGTATTGAGTGATGTCAAATGCTCACTTGATAATTTAATAAAAAATGCTTTAGAAAAAAATATATCTAAAAGAAATATAATAGTTGATCCTGGAATTGGTTTTTCAAAGGATATTATTCATAATTTGGAAATCTTGAGAAACTTAGATGTATTTAAAAAATGGAATTTGCCAATTTTGATAGGTGCATCTAGGAAGAGATTTATAGGAGAAATTTTAAATGAGGAAAATCCAAAAGAGAGGGATATAGGAACACTTGCAATAAGTTGTCTTTGTTCTCAATTTAATATTGACATTGTGAGAGTTCACAACGTCAAACTAAATTATCAAATCCTGAAAGTAGCTGATAAGATTTACAGAAAATAATAATTTATTATTCTTTAACTCCTTCGATTTTATCCTCAACCTCTTGGTATAGTTCTTTCAACTGTTCTATATTCTCATCTGAAGTTTCCCAATATCCCCTACCATTGACTTCTAGCAATGTTCCAACAATTCTTCTGAAACTATTAGGATTAAGATCCATTAATCTTTTCCTCATCTCTTCGTCATTTATAAATGTTTCATTAGTTTCTTCATATACAAAATTATCTACTTGACCACTTGTCGCACTCCAACCAAGAGTGTAATTAAGTCTGTTAGAGAGTTCTCTAACCCCTTCGTAACCAGATTTGAGCATACCTTCGTACCACTTAGGATTTAAAAGTTTTGTTCTTGAGTCTAATCTGATAGTTTCTCCAAGTGTTCTAACTTGAGCATTAGAAGTGGTTGTGTCCGCTATGTAACTACTTGGTTCTTTCCCATCATCTCTTAATGTCTTGATCAATTTTGTTGGATCCGAATCAAAATAATGACTTACATCTGTTAATGAAATCTCTGAAGAATCAAGGTTTTGAAATGTAACATCTGCTGTTTTCATTACTGACTCAAAAACTTCTCTTTTTTGATTCATCTCACCTGGATTATCGGCATTAAAAGCATATGTTTTGCGAGATAAATACATTTCTTGTAATTCATTTTCTTCCTCCCATGTTGAATTTTCTACGGCTAAATTAACATTTGAACTGTAACTTCCACTTGCATTAGAGAATACTCTCGCTGAAGCTTCTCTGATAGAAGTGCCTTCTTTTTCTGCTTGTTCTAGTGAATGTTTCCTTACAAAATTAGATTCCAATGGCTCATCAGCTTCAGCTGCTAGTTTAACTGCCTGATCTATTAATGCCATTTGATTGATAAATAGATCTCTAAATACTCCTGAACAGTTAACTACTACATCTATTCTTGGCCTTCCTAATTCTTCTAAAGGGATTAATTCTAGTTTGTTAATTCTTCCAACAGAATCTGGTTTTGGTTTTACCCCAACAAACCATAAGATTTGTGCAAGTGATTCTCCGTAAGTTTTGATGTTATCAGTACCCCATAAAACACAAGCTATTGTTTCAGGCCAAGTTCCTTGCTCTTCTTTTTGTCTTTCAATTAATTTGTCAACAACAGACTTCGCTGCAGCTACTGCTGCTGTAGTTGGGATTGATTGAGGATCAAGTGCATGGATATTTTTACCACTAGGCAAAACACCTGGATTTCTTATGGGATCTCCACCTGGTCCAGGTAAAACATAATTTCCATCTAGTGCTTTAATGAGGCTATCCATTTCTTTGTCTGCGCATACCTGTTCCAGGCAGAAAAGTAAGTAATCAAATAATTTATTTAATTCCTTCTGATTAACTTCATTAAATCCATTTAATCTACAGACTCTTAGCCAAGGGGTAGGTAGATTTAGACCAAAAATTTTAAATAAATCGAAAAGTTTGGTAAGAAGTGATTTTTCTAAATAAACTCTGCCATCAACAATTTTTAGAGAGTTGACCATCGCAAAAATCGACTCTCTTGCTGTCTTTATAATTTTTTCATTTAACTCTACAAATTGAAGTTCACCTTTATTATTACCATCAAAAATTTGTTCAATAGTTAGACCAATGGATTCTGCGAGTAATCCAGGAAGAGATCTTAATCCTTCTTGTTCTCTCTCTAAAGAAGCAATATTTACAAGTGTTGCTACAGCTTCTTCTGCTGTTGGAGCTTCTCCAATAGTATGAAGACCGCAAGGTAACAATCTACTTTCAATTTCCATCAACTGTTTATAGACATTACCAACAAATAAATCTCTTTCATCTATTGAAAGTTCTTCTATGTCTTTTGAAGGAAGCTCTACATCTTTGTCAAGGTTACATTGTTTAGAAGTCTCAACTATTGCATTAACAATTTGAATACCCCTGCTATTTTCTCTTAATTGTTGATAAGAACCAACTAGTTCACTTAGTTCTTTAAGTCCTTTGTATAATCCTGCATTTTCCGCTGGAGGAGTCAGATAACTGATAGTTGATGCATATCCTCTTCTCTTCGCAATTGTTGCTTCAGATGGGTTATTAGCAGCATAGTAATACAAATTTGGCAATGATCCAATGAGAGAATCCGGATAGCAAGTTTCACTCATGCCCATCTGCTTCCCAGGCATAAATTCGAGTGAGCCGTGAGTTCCAAAATGAAGAACAGCATCAGCCCCCCAGATTTTTTCTACATATGTGTAATAAGCAGCAAAACCATGATGAGGACTAGCACTTCTTGAATAGAGCAATCTCATGGGATCACCTTCATAACCGAATGTAGGTTGAACTCCTATAAAAACATTCCCAAAATGTTTTCCATAGATAAGGAGGTTTTGTCCGTCACTATTAAGGTTTCCAGGAGGTTTACCCCAATTTTCTTCAAGTCTTTTTGAATATGGTGTGAACTCTTCGTATTCTTTTACTGACATCTTATGAGCAATATTTAACTCTGGAGAGCCATTCATCGCTTCAGGGTTATTAATTACTTTTTCCATTAATTCTTTTGAATTACTTGGAAGTTCATCTATTTGATATCCTTTTGATTTCATTTCAAGAAGTACTCTATAAATTGAACCAAAAACATTCAAGTACGCAGCAGTACCAACATTTCCTTTGTCTGGTGGAAAACTAAATACTGTGATGGCTAATTTTTTATCCTTTCTTTGTTTAACTCTTAAAGTTGACCATTTTATTGCTCTTTCAGCTATCACATCAACTCGATCTTGGAGCGTATGCGCCTTACCTGTAGCATCATCACGACCTGAGAGAATAATCGGTTCAATAGCACCATCAAGTTCTGGGATTGCGATCTGAAGTGCTACCTGGACAGGGTGTAAACCTAGATCACTATCTTCCCATTCTTTTGTTGTTTGGAAGACTAATGGAAGTGCAACCATATAGGGTCTGTTTAACCTTTTTAGGGATTCAATAGCTTTAGGATGATCTTGTCTCGCTGGCCCACCAACCAGTGCAAATCCTGTTAGAGATACAACTCCATCTACTATAGGTTGATTCTTATTTATGGAATCATAATAAAATTCATTAACTGGTTTAGAAAAATCTAGACCTCCACAGAAGATAGGTAATACTCTTGCACCTCTGTATTCCAATTCTTGAATAACAGCAACGTAATGAGCATCATCTCCAGTAACGATATGACTCCTTTGAAGCACTAATCCTATTGTTGGAGTTTTGTCATCTTTAGGATTTGTATCTTTCCTATTATTTTCCCAATTTTGATATTCTTTAAGACTTTCAAACATGCAAGGAGCAAGAGGATGCCAAATCCCTAAATCTGGGAATGTTTCAGGGTCTTGAATTTTGAATTCTTCTATTTGATCTTTTATGATCTCTGAAACAGCGTACTTTTCAGAAATCATTAATAAGAAGTTTTTTAAGTTTTCAGTGGTACCACCTAACCAGTACTGAAAACTCAGAATAAATGTTCTAGCATCTTGAGCTTTTTCTACTGGTAGATATTTAAGTATTGAAGGCAGTGTATTTAATAACTTCAACATGGAATCTTGGAAACTTGCTCCATCAGATTCTTTTTTCTTTTTTATTAAATCTCCAATAATACTTTTAGATTGACCAAGTTGGGCCATACTAAATGAACCCAGCTTATTTAATCTCATTACCTCTGGCATCGAGGGGAAAACAATTGATGCTTTAAGTTTGTCTTTAAATGGAGATACTGCATCAACTACTTTTTGAGCAAGGTCTTCAATAAAAATTAGAGAGGCAACAAAAATATCTGCATTAGCTATGTCTTCTTTAAAATCTTCAAAATTACTATCATTTCTAAGTTCTTCGATAAGATAGCCGCTAAGGTCTATACCTATTGGTCCATTCATCTTATTTATTGACTTTGCAGCTTCCGTTAAGGAATTTTGGTATTGTGGCTCAAGGACAACATAAACTGCTTTTATTACAACTTTGTGTTTGTTATCCTCAACAGGAGATACTCTGCGGTTTGCTGAGCGGACCTGCGTAAACATTGATTTTCTTTAAGTATTTCTACCAGCCTACGAGTGAAAGGACGTTATTGTGTGCAATATAAATAGCGTGTAACAACCTTTAAAAAAAATTTTTTAAAAAAAATGATTGAAAATTCTAAAAAACCAATACCAGTACTAGTTTCCGGAGCTTTAGGCAGAATGGGTAGCGAAGTTGTTAATACTGTATTAAATTCTACAGATTGTGAACTTGTTGCAGCAATCGACATAAATGAAAAGAACAATGGTTCAAATATTTCTGAATTATTAAAGGTAAAAAATTGTGATGTTTTTGTTTCAAATGATTTTGAAGGGACTTTATGTTCTGTTAGTCAAAATTATAGAAATGAAACTATCAAACCTGTATTGGTTGATTTTACTCATCCTGATTCTGTATATGAAAATACCAGATCAGCTATTGCATATGGTGTATCACCAGTTGTAGGAACTACAGGTTTAAGCCCTTCGCAAATACAAGATTTGTCTGTTTTTGCTCAGAAAGCATCGGTTGGATGTGCAATAATTCCTAATTTTTCAGTTGGTATGGTTCTTCTTCAGCAGGCGGCATCGGTAGCTGCAAGGTTTTATGACAATATTGAATTAATAGAGATGCATCATAATCAAAAAGCTGATTCTCCTAGCGGTACGTGTATACAAACTGCAGAAATGATTGAAGAATATCCAAAGAAATTTAATCAGAATTTAGTAAAAGAGTCTGAGTCATTGAAAGGTGTACGGGGTGGGCTCAGAGATTCAGGAATTAATATACATTCTGTACGATTACCAGGATTACTCGCTCATCAGTTAGTAATTATGGGATCTCCAGGTGAAACTTACACAATTAAGCATGACACTATTGATAGAAAAGCGTATATGCCAGGAGTTGTGCAGGCTATTAAAAAAATTGGTAATTATGAAACTTTAGTTTACGGACTTGAAAAATTGATTTTTTAAAATGTTAATTCCAATTAATTCAAATCAAATTTCAAAACTTATTCCTGCAGTTGGTACAGGAAGTCAATTTAAGTACGCGTTGGGGAATCCGAGAAAAATTCTTCAAAGAGTAATAGTTTCTTCAATTGGTGGATTTATCTCATTAATCATTAGTACGACTGGAGATCAAACTAATAATTTCTGGTTATTACTCTGTGTAGGTTTCTTTTTGTATATAATCTGGGGCCCAATTCTTGAATCAAGTAGAAAAAATTTGAAATTAAGAAAATATAAATTTTTTTCTATATTCGATGGCTATATATCAGATATCTATAAAACTGAAAAGATTGAAAGTTCAAGAGAACAATCTAATAGGCAAGGTCGATTAGAAGTTATTGAAAACAAAAGGACTTGGTTAGTACTTGAATTAGAAGATGAAGATGGTTATTTGGAAAAATTAAGTTTTCCTATGGAAAATAAGCACAGTCAAATTAGGATTGGTTCTAGTATTAGATGTTTAATAACATCTGATAACCGTAATTTTGACAGAGATTTTTATTTGACCGATGCTTGGCTTCCTGAAATTAACTTATGGGTTGGTGAGTACCCTTATTTATTAAGACCAGCATTTGAGGAAATTTGCTATATTTATTTGAATAAATAGTTGATGCTTATATAATCTGATGAAAAAAAAATTTAATTTTAAAATTGTTGGGTCAGGTCCCACAGGTTTGTTACTTTCAATTGCACTTTCAAAATTTGATTGCAATATTTTTTTAACTGATTTATTAACAAAAGATAGATTAATTGATAAAGATAAAACTTATGCAATTACTCACTCAACAAGAAAAATCTTATCTAAATTCAGACTTTGGGAAAAATTAGAGCCATTTTTATTTGGCTTTGATACCCTTTTAATTTCAGATAGTGTAACTTCTGCTTTTGCCAATTTATCAACTTCTGATTTGGATGATGACATAAGTTCTGCTGAAAATATCGGCTGGGTAGTTAAACATTCGGATCTCATGAACGTATTTTTTCAAGAGATTGATAATTATGAAAATATTTTTTTTACGTCACCAAAAAGATTATTACGTAAAAAAATTTTATTTGATTATCAATTCTTTTCAACGGGAGCAAACTCACTTGATAAAAAATCCTTAGATTTTGTTGATATAAAAAAATCTTATAGTCAGTCTTGTTTAACTTTTAAAGTTTCTCTTAGAGGTCATTGTGAAAAGCGTGCTTATGAAATTTTTAGAAAAGAGGGCCCACTTGCATTATTACCTTTAGAAAAAAATTTATATCAAGTAATTTGGACTTCCAGTACATTAAAGGCAATTGAAAGGTTAAATTCTGATAAGAATTTTTTAATGGATAATTTATCAACAATCTTGCCAGATGAATTTAAGTTGGATCAAATAATTGGCGAATTTAATATTTTTCCTGTTTCATTATCCATAAATTTACCAGTTTTAAATTTTAAAAAATTACTTTTTGTAGGAGATGCATTTCATACATTTCATCCTGTTGGTGGTCAGGGTCTAAATACTTGCTGGAGAGATGTTAATACTATTTATGATCTTTTTAATAAAAATACTGCTATTACTAAAATGCAATTGATATTTTTAAAATTTAGGTTTTTTTCAAACAGGATTTTAGATATTATCTTCACTATTTTTATAACTGACTCATTGATATCAATTTTTGCTAATAGAAATGTTTTTTTATTTCCAATTAGGAAATTTTCATTTTTACTTTTAAATAAATTTCTTTTTACAAGAAAATTAGTTCTAAATCAAATGACTAAATCTATCATTTACTCAAGTATTAAATAAAATAAATGAATAATTATGTATCCAAAGAAATGATAATTTATTTATTCAATGTATTAGGTTTAGATGAATCTACTATTGAACTTGGTATAAAATTATCTATAAAAAATAACACTCCATTACCAATATTATTATGGAGTTATGGAATGCTAACTATTGAAGAACTAGATAAGTTATATTCATATTTATTTCAAAAAATGGATTAATAATTCTGTTATAATTAGTCCATATTCCAATAAAGAACAATTACAGTTTTAACTAGAGGAAACCGGGTATCAAGAAAATCTATAGAGAAGCTTGATTTATTATTATTAATACTAGAAACTATTGACTTAAATGGTATCCAGTCCCTTTACGCCTTATCAAATAGACTTAATCTAAATAATGTTTTACCAAATAAAGTGACTATTTGGAAATTGAGGAATAATAATCCATTGAGAAAATCCTATGTGACTAATAATATTAAACTTAAAGAATTCGATGCCTTAATTAGAATTACAGTTGAAATGTCTAAATATTTATATCCTTATATCAGAGAGATACTGAAATCTAAAGAAGATATTGAAGAGAATTCAGTTATTTGGAATGATTTTAATAAGAGATTTATTGAGTTGATTAAAGAGAGATTTAATATAGATAGTATGAGAGTGAAAAAGCTTTTAAATCAAGCTGAAAATGATGAGATTATCATAAAATCTTTGCTTATTTTATCTTTTTGCATTTCAAATCAGGGTTATCAAAAGTTGAAAAATTTTCTATATATTTTTTAATATGATGCAAAATAAATTGTCATTTCATCAATCTTCAGCAAGTCTAGAAATAATCGGATTGCCCGATTATTCCAATAATGAAAATAATGATCAAATATCTATAATTTCTCAATGGAAATTAGCTATTGTTGATAAACCACTTATTGAAGGAAAAATTGAACATTTGGGGCCTATTATGGATGCTTTTTATGTTTATTCAAATCTTTTAATCAAAAACGAAATCCCAATATATCAGTCAAAATTAATCGATATAAAAGCCGATAATCTCCATATGCACAATATTGTTCTCAAGAGCTCTAAGCCAAATGTAAAGCCTTTAGTTTTAAAGATTGGTAATTCATTGCTTTCAGATACCATAAATTGTTTTGATCAGTTAAATGAATCGCCAAAAGTAAGAATAAAAAAAACTGATATACCTTCTGACATTTCTAAAAAATTAAGATTTGGTTTAATTAAAAAAGTTAATTTTTTTAATTTCTTTATTCCACCGTTTATTGCAATTTGCTCTTTAATTCTATTCTCTTCTTCTTTTATTTATTTTTATAGTCCAGTTGAAAATATAGAAAAAAAAGAATTTATAAATCCTGAATAAAGAGCAATTAGCATTATATATTCAAACACGGTACTATAGGTTAATTTCTTTTCAGAGTTATTCAAATTTATTCTTTGAGCTTTGATTTATGGCAGATTTAAACATCCCAAATTTGAATATTAAATCTGATAAATATATTTTTAAAAAAAAATTAAATTTAAGAAGAAAATCTAAAAGAAGACTATTTACTGAATCTTTCTTTTTGTTTATTTTGAGTGTTTTATTAGTTTTTATAAATTATTTAATTCCTAATAAAAATTTGCTGTTACAAAATCTACCTTCGACATTTAATAAATCTTTTTTATTATTAATCGATCTCTTTTTATATCTCTATGAGATATTTTTGGTGATTTTTATTTTTGTATCTTCTTTTACCGCACTTATTTTTATGATAGGTTCAGTTAATAGGTTATTAAGAGTTTTTAAGAGAAAGTCAAAACGAATTGTTTATAGATAATTTCAAATTGGTTGCATTAGGCCACCACTTCCTGAATCAGAGTCATCATCATCATTTTCTGTCTCTTCTCCAAATAATGCAAAAATGCCAAGTACAATTGATGAAAGAATTATTGATAAGGGTAGAATTGAAGTTTGGATCCCTACGTCTATATATTCACCCATAAAATAAATAAATTTTTTTTAAACTAACCGAAATCAAACTGATTCGCGAATTTTGAATAATTATTTAATAATTTATTCTCTTTTAATATGTTCTTTATCGAAATTCTTTATTTCTCTTTCAAAAGAACCGAACCACAAAATTAGTTGATCAATTTGATTTTGAATTTCAGTTGCACCTAAACCTCTTATAGTGATGATTGATAATTGTTCGCCTTCATTAAAATTAAATTTATTTTGAACACTACTTGCCAAAGAATTTTTAAGAATTTTAAAAGTAGAATTTTTTAATTTTGTCTCTATCAAAATGTTTGGCTTTTTGAGCTTGATCTTATTAAAACCACATTTTTTAGCTAGTAATTTTAGTTTCATTATCATAATTAAGGACTCAACAGGTTTGGGTAAGTTTCCATATCTATTCATCCAGTCTGTAGCTAATTCAGTTAATTCATCATTATTTGAACATTCAGTAGCAGATTTGTAAGCCTCAAGCTTCTCTTCTTTGTTTAATATCCATGTTGCAGGTATAAATGCATTTATTGGAAGATCAATTTGAGTGTCATTAACTTCAGGTATTTCTTGCCCACTGATCTCTGAAATAGCCTCATGAAGCATTTCTATATATAAATCATATCCAATAGCATTAACCTTCCCACTCTGTTCTTCTCCTAATAAACTTCCAACACCTCTTATCTCCATATCTTTCATTGCAAGTTGGTATCCACTTCCTAGTTCGGAAAAATCTTTTATTGCTTTTAATCTTTGTTTTGCAGCGTCATTAATTTTATTTATATTTGGATAAAATAGCCAAGCATGTGCTTGTACACCACTTCTTCCAACTCTTCCTCTAAGTTGATAAAGTTGTGACAAACCAAACTTGTGAGAATCTTCAATAATAATTGTATTTACTTTAGGGATGTCTAATCCACTTTCAATTATTGTTGTGCATATCATTAGATCTACTTCTCCATTATTAAAAGCAATCATTGCATTTTCAAGCTCTGTTTCGTTCATTTGCCCATGAGCAACAATAAATTTTAAGCTTGGAAACATATTTTTTAATTTGTTTACTGCTTGATCAATATCAGAAATTCTTGGAAGAACATAAAAAATTTGACCTCCCCTATCAAGTTCTTGATTAATTGCAGTTCTTATAACATCCATATCTATTTCAGTTAAATATGTTTTTATTGATCTTCTTGATGGAGGAGGAGTATTTAGTAAGCTCATTTGTCTCAGTCCAGATAAGCTCATATAAAGAGTTCTTGGAATTGGAGTTGCTGAGAGAGTTAAAACGTCTATGTTGTTTTTGATTTTTTTGATTTTTTCCTTTTGCCTTACTCCAAATCTTTGTTCTTCATCAATAACAAGTAGTCCTAAGTTTTTAATTTCTATTTCTTTTCCTAAAATTTGGTGCGTTGCTACAACTAAATCAATTTTGTTATTTTTCAAACCTGTATAGATTTCCTTTCTCTCTTTAACGGTTTTGAATCTATTGAGTAATGATACTTTTATTGGGTAAGGTGAGAATCGATTGCTTATTATTCTCCAATGTTGCTGAGCTAGGATTGTTGTGGGTGCTAGTAATACTACCTGTTTGCCTGATGTAATAGCCTTAAAAATAGCCCGAACAGCGACCTCTGTTTTGCCAAATCCTACATCTCCACAAACTAGCCTGTCCATTGGCTTATCGCTTTCCATATCAGATTTTATTTCTTCTACAGCTGTAATTTGATCAGGTGTTGGTTGATAAGGGAATGATTCCTCTAATTCATCTTGCCAAGGACCATCTTCTGGGTAAATGTACCCCTTTAATTTTTCTCTCTTTGCATAAAGTTTTAAAATATCGACAGCAACTTTTTTGATTTGTTTCTTATTTTTATCTTTTATTCTTTCCCATTCCGTCCCTCCTAATTTATTTATTTTTGGCTTTATTTTTCCGCTTGATCTATATCTGTTAACACTACCAAGTTGATCAGCGGCAACACTTATCTTCCCATCCTGATACTGAATTACTAAATAATCTCTTGAATCTCCAGTTATATTTGTTTTTTCTATTTTTAAAAATTTTCCTATTCCATGATTTTTATGAACTATAAAATCACCGGGACTAATCTTATTTAAATTTATATTTGAATTTACACTTCTTTTTTTTCTTCTTATGAATACATTATTAAAAAGAGATTGTTGTGAAAATAATTCTTTATCTGTTATAAGGAAAACTTTCCATATCGGAAGATAAAAACCCTCGATTTCATAATTGTTCTTATTTTTTAAAATTAAAGGAGTTGAATTATTAATTGACTTAAATGCTTCATCAATATCATTAGGGTTGTTTAAGAAGTTTGTATTACATTCGTGCTCAAAAAGTAAAGTCCTAGTTCTCAATGGCTGTGCTGATAATATCCATACTTTTTCATTATTTTTTATATTTTTATTTATATCATTGGATAATTTTCCTATATTTTTAGAGTATGAATTTATTCTTTTATCATTTAATAAAAACTTATTATCAATATTGACTTTAGATTCAAATTCATAAAATTTTATCAAATTAAAATTTCCTAGTGAATTTAATATTTCGTCAAACTTTAAATGTAAATTAGGTTTGGCCTCTAAATTAATTTCATTATTTTTAAGGTTCTCATTTAATTCATACTCACAATTATCAAAATTACTTTCTGAATCTAGATACCAATTATTTGCAAATTTTTTACAATCTTCTAATTCATCAATTACAAGAATTGTTTCCCTATCAATAAAATCTATTATATTTGAGGGTTGTTTTTCAATTATTCCTAAATAACGATCAAGATTATTTTTATTTATATCTTCTGAATTAAAAATACAGTTCTTAGAAAAATTATTTAACTTATCTTTTATTAGTAAATCAAATCCTGCCTGTATTATTTCAATATTATTGATACTTCCTAATGTTTTCTGTGTATGGGGATCATATTCTCTTATTTTGTCAATTACATTATCAAAAAATTCTAATCTTATAGGAAACTCATTATTGACAGGATAAATATCTATTATTTCCCCTCTCCTACTCCAGAATCCCTCTGTTGAAGTTATATTATCCTTCGTGTAACCAAGCAAAGTTAGTTTATTTGCTAATTTTTGAATCTCGATTTGATCCCCTTTTTGCAAATCTAACTTGTTTTCAATTAATAAGTTTTTATTTATTAGATGAGGTTGTAGTGATCTCTCCGTTGATATAACAATATTAAGTTTATTTCTCTCTTTTTTTATTAATTTAGATAAAACAGTAAGCTGACTAAATTCAATTTCTTTGGACTTATTAATTGATGAGTATGGTAGATGTTCTGTTGGAGGATAATATAAAACGGCTTTATCATTTATACTTTCAAAATAACCAATCCATTTGTAGGCAATTTCTACATTAGGACAAATTAATAATATATTTTTTTCCTCTTTTTTTGCGATGCTATTTAAAATAATTGATTTTGCATATCTACTTGAACCAACAATATTTAATTGTTTATTTTTTGAAATTCTTTTTATTAATTCAGAAGTAATTTGTGAGTTCGAAATATAATTAACTAAAGTATTTAAACTCATTTATAGTTATCAATCTTGATTACAAATATCCGATACATTATATTAGATTTTATACTGATTGTGAATAATATTAGATGGATTCAGCCGCTATAAATTCTTTTATACCCACACTAGATCAGGTAGACAGCTGGTATGAAATCTTTACACTTTTACCAATATTAATTGCTCTAGAATTATTATTATCGGCAGATAATGCTGTAGCACTAGCTTCTCTTACTAAATCCCTCGACAGTTCAGAATTAAGGTCAAGAGCCTTAAATATTGGTATAACAATATCTTTATTATTTAGAATTATTCTTATCATATTATCTAATGTTCTTCTTAAATTTATTCTTATTAGGGTTTTTGCTGGCTTTTATTTAATATACTTATTCTTCTCTAATGTTTTTTTAAATTCAGATGTAGAAAACGCTGAAAATGATATAGATAATAAAAAAAATAATTTTAGGTTCTTAAAAGTTGTAGCACTTCTCTCAATTACTGATTTTGCATTTTCTATAGACAGTATTACTACTGCAGTAGCAATAAGCGATCAATATATATTAATTATATTTGGAGCAGTAATTGGAGTATTAGCATTAAGATTCACATCGGGGATTTTTCTAAAACTTCTGGATATATTTTCTAGATTAGAAACAGCTGGTTACGTAGCAATTTTGATTGTTGGGATCAAGCTTTTACTAAATACTTTAATTAAAGAGTCTATTCTTCCAGACTATTATTTTTATATTTTGATTCTTTTTGCTTTCATTTGGGGATTCTCTAAAAAAGAATCTAAAACTTAATCTGAGAAATAATCACCTAATGTTGGCTTTAACTGTTGTATCAATTGATTTTTGCTAGATATGTTTTTGCCTTCAAGTTTGGCCTCTAACAAAATAATCGGATCAGTTTTAGTTGCAATTATTATTCCTTCATTTTCAATGACAGCAAGAATAATACCTGGTTTTGAATAATTACTCGTTAAAAGGTATTTTTCATTTTTAACTTCATCACTACTCAAAACTTTGATTTTAATTATTTTTAGGTTCTTACCTCTAAAAGTTGTATTTGCTCTTGGATATAATGCTTTTACTTTTTGAGAAATTTTAAATGCCTCAATACTCCAAATAACTTTATAATCTGATTTCTCAATCATTCTTGCGTAAGTAATTTCTCTTCCAAGGGTATTTTGTTTTGTTAATTGAGAATTTGTATTTTTATTAATATTTTCTTCGATTA
Source organism: uncultured Prochlorococcus sp. (assembly GCA_902538515.1). Lineage (GTDB taxonomy): Bacteria > Cyanobacteriota > Cyanobacteriia > PCC-6307 > Cyanobiaceae > Prochlorococcus_A. The sequence continues at coordinate 39,561 of CACBFH010000002.1, read as the reverse complement.
AAGATGTAGCATTTAAAAATAATTTTGCCGATAAAATACTAAGTTTTTCCGATAGTGTATTTAAATTATCGTTATTATTTATTTTAATTTTTTCTTCCAATAATATGTCGCCAGTATCTAGTCCCTCATTCATTTTCATAATTCCTATACCAGTAAATTTATCGCCTTTTATTAGGGACCATTGAATTGGGGCGGCACCACGCCATCTTGGAAGTAATGAAGCATGTGCGTTCCAACAACCAAATTTTGGTATTTCCAATATCTCTTTGGGTAAAATTTTCCCGTAAGCTATAACAATAAATAAATCACAAGAAAGTGATTTAAGTTCATTTATAAAATCTATATTGCCCCTGATTTTTTCTGGAGTATAAATTTTTATAGATTCTTTCTCAGCAATTCTTTTTACAGGTGAGGCTATTAATTTATTTCCCCTAGATCTCTTCTTATCCGGTTGGCTAACTACTGCAATTACCTCGTGCTTGGATTTAATATAAATATCAAGACTAGGAATTGAATATTCAGGTGTTCCCCAGAATATAATTCTCACGCGTCACCAGTTATTGATAATTCATCTACCCATATATGTGGAGAAATTCCACTTGTTGTCACCTCCTGGCTTGATTCAATATTTACTATATTTTTCAAAAGATATTTGATATCTCCTGCTACTGTGGCAGATTCTATTGAGATTTTTTTACCGTTATTGTAGAGCCATCCATCAAATGGAAGAGAAAAAGATCCTTGACTTGCTCTGACACCTGCATGGATTGCATTTAACTCTTCGATATAAACAAATTCTCCCTCATAAGTAGAGTGATCTAGAGATGTTTTTAGATCAAAGTTTTCTTCTGATCTTTCTACTACCATCCAATCAGGAGATACTGAGACTTTTGATCCTAGTCCAGCGTGGCCAGTGGGAGTTGTTTTAAATATTCTTGCAGTTGATTCAGAATGTATAAAATTTTCAATTCTCCCTCTGTTAATTAGACATAGTCTTTTGGTTGGAGTTCCTTCTCCATCAAATGGTGTTGAAGAAATATTCTTTTCGTGAAGGCCATCATCATAAATATTAAGTGCTTCTGTAGATAGTTTCTCCCCGATTGAATTTTTATTAGATAAGCTCACTCCATCTATGATGCTTCTAGCATTAAACATTGAGCTAAAGGCATTAATGATAGTTAAAAAAGACTCTGGGGAAAAACATATTAAATATTTATCAGTTTTAATAGATGAATAATTTAAATGAGAAATTGTTTTATTTGAAGCCTCTTTAATACACGACTCTATATCTATATCATCAGCTCCATATCCGAGTTTTACGGAACCTGAACTACGAGGCTTCTTATTTTTCTCTTCTGCTCTTGCATATAAATATAGTGCTGCTTGACTTTTGGAATAACTTCGAAAGGCACCATCACTATTTGCATAAACTCTCTCAAAAAAACTCTCAGATAAACCATTATATGGTACAGATTTTATGGATTCATGACTTTCTATTAGTTTTACTTCCGCTCTTCTTAAAAGTGTAAGCAAATTTTTTATTCCAACAGGATTTCTTTTTTTAACTTCCTTAACTTTAATAGGATCCTTAGCTAGTGGTGAAAATTCTGTAGTTTCATTCTTATTGCCGAAATCAGAAGCTGTATTTGCTTGCTTAAGAGCCTTTTTAATACCAGATTCACTAATATCACTTGTTGTAGTAATACCAACTAGATTAGATTGATTCCAAACTCTTATAGTTAAAATTTGCTTTTGTGAAGCTTTAAGTTGTTTAGCCTCTCCTTTATCTACTTGCACAGAATAATCATTAGAAAAGCTTGCTCCATAATCCCATTTTTTAAGATTAAGGGAATCTGCAGCTTTGGTGATTTGAGTGGTGATTTCTATTGAATTCATATCCTATCTTCCGCCAACAGTGATTGAATCAACCTTAATATGAGGTTGGCCGACAGTTACGTTGACACTTCCACTAATGGATCCGCAAAATCCAGGTGCTAGTTCGAGATCATTTCCGCACATTGATATTTTTGGCATAACTTCTTTAGCCTCGCCGATCAATGTTGCTCCCTTTACTGGACTAGTTAATTTTCCATTTTTAATAAGATATCCTTCTTCTACCGCAAAATTAAATTGTCCTGTAGCACCTACACTGCCACCACCCATTGATTTGCAGTAAAGACCATCGCTAATACTATTTATTAAATCCTCTTTCGAGTGCTCACCTTTAGCTATATAAGTATTTCTCATTCTTGAAGCCGCAGCAAAAGAATAATTTTGTCTTCTTCCACTTCCTGTTCTTTTATGGCCAGTTCTTAATTCACCTGCCCTGTCGGATATGAATTTTTTTAAAATTCCATCTTTTATAAGAACTGATTTTTCGGGTTCCATACCTTCATCATCTACTGATAATGAACCGAAGGATCCTTCTGATATCCCTTCATCTATTGCTGTTACAGATTCATGTGCAATTTTTTCATTCAATTTATTCTCAAATGGTGTTGTTCCTCTCTCTATTTGTGTAGTTTCAAGTAAATGACCGCAGGCTTCATGGAATATAACGCCACCAAATTTATTAGCTAATACAACAGGCATTTGTCCTGCATCAACATAATCTGCGTACAACATGTTCATTGAACTTTCAAACACATCATTAGCTGCTTTTTCGTGATCCCATAATCTGAATTCATTAGGCATTCCTGACGATCCAAATCTTCTACTTCCACTAGATCTATATTGGGCATCACTTGCAATTACGTTGAGTCCAACTGTTTGATGCAATCTAATATCTGAGACATAGGTTCCGTCACTGGAAGCTATAATAACTTCTTGAAGATTTCTTGCGTAACTTCCTTTTCTAGTTATTACTTTATTATTTTTTTTTAAAGACTTTGTGCTGACAAGTAGTTTTTCACTTATCTCATGAATAGATGGGACTTCATTAATCCATTTTTTCTTGGATAAACTATAGTCCCTATGTTTATTTAAACCGTTAAATACTTCTCTTTTGTTGTCTGTTATGTCTAACATCTCAATAGCCTGAGATACCGATCTCATCAAGCCATGTTTTGTTAAATCATTTGTACTCACAAATCCATCCTTTTTCCCCTTGAAGATTCTAATGCCAGCACCCCTTCCAAATGATGGACTTACACTTGTAATAAAATCTTCTTCAGCTAAAACGCTTGAGTTGTCAGTATTCTCTATAAATAATTCTACAAAATCAGCACCAAGTCCAATGCCGTAGCAAATAATTTCTTCTAATAAATCTTTATTGCAACTACCAAAAACGATTTCATTTGATTTAATTTGTGATGAAAGCATACTAGGCTATAAATTTTCTATGAATTAAAGATTATCTAATCGAGGGTTGGAAATCTTTACTATCAAGAGGTTTTAATAAGTATAGTCTTAATAACTGGTAACCGTTTGATAAATATTTAGGTAATTTTTTAAAAGTTTTAGATACTTTATTTCCATCACTGTTTGCAATATCGGAAAGGACCCTATTATTCTCTACTATTTTATCTAATCTTCCATAAAAAGATTTATCATAAACGTCCATTACTACAGGGAAAACTCTAGCTGCAGTTTCATTTGTTTTATTAATAACAAACTGGTCGTAATCTCTGGCATCTAAACCTAAAGAACTGTAGAAATCTTTTTTAATTCCCAAATCCCTTGCATACATAGTTGCAAATACAGCTAATAGAAAGAACTTAGACCATAACTTGGATGTTAATGGAAGATTATTCAAAAAATATCTAAACCTATGGAAGTAGTCAAATAATGGGTGTGTAAAAGTAGAGCCGCCAATGGTAATATTTTGGCTTAAAGATTTAACAGTTCGTGGCTGTGCTTTCATTAATGCGTCAAAGAAATCGCCATGTCTATTTTCATCTTGACACCAATTTTCAAAGTAATTAAATAGTGGAAAAATCTTGCTGTCTGGGTTCTTTTCGAGATGCCTATAAATTGCTATGTATCTCCAATAACCTATTTTTTCGGATAAATAAGTAGCGTAAAAAATACTTCTTGGGGGGAAATAAGTGTAATCTTTATTGGCTGTTAAAAAACCTAAATCTAACTGAAGTCCAAAGTCACTCATTGATTTATTTAAAAAACCTGCATGTCTTGCTTCATCTCTGGCCATATGAGCAAAACATTCAGCAAGTAGAGGGTTTTTAACTTTAATTCTCTTACTAAGTTCCTTATAAAGCAAAAAACCTGAAAATTCTGAAGTACAACTCCCCTCGAGAAAATCAACAAAAAGCTCTCTTGTCTTAGGATCTAATTTTTCTGCGGCGCCTTCAAATTCACTATTTCTTACAAAATGATGTCTATTGTAATCTTTCCTAAATTCCTCACATATAGCTTCCAACTCCTCCTCGTTTATTGATAAATCCATATTTTCCATGGCCTCAAAGTCTGTTGTATAAAATCTTGGGGACAAAATTGTTTCTTTTGCTGGTATCTTTCCATTATTAGTATCTTTTTTATTTTTTGATTCAACAGTTGATTGAGTCATCTTTTATTTAACTTATTAATACTATTATTTACTATGATTTGTATTTTCGAGGGAAAAGTTAACTTGGTGTTATTGTTTTTCTAATTAACTCCGATTAACTTTTGCCCATTCAATCTTTGAAGTACTCTTGAAATAATTAATTTTAGTGTAATTCTTTTTTCGTCAATAAGAAAAGATTCAATAATACTTGGTTTTTGATTAGGTTTTGATAAGGAAATACTTTTTAATGAACTAATGTCATCCTTCTCAAAGGATAACCAAAAGTTACATGTATCTTTAATTTCACAATTTATTACCCAACATTTATCTCCAGCAATAGGTCTATTTGTGTTAGTGAGGTTAATATTGTTTATTTCTAATCCTCTTTGATTAATTTCCTCAGTAAGTGTAGGTATTAGGTGCATGTTAATAAATTCTGGGAAAGGTTTTTTCTCTACTGGGAGATCTTTTTTGGGTTTTGCAATAGGTTTTTCGGGAGTATTGATTTCATTTTTTATAACAACTTTAGTAGCAGAATCAACATTATTTATGCTGATATCTTTTTCTGATTTATTTTCTTTAATTTCCTCTAAATTTTGATTAGTAGTGTTGTCAGATATTTCTTTATTAACTTCATTATTTGTGTCCAAATTTTTCTCCATAAAAACTACAACTATAATTATTATAAATTAAAAAAAACATTTTTTAACTAATTTATTTTTTACCATTCATTATCAACATTATCCCAGTCATCTCTGTTATCTGGATTTGAATAATTTCGATCATTTTTTAATTTATTATCATTCATGTTTTTGACAACTCTGTAATTTACAGAAATTGTCGGTTGAGTTTCTCTAATATCTCTTTGTGGCGGCATCTCAACGTTTGGTTCATTATCTTCCTCATTATTAATAGATACAAAATCATCTTCTACATTTTCGGAAGTATTTTTTCTGGAAATAGTATTAGTAATGGTGGTATTCAATAAAGTACTTACAAATAAACCAGAAAAAAATGAAATACTGATAAACTTACCTATACTTACTTCTTGGAGAGTCCATTTAAAGTATTTAAATGAAGTCTTCTGATTATTATTTGTATATAATAAAGCTTGTAAAATTATTATTAAAAAAAGAGCTAAAAATAAATATTTTTTCTTAAACATATTTCTTAAAAGTTATCTTAATTTATTTTTGTTTAATATTTCCATAATATATTTTGTAAAAATTTATTTATGTTAATTCTAAATCAATTTGATATTTTAGAATATCGACTTTTATGATTTTTACTTCTATTGGATCTCCAACTTTATATGATTTTTTAGATTTTCTTCCAATTAATAGATTTTGCCTTGATCTATATTCATACCAATCATTATTAAGAGTGCTGACGTGTACTAAACCCTCAACATTTAGTTCTGGTATCTCAACAAAGAAACCATATGTTTGCACTGATAAGATAAATCCACTGTAAATATTACCTAGTAACTTTTCTGCTTTTCTTACTTTTTTTATATTTATCATATTAGATTTATATTGGTTAACTTTATACTTGTATTCATTAAGTTTATCTATTACAAACTTGTTAAATAATATTTCTAGATTCTTTGAAATTGATGAATTAAATATATCCCAATTTACTAATTCTAATGAATTACTATCCGATATATTGATGGCATTAATATTATTTTTCTTTGATTTCTTACCATTTATTATCATATTAAAAATACAGTACTGGTTAATAAGATTAGTGAAGTCAAATCCAGGAATTGTCCATGGAGAAATAAATAATTTCTCTAATTCATCATTATCAGGATTTTCAGAAACCAACCTTATTTCATTGTTCTTAAATTCATTAATTAGAAGTTTATGTAAGATTCTTTTTTTATTATCATCGTCACAAAATTTAATTACTTGACTAAATGTTAAATTGCCATCTTCATTAAGCTCTATATCATTTTCAATAAATTCTGAATATTTGATGATTTCATTTGCATTAACATAATCTATTCCTTGAGAGATGTATGCTGCGCTTTTTAAGCCATATTTATTTGAATGATTGAACCATATTAAATTTGCTTCATGTAGTATTGGTGAAAGATAAGTTTGGCAATCTTCTTTATTTAATGATTCAAAATATCCTTTTGAACATTCAGCTGGATTATGAATGAAAAATTCTTCTAGTGCTTCAATATTATTGAGTGGAGCAGGAATTTCAACCTTACCTTCCAAAAGATGTTTTTGCCTGAATGAACATGAAATTTCAAGTATTTTATCTAAATCTTCGATATATTCCTTTATAGGTTTTAATACCCGAGAGGTTATTCTTGCTTTACTTTTCCTAGATAGAAGCGCGTCAGTATGATCACTTCCAACAATAAGAGAGCATTTTACTAAAGTAAGATGAAATGACCAATCAATTATTTTATTATCACTATTTAAATGCAAACAAAGGCTAATTGCTTCATTCTTTTCACCAAATTTAAATTCAGAATCATTTCTTATGGCTTCACTAAGGTAGCTTTGCCAATCATTTAATAAGGGTAATGACTCGAAGCAATTAAATAATACTTCTAAAGATTTTTTACTATTTAGATCTACTCTTTCTGCAAGATTATTTGTATGAATCCATAATTTAGTAATTTTATTTTTTCCCTGCTCTATTTGAATCATTGGGAGCATGGGAGAATTATTAGTCTTCCAACTTTTGAATAAATATGAATTTTTATCTGTAAGGTCTATTCTTTCCCTTTTTTCTATTTTTTTAGATTCTATTTGATCAAAATTGTGTGATTTAACGATGTTGCTTTTGGATAAAACGAATTCTGTATCATATTCCTCATTATTGTTAAGTTTTAGTTCTTGTATCACATGTCCTAAGCCTTCTTCTTGGCCTATTGGAAACCTATCAATTTCAACTTTTACTATATTCTTATTTTCTGGTTTGAAAGTGTATTTTTTATTCTCATTTGGAAGTTTAATTTTAGAAAGGATCCGATCATCTATTGGTATTGCATATACATCATTGTTTATGATTTCAACTTTAGAAAGAAGTATTTGATTTGATCTTTCAAGAATACAATCAACTATTCCCTCGGGTGATCTTCTTCTATAACCCTCTTTTATTATCCTTACTAAAACTTTATCTCCATTCCATGCATAGTTAAGTAGATTTTCTTTAATGTAGATATCTTCTTTGTCTTTTCCTCTAACTGCAAAGCAATAGCCTTTGCTACTACATCTTATTTTGGCGATGAGATGATCACTATCTTTTATGCAGGTATATTCATCATCTTCATTTTTATTTATTATTTCAAGTTTTTCCAGAGCTGTTAAAGCAATATCTAATTTATCCTTATCAGATTTCTTTGTTATTTTTAATAATCTGCATAATTTTTTATATTCTAAACCTTCTGACTGATTAAGATTATCAATTATTGAAGATGATGTAAACATGATTTAGATAAAATTATAAATTAATTTAAGGGTATACACTTCATTATTACACCTTATTATCCAAGCTTAAAACTAATTATTTTCTTTCTCTTCTTTTTCTTCTCTCTGTATATTGAAAGAGTTGATAAATAGCCTTATACCAATGATAAAAAATGTTACGGAGGCTATTGACTTAAGAACTACTTCTGGTAAAAAACTTGAAATAGAACCACCTGTTAAAGCTCCTAGTAAACTTGCAAAAACAAGTGCTGATGAAGATCCTAGAAAAACTGCTAATGGTTTATTTGAAGTGCCACTTATAGTTAAAGTAGCTATTTGAGTTTTGTCACCTAATTCAGCTATGAAAACGGTTAGAAATGTTGATAGTAATAAACTTAAAACCATTTATAAATAATTTTTGAAAGTTTCATAAGCTAAAAATATACTTATCAATATCATTAAAGCACCAGTAAATAAAGCAAATTTGCTAGGAGATATTTTTTTTGATACCCATTTACCAATAAGAACTCCTACTATGCTAGAGCTGATTAATGCTAGAGAACTTCCAAGAAAAACTATTATTGGCATGCCCGATTCAGCAGAAAGCATTAATGTGGCTATCTGAGTTTTATCGCCAAGTTCAGCTATAAAAATTGTAGTAAACGTCGTTATAAATATAGAAAAAAAACTTTTTTCTATATTGTCTTTTTTTTCTAATTTACTATTCATTTTCCTGAAACAGCAATTCTAAAAGTTTTCATCTCTTTACTTTGGTATCCGTAATTTGATGATATGTGTTGTTTGCAGCAGTCTATTAAAAATTTATCACCAGATTTCAAATATCCTTTAAATGAAGTTGAAAATTCATTTACCCGGCAAAAATGTGGTCTGGTTTCATAAATTAAGCATTTTTTATTTTCTTTGTCCAGGTTTTTACACCAACCATCTTTAGCCGTCATCGAATTTATCAAAGCTATATCTTCTTTGTTAAGTTTGTCTGCTAAATCGCTTCTTTCGTTCAAGTCGAATTTACAACAAGCTCCGCAATTTTCTATACATGTCCATCCTTTCATAATTTAATTCAATCTTGTAACGTATCAGTACAGTTTCTACATTTATTTGTAAAAATAGTATCACAAAACATATTCATTAATCATGGCAACACTTATTCCTTTAGCTGTAGTTGCGTTAGCAGGACCAGCCATAATTGCTCTTGTATTTTACCGCAAATAAAACAAATTCTTTTTGGTGACTTACCTGGAGGGTGTTTATTGGGATCTTGATGGTACCATCGCAAATACTGAATTAGAGGCTCATTTACCTGCTTTTAATAATGCTTTCAATGACCTTGGCATTAATTGGAATTGGGACACTAATAAATACATAAAACTTTTGAAGATAAATGGGGGCAAAAATAGGATTGCTTATTACGCTAAATCGAATAATGATGATTTCTCAGCAGATTTAATCCTCAAAATTCATGAAACAAAGCAGTTTCATTATTTAGAAATTATAAAAAAAAATTACGTTAGTTTCAAAACTGGTGTTTTTAGATTAATAAATGAATTACATAGAAAAAAAGTAAGACAATTTATTGTTACTTCAAGTTCAAGAAATCAAGTAAATCTACTTGTTGAATATCTTTTTAATGGATTTAACCCTTTTGAGTTCATTATTTCAAGTGAAGATGTTGAATTAAAGAAACCAAATCCATTACCATATTTAAAGGCGATCCAATTAAGTGGTATAAACAAAAACAACTCAATTGTTTTTGAAGACTCTAATCCAGGATTAAAATCTTCCTTAGCAGCAAACTTGCCTACAATTTTTGTTCCTTCAAATATCCCAACTGTTCTTGAGGAAAATATTAAATTAGATTGTATTTTAGACAGTCTTGGTGATGAGAATAATGTGGCAAATGTAATTAAAGGTCCTAAACTAAAAAAAACATATGTTGACTATAGCTTTCTAAGTGATTATTTAGTGTCTTTTAGTAATGCAAAAAACTAATTTTTCAAGAATTACCTACCAGTTAAATAATTTATTTTTTGGTTTTCTAAGTGATACTTGGAGGACAAAATCTATTGGTCTAATTTCTGTTTTGACAGGTTATTTTTTGTTCGCAAATTTTCTTACAAAATTTATATCTGAAGGTAAAAATGAGTTGATAATGGTCCCAATAATTATTGTTTTTATTGAAATCCTTATAAGAATAAAACCTGCCGTAAGTTCAAAATTTTATTATCTATGGACCGTAGTTGATAAATTAAGAATTGGTGCAATTTATGCAGTAATACTTGAGGCATTTAAACTAGGATCTTAAAAGCTATTCTTCTTCCTCTTCCTCAATAGGATAAACAAATCCTTGAGCTTTCCCAGTTAAAACTGATTTGCCTAAAGATATAGCTTTTTGAGCTGCTATTGATGCTTTCCCTTTCCACACAGCGTGCCTTTGGTTTCTTTTGCTTTTTGATTTTTTCTTCTTTGGTACTGCCATTCTTTTTATTTATTTCCATTTAATAATATAACCTTTAACTGGTTATCTCCAAAACTTTTGAGTATATTTTGTTTATATACGTCAATTTTCTAAATAAGCATATATGCTTTATTAATCACTTATAAAAATTAGTGTTTAGATCAAATTTCTCATATTCAGATTCTAAATCAAGTTATTCGGATCTTCTTGAAGATATAGAGGCAGGAAAAATAGAATCAATATTTTTCTATCCTAGGCAGAGAGAAATTGATGTTCTGTATAAAAATGGCGATAAATTTAAAATACCTATCCTTTACAACGATCAATTAATCCTCGAAAAGGCTACTGCAAATAAAGTAGATCTCACTATTAACAATAGTAGAAAAGAAGCCTCAGCTGCTAATTCATTTGCTTCAATAAGTCTTTTTCTTATTTTTATATTAGCTATAGTCTTGATCTTGAGGAGTACATCAAAATTGGCTTCCAGAGCCTTTGGCTTTACAAAAAATCAAGCTAAATTTGTAACTATTGATGATGTAGAAACGAGATTCGACGATGTAGCTGGTGTCCCTGAAGCCGCTGAGGAATTAAAAGAGGTAATAACATTTTTGAAAGAACCAAAGAAATTTGAAAATCTTGGAGCAAAAGTTCCTAAGGGAGTTCTTCTAATAGGCCCACCTGGAACAGGTAAAACATTATTAGCTAAAGCAATTGCTGGTGAATCAGGAGTCCCTTTTCTGTCAATATCAGCATCAGAGTTTGTAGAACTTTTTGTTGGTGTTGGTGCAAGCCGAGTTCGAGATCTTTTCTCTAAGGCTAAGGAAAAATCTCCTTGCATAATTTTCATTGATGAAATTGATTCTATTGGTAGGCAAAGAGGGTCTGGGATCGGAGGTGGAAATGATGAAAGAGAACAAACTCTTAATCAGCTACTTACTGAACTAGATGGTTTTGCTGATAATTCCGGGATTATTGTTTTAGCCGCAACAAATAGACCAGATATTTTGGATGCAGCATTATTAAGACCAGGTAGATTCGATAGAAAAATTGAAGTAATGCTTCCAGATTTAGATGGAAGAAAAAAAATTCTTTCAGTTCACTCACTTTCCAAACCACTTTCAAGTGAAGTTGACTTAGGATATTGGGCTTCAAGAACAGTTGGATTTTCGGGAGCAGATCTTGCAAATTTGATGAATGAGAGTGCTATACACTGTGCAAGAGATGAATCTAAATTAATTTGTGACCTTCATATAGAAAATGCTCTCGATAAAATTACTATAGGCCTTAGAAGTTCATTAATAACCTCTCCAAATATGAAAAAAATTATTGCTTATAACGAAGTGGGCAGAGCGATTGTATCTGCTGTGAGAAATGGAATTGAATCAGTTGATAAGATTACTATTTTACCTAGATCTGGATCAATAGGAGGATATACAAAAATATGTCCTGACGAAGATGTAATGTCTAGCGGCTTGATTTCAAAAAAATTATTATTTTCAAAAATTGAAATTGCTCTAGCTGGAAGAGCAGCAGAAACGATAGTTTTTGGTGAAAATGAAATTACACAATGCTCATTAAATAGTATCTCTTATGCGACGAATATTGTAAGGGAAATGGTTACGAAATATGGATTTTCAATTATTGGTCCAATTTCAATGGATTCTGATAACAATGAAATGTTTTTAGGAGATGGATTATTTACAAGAAAGCCTCTCATAGCAGAAAATACTAGTTCTAGAATAGATAATGAAATAATAAATATTTCTAAAATTTCATTAAATAATTCAATAAAAATATTGAAAAAAAATAGAGTCTTACTTGATAAATTAGTTGATATACTTTTAAATCAAGAAACTATAGATAAAAAAGTTTTTAAATTAACTACTTCTAAATTGTTGAAAGTTTGATTTAAATGTTTTAAATTAAAAAAAATTTAATATTTTCTTGATAATTAAAAACAATACAACGAATTTATTATTTACACTTTCATTATTACTTATTCTTCCATTAGTACAAATACAATGGTTTAATTTGTATTCATTCAATATTAATGATATTTCCTTTTATTCAATCCTTTACTATTTAAGCGGTACAATATGTCCATCTTTAGTGTGTTTAAACTCTTTAAAAAACTATACTTATTATAATTTTAATAAGAGCAATATTTATAGTAAAAATATAATTAAAGGAAAAAGATTATTATTTTTTGTAGCAATAAATTTAATATTTCTCTCTTATTTTATAGTTGATTATTTATATATAAATTTTGATCTTATATTTAATTTATTTCTTGAAGGAATTAATTTACCAAAACCAGATATTTTGCAGTTAAGCTTTTATATATTTTTAATTTCTATTTTATTAATTTTTAAGAAGTCTAGGTTTTTATTAAAAAAATTAATATTGATAAATTTTATATTGATTTCTCTTTATCTTTGGCATTTTAAAATTAATAATATTAAGATAGATGATCAGTTCCATATTTATAGATATTTTGGTTTAAATAACTTAAATTTAATTAATATTTTTATCTTAGTCGCTATAGAAATTTCTTTTTTTACTTGGTCTTTTTTATCTTATAAAACAAATTTAAGCGATTGGATCGTACAAAAACCTAAAAAAGTGGATGTAATTCCCATTTTGAATATGCTTATTTTTTATTTTTTTATAATTATTTACTACTCAATACTTTCTTAAAAGGTTCTAATTCTACTAGAGCGCAGAAAAGTATTCCTTACTACCTTTGGGGTCCTCTAACATTGTTTTCTCCCCGGGGGTCCAGTTTGCGGGGCATACCTCATCTGGGTTTGCCGCAACGTATTGATAACCCTGAAGAATTCTTAGTGTTTCATCAACATTTCTGCCCACAGGAGCCTTGTTAACAGTAGTATGCATAACTAATCCATCGGGATTGATTAGAAATAAACCTCTATCTGCCTCTCCATCATCATTAAGAACATTGTACGCTTGGCAAATTTCTCTTTTTAAGTCAGAAATTAACGGGTAATTAATATCACCTATTCCACCTTCATTTCTTGGAGTTTGTATCCAAGCCAAATGACAGTGTTTGCTATCAACTGATACTCCAAGTATTTCAGTATTAAGTGCTGAGAAATCTTGATATCTATCACTAAATGCAGTGATTTCAGTTGGACATACAAATGTAAAATCTAGAGGGTAAAAGAATAAAACAACCCATTTACCTCTTAGATCTGAAAGTGTAATATCCTTAAACTCTTGATCATATACTGCTGTAGCACTAAATTCTGGTGCTTCTTGGCCAACTCTTAAGCTCATGAAAAAATTTGTCCTTTTTTAAATTATTTATGGTCTGAATGACCGTAATAAGTATTATAATTTTATTAATAATGAATTAGCAAGTTTTTTTTTAATTCAATGAAATGGCATTATTCCTTTACTAGGAAATTTACAATTTTGAATCATAATAAACTTTTAAAAAATCTTAAAAAGGAGTTAATTAAATATCCCATCAACAGGCTTGACAATAAAAATTCTAATTAAAGAATTTTTTATTTTATTTAAGATTCCTTTAAATTCAACTCTCTATAATTGAGATTATTCTTTTTAATATTTTTAATTATGGCTAAATATATTGAAAGATTAAAAGAAAAAGTTAAAATAAAAAAATTTGATTCTAATCAGCCAATTGGAGCTTGGATTTTCGTTGTGATATTGAATATAGTTGGATTTGCGGGTTATTTTTATTTAAAAGTAAATCATATACAACTAGGTAGTTAAAAACTTATCTTATTTCCTTCTTAATTGAGCGACAAAAATTTTTTAGTCTTTCATTTCTTGTTAAGTCAGGTAAAGTCCAAATTGATTCTGTGTCAGGTAATGGATCTTTGCTCCATTCTTTGAATTCTTCCATTATCGAAGAATTATTTAATTTTGATGTATACTTTTTTCGTTTTTTTAAATATTTTCTTATTACTATAAGATTTGCATCAATATATTCCCTCATAATAAATACATTAGTCTTATACTAATTTATCATCTAGCAAGTTCTACTTTATAGAAAAGATTAATTAAACATTTTGAACTACCTGAAATAGTCCAAACGAATAACCTCCTATTAGAATCCAGCCAAGTACGCTTGATATTATTGTAGATCTTCTATTATGTCTCCTTAAAGCTGATTCAATCATCTCATTAACTTCATCTCTATTAAGATATTCTTTCTTGGAGTTTTTTTTCATTTTTTTTCTTTCTACGATAATCGAATTTATAAGAAAGTGAGCTTAAGATATTTTCTTATAAACAAAAGTTTTATTTTTGATGATTTTATAAATATTATTTATATTTAACATAAAATATATAATGAAATTTTAAGAGAAATTTTTAAAATTATAAGATAAAGTGTTTGAATTGAAGGATCATAGTTTTTTAAACCGATAATGGATATTAATGATAAATCTGTTTTAGAAATGCTTAATAAACTTATTGTTATTAATAGGCTTAATAAAAGTCAAATTCTTCAAATGGTGAATTTAGTTTCAATATCAAATGATAGCAATGATTTAAAGGATAACTTGAAATGGGAAAGTTCTAAATCATTTCATCAAAATAATTAAAAATACATAAACTCATTGTCTGATAATTATTAATTTTTGAATTTACATAAGAGATACTTAATAGTTAATTTAAAAAATTAAGAGTTTTATAAATAATTCTCATAAGCTATTCAAATAAATTTTTGATAATAATTTTTCTTATGAGAAACTTGCTCTTGATTAATGTTATTAAGTGTTGTTTTCTTATCCTTGCTAAATGATTTAATTAATATTGTAGAAGTGATTATCATTATTAGTATTATTAGTAAATCTCCAACAGTAATCCCTCTCTCCTTTAGATTCATGATAAAACATATATTTTGTTTAAATATAGCCTTTATTCTTTAATAAACTAATACTTTTTACAAACTTGCTAAAACACATATGAAGCAAATATAAAAAGAATATAAAAATATTGAGACTATAACCTTTTAAGTCATATAAAAAAGTAGATGAATTCACTATATGGAAGTCAAAAAAAAAATTAGTAGTTCTAACAATCCTTATTTTTTCTCTAAAGAGATGATTATCACGAAAAAATCACTTAACGAAAATCAACTCAAATTTACTTATCAAAAACAGTTAATCTCAGATCTAGATAATAAGCACAAGGAATGGTCAAAATCTATTAACAGTAAATTTTAAAAGCTTTCGTTGATTATATTTAAAAGTTTATTTCTTTTAATTGTATTTTTTTCTTCCCAATTAAGTGTTACTTCATCATTAATGATAGGTTTTGCTTCATAAGCTAGATACCAAAGAATAAATCCGACAGGAAATAATAAAATATGCATAGCAAAGTTAGTTGACTTAAATCAAATATAGTGCAACACTTATAATGTGCAAGTGTGACACTAATTTTTTTAATTATGCCCTCTCCGAGGAAAAGAATTGGTTTTTTGCCAAGTGAAGAAGTGCATGAAATTATTGAAAAATTGTGCACAGCTAATGAGTTTAGTCAGTCAAAAGTCACAGGTCTATTGGTTGAGGAAGCGTTGAGGTCTCGAGGCGTGTTAAATGAATCTTATGGTCAAAATCTTAATCGCAAGGGCGATTTTATAAACTTTTCTTTTGATCACGAAACATTTTCTGAAAATAATAAATCTCCACTTAATGTGGACGAATATGCAATTAATAAAAAAGTATTATCTGATGATATCAAAATGATGTATGAATTTATTGAGTTTAAGCATTTTAAGAAAGTTATGAAGCGTAATAAAAACATTATTGAATAAATAGTGTCACACTATTAATGTTTAAATGAGAATACTTTTCAATGGAATTTAGAAATTAAGCATAGATAAATATTTTTGAATATTTCTAATCAACTTTTAAAAAAGGGATCAAAATAAATTGATCTTTAAAAATTTAGCGGACTAAATCCTCGTGGAGATATGAACCTTAGCCCGCTTTAAAAAAATAGCAATAAAAAAATATAAATACAATAAGAATGAAAATTTAATTTTGATTTAAAATTAGATTATAAAAATTCTAAATATAAATGGCAGTTAGTGAATTAAATGAAGATACACAGGATCAAATATGTGATCTTCTTGAAAATCTTCAGCAAATAGAGAAACTTAAAAATAAAGATATAAGAATTTTGCTTGATAAGATAGTTAGAAAATATGGAGGAAAAGTAGTAAATAAATGAAACGTCTATTAATCCCACTATTATTTTTGCTTACTTTACCAAGTGTTCTAAATAGCTCCCACATACATAATCAGAGAGAACTTATAGTCACCTCAGAAAGCACTAGGGAATCAATCGAGTTGGCAAAATACCTTAAAGATAATGGTGTAGTTAAATATTCAGCATATTGGTGTCCTAATTGCCTTAATCAAAGTGAATTATTTGGTAAGCAAGCTTATAAAGAACTTAATGTAGTTGAATGTTCAAGAGATGGCATAAACAGTCAAACTCAATTATGCATTGATAAAAAAATTAAAGGGTTTCCCACATGGGAAATAAATGGAAAGCTAATTTTAGGTGTACTTTCACTAAAAGAGTTATCAAATTTGACTGGATTTAAGAATTAAGGAAAATGTAAGATGACTAATGGCTAGATATTTAAGGTTATTTCTTGAGTACCTTTTATACATCCTCCAGCTGGATAGTTAATTACTTTTTTTGATATTAATCCAATACTTATAGCAACTATTCCAATACCAAATAAAGCTCTTGATCTTTTGCTTGAGGTGAGATACTTCATGGGGTATTTATTAGTATTTAATAGAAGGGATCATTAAATTATAACGTGGATTTTTTTGAAAAATAAAGAATTTAATGAGACTCAAGGAATGGGTTTGTTACTTTTTAAGCCATTAACTTTACCCGCTAAATTCGTCCTAAATCTCATATATTATATAACTAATCTAAGTAACAATATTGGATACTAATAGTCTTCCCAAACTGGTTTAGTTCTCCTCCAACCTTGAGCGATTAACTTTCTCCATTCATCTCTAGCTTTATCAACTTTAAGTTCTTCTCTGGTTGTCATAAGAGGTGGTTCTTTTCCTAATACACCAAGTATTCTTCCGGAGTCAATAAACATATATTCAAAAAATTTATCTTTATTTTGATTATTCTTTGAAAATCTTTTAACCCTTGAACGATTCGAATTTATAAGCCAAAAATTTTCTGTCAATCTTACTTATTTTATGTTTTCTCAATTGGAGCCATTGTTAATCCTTTGCTGAATAGTTGCTCATGATATAGCTCTGCCTGTTCAAGATTACCTCTAAATAACTCTGCAGATCCTTCCTTGTCAAATTTGATTAGTTTCCATGCCCTTTGATCACTCATGCTTGGGATTATTGTTAGAAGACAATTTGCGAGATGCTGAAAAATATTAAAATTGTCATCAAGAAATATAACTCTTGCTTCTGGATATTTTGCTTTAGATTTTTTTGGATCTAAGACTGTGCCGAGTGAATTAAACATTATTGTCTTTAATATTTTAATTAAATTAAAATTTCAGCTATGTTCTTCAATTGAAAAGTATTGAAAATGTCTCGAGCGTGACTTGAACACGCGACCTGCGGGCTATGAATCCGCCGCTCTAACCAGCTGAGCTACCGAGACATGGGAATATTGTAAGGCATTGGTTGTACTTAATTACCATTTTGAAAATTTATTTGTTTGTGGGCCTCATATATAGCAATTCCGCATGCTACCGAAAGGTTTAGACTCCTAACACCTTTTTGATCATTGTTTCTAGTCTGTAAATTCGGCATAAATATTGATATTAAAAAGTCACTTTTATCAATAATGGAATCTGGCAATCCTGAATCTTCTCTCCCAAATAACAAAATATCATCTTGCTTAAATTTAAAATCCTTTAAATATAAGCCATTTTTTTTACTAAAAGAAATTATTCTTTTCCTCACTTTTGACGTCAAAAATTTATCAATATTCTCATACTTATTAACAGTAACTAGAGGCCAATAGTCTAATCCTGCTCTTTTTAAATATTTATCTTCTAATTTAAAACCCAATGGCTCTATAAGATTTAAGGGTATATTAAATGCAGCACATGATCTGGCAATATTACCAGTATTTTGCGGGATTCTAGGTTCAAAAAGAGCGACTTCCAATTTTAAGTAGGTATTTCAATACTTATTTCATCTATTTTGATTGCTCTGCCGTTTATTGCTAGCCAATTATCTTTTGATATTTTGGTTAGTCTCTTTTGAAGATCGCCGATTCTTTCAATATATGTATTACCTATTTTATATTCAGAGACCAGACTCCAACCCACTTGTTCTCCAACAATAAATGTTATGCTTCTTCTTTTAATTAAGAGACTAATAAGTGAATTCATTTTTGTTGACCATTCATTTTGTTCCTTTCCGATACTTTCCATAACAAATCCGCCAATCGAATCTATTAATAATGGACCTTTTTCTTTCCTTAATGTATGTAGTAGATCTGTCGTTTCTATTAATTTCCAATCTTTTGGCCTTCTTTTTCTATGTGTATTAATTTTAACTTGCCATTCTTTATCATCTACATTGTTTTCTGATAAGGCTACGTATGATATTTTTACGTCCTTTGCTAGATGCTCTGCAAATTCACTTTTACCACTCTTTGTCCCTCCTGTAATAAAAATTATATGAGATGAATAATCACTAGTACTTGAATCCTTGGCACTCATAAATTCTCTATTATTTAGAGAAATACCACCATGTTGCTAAAGGAATAATTGTGGCAGCAATTAACAAACCAACAACAATATAAGTAGCAGTTGAACTCTCAGTATCATTTGATCTCATAGTGTTAAAGTTTGGATCCACCACAGGGTTATCAATAGATGAAGGCTGACTTTTTTCGTAATTTATGATAGTTTTCTGTTGAGTAATACCAAAAAATTTATTTATACTACTAATTTCATTAGCGTATGTAGTTGGGGGAATAAGAATAAAAATTAAGCCAGTAACAATAAGTGGAAATATATATTTATTAATGTTGAGTTTCATTTTAAGTGGTTTTGGTTAATTATATATTAAAAACAATATGTTTGAGTAATTTTAAATATACTAAACAATATAATAAATGCATAATTTAATTAGAAATAACATATTTTATATATGGGATTCAATGGGAAATCATTAATATTAATCGGTGCCATACTCTTTATTTTTCAAATAGCAAATTTCATTTCAATAGAAACAATTACTCCTGAGCTTGAGAGAGCACAAGTACTAGCTGCAATTGCCTCATTAATTATTATTTTGATAGGTTTTTTATTTAAACAATTCGAACCTTTAGCTGGCGAGAAAGCTGATTTAAAGGGCGAAAATAAGTTTCTCTTCGATAGAAGCATGCCAGATGAAGTTATTGATGAACTTGCATGGGGTTCTGAAGCGATATTAACTTCTACAGCTGCAGCAGCTATATTAATTCACAATGATGGTGTAAATATATTAATAAGAGGAATTACTTCAAGTAATGAATTTAAACCTGGGGAAACTTGTCTTAGATCAATAAAAGATATGAAATTAATATCATTGTCAAACACTAAATTTTACCCTGGAAGAGATGAGTTTTTTAATTTTTGTGCCGATATTCCATCTATTTTAGTTGTACCTATAAATAATAAGGCTTTTATATTGATAGGAGGCTGGAGTGTTAAGTGTTTTACGAAGTCTGATGAAAAATGGATTAAAAACTGGTCCAAAAAAATTAATAATATTTTTTCAAAAAATAAAATTTAAAAATAAATTATTGATTTAACTCTTTTATCTTTTGCGTTAAAACTTACTGATTCAGTATCTAAATTATAGTAAGCGTTTTCTGAATTTATTTCATATTTATTATCGTTATTCTCATCCTTTATTATGTATTTTACTGGATTGAAAAATTCAATTATGTTATCTGAACCCAATATGGCTTTTCCTGAATTTAAGATGATATTTTGATTTTCAAATTTTATATTTCCCTCTAATAAAAAGTTAGTCTTTTCTATATTCCAAATAAAATTATCAGCATATAAAATATCCTCATCTTTTTTAGGAGTTTTTAATTTAACATTCCCCTTCAATTTAAGGAGTTTATTATTATCTGATAATGTAGATTCTTCTGAACTAATAATGTATTTTGTTTCCTCCCCATTGAAAATATTAATGTATGGTTTTTTTAATTTGAATTTTAATTCACTATTATCATAACTAGAGTTTGGACTGGTAATTGAATATAGTTTATCTCCACTTTTAGAGAATATAGTCATATCTAAACTGTTTACTTTTTGTATTACTTTATTTTCATCAAAAACATTTGGGGCGCAACCAATCATTAATAATGGAAGGAAAATTATTAATCTATAAATGTTGCTCATATTCCAGTTTATTTATGATTGGAGAGGGTTTAGGCAGACTGGAGTTGCTAACTAATAATCCCCAATTTAATTGTTGTTTCCAAGGAATCTCTTCTCTGTATATTGAACCAAGTTGTTCATTAATTTTTGTAGATAATTCGGGCAATAAAGGTAGTAATAATAATCCTATTATTCGGGTACTTTCTAATACGTTATAAATAATTTCTTTAACTAGAGGTAGATTATTTTTTTCTTTTATTAAGAGCCATGGCTGATTATCATTCAAATATAAATTTGTATTAATTGCTAAGCTAAGCACCTCATTAGCTGCTAGATCTAATTTGTAGAGATCAAAGTTATAAATATAGTTTTCAACAGCAATTTTGGCACAATTCTCTAATTTATTTTCACTAAAAAATTTTTCATTATTTGGCACTTTATTATCAAACCATTTTCTAGACATAGATGATGTTCTATTTAGCAAATTACCAATTGTATTAGCTAAGTCATTATTAATAATGTCAACAAATCTTTTATCTTGAAAATCCCCATCATTTCCTAGTGATATGTCTTTAATGAGATACCACCTTACAGGATCATTCCCATATTTTGAAAGCAGTAAATCAGGGTCGAGAACATTTCCCAAGCTTTTACCCATTTTTTGCCCCTCTCTCGTAAGAAACCCATGCCCATAAACTTTTTTAGGAACTTTCATATTGGCAGAAATGAGCATTGCAGGCCAATATACAGCATGGAATCTCAGTATATCTTTACCTATTAAATGAACGTCAGCAGGCCATCCCCCATTAATTGATTTTTCCAATAAATGTTCTTTCGCTTCAGAACTAATGGCACTTACATATCCAAGTAAAGCATCAAACCATACATAAAAGGTATGTTTATCGTAACCAGGTACAGGAATTCCCCATGAGACATTTGTTCTTGAAATTGAAAAATCCTTTAAACCTCTAGAAACAAAATTTATAATTTCATTTTTTCTTTCTATTGGTTCTATAAAAGAGGGATTGTTGATTAATTTCTCAATTTCTTTTTGATATTTCGAAAGCCTAAAAAAGAGATTCTCTTCATTTTTCCATTCTAGATTTTTTTGATGTATAGGACACTTATATGTTGAAGAGTTTTCTGGATTATCTTTAAATTCTTCACAACCTACACAATACCAACCTTTTTGAACTCCCATATAAATATCATCTGATGCTTTTACTCTTTCATAAAATTCATTAACAACAAATTCATGATTTTTTGAACTTGTCCTAATAAATTTATCAAAGGATATATTCCAATTTTTCCAATTAATATTAAAAATTTCTGAGATTTCATCACAATGTGATTTTGGTTCAATACCCTTTTCATTAGCTGTTCTTTGTATTTTCAAACCATGTTCATCTACACCTGTGATGAACAGTACATCTTCACCTACAAGTCTTTTAAATCTGGCGATCGAGTCACAAATTATTGTTGTATATACACTTCCTAAATGAGGTTTATCATTAACATAGTATAAAGGGGTAGTAATGACAAAAGTCATAAAGCTTTTTTTATTAATACTAACAGAAATTTTTTAAACTAATAACTACCTATTTTATAAATTATATTATTAATAAATAAACTCTAAAAGATCACTATCATTAATAATATATTTAACTTTATATATTTTATTACTATATATTTCTATTGATATAAAAAGAGTAATAAGTATTTCTAGTGAATAATCCGGAAAATAAACTAAAGCAATATTTCTTTTATGATTAATCCACTTAACAAATATTATTTTATAAAAAGTTTTTTTTTCATTCTTAAAAAATAATGCTAAATATTTAAATTTATCATTTTTGATAATATTGTTATTCTCTATTTGTCTATTCTTTGAATAATTAATTATCTTATGGACTGAATCTATACTTAGATGCTCGTAGTTATTAATTTTATTATATACTTGTCTTTGTATAATTAAATCAAGATATCTTCTAAGTGGTGATGTGCATTGTACATACATTTTAAGGCCTAAAGATTCATGTATTCCGGGCTTAGTTGTTATATAACTTCTTCCTAAATATTGTTTTAATATAATATATTTAATTTCACTCTCATAATATCTATTAAGTATTTCAGATGGATTACAATTTAATTTTTGAATCCTAAATGCAGATGCTAGATTATATTTATTTATAAATAAACTTGTTACATAACCCATTAATATCATTGATTCTGCAATTATTATTTGTGATATTGTTCTTTCTAATTTATTTAGTATGACTTTATCCTTATGTAACTTAATTTTACTATTAGGACTTTCAAAAATAATTGCTCCTTGTTTCTTTCTGAATTTAATACTTTTTTCTAATAAATTTTTAATCTCAACCAATTCTATTTCTTCTTTAGGTTCTAATTCTAATATTTCATTTGCATCTTCATATGTTAATTGATATTTTGGTTTTATTATTGCTTCAGTTATTTCATAATTATTTATTGATCCATCGTCGTTAAATTCTATTGCTGCACTAATAGTTTCTGAAATTTTATTATGAGCTAGATTTGCCTTTTCAAGGATATCTTTAGGTAACATTGGGACATATTGATCAATTAAATATAGACTGCTATTTCTCCTTCTTGCATCTAAATCAATATTAGAGTCATGCAAAAAGAGTTTGCACGGGTTACTAATATGTATCCATAAAATTTTTATATTTCGTTCTTTTATTTCAAAAGAAATAGCGTCATCCACCTCATGCGGATCATCAGAGTCAATAATATATGTTTTTAAATTAGTTAAATCTTTCAAATATTTGAAATATTGATTAAAGTGCCAACTATATTAAATATGAAATTATCCTTCAGGATTTACGAAGGGTAAAAGAGCTACAATTCTGGCTCTTTTTACAGCTAAAGTAAGATCTCTTTGTTGCTTAGAGGTTAAACCAGTCATCCTTCTTGGAAGGATTTTACCCCTCTCAGTTATGAATTTTTTTAATAGTTCTACATCTTTGTAATCAATAGGATCTCCAGGTTTGATAGGCGATAATTGTTTTTTAAAAATTGAATTAGGCATGATTTAATTTGATTACTTTATTTCTTTGTGAATTGTCATTCTGTTTAAATGTGGATTAAATTTTTTTAGTTCCAATCTTTCAGTTGTATTTCTTCGATTTTTTTCAGTAGTATATCTAGAGACACCATTTGATCTTTTAGGATCTGTGCTTGTCCTAGCTTCAGTACATTCCAGGGTAACTACAACTCTTGTCCCTTTTTTAGCCATTTTAATTAGTACTTTATTGTATAATTTTCTATTGTACCTCTTCAACAAACTTTTTTGAAGATTTACTTTTTTCTTTTATCATAATTGATTAAAAAATATATATGAAAGTTTCTCAAAATTGGTTGAAAAATTTAGTAGAAATTACTTCTACTCCTGAAGATCTCTCTGAGAAATTGTCTATTGGTGGATTTGAGGTTGAATCATTAGAAGATTGTTCCGAAAATGTAAAAGGTGTTGTTTTAGGTAAGGTCTTATCTGTTTTAAAACACGAAGGGTCTGATAAACTTTCAATCTGCCAAGTTGATATTGGTACCTCAAAGAATTTACAAATTATCTGTGGCGCGCGCAATATAAAACCAAATATTTATGTTTATGTTGCTACTGTCGGCGCGAAATTAAATGCAGTTGATTTAACTATCAAAAGAAGTGAAATTAGAGGTGTCATTAGTGAAGGAATGATATGTTCATTGCAGGAATTGGGTTTAGAGGACTCTAGTGAAGGGATAGAGATTATTGATGAAGGTTTAGCCTTAAAATATGAATTGGGCACTCCAGCATCTAATTTACTTCAATTAAATGATTTTATATATGATTTAGCAATTACAGCTAATAGACCTGATGGAATGTCTGTTATAGGAATAGCACGAGAAATTTCTGCCCTTCTAGAATCAAAATTATATTTTCCTAAATTAATCCATAAATATAATATTGATTTACTTAAAGGAATACAACTTTGCCCAGAGGCTATAACATCTGATTGCATTTATACAATAAGCTGCATTGATGGAGTAAATGGAGAGAAATTATCGCCAAAATGGCTTAAAAATCGTATAGAAAAATCGGGTATAAAATCTATTAATTTTCTAGTTGATTTAACAAACTATATTCTTTTAGAACAAGGCCAACCTTTGCATGCGTTTGATAAAGATAAATTATCAAATTTAATTGGCAAAGAAGTTTCTCCAGATGATTTCTCTGTAAGAAAAGGCAAGGATAACGAAAGCCTCATATGCTTAGATGGTAAAGAATATGATTTAAATGAAAATATCACAGTTATTACTTGTTTCGATAAACCGGTCGCTATTGCTGGGGTGATAGGTGGTTTAGAGACATCTGTAACTAATACTACTTCATCTATTTACCTTGAAGGCGCTGTTTTTAATCCAGTTACTATAAGAAAATCTTCGAAGGCGGTTGGAATAAGAACTGAATCTAGCAGCAGATATGAAAAAGGGATTTCATCTAAAAATACAATAGCTGCTGTCACCAGGGCGATTAATCTTTTAGAAGAAAATTTTACTATTAATTTACCAACTATCAATACTTCTAATTTAATAAAAAATGAAGATATTTTTATTAAATTAAGGAGAAATCGAATACATAAAATTCTTGGTCCATTGATTATTGACGATCAATTTGAAAAAAGAAATTTATCTGATAATGAAATAGTTGATAAATTAACACTAATAGGTTGTAAATTAATGAGTAAAGAATATGGCTGGGATGTAGCAGTAATTCCAAATAGATCACAAGATTTAATAAGAGAAATAGACTTAATTGAAGAAATTGCGAGATTAATTGGGTATGATAGATTCGACTTAAAACTTCCTAATCCAATTAAGCCTGGAAAATTATCATCAGAGCAATTGGCATTGAGAAAAGTAAAAAATGGTTTTATAGAAAATGGTTTTAACGAGGTACTTAGCTACTCTCTTGTTCCAGAAGATAAAGAAACCCTTATAAAGATTTCAAATCCTTTATTATTAGAAACAAGTTGCCTCAGAGATAATATCTGGAAAGAACATTTGGAGATTGTAAACCGTAATATTAAAGCTGGACAAACAAGTTGTTATATATTTGAAATTGGAAATGTTTTTTATAATAATAATGAGATCGTTCAAGAAGAAGTACTAAATGGTGCAATTTCTGGTAATGTAAACTTTGGGAAATGGGCAAATTCGGGCAAGGATATTGATATTAACTATTACCAGGCTAGAGGAAAGTTAAAGGAAGCTTTATCATGTTTGAATATAAAAATTGATGATAAACCTATTAATTCAATAGATTTTCTTCATCCAGGACGAACAGCCCAATTAATTATTGAAGGGAAAGATGCAGGTTATTTTGGTGAAATTCATCCCAAACTAATACTAGAAAAGAAGTCTATAAAAAAAGTTTATTTATTTAGCATAAATGTTGGAAACCTCTTGGGAGCTAGTACAAGAAAAAATAAATGGATTCCAATATTTAAGAAATTCCCAACTGTTCCAAAAATAGAAAGGGATATAAATTTTGTTTTCAGTAAGAAATTTTTAATTAGCGATATAGTCTCACAAATAAGAAAAACAGGAAAAAATCTTTTAGAGGATGTACATTTAATCGACGTTTTTGAAGATATTAAACTTGGGAAGAATAATATAAGTTATACATTTAGATTATCTTATAGAGATAAAGACAAAACTTTACTGGACTCAGATATTAAATCAATACATTCAGGTATAATTTCTAAAATTGAAAAAAACTTTAACACAAAATTGAGAAATTAATTGTCTTTAAATTCTTATTTAAGACTATAAATAAGTCTATATATAATTCTCAAATAAGATAGGTAATAATCCTATTAAACTGATTAATGTTGTATGATAATTATCATGATCAATTTTTTATCTTTTTTGCTATCTTCAGTGCTGTGGGTCCAAGTTCCCCAGTGGTCAGATGATTGGTCAAAATGTTCTGTTGATGTACCAGATGCTTCATGTCATTGGTATATAACTGCACCTGATAACACGTTTGGGGAAGGCTTTGATTGGGCAAGCGCCCCTTGGTTTGACGCAAATGGGTTAAGTGATGTCCCTAGCATAGACAAAGAAACTGCTATTCAGAAGCTTCAATCAAAGTAGTACTGTCTTTAAGGCAGTACAGGTAGATATAAAACTCATTTATAGCAAGGCTTTTTAGCCATTATTATCTTCTTGGACAAATGTTGGACTTATTATCCTTATTTATTATTCAATTTTTAATAATTCCAAGTTATTAAGCAGTTTGGGCATGATTTATTCAAAAAGGTAAATTTTTGTATCTTACTTATCTATTATAAGACTACATAATAGACTTTAAATAAGTCTCATATGAGAAATATTATACAGAAGAGAATATTTTTTAAAATGTAAATGTTTTTTATTTCCAGTCTATACATAATAATTGCTTCCATGAAATTGGATAATAAATGATTTAAGAAGATCAGCAATTTTTCAATTCACGGCTATCTTAAATTAGACTATTAAATAGACTAATAATTAGTCTTATTTAAGAATAATAATACTAATTTCTATATAAATTTTTTAGCAACTGATAAGCTTCATTTAATTTTCTCATTTGATCTGTTGATCCACCAGCATCTGGATGCGTCTCTAATGCTATTGATTTGTAGGCCTCTTTAATTTTACGTAATGTATGAGCTGATCCTGCTGATGTTGATAAATTCAATAATTTAAGTGCTCCATGTACTGTCATTGTTGAGTCCAAAGTTTCAAATGAATTTGATCTGTTATTTCGCTTAAATCTACTTACAAACCTTCTCATAAGTGTTGGTACCCTATTAATTAGATCTGATGTAGCAAAAGGGTCTTCTAAAACGCCAATCATTAATAACACAATTTCAAGAGATGGATTTTTCTTTATCCAAAATGGGCATAATTCAGACATTAATTTATTGGCTGCACTCCACGTAAAGGGTAGATTTTCAGTTCCATCAAGATTTGGCCATATATCCCTTGCAAACCAATCCATCGAAGCTTCTACTACATGATCATTAGGAACTGATCCATATAAGGTTTTCCAATGACTAATTAACTCAATTCGACATTTTATTAATTCAGTTTCTTTAATTGTATTAATTTGAATATCATTAATATTCTCCTTTAATTTTTGACTATTAATACTTCTTCTTAAATTCTTTACTTTTTTTTCAACAAAATTGGGAAGGCTTATGTTTGAGTTGGCTTTTTCTTTATATTGATTTTTATCTGAAACTCTTTTATTCAATGATATCTCATTAACTTCTTTTTTTAAGTCTGATTTAATTAATACCAATGCCGTATCTTCATCAATATTTAACTTTTCATCATTATTCTTCTCGTTAAAGTCTATTTCTTGCTGTTGGTTCTTAGGTAGTAAATCATCTTCTTGAAGAAGTTCTTTAAGTATCTTTTCTATTACAGGTCCTCTTGCTCTAAATCCCCACTCTTTTCGTAATTGATCAAACCTGGAAATTAGTTCCTCTGGTAAATCAATTGAAATTCTTTTTGTATTTGAATTTTCAGGTATATTCAATAATATTTTCTTGAATAGTAAGGAATTTATTTAATTTTATTCAAAAACAATTGAAAGTCCATATGGAATATTGTTTTTAAATTAAAACCAATTTATTTTAATGTCACAAGTTAATTAAGTATCTTTTTATAATAAAAATAAAATGTTTAACTGTTCTTCAAAGTCTTCTAAAGAAAAAAAAAGTTTTTATCAACATAAGAAATTAGAAATGCTCAATTATATTAAGGATTCACTTGAACGTAAAATCGCTTCAGTAACAGCATCTATAGAAGTTCTCGAAAGCCAAATAAGCAGGGATAAAGAAGTTGAATTAACTAACTAGTATTCAAACAAAACTTTCTAGAAGTTTTTCAGGACCAAATTTTTTTAAATAATTAATATTTGATTTTTCAGTTACTAACAGATATCCTGCAAAACCTAAACCGTTAATGCTAAAACCATGAATATGATCATTTTTTCTCCTTATAATTGCGATCCATCTATTAGTTATTAGGATATTGTAAGGATATATTGGTTTCTTATCACTAATAGGATCCCCAAGTCCTAATTTTTTGCATAATTCTAAATAAAATTCAAAAAGAGATGATGAATTTTCTAAAAAATTAAATTTAGATACAATAATACTTTTTTTTAGTTTACTATTTAAATCTTGATATGAGTTCATTTCTAAAAACCACTTTTCTCTGGGGCAAGATATCTCACCTCTAGATCTACGCAGAAGTTGAAAATGCCTGTGAGGTTGACTTGCACCTGCAATTGGAGAACTATTGAAAAACCATAATCCACTAGTATCTTTATTAACTTGTTGGATCGCTTCCCAATCTTTAATATCTAACCATCCATTTTGAGGTTTCCATCTATTTGTAATCAGTAAAATATGACCTTTTTGTACAGGGTATTTATTTAATATTAGTTGATGATTATCACCAATTTTATCAATTTCTAGTATCTTTTCCCAAGGACAAAATGGATTCTGCTTAGGACCATAAATTTTCTTTTTATTAAATTTTGAAGTATCGAGTTTCCTAATTATGAAGTCGTCTTTTTCATATAAATCTCTTGTAATAATATCAGTTTTGAGAGGATATAATGATTTATCATCAATTGATAATCGAGTTTGCTCTAGTGCTTTTTTCCAATATATTTCTAAACTCATATAAAAAAAATTACCATAATCATTTTAAAAAAAATAACAAATTTGTAATTACTTTTTATTAAATTGATATTCTTTCAATTTTTCCAGAGGTACTGATTCTAAGACCACAATATTCGTTGACTCTAATATGACTTTTGGTGCAAGACCGTCTAATAATGCTTGCTTCCACCTATCAAGGCAAATACACCAATGATCACCATCCTTTAGTCCTGGGAAGGAATAAATAGGCATGGGAGTTATTAAATCATTACCTTGTGATTTACTATATTTCAGGAAATTATTATCCATTACACAACATATGGAATGATTCCCTCCATCATTTTTGACATAGTTGCAAAATCCATCTCTGAACCACCCTGTCATAGGTGCGCAACTACAAATCTTAATTTTTTCTCCTAGGACATTTAATTGATTTTGATTATTTATGGTCATAGATTTTTTTAATAATAATAAAACACCAACATTTCTTTAAAAAAGGTTGACGAGTATGGGGGGTAAGGAGGTAATAATTCTAATAAGGTTTTTTTCATTATGGATTGGGACTTTACTGAAAACATAGCATTTAAAGCTCTTTATGAAGCTTTTAAAGATAGTGATGAAACTTCCGCATTAGAATTTTTATCTAGTGATGGTGCTTCATATTATCTTGAGTTAACACAGGATGCTGCCGGTGAGGGACTTGATCTGGGTGATATTGAAACGATGGAAGAACTTCAGGAAGAAATTATTGAATATTTAGAAAACAACTAAAAATTTATCTTAAGCACTGAAATATTTAGCTTTTGAGTGTAGTGAAATGATAGCTGTAGTACTTTGTTCTGGGTGAAGTTGTTCAGATTCATCCATGGTCAAGTTTATTCTTTTTGCATCCAACAATGATAATTGTATGTTTGAATCAGATACTTTTGGACATGCAGGATAACCAAATGAATATCTAGCACCTCTATATTTTTGAGCTAGTATTTCTCTATTTTTGTATGGTTCTTCAGTCCTAAAACCACATTCAATGCGAATTAATGCATGGACATACTCAGCCAGAGCTTCTGCTAATTGAACTGTAAGTCCATGGAATATTAAATAATCGCTATATCTATCTTCTTTAAATAATTTTTGAGAATATTCACTAGCAATATCCCCCATCGTTACTGCCTGCATAGGAAATATATCTATCGGTTTATCATTCTTTAAATCACAATAGAAATCAGCTATGCATAAATTATTCCCAGATTTTTGTCTTGGAAAATTAAATTCGGAAATTTTATTTAATGATTTATCATCAAATAAGAAGATACTATTATCTTTTCTCCCGCATCTGAAATATCCATAAACTGCTTTGGGTGAGATAAGTTTTTTTTCTATAATTGTATCTAACCATTTATCTAACAATGGTTTAGCGTATGAATCCAAGTAGTTATTGTATTCATTTACGCTTTGGTTTTTCCCTTTTTTTATTTGCCATTGTCCACTAAAAAGAGCTTTTGTATCTAAATAAAAAATTAACTTATTTAAATCTATATCAACATCGTTCAAGACTTTAGTTCCCAAGAAAGGAGCTTGAATTGGTTCTTCTTCATCTATAAATTTAGATCTTATAATATTTTCTTTTAAATTTAATTTAGAAGTCTCTATATCTATAGATATTGATTTTTCAAAAGCTTGAGAGTTGGATTTTGATGAGGCTAAATTAATATTTATACCCTCATTGTTAATGAACCCCTCTGTATCTGACCAATTACCCTTTTTTTTATTATCCATATATTCATTCATAAATTTAAGATCAGTGAACGCATCTTTTCCGTACAATATTTTCCCGTTATATATTTTGCTGCAGTCTTCATTAACAAATTTTGGGGTTAGGGCTGCGCCTCCTAATATTACTGGTACAGTAATATCTTCGTTGTTAAAAGCCTCTAAATTATCTTTCATAAAAGCAGTTGATTTAACAAGTAATCCGCTCATTGCGATGCAATCTGCATTATGCTTCTTTTGTGCATCTATAATGGCTGAAACATCTTGCTTTATTCCAAGATTTATTACGTCATAACCATTATTTGTAAGTATTATGTCAACCAAATTTTTTCCAATATCATGAACATCGCCTTTAACAGTTGCAATTAAGAGTTTTCCATTTGAAATGTTTTCATCTACAGTTTCCATATATGGTTCTAAAATTGAAACAGCAAATTTCATTGTTTCTGCTGATTGGAGTACAAATGGCAATTGCATTTGACCTGAACCAAATAAATCTCCTACAACTTTCATCCCATCAAGTAAAAAAGTATTAATTATTTCAAGAGGTTTATATTTTTTTAAAGCTTTATTTAATTGATCCTCTAAACCTATTTTTTCTCCATCAATAATATGATTTTTTAGACTTTCTTCCAGAGTTAAGTTTTTATTTTCTGTAGATGCTTTTTTGAAATCTTGAATAGATAAATCTTGAAAAGCCTTCGTTAATTCTACTAATGGATCATAAATACAAATATCATCTTCAAATTCTCTATTGTCATATATCAAATCTAAGCAAAGCTTTTTAGTTTCTTCAGAAATTTTTGATAAGGGTAAAATTTTATTTGGTGCGATAATAGCAGAATCCAATCCTGCTTTAATGCATTCATCTAAAAATATTGAATTCAGATTAATTCTTGATAATGGTGAAAGACCAAAACTAATGTTTGATATCCCAAGTATGATATGAATCTTTGGGAAATTTTCACGAATTTTAGATATAGCAGTAATTGTTTCTTTAGCGTTTAATCTATCTTCTTCTATCCCAGTAGATATTGGCAGAGCTAATGGATCAAAAAAGAGTTCATAATCAGATAAACCACATTCTCTGGTTCTATTAATCGCTCGTTTAACAATGTTATATTTTTTATCTGCATTCCTTGCCATTCCATCTTCATCAATAGTTCCTACAACAAGACCTGAACCATACCCTAAGGCTAAATTTAGAACTTGATCAAACCTTTCATTACCGTCTTCGTAATTGGTTGAATTTATAATACATTTTCCCCCAGCAGACTTTAATCCACTTTCCATTTTGTCAGCATCTGTAGAATCAATCATTAATGGCAAATTTATATTGGTAACTAGTCTTGAAGTTATTTCTTTCATATCTTTAACTCCGTCTCTCCCCACATAATCAACATTCACATCAAGAACGTGTGCATTTTCTTTTTGTTGTTGCTTGGCAATTGAAACTAGTCCATCCCAATCGTCATTATTTAACAACTCCCTTACCTTTTTAGATCCACTTGCATTTAATCTTTCTCCTACAATCAAGATAGAATTGTCTTGTTTATAGGGTACAGAACTATATATTGATGATGCAGAGGGAATATAACTACTTAAATTGTTCTTACCATTTTTGTTAGGCCTTTCGATATCAATAATTTCATCGATTATTGAAGAAAGATATTTAATATGTTCAGGTGTTGTCCCACAACATCCACCTATTAATTGAACATTAAAGTCATATATAAAATTCATTAACTGCATCTTTAATTCAATTGGCTTTAATCTGTAGTGAGCAACACCACCTATATTTTCAGGAAGTCCTGCATTGGGGATACAACTTATAGCGAAGGGGGAATTTTCTGACAAATATTTAATATGTTCTTTCATTTGTTCTGGACCAGTTGCACAATTTAGTCCAAGGATATCTATATTAAATGGCTCTAATATTGTTAATGCAGAGGCGATGTCAGATCCAACAAGCATAGTACCTGTTGTTTCCATTGTTATAGATACCATTATAGGTATATCTATATTTCTACTATCAAGTACTTCTTTAGATGCTAATAAGGCAGATTTTATTTGCAATACATCTTGACAAGTTTCAATTAAAAGAAGATCAACTCCTCCATCTATAAGACCATATACTTGTTCTTTATATGATTGCTTTAATTCATCAAAATCTATATGTCCTAATGTTGGTAATTTAGTGGTTGGTCCAATTGATCCAGCAACAAACCTTGGCTTATCAACTGAAGAATATTTGCCAGCAGCGTTTTTTGCTATTAGTGCAGCATTTTTATTTATCTCATATGCCTTATCCGGAATATCATATTCATCAAGAACTATTGATGAGGCTCCAAAAGTATTAGTTTCTATAACATGACAACCTGCTTCTAAGAATGAATTATGAACCTTTTCAACTACCTTTGGTGAGGATAAAACGAGGTTTTCATTACAACCCTCTAATTCTTTTCCTCCAAAGTCGTCTGCCGAAAGATTTAAGTTTTGAAATGATGTTCCAGTACCACCGTCAAAAATTATTAATGGCTTTTCATCTCTATTTAGATAGGTTCTAAAAGATTCCATTTTTTGGTAAAAAACAATTTATTGTAGAGAAATTCTTGTTACCCAATTATCATAGTCTTGAGAACGACCTTCTGTTATTTCTATAAGCTTACTTTTTAATTTATTCATTATTGGTCTTTCCACATTTATTTCGGTTGATTCAATCTTTTTAACTGGTGTAATTTTTGCAGCTGTACCAGTTAGAAAAACTTCATCCGCTATTAATAATTCTGTTTTATCAACAGGCCTTTCAATTACATTTATACCAAATGATTTTGCTAATTCAATTACGCTAGCTCTAGTAATCCCCTCAAGGATATCTTGATCAACACCTGGAGTGATTAAGTCTCCATTTCTTACAATAAATAAATTCATACCACTAGCTTCGCTTACCTTGCCACTTGAATTTAATAGCAAGGCTTCATCAAAACCCGATAAACTAGCTTCTGTTTTAGCTAATGAACTAGTAATATAAGCTCCACTTATTTTTCCTCTCAATGGGAGAGATCTATCTTCTTGTCTAGTCCAACTACTCATTCTACAAGAAACACCATCTGGGGATAGATAATTTCCTAGTTCAATACAATAAATAAAGAAATCTGTTTCAATATTATGTAACCTTGGAGCTATACCTAAATCGCTTGTATATACAAATGGTCTTATATAAATAGGTTTTATTGGCTTGTTTCTTTTTATAACTTCCTCTAAGGCTTTAAAAATATATTCTTCAGAAATATCAGTTAAGAGTAATTTTGCACTTTGAGATAATCTTTTTATGTGTTTATCAGTTCTAAATAAAAGGAATTCTTCTTTATTTGTAGGATTGGGTATCGCTCGCATCCCTCCAAATGCAGCAGTGCCATAATGTAGTGCATGAGTAGCTATTGATATTTTTGCTTCTTTAAATGGAATACATTTACCTTCGAACCAGGCGTATGGAAGAAATTCATGCATATTCAAATTATTTAATTAAGGTAAACTTGTTTTATCCTACTTACTTATTCTAAACCTTATTTATATATAAAAATGCACAGGATATTAAATATAGCAGGAAATGATAAGAATAAGGATGATTTAATAGAGCAACCAGTTGCAGATTTTATTTTTATAACAAGTGTAAAAGCTGATTTAAATCTCTTATCAAACTTATTGTTAGAAAAAGAATTTGCTTCGTTAAAAAATAATATAAGAGCTTTAGAAATTTCTAATTTAAATTCTCCAGCTCAAGTAGATAATTATCTATTAAAAACAATAAATTATGCCAAAGTTGTCGTAGTAAGATTATTCGGAGATAAAGGTACGTGGAACTATGGAATTGAGCAACTTTTAAAATGGCAAGCAGTTAATAAAAAAAGGAAGTTAGTAATCCTATCAGGTACCTTTGATCAGGAAGTTTCCTTATGTGAAATAAGTAGTATAGATAAAGAAGTAGCATTAAATATTTCTAAATTACTAAGATCTGGAGGGCTAGTTAATTATAGAAAATTTCTTAATAGTTTAAATTATCTAAAGATAGATGAAACATTAATTCCTGATAAGTTTTTGAAGATTTCTTTTTATGCAGATCCTTATTTGTATGATTGGAAAGTTGAAAAAGGCGAAAAGATAGGAATAATATCCTATAAATCTCTTTTTTTGGCAAATGAAATTGATGTGAATGAAAAACTTAACTTGCAGTTAAGAAAATGCGGACTATCCCCTAAAACAATTTTTATTTCAACTCTAAAAGATCATATTATTCAAAAGAAATTAATAGAAATTTTTAAAAAAGAAGATATCAAAATTATAATTACCACAACTTCATTTTCTTCATCTCAAATCAAAAATAATGATTTAATTGAAAATTCTGCAAATATATTTACTTCTCTTAAAATCCCAATTTTACAACTTCTTTCTTCTAATATATCAAGAAATAATTGGTTAAATTCCTCCATTGGAATGAATTCATCTGATTTATTAATGCAAATAATTATCCCCGAATTTGATGGAAGAATTACAACCTGTCCCTCTGCATTTAAAGAAATAATTTCAAAAAAAAATACACTTTACAGTGAAATAACTAGTTACAAAGCTGATCAAGTAGGTATTGAATGGATTTCAAAATTTGCAACAAATTATGTGAAACTTCAAAAACTTAATAATTTTGACAAAAGAATTTGTTTAGTAATAAGTAATTATCCAGTAAAAAACGGAAGAATTGGTAATGGTGTTGGTCTTAATACCCCATCTTCAATAATAAATATTCTTAACTGGTTAAAAGAAGAAGGTTATGACCTTGGATCTTGTAATTATCCTCAAAATTCTTCAGAATTAATGTCAACTCTTATAAAAACTAGAACTAATGATATTGAATCACAAAATAATAAACCATTAGATTACTTACCCCTTAGTGAATATTTAAAATATTGGAATTATTTAGAACTTGATCCAAAAAATATTATTGTTAATCGTTGGGGCAAACCATCTGATGCGATAGATCTTGATAATGAAGGCTTCTCAATAAATGGTCTTAGGTTTGGAAAAATAACATTATTGATTCAACCTCAACGAGGATATGACGCTTACTCTGATAGAGATATTCATTCGCCTGATCTGCCACCTCCTCATAGATATCTAGCGCAATATTTTTGGATTGAAAAAGTTTTTAATGCAAATGCAATATGCCATATTGGTAAACATGGAACTGTTGAATGGTTACCTGGCAAATCTATAGGTCTAAGCAATAAATGTTTTCCAAATATTATTTGTCCAGCTATACCTAACATATATCCCTTTATAGTAAATGACCCTGGTGAAGGATCCCAAGCTAAAAGAAGAGTTGCTGCCACAATTATAGATCATTTAACCCCTCCTTTAGATAGGTCAGAATTGTATGGAAAATATTCAATATTAGAAAATTATTTAGACGAATATTTTGAAGCAAAATTATTAGATTCAAATCGTATTGAAATAATTGAAAATTCCATTACGGAATTAATTAAAAAAGATTTTAGGGAAATTACTTTAAAGAATAAAAATAATCAAATAGAAGAAATTGATTCATTTCTTTGCAAAATTAAAGAATCTCAAATTAGAACAGGTTTGCATGTTTTTGGCAATAGGCAGAAAGATATTAATGAAATAAATTTATTCTTGTGTATTGCTAGAGTTCCAAATTCCAGCCGAATTGGTATTATTCAATATATAGCTAAAAATTTAAAACTTGATTTAAATCCTTGGACAAATAAATACGATCAAAACTTAACTGAAAAAGATAAAAAAATATTATTGAGTTTTTCAAATAAAAAAATTATAAACTTTAGAATGGCTATTGAGTTTTTAGAACAACAAGCAAAATATCTAATATATTTGTATTTTTATAAAAAGAAAAACAATATAAAATATCTAGAAAAATATAAAAATCAGAAAATTATAGACTATTTTTTTAATAATAAAAAACATAATAATTATTTTTTATTATTAAAAAATGAGATCCTAAATCCAATAATTAATTCTTCATATAATGAAAAATTCTCATTTATTAATTCATTAAATGGCAAATATGTAAAAAGTGGTCCATCTGGAGCTCCTACGAGAGGTAAAACTGAAGCTTTACCCACCGGTAAAAATTTCTTTTCAGTTGATTCAAGAGGGCTGCCAACTGAATCAGCATGGAGTGTTGGTTGTAAATCCGCGTCTCAAATAATTGATTTATATAAACAAGACAATGGAGAAGATT
The DNA here is from genome assembly GCA_902538515.1 of uncultured Prochlorococcus sp. GTDB lineage: Bacteria > Cyanobacteriota > Cyanobacteriia > PCC-6307 > Cyanobiaceae > Prochlorococcus_A. The sequence goes on along the minus strand of CACBFH010000002.1, from coordinate 1,969 downwards.
TAAGAAAAATAGCAATATCTGTTTGGGCGACATCTACCATGAGAAATGGTGGGGAAGACATTTGTCAAATACTATATTTATTAGGCGTACAACCTGTTTGGGATGGACCCTCAAGAAGAGTAATTGATTTAGAAATCATCCCTTTATCTGTTCTCGATAGGCCAAGGGTAGATGTTACATTAAGGATTTCGGGAATGTTTAGAGATTCATTTCCCCAGTTAGTTCAATTAACTTCTAAAGCAATAAATCTTATTTCTAAACTTAATGAGAATGATAAATTTAACCCTCTTGCTGGAGCATTAAAGGATGGTGATCCAATTAATCGTATATTTGGTTCAGCGCCAGGTTCATATGGAGCTGGTCTACAAGAACTAATTTCACATTCTAATTGGGAAAATATTGATGATTTTGGAGAATCTTTTCTTAATTGGAGTAAGTGGATTTACAGAGATAATCTTGAACCTATAGAGGACAAAAAATCATTGGAAAATGCTCTTAAAAATGTGCAGTTAGTTGTTCATAATCAAGATAATAAGGAACATGATATTTTAGATTCTGATGACTATTATCAGTTTCAGGGTGGTTTATCTTCAGCAGTAAAAAAATTGAACGGTAAATTACCTGAAATGTATCATGGTGATTTATCTAAATTTGGATTATCTAAAATTTCAAAATTACAAGATGAAATTAATAAAGTTGTTATATCAAGAATACTTAATCCTAAATGGATAAATGGAATGAAGGATAATGGTTATAAAGGAGCGTTTGAATTTTCAGCGACACTAGATTACTTATATGCTTTTGATGCTTCTACTGAAGTAGTGTCAGATTGGTGTTATCAGGAAGTTTATAAATCATGGTTATGTGATCAGGATCTTAGGAATTTCTTTCTAGAAAATAATCCATGGGCATTAAGAGATATTGCACAAAGATTTCTTGAAATTGCCAACAGAAAAATGTGGAATAATTGTTCTTCTGATGTCATTGAAAATTTAAAGAACATAATTATTAAAACTGATTCAATAATTGAAAAAAACGAATTCTGAATTATCTGCCTAATAGCGAAAGTCCATGACTATCTGTTCCGCATGTTTTTAGCATTGAATATTTATCTGCTAATTTATCTATTTCTGAACATACAAATAAACTAGGATTCCATATTTCATTAAGTTCATAGTCGTACCAAACCTCTATTCCATCAATACCTTGAATTTTGGCCTCTGGAATTAATTTATAAAAGGGAATCCTGTACCTAGCTGGATGTGCCAGAAATGATAAACCACCAGCTAAATTTATTGCTTTGATAACTGATCTAATATTTAAATCATTACCTATTGGAGATTCTCCAAGGATGTAGGGATTTAGGTATCTACTTTTAATATCTATTCCCAATCCAATTACATGTACTAAACATCCTAGAATCAAACAATTAATTTCTATTCCGGAAATTAATGTAAAAGAATCTTTAGGATAATTTTTGAGTATATTATTTTTTTTTATATATTCATGAGCTTTAATTGTATGATGATCGGTTATTGATAAAAATTTCAAGTTATTTTTATATGCTTGTTCTAAAAGTTCATGCGGTTCTAGACTTCCATCACTAAATTTTGTATGACAGTGAAAATTAATATTTTTAGGACAACTATCTTTATTAATATTGTAAGTTAATTTTATTAAGTCTTCCCTATTCATTACTTAATGAGTTCTCATTTTTCTTTCTAATCCTTGCATATAATTGTATTGAAGCCAACATGAAAATAACAATTCCAACTACACTCCATGTAGCAACACTGGTTGGAAAATTATTTTTAAAAATAACTAAAAGTACAATTATAAATAATAATAAAGTAGGCAATTCATTTAATAATCTTAGTTTTTTTGCTGAGATGGTTGAGGTACCATTCTGTAATGAATACATTATTTTATAACAATAAGAATGATAAATAACTAATCCCAAAACAAAAGA
>CACBFH010000001.1 GCA_902538515.1 uncultured Prochlorococcus sp. | reverse complement strand
GTTCAAAAACATCTTAATATAGATAAAGAAAAGATTTTCTTTGTAGATCATTCACTTTCTCATGCTTGTTATGCATATTACTCGATTCCATTAAAATATAGAAAGTCTTCAAATTTAGTAATTACTCTTGATGCCTTTGGAGATGACATAAATTATTCTTCATCGATATTTAAAAATATTGATAATACCGTCTCAAGGGAAATTATTAGTCAAGGGAATAACTTCATTATTGCCAGATTATATAGATTTATAACTTTGCTTCTAGGATTAAAGCCTGATGAACATGAATATAAGGTAATGGGTATGGCACCCTATTGTAAAAAGAAATATTATCAAAATTTACTTTCAAAATTTATGGAAATGCAAATTGTTGATGGTGTTGATTTTGTCTATAACAAAAAGCCTAGAGATTTATATTTTACGATAAAAGATCTAATCAATGGGGAGAGATTTGATACTATTAGTGGAGCTATTCAAGCTTATTCTGAGTATTTAATTACAAATTGGACTAAAAATCTTATAGAAAAATTTAATATCAAAAATGTTGCAATAGCTGGAGGTGTGGGTATGAATGTAAAAGCAAATATGTTAATAGCAAAATTGACGGAACTAGATTATCTCCATGTACCCCCCACACCAGATGATACTTCACAAGCGATTGGAGCATTATTTGCATTTGTACATCAAAATCAATTAGGTCAAAAGAATAAAATTAAGACTTTTCAAAATCCATATTTGGGAAGAAAAGAATTTATTAGCAAAAACAAACTTATTGATTTGATAAAAAGTTTAAACTATGAATCACAACTTTTAATAAAAAAATACAATCCAAAAAATATTGCTAAAGATATTCTAGGAGGAAAAATTATTGCGACTTATTTTGGGAAAGAGGAATTTGGTGCAAGAGCTTTAGGTAATAGATCTATTCTCGCAGATCCTAGATCAGCATTAGTTAAAAAAACAATAAATGAAAAAATAAAAAATCGAGATTTTTGGATGCCTTTCGCATGTAGTATTAACTCAAATCATTGTGAAAAGTATATAAATTTAGATACTCAAAAATCTTCCTATCAATATATGACTATATGTACCGAGACCACAAAAAAAGGTGCGAATTTACTTCAGGCTGGTATTCATCCATATGATGAGACATGTAGGCCACAAATAGTATTTAAAAAACAAAATAAGAAATATTTTGAGCTTATTGAAGAATTTGGCAAAATTTCTGGAGTTTATGCATTACTTAATACATCTTTTAACTTGCATGGTTTCCCAATCGTTAGCTCTGTAAAAGATGCTTTAAAAGTATTTATGAAATCTAATTTAGATATCCTTATCATAAATGATTTAGTCTTAATTAAAAAATAAACTAATTTTGTTTTTGTACTAAATCTTCAATACATTTATTAAGCCTTTCTTTATAATAAGGCTTTTTCATGTCAACGAAAAAATCAGAATATTTTTTATTAATTAATCTATTTTTTGATGACTTACATTTCTCATAGCTTTTAGTTAAAGCAACTTCTAAATCCTTTATATTTTCTAATGTTTGTATTGCATTACATTCAATAACATCCTTAAAACAAGGTAACCTTTTTTTATCTTTAAAAAGTGTACTTGAATCTTCATCTTCTGGGATTAAACAAATTGATTCTTTGCCATGACATAATGACTCAATTAATATTGTTGAGAGAGGGGATATTACGATGTCTGCAGCACTTAATAAATCATGTGTATAGGAATAGTCAGTAGAGAAGAATGACTTGATCTCTTTCCTGATTAATTTCCTCATAAAAGTGATCATCAAATTATCAATTTTAATAATTTTTGATTTTATTTTTAGTATCTTTTTTGCAGTATTAATATCGCTTAAATAAGGATGAGGCCTATAAATAATTCTTATTTTCTTATCCAAATTAAGACATAATTTCTCCAAATATTTCAGATGTCTATATTCGTCATTTCCTTGACTTGATCCAGCATATAAGATTAATAATGTAGATTTTGAAAATTTATATTCACTAAGAATCTCATCTTTTGTTTTATTTGAGTTTTTGTTAAAACATTGAAATTGTGCCGCTCCTAAAATTTTTATTTTTTTTTCAGGCATATCCATATATTTTATTGCATGATATTTTGTTTGTTCTCCCCATACTCCTACAATTGAAGGCTTATAAATACTAGTATTTTTAAGACAAGGATTGTCCCAAGAATTCATTAACAATATATAAGGAATTTTATTTTTTTTTGATATTAAAGCTAACTCATTTACGTATACTCCCTGAAATGTAGAGGGGTGAATTATTAAGTCTGGTTTAAAAGAATCTATAAATTTTTCAAGTTGATTAATTTTATAACTATAAATTTTTATTTTGATAAGAGTTACAATGATTTGTTTTATTAATGGCAATGACGAAATTTTAAAAAAATTAGACATTTTTTGCCCTACTGCAACTGAAAAAACTCTCCTTATAACTTTCCAATCATCCCCTTTTTTATAAGTAAGTGTATTGATATAAAATATCCATTTCCATAATTGAATTCTTTTTTCAGGGATTTTTATAAAAGAGTAGTCGAATCCAAATCTTTCAGGCTGACAGTGATTGTTTAATCTTTTGTCACCAATTGGAGGGAAAATTAATTTAACTTTATGATTATTTTTTAAATCATCAAATACACCACTATCAAGAAAATGTCTTATTGTTACATCTCTATCAATAAAGATTGCTATTTTTAAATTATTTAATTTACTCATTAAAAAAAATTTTTGTATTATGAAAATATATTTTTAGATATCATCCTTTTTCAGTTGATCACCTTTATTGATTGATCTTTTTATTATAAATTCTTGATTTATTCCAAACTCTAAAGAAGTAATATTTTCTAGACTTTTTAAAGGTTGTAGAATTTCGAAGTCATCTAATTTTATATTTTCACCTTTTTTAATAGCTCTTTTGCTATATAGACCAGAATGATAATTTAATTTTGCTGATAATTCTGAATCTAAGATTTTAGTTTTTGTACCTCTTGTAAGACTACATTTTTTTAATAGCAAAGAAAGTTCTTTAAATTCATGTGGTTCCATACTTATACAATGATCAAAACCAGGCATTGCTCTACTTAATGTAAAATGCCTTTCTATAAAATTAGCTCCTAATATTGATGCAGTTATGCTTGCCGCATAACCATCTTCGTGAGATGAAAACCCAATTAAAAAATCAGGAAATTCCTCTTTAAACCATGTAATTGTATCTGTAAAGGCTTCGTTTGAAGGACATGGGTACGCGCTTGTGCAATGCATTAAACAAACTTTATCTTTGTGGGGTAATAAAAAATTGCCTAGCTTAATTATCTGCTTTCTTGATAACCCACCGGTACTTATTATTAATGATAAATTTCTCTCTAGTGCTTCTTTAATCAGGGCAATATTTGAAGAAGAATGACTTGCAATTTTTATTATTTCCGAATCTAAAGAACAAAGAAAATCTAAACTTTCAAGATCAAAAGCTGTTGCGAATGGAATAAGACCAAGACTATTAGTATATTTATAAATTTGTCTGTATTCTTCTAAATTTAATTCATTTTTTAATCTTACTTCTCTTTGAGTAGAACCAAAGGTGGGGACTTTAAAAAAATCTCGATCTAATTGGTCATCTGTCATTAAAGAATTTATATCTCTTTTTTGAAGTTTAATTAATGAAGCACCGGCCTTTGCTGCCTCTTTTACCATCTCTAAGCATAAGTCAAGGTTTCCATTATGGTTCAATCCAATCTCTGCTATGAGAAAGGTTGAATTTGATAATATAGGTAATTTAGAAAATTTTTTATAAGTCAATATCCTTCAGTTTTAACAATAATGATAATGTATCATAATTTCTTATAGTTATGCCTGAGGAAGGATTTGAGATTGAAATATGATGTGATTTCTTACCAATTATTTCTCCACTTTCCAGTAGGATTTTGTAAAAAAAAGTTCCATATCCAGTTAAGATATTTATTTTTTTTAAGTCGATCTTTTTTCTTACTTCCAATGGTGCTAAAAGTTGCTCGTTAATAGAAGTTTGAGATTCACCTTCTAAAGAAATAAGGGGATTTGTGGGAATTTCATGGAAAATAATACTAGATATATCTTTATTTTTTAAAAGAAATTCTACTGCATTATCTAACTGCTTAAAGTCTCTTAATAAATAAGAGTGGTCAAGATAACAAATGTATCTATTAGTATTTTTTTTATCTAGATCCTCTTTTTTAAAGCTATCTATCATAACATCTGCGATCGATACCCATTTTTGTGAAAGCCACAAATCTTTTGGAATTATTTTTATAGAAATCTCATTATTCATATTTTGGAATAATTTCTTAAAATGATCACAAAGTTCATCTGGGGATGAAATTAAAATTCGATCTCTGTTAACAAAAAAAAGCTTATTTTTAACAAGTTTTGATATAGTAAATTTTATCTGCTTTAATTGAAAATTATAGTCCGTAATATTTTTCTGATGCCTTATTGATAAGAAATAATCAAATCCTACTTTATTATCAATTTTTGGATCATCTCTATTATAAGATTCACTTATTTCTTCAATTATTCTAGTCGTACTAGATAATCTATCATTATCACTATGATTTAGACCATGATAGTGGTAAACTTCAGATCTTGCGCTATAAAAAATTTTCCCTTTTTTAGCAATTATTTTTGCTGCCCAATCTCTATCTTCAATATTTGATAATTGATTACTAAATAAATCTGGTTTCAACCATTCACTTTTTATTATTGAATTAGCATTATGAAAAAAGGGGTCATTACTTTGTACCCTGGAATCACTTGAAAAAATAAGAGCCAAATCTCTTTTAACTTGGTCACTAGAATATGACATTGGTATTTGTCTACCGTAAACCGCAGCATAATCATTAGAGGAGTATAAATCAATCCATAATTCATTGAGCCAGTTTTTAGTTTTTGGGATACAATGCGCAGATAAAAATACGTAAGCTTTTGCCTCAAGCGATCTAATTCCAATATTTAGAGCCTCCCCAGGCTTATATTCAGAATCAATAGATGAATAAGTCTCAATTTTGCAATCAAAAGATTTACATATTTCTAATGTTGCATCATTTGAACAATTATCAACAATAACAATTTTATAATTAGAAAAATCTTGCTTTTCTATTGCACTTAAACAGAAATTTATCCATCTAGACTCATTTTTAGTTCGAATAATAATAGCAATATCTAGCATGATTTTTAATTTAGTATTGAATTAGCAATTTTTAAATCAATTGCATTATGTATATCTATATGTCTATATGATTCATCAAGTTCTTTAATCAAAGTTTTGCCACCAAATCTTTTACCATCTAACCAGTATTTTAATTTTGTAATTAAGATTAAACCAGAATGTTCTATGAGAAAATTTGATTCTTGGGATTGTCTTGGTGAATAAATCTTCATCCAATCCTTCATTAAAACTGGTTCTCTGTGCCAATTTTCCCATAAGTGTTTATGAGACTTTTCGCCATACATAAATGTATCAATAGATTTATCCTCGCTTAATGATTCTACTGCTTGCAGTAAATACTTTTTTGATCTATTAATTTCACATGCACTTGCATATATTACAAACTGATCTTCTGATAAATCTTTATACCAATCTGACGCGATATCTTTTAAAACTTCTTCAGTAGAGCTTGTATCATTAGCTAAAGAAGGTTTTCTTTTTAAAATCTTGATATTATTATATTTTTTTAAACATAAATCTATTATTTTATTGCAGTCAGTTGAAATATAAATCTCAACATCATCTTGAAATGCATCAATAAATTGATCAATAGTCCAAAAGATTAAAGGTTTATTTTTGATTATTTGCAAATGTTTGTTTTTGAGACCTTTTGAACCACCTCGCGCAGGTATGACCATCCTTATCTTTTCCATTTGCATATTTCTAAATTTGTTTATATAAAGCTTAACAAAGCGGCATTGTAGGAGTTTGATTCTAAATCTATCATCTTTATTCTCCCACCTAATTTCTTAGATAAGTAAATTAAACTTGTCTCATTCCAACCTGTCAAATGCTGCAAAGGTAAATTTTGTTCTGATGATTTTTCTAGTACTATAAAAACAAATTTTAAACCTTTATCTATTAAATTCCTTAGAAAGTAATAGGGATCATCAATATGATCCAAAATTAAAAATAAAGAAAGTAAACTATTTTTCAGAAGATGAGAATATTTACCAATATTAATTTCATCTATTATTAATTGATTGGTTTCTATTTGATGTGATCTACAATCCCAAAATATTTCATTTTTCGGAACGATAGAAATACATTCATGGCCATTATTTTCCACGAATGAAATTGCTCCCCAAATTGTACAACCGTATTCAAAATAATGTTTAGTATCGTTATATTTATTAAAAATTTCCATAATAAGTTGGTTTATTTTAGTATCTCTGAACCCGGAATATCTACTTAAATATTTAGGTCCTCTATTAAATATTTTTTTTAAAAACTCAATATCAGAATTTAAAAAATCCTCTTTTTTAAAAAACATATCAGTTACTTTTTCTATTTCATCTTGATTTTTAAAATCCATAGATGTTAGGTATCCTTTTAGAATCCTTTTTTTTTCACCAGAAAATTTATCTAGTTTTTCAATTCTTACTATCAAGGATTTTAGATTAAAATTTTTTCCTGATGAATCTTCCCCCTTTGGATGAATAGGAATTAATTTATTATACAAATATCTTCGAATTTCTTTACTTAATTTAAATCTCCAGAAAACTAATGAACAAGTATTACATCTACATACTTTATTAAATTTAAAAAGATCATTTTCTTCACAATTAATATATTGCGATATTAATTCGGAATAAACATTTTTGTATTTTGATATATTTAAAGAAAAATCTTTACTTCTACACAAAGGACATTCATTATTTTTTTCAAAATTAATTTTATTTTCTAAAAAAGACATAGATTTTAATCAATTAATTATGAACCCTAATTAATTTTTTCTAAATTATATTATGAAATACTTTCAGCAATTTTTAGAAAACTTATAATTAGTTTAATATTAGATGAATATGAAAATAAAATAATTAATGCAATTAAAAACAATTATACCTGTAATACTTAGCGGAGGTTTTGGAACTAGACTATGGCCTCTGTCTCGTCAAAGTTACCCTAAACAATTTTTATCAATAAATTCAAAAGAAGGAAAAACATTATTACAAGAAACACAAGAAAGAATAAGTTCCATTCAAGGAATAAAACCACCAATAATTATTTGCAATGAAGAACATAGATTCATTGTTGCTGAACAAATGAGAGAAATAAATATCAAACCATCTACTATTTTATTAGAACCTTTTGGCCGAAGTACCGCACCTGCAATTTCCCTCGCAGCTTTAAAAGCAATTGAAAAATATGATGATCCATGCCTTTTGATCCTTTCATCAGATCATAAAATTCAAAATAAAAATAGATTCATAGAAGCAATATTATCTGGTTTAGATTATGTATCTAAAGGAAGACTTGTCACATTTGGAATTATTCCAACATCCCCAGAAACTGGTTATGGATATATAAAATCATCTGAACAATTCCAAAATGGAATACTAAAAGGATCTACTATAAAAAGCTTTATAGAGAAACCTAACAAAAAAAGAGCCGAAGAATTAATAAAAGATAAGAGGTATACGTGGAATAGTGGTATTTTCTTGTTTAACGCGAGATTGATACTCGAAGAAATACAAAAATTCAACCCTGAAATTATCAGTTTTTGCAAAGATTCTCTAAAAGATAATGAAATTGATTTGGACTTCCAAAGAATTAACCCGGATAAATTTATTAATTGTCCGAATATTTCTGTAGATGTAGCCGTGATGGAAAAAACAAAAAAAGGTACTGTATTACCTTTAGATGCTGGCTGGAAAGATATTGGTAGTTGGAATTCCGTTTGGGAAATCTCTAAAAAAGATAAATACGGGAACAAATTTGAGGGCGATATAGTTGCGAAAGATATATCTAATTGCTATTTAAGGGGCGAAAGCAGATTAATAGCTGCAATAGGTTTAGAAAATTTAATAGTTGTTGAAACAAAAGATGCTGTTTTAATTGCCGATCAGAAAAAGTCTCAAAAAGTAAAAGATATTGTAAATAGTCTTAAAAATAAAAATATAATAGAAGGAGAAGAGCATAAAAAAATATTTCGTCCGTGGGGTTCTTATGAATCAATTGCATTAGACTCAAGATGGCAAGTAAAACTTATAAATGTCAATCCAGGTGGTAAATTATCTCTTCAATTACATCATCATAGATCAGAACACTGGGTTGTAGTAAGCGGGTTAGCTAAAGTAGAAATTAATAAAGATGTTTTTATTTTAGAAGAAAATCAAAGTACTTATATTCCGTTAGGAACAAAACATAGATTATCAAACCCAGGCAAATTACCTCTAAAATTAATTGAGATACAAAGCGGGGAGTATCTTGGAGAAGATGATATTGAGAGGTTTGAAGATAGTTATGGCCGCATAAAATAATCTCTTAAATAATAGAATTAAGAAATTAATTTTTAAGTTAAATTGATATTTTTATATTTTTCGACCTCTAGAGATTAAAATTTAAGTAAAAATTTCAGATTGATAATATTTTATGAAAATATTTGTAACTGGAGCTGCTGGATTTATTGGTTTCCATTTATGTAAGAAACTCTTAAAAAGTAATATAAAATTTATAGGAATTGATAATTTCAGTTCATATTATGATCCAAGTCTGAAAGAAGCTCGAGTTAATGAATTAGAAAAAATTGCGATTTCAAATAAGTCAAAGGTAAAAATTGTTAATGGAGATATTTGTAATAAAGATAATCTAAAAAAAATATTCTCTGAATTTAAGCCATCTGTAGTAGTAAATCTTGCCGCACAGGCTGGTGTTAGATATTCAATAGAAAATCCAGATGCTTATATAAATTCAAATTTAATTGGATTTTCAAATATTTTAGAATCTTGCAGAATCAATAAAGTAAAACATTTAGTTTATGCAAGTAGTAGTTCTGTTTACGGAGGCAATACAAAAATGCCTTTTTCAGAAACAAACAATGCAGATCATCCAGTTAGTCTTTATGCTGCTACGAAAAGATCCAATGAGTTGATGGCTCATTCTTATAGTCACCTCTATTCAATACCTGCAACTGGTCTAAGATTTTTTACTGTTTATGGTCCATGGGGAAGACCAGATATGGCCTTATTCCTATTTACGAAATCTATATTAAATGGAGAAGAAATAAAAGTATTTAATCACGGAAAAATGATAAGAGATTTCACTTATATTGATGACATAATTGAGAGTATTTTGAAGGTTATTAATAAACCACCTGAAGAAGATAAAACTTATAATAAAAATAATCCTAATCCATCTGCAAGTTGGGCGCCTCATAGAATATTTAATATAGGAAATTCTAAACCAACTTTATTAATAGATTATATTAACGCAATTGAAGATGCATTGAATATGAAAGCAGAAAAGACTTTCCTGCCAATGCAACCAGGGGATGTAGCCGCCACCTCTTCAGACTGTTCCCTACTTAAAAATTGGATTAACTATAAACCTAATACTCCAATCAAGGAAGGTATTCATGAGTTTATAAATTGGTATAAAAATTTTTATAAAATTTAGAAAATCTTAAAATGAAATTTCCTGATCTTCAAAAATGTACAGTAGCAGTTATAGGTTTGGGATATGTTGGATTACCACTTTGCATTGAAATCGCAAAAAAACAAAAATGTTACAAAACCGGAAAGCAATTAAATAGAAAAGTTATTGGATTTGACATTGATGAGGAAAGGATTTCTGAATTGAAGAGCGGTTTTGATAAAACAAATGAAGTCAATAAAAAAAGTCTTTTAAAAGCAGATTTTTTCGACTTAACAAATAAAATTGAAATTATTGCAAATGCTGATGTTTTCATAATTACTGTTCCAACACCAATTAATGAAAATAAACAACCAGATTTAATACCACTAGAAAAAGCATCAAGGACTGTTGCTGAGGCATTAAAAATAAGATTTAAAACACTTAACAAATCAATCCCAATTGTGATTTACGAAAGCACGGTCTATCCTGGGACAACTCAAGAAATATGCATTCCAATAATAGAAAAAGAATCAGGTCTATTATGTGAAGATTCTGATAAAAAAAATATTTTTGCTTGCGGTTATAGTCCAGAGAGGATAAACCCTGGAGATTCAAGACATCGTTTAAAGGATATAGTTAAAGTTACTAGCGGCTCTGATAATAAAGCCGCAAAATGGATTAATTCCTTTTACGGATCAATTATAAAAGCAGGAACACATCCCACAAAGAATATCAAGATTGCAGAGGCGGCAAAAATTATAGAAAATACACAGCGTGATATTAATATTGCATTAATGAATGAACTTGCCATCATATTTAAACTTCTAAATATTGACACCCTAGATGTTTTAGAAGCTGCTGGTACTAAATGGAATTTTATAAAATTTAAACCTGGTTTAGTTGGAGGACATTGTATTGGAGTAGATCCTTATTACTTAACCTACAAAGCTCAATTATTAGGATATAAACCAGAAATCGTTTTAGCAGGAAGAAGAATAAATGATGACATGGGCAAGTGGGTAGCAGAGCAATTAATTTTAGAGATTTCAAAAAAAAATATTTCTTTAGTTAGGTCTAATGCCTTAATTCTAGGGTTTACATTCAAAGAAAATTGTCCAGATCTAAGAAATACCAAAGTGTTTGATATTGTAAAAGCATTAAGAGAATATAAATTAAATTTAGATATTGTAGATCCCAGAATAAATCCCTCAGAAGCAAAAAATATTTATGGATTAGATATCAAAAATAATATTCCTAATAGTAAAAAATATGATGCAATACTTTGTGCAGTTGCTCACAAAAAATTCATTGAAATGAGCAATGCAGAATGGAAAAGAATTTTGAAAGTTAATGCTATTGTATATGATTTAAAAGGTATAGTTCCTAGAGAATTAAATCCAATCAGACTCTAAATGATATAAGAAAATGTGTTTTTTTACATCAATAAATTTCAATTTAATTTGACTTAAAAAATTATGATTTTCAAAGATTTGAAAAGTAAATCCCTTATATGAAAAAAGTTGCTCTAATTTTTGGTATTTCTGGACAAGATGGAGGATATCTTGCGAAATTTTTATTGAATAAAGGCTATAAAGTACACGGCACATCGAGAGATGCAGAGATATCATTATTCACTTCACTTGAGAAACTTGGAATCAAAGGTGAAATTATTTTGCATTCCGTTGCATTAAATGACTTTAGAAGCACTTTAAAAGTTATAGAAAAAGTTGTTCCAGATGAAATATATAATTTAGCTGGACAAAGCTCAGTTGGGTTATCATTCGAGCAACCTCTAGAAACTTTAGAAAGTATTGCCAATGTAACAATAAATATTCTTGAGGCCATAAGATTTTTTGGTATTAATTGTAAGTTTTACAATGCAGGTTCATCAGAGTGCTTTGGTGACACTGGAGAAAAGCCTGCAGATGAAAATACTCCTTTCCGGCCTAAGAGTCCTTATGGAGTTGCAAAGGCTTCAGCATATTGGCAAGTTGCTAACTATAGAGAAAGTTATGGATTATTTGCCTGTTCCGGTATTATGTTCAATCATGAATCTGTTTTAAGACCATCTAGATTTGTAACTCGAAAAATATGCCGTTCTGCAGCAAAAATAGCTTTAGGTAAGCAAAGTATTCTTGAACTCGGTAATTTATCTATCAGAAGGGATTGGGGATGGGCTCCCGAATATGTTGAGGCTATGTGGAAAATGTTGCAGCAAGAAAAAGGAGAAGATTATGTAATTGCCACTGGGAAAATTTATGGTCTAAAAGATTTCGTTGATATAGTCTTTTCATACTTTAATTTAAATTGGGAAAATCATGTAATTATAAATGATTCATTTAAAAGACCCTCAGAAATAAAATCAGGTTTTGGTTTCCCAAAGAAAGCAAATTCAAAACTAAAGTGGTGTGCAAAAACATATATGCCTGAGTTAGCCAACATTATGGCAAAAGAAGAATTTGATCTTATAAAGGATAATCTATTATGAAATTAAAAAATATAACTCGAACTTACAGAAACAAACTTTATTGTCTCCCATGGAAGTATCTTACAAAATTAAATTTATATGAAGATAAAGGCTGTCCTATTAAATATGTAACTGAAAATAAAGATTGGGCAATAAAAAATGTAGGACTCAATTTAAAAAGAGAACTTGATATCTTAACACCCAACAAAATAGAGATGTTAACCAATCCCTCAAAAACTATCAAAAAAATAGTTCATTTTGGTTCTCAATATATGTGGGTAAATTGGGGAGAACATATGTCAAAAGATAATTATTTTATTTCGACATTTTTTCATGGCAAGTCAACTGACGGAGATGAAGTAAAAATACATATCGATAATTTTCTCAAAACCATTCCTAGACTCTCCAAAGTTATTACCGCCTCGACTATTGTCGAAAAAAGATTATTAAAGTGGGGAATTTCTCAAGAAAAAATAGTAAGAATTCCTCTTGGTGTAAATACAAAACAATTTACACCTACCTTTAAAAGAGGAAAAGAGAAGATTAGAGATATTTTAAAAATCCCACGCGATTCTATAGTTATTGGATCATTTCAGAAAGATGGAATAGGATGGGGAGAAGGTTTAAAACCTAAGTTAATTAAGGGCCCTGATATATTTATAAATACATTAAAAATACTTAAAAAAAGAGGATATCCAATATATGCTTTACTCACAGGACCATCTAGAGGTTACGTAAAAAAGGAACTAAGAAAAAATAATATACCCTATTACCATACTTTTGTTTCAGAAATAGATGATCTTATCCCCTTATATCAAGCATTAGATCTTTATCTAATAACCTCAAGGGAAGAGGGAGGCCCTTTAGGGCTTATCGAAAGTATGGCATGTGGAGTCCCTGTAGTTACAACAAGAGTAGGCATGGCCGAAGATGTTATTAAAGATAATATTCCAGGAGAGATATCCAGAGCAATTGATTCCAAAAATTTAGCTAATAAAGTCGAACTAATTCTGAATAATTTTTATAAAAATGAAAAAGAATCTCAAAAATTAATAAGAGAACATATATTAAAATTTGATTGGAAAGAAATTGCTAAACAACATTGGGAAAAAGTTTATAAAGATATAATTTAGTGACAAATTTCTTAAAGATTTTTTCAATAATTAAAAGGCCAATTAAAAATTTTTGGACTTTAAAAGAGTCAATAAAATTAATTTATAATTATCTATTTGTTTCATCAAACTTTTCTATAAAAAATCCCAAACTATATTATGGAGGCTCACTAATAGGTAATATTGGTGGTCCATTAGTGAAGGTTAAAAAATTAAATCATTTCTTCCCAGAACATAATTGGAATTTTAATATCATTTATCTCTTGTCAAATTCTGTAGATATATCACCCTTTTCAATTAATCTTATGAGGAGAAAAAAAGTTCCAATAGTTCTTAATCAAAATGGGGTCTTTTATCCGGAATGGTTCAAAGGTGATTGGAGGAAAGAAAACCAAAGAATGTCAAGAATTTATCATTCTGCAGATTATGTTCTTTGGCAATCAAATTTCTGTAAAAAAGCCTCTGAGAAATTTCTAGGCAAAAGGGTTGGTAATGGTGAGATACTCTACAATGCAGTTAATACATCAATCTTTACCCCAGCTAATAAATCGGAAAATAAATTTTTTACATTTTTGATCACAGGAAATATTAGGAAAAATAGTAATTATCGAATCTTATCTGTTCTTTATGCATTGAAAGAATTACTTTTGGAAAGTAATAATATTCAATTAATAATCGCAGGTTTAATTGAAGATAGAACTAATATTAATTTAAATATTAGACAATTGAAACTAGAAGATCACATAAAATTCATAGAGAAATATTCTCAAAAAGATGCTCCAAAAATATATCAAAAAGCAGATGCCTATATAACAATGAGTTTTCAAGATAATTGCCCAACAGCGGTGCTTGAGGCAATGGCAAGTGGACTTCCTATTTTATATTCTTCTAGTGGCGGGATTCCAGAATTGGTAGGGCAAGAATCAGGTCTAGGAATAAAAGTTCAAGAAAATTGGGAGCAAACTATAATTCCTCACAAATCTGATATTTGTAATGGGATGAAGGAAATTATAGACAAAAAAATCATTATGTCTCAAGCCTCAAGAATCAGAGCAATTGAGTTTTTTGATATACAAAACTGGATTAATAAACATAAAAATATTTTCGAAAAACTTCTAGATCAATAATTTTAATTTTTTACTAAACTTTTCGCCAAACGGCTAAAAGTTTACCTTGAAATATGACTTCATCTAAATTTAATTCAATAGGGTCATAAGCCGGATTGGCTGCCTCTAAATAGATTTTTCCTCCCCTTTTGAAAAAATACTTTAATGTTGTACCCAAGCCAGGGACCATTGCACTTACAATTGTTCCATTTTTAAGAGAGTAAGAATCTCTTAAAGGTTCCATTAATACCATATCTCCATCAGCAATACATGCATCAATCATTGAGTCACCATTTACAGTTAGTGCAAAAACATCCTTTTTCTTAAAAATTTCTGTCACATCAAGATTTTCTTGAACGTCTGAAAAAGTTTCAATTAATCCACCTGCCGCGATAGATCCTTTAATTGGAATTCCATCAATAATTTCATCAACTAATTTAAGGGTTCTCGCTTTACCTTCCTGCCAAGAAATAAATCCCTTATCTTGAAGATGTTTAAGTCTACTTTGAATTGGAGCCGGGGACTTTAAACCCATTGCGTTCATCATTTGCCTAATTGAAGGACTATGCTGAAAATCTCTTACATAATCTCTTATCCATTCATAAAGCTCATTTTGAGCTTCAGTGAGGTTCTCGCCTGAGTATTTAATCAAGGAACAAATGTACTCTAATACATTTGTACCTTTTTAATTAACTTTTTGCAAGTTTTAAGAGAGAAGTGAGGCTAAAAGTGCTTGTTGAATATGAAGTCTATTCTCTGCTTGTTGAAAAATTCGGTTATTCTCGCCTTCAAATACCTCCTCAGTTATTTCTTTAGATCTATAAGCCGGAAGGCAATGTAGGATAATTGCATTTTTATCTGCTTTGCTGACTAAATCAGAATCAACTGTAAAACCAGCAAAATCATTATCTTTTTCTTCTTTGAGACTTTCTTCTCCCATAGAAGACCATACATCTGTATAAAGAACATTAGCTCCAGATACTGCGACATATGGATCATTAGTCACTTTTAATAAATTTTTATTCTCATATATTTCATTCGCTCTTTCCAAAATCAAAGGATTTGGTTCATATCCCTTTGGGCAAGCAATTCTTACTTCCACATCAAGTAATGCTCCACATAAAATAAGTGAATTTGCAACATTATTACCATCACCTATAAATGTCAAAACAACTTTACTAAAGTCGATGAATTCTTCTTTAATAGTCATAAAATCTGCCAAAGCTTGGCAAGGATGCTCTAAATCAGTAAGAGCATTGATAACAGGCTTCGAAGACCAATTTGCATACTCCTCTAAATCTGACTGCTTAAATGTTCTTATTGCAAGTGCATCGCAATATCTACTAAGTACTCTTGCTGTATCTTTTATAGGCTCGCCTCTACCAATTTGAGCAGTATTTGGGTTTAAATCAATTGTTGTCCCCCCTAGTCGAGACATTGCAACCTGAAAGCTAACTCTTGTTCTGGTAGAGGACTTATCAAAAATGAGTCCTAAAACTTTATCTTTAAATTCAATATTTAAAGTTTTATTTTTAAAGTTTTGCGCAAGGTTCAATATATCGAAAACTTCTTCAGCTGAAAGGTCTAAACATGATAAAAAATTTGAATTAACAAGCTTATTTGGTTTAAGCATCAATTTTATAACAGAGAACTAAATTCTACTATGCAGGCATTTTACTTTCAGCAAGAAGAGTTTTAAGATCCTCACCTTCAATAACCTCTTCTTTAAGTATCTTTTGTGAAATAGATTCTAGTAGAGGCAAGTTATTCCTCAAAATTTTTAATGCTGTCTCATGAGCATCGTCAACTAAGTCTCTTACTTCTTTATCTATAGCTTGAGCAGTGGCATCACTTACAGATCTTCTTGGATTGTTTCCATTGCCTAAAAATTGACCACCACCCTGTTTGTCATAAGCTAGAGGGCCAAGTATATCGCTCATTCCAAAGGTACCTACCATCTGTTCTGCAATATCTGTTGCTCTTTGAAGATCATTTGAAGCTCCAGTTGTGATTTTGCCAAAAACAACTTCTTCAGCTGACCTCCCTCCTAGAAGTGTGGCTATTTGTCCTTTCAATTCATCTTTAGAATTAAGAAATCTTTCTTCTGTGGGGAGTTGAAGTGTGTAACCTAGTGCACTCATACCCCTTGGAACAATAGAAATTTTTGCAACTTTTGAACCGCCAGGCATTAAATGGCCAACAATGGCATGACCCACTTCATGATAAGCAACAACTTTTTTTTCGTCTGCTTGTAGTACTCTGCTTTTTTTCTCTAGCCCAGCAACGACTCTTTCTATTGCTTCACTTAAATCTTGCTGCTCAACACTTTTTCTTTTAGCTCTAGCAGCTAATAAAGCTGCTTCATTAACCATGTTAGCTAAATCTGCGCCTGCAAAACCACTTGTAGCTTGAGCGATAGATTCTAAGTCAATATCTTCGGAAAGTTTTACTTTTTTTGTATAGATTTCTAGAATTGTCTTTCTTCCTGATAAGTCAGGTCTATCAACTAAGACTTGTCTGTCAAATCTACCTGGTCTTAACAAGGCCGCATCTAAAACCTCTGGTTGGTTTGTTGCCGCAAGAACTATAACAGGTTTATCTGCAGAAGCGAAACCATCCATCTCTGTGAGTAATTGATTTAAGGTTTGTTCTCTTTCATCGTTTCCCCCAACAACCCCCATTGACCCCGATCGACTTTTACCAATAGCGTCTAATTCATCAATAAAAATTATACAAGGGGCTTTCTTTTTTGCTTGTTCGAATAAGTCTCTCACTCTAGCCGCACCTGCTCCAACAAAAAGTTCTACAAATTCTGAACCTGAAATTATGAAAAAAGGTACTTCAGCCTCTCCAGCAACAGCCTTAGATAAAAGGGTTTTTCCAGTTCCAGGTGGTCCTACAAGAAGTACACCTTTAGGAATTCGAGCACCGATATCTGTATATCTCTCTGGTTTTTTTAAAAAATCAACTATTTCCGTTAATTCGTCTTTAGCTTCATCAACTCCAGCAACATCAGCAAATGTTACTTTTGACTCATCATCAGGAACGTATACTTTAGCTTTACTTTTAGTAAAACTTAAAGCCCCTTGAGCGCCTCCACCTCCCATACTTCTTCTAGCAAAGAATTGTAAAACAAGGATAAAAATTAAAGGAGGAACAACCCAGCTTAAAATGGTTGAGAAGAAATTAGGTTTCTTTGGAGGAGCAGCAGCGAATTCCACCCCCTTACTTTCTAATCTTTGTGGAAGGTCCATATCAAAAATTGGGGTTGTCGCTAAAACAGAAGGTGCGCCTTCTTCAGCTCCATTTAACTCGTATCTAATTTGTTCTTGAGTTATATATGCGCGCTTAACTTCCCCGTCGTTCACCTGATCTATAAATAGAGAGTAAGGAACCCTAGGGATTTGCATATTTTGATTTGGGAATAGGCTACTAAATAAAAGTAATGCTCCAACGCCTATCAAAATAATATTTACAATTCCAAATCTTCTATTAGGTTGATTATCGTCTTGTCTTATTGGCATGATTGTTATCAAATTGTGAACTTATTATAAACTAAACAATGAGTTTCCGTATCTGTATTGTTTTTTTTGGGTAAGAACCGAACGGCACTTTGACCCATATTAATAAGTATCAAAGATTAATTTTTAAAAGAACTTTTAACGCATATATCATTGCCAATCAAACTTACCTGAGAATCACTTAATTTAATAATTTCATTCATTTGTTCAAATTCGAAATCGCCAAATGGATTCATACTATTTTCTCCACCTAAAATTTTTGGAGCAATAAAGGTAATAATTTCCTGGATACATCTAGATTGAATAGCGGCGGTAGCCAATCTAGGGCCACATTCCCAAAGAACTTTATTACACCCTCTATCAGCAAGTATTTTTGAAATTAATTCTGGATTGTCTGATGATACCTTTTCAACTTCCACACTTTTGGGCAACCTTGTGAGATAGCTTTCATTTGCTGTAGAAGAATCATAAATAACTAAAGTTTTGGCTCTACTACAATCCCAAAGATTAGATTTTGAAGGAAGATCTAAACTTTTTGTAAAAACAACTCTCAAGGGCTCAGTTTTTTTTGAACCTCTAGTAGTCAAAAGTGGATTATCTTTCCTTAACGTGTTTCCACCAATGATTATTGCATCAAATTCTGCTCTTAAAGAGTGAACTAATGACCTTGATTCTTCATTAGTAATCCATTTACTTTTCCCATTCTTTAGAGCAACTCTACCGTCTATACTCATTGCCCATTTAAGAACTCCAAATGCCTTATTAGTAATATTTCTATGGATGAAAGCCTTATTTAATTCCAAGGATTCTTTTTTACATAATCCTAAGTCAACTTGAATTCCAGCTTCTTTAAGAAGCTTAATACCTTTACCAGAGACTCTTTTATCAGGATCTTTAACAGAAATGTAGATTTTTTTAATTCCTGAGGAAATTACTTTTTCTACGCATGGAGGTGTTCTACCGTGGTGACAACAAGGTTCAAGGTTTACATACATTGTGCCCCCTTTGGCATTTTTGTTTAGTTTTTCAAAAGCCATTGCCTCGGCATGAGGCATTCCTGCTTTATAATGAAATCCCTCTGAAATAAGGTTTCCATTTTTATCAAGTATTACAGCTCCAACATTTGGGTTAGGACTCGTTGTATTTCTGCCTAGCGAAGCCAAAAAAATTGCCCTTTTCATCCATTTTGTATGGCTTACATTTTTTTTAGACATCCTCAAGAATCAAATTCAGTTTAATGATCTCCACTCTTTAACAACAAAGGGAGGAACAGGTAATTCTGAAAAAACACCTGGCAAAGATAGTCTCAATGGTCTATTTTTTTCTATATTTTGAATAAGCTCATCAAGATCAAATTCTGCAGCAGCTTGTCTACCGTCATTTGCTAATCCGGGGTTAAGTAATGTTTTGTCATCCAAGATCCATTGCTTTCTTCCAGATTCAACATTTAGTTCTGTGGGATGATCAATCCTGAGATTTCCTGGATATCCTATTACTCTCAAGATCAATTTATCTTCAAAAAGAGGTGAATTATAAGCTACTAATTGCCAAGTTTCGAAGTCTAAGTCCCTTAAAAACTCACTGCTAGCAGTCATTAATTCCCCATTTATTTCTGTTTCTGCAACTTCTGCAGATACTATTATTGGGTTAAAAACAAAGGATATTAGTAAAAGTAAAGGTAATATTCCCTTCAAAAAAATATTTTTATTTGATTTTGTAATTTTCTTCATTTTCAGAATCCATTAGAGCGTCTAGAGTTACAGCCGTTCTTACAATAGCTTGATATCTTTTGATTATTTTACGATTTTTTTCTATAACTCGAGATAAATTTAAAGTGTCTTTTTCAGAATAGCTAGATGTTAAATCGCTGGAGTCTTCTTCAATAAACTCAAATTCACTATCTTTTTCAATTAGAGTTAACAATAAGTCATGTAATCTCTTTCTCCTTTCAGACAATTAATTTACTATGATAACTCCGAACAATAATAGGATAATTTAATCAAACATTCAAACACTCTATTCCCTTTACATTAATTATTGATGACTGAAGTAAGTAGAAAAATTCATGTAATTGGGATTAATTCTTATAAATTCGAAGATATATCTCTAAAATTACAGAATTTATTTTTAGAAACAGAAAATATTGCAGTTCCAAATTCATATTTTGAAGAAATTAAATCATGGAGCGAAAATAGTTTATTAAAAAAGAAATCATTTTTTTCGAGCAAAAGTAATAATGAACTTGTTAAATGGCTTAAATCTCAAAAAACTGATATTATTTTAATTTCTAGAGGAGATCCACTTTGGTTTGGAATTGGGAGAATATTACTAGAAAATTTTTCAAAAGATGAATTAAGTTTTTACCCTTCAAATACTTGTATTCAATTAGCATTTAGTAAGTTAAAGATTCCGTGGCAAAATACTGTTAATGTAAGTATTCACGGCAGAGATTCTACTAAGTTAGTTGAGGCACTTAAAGCAAGGCCCTCTAGTTTGGCTATAATTACAGACTCAAATAATAAAAGTTTAGAAATAATTAAAGAAAACTTATCAGAATTAAATCTGATTGACTTCTATGATTTTTGGCTTTGTGAAGAGATAGGCTTCGACAATGAAAATATAAGAAAATTAAATTTTAAAGAATCATTACCATCTGATATATCAAGTTTAAACATTGTTGTTCTTACGAAAACAAAGAAAAATTACTCAAATGATAATCTCCCTTTTTTTGGAATCAGCGATATTATTTTTAAAACCTTTGAAGATCGACCAAATTTATTAACAAAAAGAGAAGTTCGTATTCAAATCTTAGCTGATCTAGAGCTTCCTAAAAATGGTGTTATTTGGGACATAGGGGCCGGTTGTGGTTCAATTGGTTTAGAGGCATTAAAACTACGACCTAATTTAGATTTATTTTGTATCGATAAAAGAATTGGCTCAAAATCATTAATATTAGAGAACGCAAAAAGACTTGGCGTTAAACCAAAATTTATTTTTGAGGAAGATATAAAAGATATTTTAAATACAAGAAGTTTTAGTTTTTTGGAAAAACCTAACAGATTAGTAATTGGGGGGGGGGGATAAAAAAACTAAACTTCTAATTATAAATAATCTTGCTAAAGATATGAATATTGGAGATATTATATTAATCCCGATAATAGATATTCAAACTATAAAAGATTTGAAAAAGCAATTAGAAGATAAAAATTTCAAAACAAATTTAAATTTAATTCAGACTTACAAAAGCATAAGTATCTCAGAGGGACTAAGACTAGAACCAAACAATCCTGTTTTTTTATTGAAAGGGAAAAAATTAATTTAAATAATTGTTACTTGTTAGGTTTAGCTACATGGGGTAATCCCCAACCTAATTTATTTCTTAAAACTTGGAAAAACTCATGATCTTCAAGCCTAATAAACTTTACTGAGTGATTACTTTTTCTTATTAAAACTCTATCTTCAGGCCAAACATAACAACCAGCATTTCCATCAACAACCATTACTAACCTTTCAGGTGTTGCAGGGAAAACAGTCACTGGCTCTGAATCATTAAAAACTAATGCTCTTGATGCCAAGGAATGTGGGGCGATTGGAGTTAATTGCACTACTGGACAATCTGGTGTAATAACTGGTCCTCCAGCACTTAAAGAATATGCAGTAGAACCAGTTGGAGTGGATAAAATAACTCCATCAGCTGAAATATCCACAGGAGCATGTCGCCCTATAGAAATCTCAAAATGACACATACTTGTAAGTGGTTCTCTGTGAAGAGCCATCTCATTAAGGCAAAGAGACTCCCATCTCCTTTGATCATTCCTCATTACACTAATGATGAAGCAAGTTCTTTCTTCAATATCCCAATTCCCAGTAATAATTTTATCAATAGCCTCCTCTAAGTTAGATAAATAAGCTTCGGCAAGAAAACCTAAATGTCCAGTATTTATTGTAAGAATTGGAATCTTAGCAGGTGCCGTTTGTCTTGCCGCAGAAAGCACAGTTCCATCTCCACCAAGAACAATAGCGAACTCAATTGACGAATCAAAACCTTCTGGCACACAATTTGTATACCCTAATGGGCGCACGTGTTGATCAGGATTAGCAAAACCAACCATACCCCCAGAACTACTAACCCTTACAACTTCAAAATTGGATTTTTCCAATTTTTTTTGCACAGAAGATGCGGTTTTAACAGCCAGTTCTTTCCCGTCATTAACAATTAGACCTGCTTTACGAACCAATCAAAAAAATAAGACTAGTATTATTTTAAACTAATTTGTTGGACAATCCTAATTTAAAAATCTAATTCTATTAAAACTGCTCTAAAAATCTAAGATCATTCGTATAAAATCTTCTAATATCATCAATCTGATGTCTCACCATACAAAATCTTTCAACTCCTAATCCAGCTGCAAATCCAGTCCATTTCTCAGAATCAATTCCTAATTTTTCTAAGACCTTAGGATCTACCATTCCGCAGCCCATAACTTCTAACCATTTACCTTTCCATTGTACATCTACTTCCGCTGAAGGTTCAGTGAATGGGAAATAGCTAGCTCTAAATCTTACAGGGATATCGCCAAAAAAAGTCTTTAAGAAAGTAAGAACTGTTCCTCTTAAGTGACTAAAATCAATATCTTGATCAATACATAAAACTTCAACCTGATTAAATACAGGAGAGTGCGTAGCATCTACAGCATCTCTCCTGTAAACTCTCCCAGGAGAAATAATTCTTGCTGGGGGCGGATTTTTTTCTAAATATCTTATCTGAACAGGAGAGGTATGGGTTCTTAAGAGTCGATTTTCATCCAAGTAAAAAGTATCCTGCATATCCCTTGCCGGATGATTTTTAGGTATATTGAGGGACTCAAAATTATAAAAATCAGTTTCTATTTCAGGACCACTTTCAACTGAGTAGCCCAAACCACAAAGAATATCTATAATTTCATCTTGAGTTGAAATCAAAGGATGTTTATTTCCACGTGATGTTCCGATTGAAGGTATAGTTACATCAATTTTTTCGTTTTTAATCTTTTTATCTAAGGCTTCACTGTTTAGTTGATTTTTTCTTTCAGTTATTAATGCTTGCAAATGTATCTTTATTAAATTTGCTTTCTTGCCAACTATTGGTCTATCAGTACCAGATAGTTGACCCATTGTTTTCAAGATAATTGACAAATCCCCTTTTTTTCCCAGCAAGGACACCCTCAATTGATCCAGTTCTGCATTAGTAATAGAATTTTCTATTTTATTCTTTGCTGTTAGAGAAAGATTATTTAGTTTTTCCTCAATTTGACTTAACGATTCAATTTGACTCACTGATATAGTAAAAATAAGTATACGTTTATTTTACTTAAATATCGTCCATAAATAAAATTTATTGATTAATGAAACCGTTAAATATACTAATTAGCAATGATGATGGTGTTTTTGCAACGGGAATCAGAGCTTTAGCAAAATCAGCGCTAAAAAGAGGACATAAGGTAAAAGTAGTATGTCCTGACCAAGAAAGATCAGCGACTGGTCATGGTCTTACTTTACAATCCCCATTAAGAGTGGAAAGAGCAGACGAATTATTTGAGGAAGGAATTGAAGCTTGGGGATGTTCTGGCACGCCTGCTGACTGTGTCAAATTAGCACTATCTGAACTCTTGGATAATAAACCTGATCTAGTTCTCTCTGGAATAAATCACGGGCCCAATTTAGGGACAGATATTTTTTGTTCTGGCACAGTCGCTGCAGCTATGGAGGGCACTTTAGAAAATGTTCCTTCCATGGCAATAAGTGTTGCTAGTTTTAAATGGAAGAATTTTGAATTTGCTGGAGAAATTGCAATGAATATTGCTGAACAAGCAATAAATGATAATTGGCCAGCTTCTCTCTTATTAAACTTGAATATACCCCCCTGCGAGGAAAGCAAAATAAAAGAATTATCCTGGACAAGATTATCAATAAGAAAATATAAAAATCAATTTTCCAAAAGGGAAGACCCTAGAGGTGATGATTATTATTGGTTAGCGGGTGAGGTGGTTTTAGATCTAAAATCAAAAGGTTATGGTCCAAAAAACTGGCCCAGTGATGTATCTCAAATACAAGATAATAAAATATCACTGACACCTGTAGAACCAGATTTATTTTGGAGGGGGGATTTAGACGACTTACCTAAAATTAATAATTTATTTGTAAATCCGTCTTAAGAGCCATAAAGAAAAGCAAAGTCCAAAGAAGTGAGAAGCAATAACTTGTGTGTTACTAAGTACTGATAATATTTCAAGTCCGGTAATAGGGATATCAGATGTTGCTGTTATCAATTGTCCTGTTGTTTGAGAGGATGCTTGTATAAATAATGCACCCATAAGAGCTTGATATCCAATTAATCCAAACAAAATTCCTAATAAATCAGCTACTAGACCTCTTTTTATTAATTTACTAGTTTGCCCTCTTGAGGGTCTTGCGTTGCTGGCGATTGCTCTTCCTGTTTTAACTATTAACCAACCATGCCAAAGACTAAAAAGTAGTAAGATCAAAGATATTGTTGTAAGTGATAGACCAGGTGCCAAGCCAAGCTGTCCTTCGCTATTATTTACAACATTTGAAAAAAGCAAAACAGCTGCAACAACAACACCTAAAATGGACTGAACCCAAAAGCGTATCCATCCAATG
This sequence comes from uncultured Prochlorococcus sp., assembly GCA_902538515.1. GTDB lineage: Bacteria > Cyanobacteriota > Cyanobacteriia > PCC-6307 > Cyanobiaceae > Prochlorococcus_A. Next base: position 168,604 of record CACBFH010000001.1, on the reverse strand, counting down.
CGCCGCATTTCAAATGAAAGGGACTGAAAATCAATTTTGTCAGACATTCATTTGTTTGAATAATTATAATCTATTCAAATTTGCCATCAAAATCATAAAATTGCACGAAATCTTTTGATCTCTTTAATATCGCCATCTGAAGTTAAAAAACCTACTTCAATTGCTATTGGAAGTTTTGATGGCCTACATGCTGGCCATAGAAAATTAATAAAAAGTGTAGTTAAAGAAAATCAATATACCCCCACAATTGCAAGCTTCTGGCCTCATCCAAGAGAGGTCTTATACAAAGAGACGCGTCTTAGACTAGATCTCCCTGATGAAAAACTACCTATTCTTGAAGATCTTGGGATTGAACAACTAGTTCTGATACCTTTTAATGAGGAACTATCTAAATTAAGTCCAGAAAGATTTATAAAAGAAATTTTGATCAATCAATTACAAGCAAAAAATATTTCTGTAGGTGCTAATTTTAAATTTGGTTTTAGAAGAAGTGGAGACATAAATACTATAAAAAAAACGATTAAAGATAAGGATATAAAACTAAAAATCACTCCAATTTTAGAAGACAAAGAAGGTAGAATCAGTAGCAGCAGAATAAGAAATTTATTAGAGAAAAGTGATTTGAAAAATGCTTTCAAAATTCTTAATAGGCCTTATAGTTTTAATGGGAAGGTAGTTAAAGGTAAAGGGATTGGGAAAACTATAGGATGGCCCACCGCAAATCTTGAAATAGATGGCAGAAAATTTTTACCTGGAGAGGGAGTCTACGCAGCTTGGGCAACCATAGAAACTTCCAACCATAAAATTGAATCTATTATGAATCTAGGCTCTCAACCAACAATAAATCCTTTATTACCATCTGCAGTTGAAGTTCATTTAATCAATAGAGATATCGATCTTTATGGTTTAAATCTAACTGTAGAACCAATCGAGAAGCTTAGATCTCAAATCAAGTTCGAGAATATAGATCAACTTTCTAATCAAATTAGAAAAGATAGAAAAAATGCCTTAAGAATTTTTAAAAACTACAAAAAATAAATTTCAAATGTTGAATCCCAATACTGCAAACGCCGAAGATTTAAGAATTTATCAAATTATTGACGCTAATCTAGATAGAGCCAGGGAAGGACTAAGAGTTCTAGAGGATTGGGCTAGATTCGGTCTATGCGAAGAAAAATATGTTATTAGAATTAAAAATTTTAGACAAATTTTAGGAAAAAAGCATTTAGATGTTTATAAACAATCGAGGAATCATATTGAAGATAAATGTAAAGGATTGACTCATCAAGAGCAAGTCAACAGGAAAACCTCTGAGCAAATCATAAATTCTAACTCAGCCAGAGTTCAAGAAGCATTAAGAGTAATAGAAGAATTTTCTAGGCTACATAACCATGAGCTTTCAAAAATCGCTTCGGAAATTAGATATGAAATTTATACTTTAGAGATCGACTTATTAAGTTTAAATAAGCGTAAGAAGTCGGAAGCAATACTAAAAGACAATGACTTATATGTCATTACAGATCAAAAGGAAAACTTATTGGAAATAATAGAAGACATTTTAATTGCAGGAGTAAGAATCATTCAACATAGATTTAAAACAGGGACTGATAAAGATAATCTTGAAGAAGCACTTCAAATTAAAAATCTATGTAAAAGATATAATTCATTGTTCATTGTTAACGATAGGATAGACATAGCTTTAGCTTCAAATGCTGATGGAATTCATCTTGGACAAGATGATTTAGACTTAAAAACCGCAAGAAAATTATTAGGGTATTCAAAAATTATCGGTATAAGCGCAAATAATGAAATTGATATTTCTAATGCTCTTAAAGATGGTTGTGATTACATTGGAATAGGACCAGTATTTAAAACTTCAACAAAAAAGGCCAAAAAAACTATAAGTATTGAAAAGATCAAAACATTAACAAAAGATATAAATATTCCTTGGTTTGTTATCGGAGGAATTAAATTAAACAATATTTTACATTTAAAAAGAAATGGTTTTAAAAAAGTTGCCTTAGTATCTCAATTAATGAATTCTAAAGATCCTAAAGAAGACGCTATTATGATTCTAAAAGATTTGTCTCATGCGAATTAAGGTAAATGGAGAAGAAAGAGAAATAGAACTTGATAAAAAAAATGTTCTACTATCAACAGCTCTAAATGTATTGGGGTATAACCCCAATACAATTGTGGTCGAGTTAAATTATTTAATTATAAATTCAAAAAAATGGGGGAAAGTGAATCTTAAAGATGGGGATAATTTAGAAATTGTTTCAATAGTTGGTGGTGGTTAAAAGATAAAATTTTTCACATATAAAAATCTTCATAATTTTTTAAGTTTAAGCATGATACAATAACCGAATTTTTCCCTTTTTCGTTTTATATTCTTAATACTTAAATAAAATAATGAAAAAAGAAATTGATATAAATTCAAGGACTCTAAAATGGGAACAAAATGGTGAATTAGCGCACAAAGATCTCTCTGAGTTAATTGAGAGATTAAAAAATGTAGAAAGTGAACATACATCTTCAGAGCTATCAAGACTAGGTGAAAAATTAAACATAAAAGATTAAATTTGTTACTTAGATCTTGTTTTTATAAAAATTTGTACCAAATTAAAGTTACTAACTACATAAATAAATGCCTAAAAGATTTCCCGAGTGGGTAAACACAGAAGTCGTTATTAAGGCAATCAAAATGAGAGAAGAGGGAATGCTTTCAAAACAATTGAATCTTTGGATAGAAAACCTATTAGAAATAGAAAAAAAATAAATATTTAGGAAATACTTTTAATAATTCTTAGAGCCGCCATCGCTGCTCCGTAACCATTATCTATATTCATAACTGCAATACCTGGAGAACAACTTGACAACATACTATTTAAAGCAGTTTCTCCATTCTTGCTGACTCCGTATCCTACTGAGACAGGTACTGCGATTATAGGTTGCGCCAACAATCCTCCCACAACAGTCGCTAAAGCTCCCTCCATTCCAGCACAAACTATTAATACATCATATTTATTAATTTCTTCTAACTGACTCATTAAACGATGAAGTCCTGCCACTCCAACATCTATAAAAGATTGACAATGCACTCCATAAATCTCAAGAGCTAATTGCGTTTCTAGTGTTACAGCTAAATCACTTGAGCCTCCCGAGATTATGGCAACTTTTTTAAGTGTATTAATTTGATTCAGATTTTTCCCAATTATTAGACATTTTGCTTCTTCATAGAATCGGGCATCATCATACAAATCTAAGAGATTATTAGCCTTTTCACTATTAATTCTAGTAATGAAAACAACTTCATTTTTACTTAATACATCTTCAGATAATCTCTTTAATTGGTCAACACTCTTGTCTTGACCCCATATAGCTTCAATGAGTCCAAGCCTCTCTCTTCTTTGAAAATCAAATCTGATATCAATATTCATCCTTGCTTATCTAACTCTCCCTCGTAAATCAATTTAAAAGGATTTTCCCCAACATTTAAAGTCGCCTTAACGCTATCTTCAAATTTTTGTTGAACTAAATTTACTTCTGACATTGGTATGCTTTTCCATAATTGTTTACTTTTCCAATTAACCAGTATTAAAGCTTCTTCTTTTTTTTTATCCCAAAATAATTGCCTCCCCAAAAAACCATCTTGAGAAGATAACCATGGATCCCATACTTCTTTTTCAGCATTTAACCATACTGCTTTTACATCGGAAGGGACTTTAAGTCTCAATTCCTCAGTGACCATTTCACTTTGATAATTATCCATAGGAAGAGCTTTTAAAATTGGAGTATTAGATTGAAAAATTAAAAATACTAAAAAAATTAATACTACACAAAATTTTTGAAAAAAATTTATTAAATTTAAATTTAATTTCATTTTTTCTCTAGCAGAACTACAGAATGGCAACTTATACCCTCTTCTCTACCTTCTGGACCTAATTTTTCATTAGTGGTTGCTTTAATCCCAATTAAATTTTCATCAATATTTAAGATCTCAGAAATATTTTTTTTCATTAGCTTTATATGGGGCATGATTTTTGGTCTCTCGGCAACAATAACACTATCAATATTGTTTATTTCCCATCCATTTTGTCTTATTAAATCAATTACTTTTGTTAACAAAAACAAGCTATCAGCATTTTCCCATTTTTTATCAGATGGTGGAAAATACTTTCCTATATCACCCAATGAAAGTGCTCCTAATAATGCATCCATAATTGAGTGGCTTAAAACATCAGCATCACTATGACCGTCCAAACCTAAATCATTTGGATGATGTAAATTAACACCTCCAATAATTAAATCTCTTTTCTTGACTAGTCTATGAATATCATATCCATTACCGATGCGAAACAGTGGAGATTTTCTATTCATACCAATAGATTTGGAGCATCATTAAACCACCTGTAACTAATATGTAATTCCAAATGGATATTTTACTTAACATTTAATGATACTTTTTCCTCCTTACTCATTATTTTACCAAGGGAAAGTACCTTTAAAGAATAAGGAGAATAATGATTTTTGCTACACATTTATTTTGGCAGAAAATTTATTATTAATTTATCTATTAAAAACAGCCCAGATATCTCCTTTAGTTAGCCATGGATAGTTTTTAAAAACAATCTTATGTCCATTTTTAACTAATATTTCTGAAATTTTATTTTTATCTCAAATAAAATCATCTCTAGATAAAAACTGAATACTTAAAATCCTGTCTACCTTAAAAAATTTATTCAATCAATTTTTGATAATAGTTTAAAACCTTTTATTTTTTTTAATTTACAAATCAAATATATAATAAGTGATAAAAATTTATTCAAAATTTTTTTAAATAATTTCCATTTAATATGATGTTTTCAGATGAACTTAAGGCAAAAATTGGAAATTATAAAGATTTCCCCACGAAGAATATTTTATTTCGAGACATTACCCCTATTTTGAGAGATCCAACATTATTCTCAGAGCTTATCAAAAAGATGTCTGATCGGCCATTAATAAAAGATTCAGAATGTATTGTTGCTGTTGATGCGAGAGGTTTCATATTTGCATCCAGCATGTCATATTATTTATCAAAACCGTTTATTCTTGCAAGAAAACCTGGCAAATTACCAGGGAAATTAATTAAATCATCATATGAACTTGAGTATGGTAATAATTCTTTGGTTTTACAATTAGAATCATTAAAACCTTATAAAAGTTTTGCAATCGTAGATGATCTTTTAGCTACTGGTGGAACTGTAAATGCCATAGCAAATTTATTAAGTCAACAAAATAAGATAATTACTGGCTTATCGGTTGTTGTTGAACTCTCAGCATTAAAAGCTAGATCAAAGCTTAACTTTGAGGTGGCATCTGAAGTAATATATTAGTTTTAAGCAATAAAAAGTACAATTTTGAACTTAATAATGCTAGTTACACTTATGAATTACTTAATAGTGAATAGAAACCTTTTTTAAGAATCTTTAGAAAATTAAGATATATTCCAACCTTAAGATAAAAATCTTTTTTTGCTTTGTTGATTAATGTGTCTGAATTTTGTCCTCACCAGTCAGGATATGTTTCGTTCTCTTCCTGCAAATAAAAATTCAGATTATCATTTGAATCGGTATTTCTTTGATGAAAATCCGAAACGTTGACCATTTTAATTAAGTCATTTCTCTTCAACAAAGTTCTTTCATACATTTTTGTTTTTCTCCATAAACTAATCTCTTTATGATTACCACTAATGAGAATATCTGGAACTTTCATTTCTCTAAATATCAAGGGTCTTGTGTAATGTGGGTATTCCAATAAAAAATTATTATGACTTTCATCCAATAGAGAGTTGGGGTCTCCGAGTGTTCCAGGCAATAATCTTGTTACCCCATTAATTATTGTTATTGCTGGGATTTCACCTCCAGATAGGACATAATCTCCTATAGAAATTTCTTCATCTGCTAAGCAACGAACTCTTTCATCAAAACCCTCATATTGACCACATATTATTATTAATTGATCTAACGATGTCCATCTTATAAAATCTTTTTGTTTAAGAACTTTACCTTGAGGTGTCATTAATATAGTTTTACTTTTTGAACTTTTATTGATTGAATCATGTGCTTCATATATAGGCCCCGGTTTTAAAACCATGCCTGAGCCACCTCCATATGGCTTATCGTCCACTTGCCTATAACATCCTTCTCCGAATTCTCTTAAATCATGCAAATTCACATTAATCAAATTATTATCTATAGCTCTTGTTATTACTCCCAAATTATTTATTAATTCAAAAGCTTTAGGAAAAAGTGTAATTACATCAAAATTAAACCCACTCATCTAAAAATCCTCCTCATAACCAAACTCAATTAACCTTGATTCTTTTTTTCTCCAATTTGGAACAACTTTCACAAACAACTCTAGATGAACTGGACCATCAATCAATTTTGACATATTTGATCTTGCTGACTGACCAATAATTTTTAACATTGAACCTTTCTTTCCAATAAGAATCCCTTTTTGAGTTGATCTTTCAACAATAATGGTAGCCAAAATAGCTGTAAAACTTTTGCCATTTTTTCTTGTCATTTCCTTTATCTTTTCTATTTTTACTGCAACACTATGAGGTACTTCTTCTCTTGTATTTATTAAAACCTGCTCTCTTACTAAATCAGATAATAAACTATCTAGGGGTTGGTCGCATACCGTCTCTTCGCCATAAAGTTTTGGCCCCTCTGGAAGAAAAGTTAGCACCATATCTACTAGTTCAGGACATCCTTCTCCTTGAGAAGCACTTACAATTTGAAAATTTCTATTAATTCCAAAGAATCTTCTATATTGATGTAATCGTAAATTCCTAAATTCTTTATTAACCAAATCCCACTTATTTAATGCAACAATAAACTGAGTTTTATTTGCGATTAAAAAGTTCAATATATATTCATCTCCTCTACCAGGTTCTTCACTTGAATCAATTACAAAAATAACCATATCAACTCCATTAATTGCAGATTTTGCGTTTTTTACTAATATTTCTCCAAGTCGATGATGAGGTTTATGAACACCTGGTGTATCGACAAAAATTATTTGCCCATTTTCTGTAGTAAGTATGCCTTTTAACTTATTTCTAGTAGTTTGCGCTATTGGAGAAGTTATTGTTATTTTTTCTCCAATCAATTTATTTATTAAAGTAGATTTACCCACATTTGGCCTTCCTAGTAAAGTTACAAACCCAGATCTATAATTAGACAATGACTTTTAATGCATCAATAATAAAATTCTGATCAAAAATGGAAAAAAAAACCATAAATTTAAAGGAAGCTTCTTTTACGCAATCAATAAATATATCCGCACAATGGTGTAAAGAATGGGGTGAAGATTTACTCAGCGAAGAGGTTTTAGCAGATAGAATTGCAGAGCTAATTAAAACAAGAAATGGACTAAGAGGATTTTTTGCGTACGCTTTATCAGATAAAGATTGTTTCTTGTTAGATAAACTTCCTTTTTCACTAATTTACAAATTGAACGAAAGTGGGGGTGCTGTAGCAGAAATAGTAGTAAAAAATTTAATAATGAGTTCCGCTCAAATTATTATTCATCGAAGAGAAAAAAATAATGAATATGAGATATCATCAGAAAATATTTCAGATAGATGTAAAGCTATTTTGAGACTGCTTGAAAGTAAATCAGTTACGAATTCTGTCAATCAAGCCCTAAAAAACCTTGATGATATGGGAAACAGTTTTGATAACTCATTAAAATATGACTCAGAGCAAAAAGAATTTATAAAAAAACAAATACTTGATATCATCCAATAAAAAAGCGTAGAAACAAATCTACGCTTTAGTTTTTTTTAACTAATTTGTTTAGTCTCTTCTTCCACCGCCTTGAAGTGCAATCATTAATCTCAATATAAAAACAAAAAGATTTATATATGTAAGATACATACCTAATGCCCCTGCAAGGTATTGATCATCACTATATCTTCTTGGCATTGTATAGAAATCCACGAAAGACATTGCAACAAATAAGACAGTTCCAAATCCTGCAATTATCAATTCGAGTCCTGAACCTCCAAAAACTCCTGGCGCAAAGAATCCTCCAATTAATTGGACAAACATTGCTATAAGGAGTCCTATCAACCCAAGTCCAACCACCCCACTTAGTGCTTGACCAACACTATCACTCATTCTTTGGCCAGTGTAAGATGCAATAACGAAAGTTATACCTGTAGCTAAAGCAGCTGTTCCAACCGAACCAATACCAATTGTTCCTATTGCTAAAGCAACTATTCCACTCAAGGTGAAACCAGTTAACAAGCTAAAGCCAGTTAATAAAGGCAATGCCTTAGCATTATTAGCATTATTTGCAGCGCTTGTGGCTATAAAAAACAAAATCAATTCTGCTATTAATGCAACTATTGAAAGCGGCTGAAAAAGCCCGGGATTTGTTGCTATGAGTGAGACACCTGCTAAAACACCTAAAGAAGTTAAAACCATACCTCCGCCTACATAAGGTAAAGCTTTTTGAACAACATTTGGTCCAACAATTGAACTTGTTTGGGCTTCACGAATAGCTTGATTAAAATTACTACTTGCTGGCATTTTTCATAATAAATATGATTATATTCTACTTGATTTTTAAGATTTCAGGGTACGGATCTCCAGAGTTACAAAGTTTATTGATAAGCCTCAATAATTTTTTGAACTAAAGGATGACGAACCACATCTTCAATAGTTAAATAACAAAATTTTATACCTTGAGTTTCAGAGAAAAGTCTAGATGCTTCGATGAGGCCACTTTCCTGATCTTTTTTCAAATCAATTTGTGTAATATCTCCATTTACAACCATTTTTGATCTCTCTCCTAATCTGGTCAAAAACATTCTCATTTGGGAGCAAGTAGTATTTTGTGCTTCATCTAGAATAACCAAAGAGTTGTCTAAGGTTCTGCCTCTCATAAATGCTAAAGGAGCAACTTCAATAATTCCCTTATCGATTAACGAATTAGTCCTATCAAATCCAAAAATACTATGCAAAGAATCAAATAGTGGTCTTAAGTATGGATCAACTTTTTGTTGCAAATCTCCAGGGAGAAATCCTAGACTTTCACCAGCTTCAACTGCTGGTCTGGTTAAAACAATTTTATCTATTTTTTTCTCACTCAATAGCCGCGCTGCGCAAACAGTTGCTAAAAATGTCTTCCCAGTTCCAGCGGGACCAATTGCGAAAGTAAGATCAAAATTTTCAATTGATTCAACATATTCTTTTTGTCTTATAGTTCTTGGCCTCAAATATCTTCCTTCTTTTGAACGCACAAGAACCTTTTTCCCGAGTTCAGCATGTGACGATGATTCTCCCATATTTAAAGAACTTAAAGCCGCTTTAAGATCTACCTCTGGAACTTCTAACCCCTGTTCCCAAATTGGTCTTGTAAGTTCTACTAATGCTGAGGCTCTTTCAATTTTAGATATAACACCGTTCATCTCGAGTTGTAAGCCTCTTATGGTTATAGAAACCCCTGTTAAAGACTCAAACTTTTTTAAAAAGGAATTACCTGGGCCAGATAATGCTGTAGCAGCATCAGAGCTTGGCAAGTCTATTGTGAAGTGACCAGTTTTGGAAACTTCCTTCATCTAGATATTTTATAAGAATAGAAATTAATCAACCCACTAGCTTTCAGCTTCATTACCCTCGCTTTCAGCTTTACTACTATCATTTTCTTCATCTTTTATTTTAGCCTTAGCCAATTTTTCCTTCTCTAATTTTGCCTTACCAATTGCGATAGAAGGTCTTTCTATTTTTTCAAGTAACCCTCCCTTTTCTAATAAAGTTCTCACAACATCAGTTGGCTGCGCACCCTGAGTAAGTCTTGTTCTTAGAGCTTCCGTATCAAGTCTAGTTTCTTTGGTTCTTGGGTTATAAAAACCTAGTTCTTGTAGAGGTCTACCATCTCTTCTGGAAGTACTATTGCATGCAATAATTCTGAAACTTGCCTCTTTTTTCTTTCCAAAGCGCTTAAGGCGCAATTTAATCATCTTAAATTAATGCGTTTTTAATAATAATATCATTTAAAGGTAAAAATTTAGAAATTATAAATCAGCAAACCCTTTTTTCTTTTTATTGTTTTTTTGTTTTTTCATTGGTTTATTACCACTCATCCCTCCCATTCCTGGCATTCCTCCCATTCCTGGCATTCCTCCCATTCCTGGCATTCCTCCATTAGACATTTGTTTCATAAAGCCTCTCATTCTTTGAAAATCAGATAATACTTTATCTACATCTTTTGCTTCATAACCACTACCATTAGCGATTCTTTGTCTTCTTGAGGGCTGAGCGGCAAGAACTTCAGGTTTTTGTTTCTCCTCAAGAGTCATTGAAGAGATCATAGATTCTATTTTCTTAAGTTGATCTTCTCCATCTTTTATCATCCCATCATCGATTTTATTCATTCCAGGAATCAATTTAATCAATCCTCCAAGTGATCCCATCCTTTTAATTAGTCTCATTTGCTTTACAAAATCATTAAAATCGAATGTCGCTTCTTGAAGTTTTTTTTGCATTGCTTCAGCATCAGCAAGTTCAACTTCTTTTTGGGCTTTTTCAACAAGTGTTAATACATCACCCATTCCCAAAATTCTGCTTGCCATTCTCTCTGGATGAAATGGTTGTAATGCCTCTATTTTTTCTCCTACGCCGATAAATTTGATTGGTTTACCACTTATTTTTCTTATTGATAAAGCAGCGCCACCTCTTGAGTCTCCATCCAACTTAGTTAATATCGCTCCTGAAATTCCTACTTTTTCATGAAATGACTTTGTCAAGTCAGCAGCTTCTTGCCCAATCATAGAATCAACAACGAGCAAAACTTCATCAGGGTTAGAGACTTCTTTTATTCGAACCATTTCACTCATCATGGAATCATCAATTTGCAATCTTCCTGCGGTGTCAATAATTATCGAATTAAAATCGTTTTCATTAGCAAAATTCAATGCTTCCTTTGCTATCTCTTCTGGTTTAATATTTTTTTCTTTAGCCGAAAAAACTTCTAAGTCATATTGACTTCCCAATGTTTTAAGCTGCTCTACAGCTGCTGGTCGATAAATATCTGCAGCAACCAAGAGAACTTTTTTATCTTTTTCCTTCAAATAAAGGCCTAATTTTCCTGTTGCAGTTGTTTTACCCGCACCCTGAAGTCCAGCCATTAAGATTACTGTAGGACTATTTTTATTTTCTTTTAATGGAGAATTTTCATTCCCCATGATGTTAATCAATTCTTTATTTACAACTTCTATAAATTTCTGACCTGGGTTTACACCCCTAACTACTTCTTCTCCGATAGCTTTATCTTTGACATCAGATATAAACTCTTTAACTACAGATAAACTAACATCTGCATCAAGGAGTGCTCTTTTTACCTCCTTCAGGGCATCGTTAATGTTATTTTCACTGATTTTTGCTTCGCCTCTTAAACCCTTTACTGCATCTTCAAAGCGTGACGAGAGTTCATCAAACATTATTAAAAAGTAATTTCAATTATTATAGATGATCTTGAAGTTTGCAATTACAAGCCACTAACGAAATCAACTAATTTCCATGATTTATTTGAAAAACCCAGAATATATTTAACTTTCAGAGGAGTCAGTGACGTTTCGTTAACAAATTCTCCAGAATTCTTTACTATTCTCTCTAGATAATTCAATTCAACTAAAACAACTATACGAGATGAGGTTTGCGATTCCAAATCAATCTTACGTATTTGGGAATTAATTTCTTTATAAATTCCCTTCTTGATATCGTTCTGTCTTTCTTCGATTGTTCGATTAATTAGACCTTTACTAACAATATTAGAAAGATTAATTTCACTCTTTCCTGCTAAGTAATTACTTTTACTTAGAAGCCATCCATTAATTAAATTTCTTATCTCCAATAATGAAGGTGAGGCTTTGGTAAGTTCTTTTACTTTAGGGAAATTTAATAAATTAGGTTTATCAGCGACGGAATTTAATTTATTTGAAGGATTTTTTTTTATTCCTTGAATAATATCTTCCTCACTAGGCTTTTGATTTTTATCTATGGAAATTAAAGTTTTTTCACTAATAGATTCGTCCTGAATTGATTTTTTTAAATTATTTCTTAAAAATCCAATGCCAATACCAAATGTAAATAAGATTAAAAAAGCATAAATATAAATTAAATAAGGTGACCGATTAATAATTTCTTTATCCTTTAAGAATTCCCCAAAACTAAACTTTAATTCAGCAACTTTTTCAATTAAAAAATTATATAACTCTATTGGTTTTTTCTTAAAGTATTCCTTATTGAATTCGTTTTCTTTGACCTCAACTTTTTCATAATCTAGTTTTACGCCGCCAGGCCAAGGTAATCTTCTTTCATCAATACTGCTTAATGTATTATTAAAGTCTTCAGTAGTTTTTATCGAAGATTCATTCTCAATTTGTTGGTTCTGAAGATTTGATCTAAGTAAATTCTTATTTGACTTCTTTTCTAGTTTTTCAATAAATTCTTGAATTTCCCTATCTTCAAACCAAGAATCTAAATCCACCTCTTTTGAATCAATATCCCTATACCCAACTAAAACATCATTCTCTAACCAATTTTTACAGAAAATACATATTGCTTCTAACTGATTTTCAGAATAATTATTAAGCCAATCTTGTAAATTTTCATCAGAACTACTCAAAAACCTTGCAGAGGCTTGGTCAATATCAGCTAAAAGCAAGTCTAAACAACCTACAAGAGGCATTGAATCAAGACCTGATAAATTTAGTTTCTTAAGGATTCTCCTGGCTTCAAATAATTTTTCAGGCTTTCTTCTTGAGAAACCAATTGCTGTAAGGGATAAAAATGCTAAAAATCCTGCTTCTAGTGAGCCTCTTTTTTGTAATGCCAGAAACAAGTCAATCTGCTCTTGTACTGTCAAATACGGCTTTATTTGTTTAAAAAAGGCTTCAAATTCTTGCTGATTCAGATAATCTTCATATTCTGACTTATTGTTACCTTCCAAACCTCCTCTTTTGATAATTAAATTTTCCAGCATGTTTAAACCTTTTTTATGAGATTCTTGATCATTTAAATCCCTACTTAGTAGATCTAGGATCCTGTAGGGAAGTAAAGAAGCCAAGTCCTCCTCTAGTTCCTTCCTTAATTCACCAAGCTTTCCCATTCTTTGAAGGAGTTGTATCCCTTCTTGTAAAAAGTCTGCAGCGTTTGAATAAGATCTAAGTTGTTGTTCCTGAATAGCAGAATCTCTAGCTGTTAAAGCAGCCAATAAAGTTAAATCCGCTTCCCTACCACTCCCTAAAGCTGGAGTTTGCGGGGGCTGCAAAGCTTTTCTTGCGATTTTAAAAGTTTCTTTTGCGCTACCTGATTCCCAAAGAAGAATTAACCCTGCCACTTCTCTATTTGAAGAAAACTCTAAACCAGATGCTCCATTAAGTAATAAATTTTCGTATTCTCTCCTACTTTCTGGATCTGTGAGCAAGTCAGCAGTCAAGCGAAGCAATTCTGATCTTTGAGTTAACACTTGATGAGTAAATCCTTCGACAGGTGTTTTATCCAAACGCAATTGAAACGCCCTTAATATTTCCTCAGATGTTGCAGAGGGGCTTACGCCAATTAAACGAAAATGGTCTAAAGGAAGTTCCAAACAATTATCCTTGTTAAATCTTAGACAAATTTTATCAAGTTAAGAAATTTTTTCATAAGGTCTTGCAGAGTTATTAAAAAAAATCATGAAAATCGCCCTTCACAGCTTAGAATGTTAACAAATCAAAACTTCATTAAGGTATTTTTCTTGGAAACACACGTAGAAAGAATCTCAAATCTTCAAGACATTAAAAGAGCCGAATTAGATCGAGAGACTGGATTATTTCTTTATGAAGATATGACGCTTGGTCGGAGATTCGAGGATAAGTGTGCAGAAATGTATTACAGGGGGAAAATGTTTGGATTTGTTCACTTATATAACGGTCAAGAAGCTATTAGTACTGGAGTAATTGGCGCTATGAGAAAGAAACATGATTGGTTTTGTAGTACTTACCGCGATCATGTCCATGCACTAAGTGCAGGTGTTCCCTCATTTGAAGTAATGAGTGAACTTTTTGGTAAAGCTACTGGTTGTAGTAAAGGCCGAGGTGGATCCATGCACTTATTTTCAAAAGAGCATCACTTACTAGGAGGATATGCATTTATCGGTGAAGGAATTCCAGTTGCTTTGGGGGCAGCATTTTCAAGTAAATACAAAAAGGAAGTTGCTGGTAATATTAATAGTGATTCAGTAACTGCAGCGTTTTTTGGCGATGGAACTTGCAATAATGGGCAGTTTTTTGAATGTTTAAATATGGCCCAACTATGGAAATTACCAATAATATTTGTAGTTGAAAATAATAAATGGGCTATTGGTATGGCGCACGATAGAGCTACTAGTAATCCAGAAATCTGGAGAAAAGCATCTGCTTTTGGGATGCATGGAGAGGAAGTTGATGGAATGGATGTATTAGCAGTGAGAGGAGCAGCAGAAAGAGCTATTGAGCGCGCTAGAGCAGGAGAAGGGCCCACCCTTTTAGAATGCTTAACCTATAGATATAGGGGACATTCCCTTGCAGATCCAGATGAATTAAGGTCTGAAGAAGAGAAGGATTTCTGGGGGAAGAGAGATCCTATTAAGAAGTTAGCCCAAGAAATTATTGATGGTAAATTTGCAACGGAAGAAGAATTAAAAAGTATCGAAAAGAAAATTGATACTGAAATATCTCAGTCGGTCAAAAATGCTTTAGAAGCACCTGAACCACCCTCAAAAGAATTAACTAAATATATTTGGGTTGAAGATTAGATTAAATACTACTAGGTAATTTTCTGGTCAAATTTCTTAATTTTCTTAATGCCTTAAGTTCAACTTGTCTTACTCTTTCCCTAGAAACTTCTAATAATCTTCCTATTTCAGCGAGTGTATGTCTTTCATTACTATCTAGTCCAAATCTTAATTTAAGAACATGTTGCTCTTGCTCACTGAGATGAGTTAACCACTTGCCAAGTTGCTCTTGGTGCATTTTTTGCTCAACTTGATCTAAAGGTTCTTCATTATTACTATCTGCAATTAAATCACCTAAAAAGCTTCTACCATCGTCACCACTAACCGGAGCATCCAAACTACTCGTTGATAAAGCCTGTCTCAAAACAGAATCTAATTCTTCAACATCAATTTCCATTGCTTCTGCTATTTCAATTCTGCTTGGCATAGCTCCAAGTTTATGTGCCAGTTCTCTACTAATTTTTCTAATTGATGCTAAACGTTCGCTCAAGTGAACTGGTAAACGAATGGTCCGTGATTGACAAGCGATTGCTCTTGTCATACTTTGTCTGATCCACCAAAAAGCATAAGTAGAAAACTTATATCCTCTTGTAGGATCAAATTTCTCGACAGCCCTCTCCAACCCAAGAGAACCTTCTTGAACTAAATCTAAAAGTTCAAGTCCTTTGCCTTGATACTTTTTTGCCACACTGACAACTAATCTTAGATTAGCTTTCATCATTCTTTCTTTGGCTCTTCTTCCAATTTTTATTGTCCTTTTTTGCTGAGTAGTAAATTCTTTGGTTTTTTCAGTTAATTGGCCATCTTCTGTAAGAATCATCATTTTTTGAACTTGATTACCCAATTCAATCTCCTCAGCGGGAGTTAATAATGGCACTCTTCCAATATTTTGCAAATACCAACTTATTGGGTCATTACCTCTTCTTTTTTGGGGTTCAGCATGAGCTGTTATGGATGAAACCATTTTTTTAACCTAATAAGAGTATTAAAACTTTCCTACATATTTTTGGAAAAGGCTAAATACTTAACACGCGCTTCAGATTTCAAGTAATATTTGTACACTTATGTGTTTAAAACTATAAATAACTCTATTTAATTGTTTCTTTCAAGATATTTGTCTCATTTTTATATTTCTCATTAATTTTGACAATTCGTCACCAATAGCAGAAGCGTTTGACCCTTTTTTGCACTTTGATGCAGCAAATGAATGCAAAAGTACGTATTTAGCAAAAAAATCTGTTCTTATGTTATTACAAAATGTTAAATCAATCGCAGAACTGCCAGCTATAAATCCAGATAAAAGATCACCCAATCCAGCTCGAGCTGTCTGTGAATCGGTTCCGAAAAGCTGCCAAACTTTTTTACTATCCGCAACTATGCTATTAGCCCCCTTAAATAAAATACTGATATTGAATTCTTTTGCTGCATCAAGAGCCAGCCCTACATTGGTAGCGGAATTGATATTAGGGAATAACCTTCGAAATTCTTTGCTATGTGGTGTAATCCATGTTTTAAATTTTCTTTCTAAAAAGAAATTTGACCCTAACCTAGATTCTGAAATTCTATTAAGTGCATCTGCATCCAAGATCAATAACCCTCCATAATCAATAAGATAGTCTTTTGATTTTTGCCAATCATCATTATCAATTCCTATCCCTGGGCCGACAGCTACTGAATCAAATGCACTTAAATCAATATTTTTTAATGCACTAAATAAAGATGCATTTCCATTTTGATTAGATTGCATAGTATCTTTTAAAACTATTTCTGGAGCAACTTGCCAAATAGATTCAGCAACTAACTCAGGCAGGACAGCCGAGACATAGCCTGCTCCACTTGATATCGCACCTTTTAATGCTAAGTATGCAGCACCAGGATATTTTTCACTTCCAGCTATTAATAATGTTCTACCTCTTTTATATTTGTTGGAATTTTTTGGTAAAGAAGATAAATCAATTTTTTTTAAATCTTTGTAAGTAACCTTAAAAATCTTTTTATCAACTTTGGACAGTTTACTAATAGGCACCCCAACATCTATATGGTGCAATTCTCCAATAAAAGGTAATGCAGAATCTTGGGTCAACCCAATCTTATTAAGGCCAATTACCAAGGTATAATCTGACTTTACTGCGTTATCTAAAAAAGGCTCTCCTTTATTGGGACATAATCCTGTTGGTATATCAATACTTATTACCTTGCCATATTTGTTATGAAATTTTTGATTAAAAAGTTTAATTAATTTATTATCAACTTCTCTTGTTTGATTATTACCAAAAACTGCATCAATCCAAAGTTCTTTACCATTTGCATCAGGGGGCTCTACTAATTTTGCGACCCCAATAGATGTAAGATAATTAAGGTGGTTATTTGTTAATGTTTTTTTTATCGGGAATGGACACCATACCTTTACTAAAAAACCTTTCAAAAAAAGCTCTCTAGCTATTACTGCACCATCCCCACCATTATGCCCAGGACCAATAAAAACAGTTATTCCAAACTTTAGAAGATGTTTCCTTTTCAAGAGCCATCTACTAATTTGAATACCAGCTTTTTCCATCAATGCTTCTTGAGGCATTCCATCAGAAAACATTTCTTTCTCTAACATCAACATTTGCTTTGAATCAACAATTAAATGTTTAGAGTCAATTGTTGGCCATACAATTTCGTTCATAATTTGTACAAAGCAATTGAAGTACTGTTCAAAATTTAAACTTCCATGTTAAAGACACAAAAGGATAAAAAATTAGAAAACTTTTTTTCTTCTAATAATAAAACTAAACAGAAGAAAAGTATTATTGTAGGTCTTTCCGGTGGCGTAGATAGTTCACTTTCAGCTGCTCTTCTTGTAGAAAGAGGCTGGAATGTTGAGGGACTAACTCTTTGGCTAATGAAAGGGCAAGGCTCCTGTTGTTCTGAAGGATTAGTAGATGCTGCTGGTCTTTGTGAAGATTTGGGAATTAATCATAAAATAATAGACTCAAGAGAAATTTTCGAAAGAGAGGTAATTAAAAAAACTACTGAAAGCTACGAGAAAGGATTGACTCCACTTCCATGTTCGATGTGCAACAAGAATGTGAAGTTTGAAGAGATGCTTAATTACGCAATAAGCAAAAAAGACTTTACTCATATTGCTACCGGACATTACGCAAGGATAAAAAAATCATCTTATGCTGAAAAAATTGATTGCAAAAGCTATGCATTTAAGGACTTCCTTCTTCTCAGAGGTGCTGACGAAAACAAAGACCAAAGTTATTTTCTTTATTCTCTTTCTCAAGAAGTACTAAGCAGATTAGAATTTCCTCTTGGTGAAATGAAAAAAGAAGAAACAAGAAGGGAAGCCCTAAGATTAGGCCTTAGAACTGCTCAAAAACAAGAAAGTCAAGATTTATGTTTAGTTGAGCATTATGGATCAATGCAGATATTTATCGACAAACACATAGAACCCAAAGAAGGAGAAATTGTGCATGTAAACGGGAAAGCCCTTGGGACGCACAATGGGATTCAGCACTTTACGGTAGGTCAGAGAAAAGGGTTGGGCATTGCTTGGCCGGAACCATTATATGTAAAAAGTTTAGACAGGGTAAAAAACATAGTTTATGTATCAGATAAAAGTGATCTATTTAATAAAGAAGCAATAATTAGTAAGGTTAACTGGGTTTCAATCGAAGAACCTAAGCAAGAGATAGAAGTAGAAGTACAAATCAGATATAGAAGTCACCCAGTAAAAGGAACATTAATACCTTTGAAAAATATAGATAATAAAACTACAACATTTAAATTAATTTTTGAAGAAAGTCAAAGTTCGGTAACGCCCGGTCAAGCTGCAGTTTTTTATAAAGGAGAAATTTTATTAGGTGGTGGATTAATTAGTTAATTTTCCAAAAGAAATTTAATCCCATAAATAATATAAACAAAAACAAAATAGGTTTATCTCCAAATTTTGTGTAGAAAGTCTTTTCGGATGAAAAATTAGGGAACACTATTTCATTTTGCTCAACTTCATAATCTAAAAGTTTAATTATTTTTCCATCATCTTGAACTAGGCCCGAAGGGCCGGTATTTGAGACTAGTAAATTATTTTTCTTATTTTCAATACTTCTTAATCTAGCCAAAGATAGGAATTGATTATAAAGCTTAGTTGGATATGGATCTAAATTTGCTGCAGTTATTATTAATTTTGCACCACTATTAATAGCCTTCCTTATTTCTAGTCCATCACTAATTTCGTAACAAATAGCTACTGCTAGTGGGGGGGAAAATTTAGGATCAAAAAATCTTGAATCAGAGCCTGGTTGAATTCCTCCTACTGCAGATAATCCTCTTGAAAAACTATCTAGAAATCTAGGTATTTTTTCACCTAATGGAACAAGTCTATTTTTATCTATAAATGAGGTAAAAGATTTATCTCCAATTTGAAAACCGAGCAAAGAACTTCTTAACTCTTTATTTGAATTTCTGAAACCTCCTGACAAAGTATTAACCTTAATGCCTTTAGAAAAATAAAAATTATTAGATAGAGTTCCTTCAGGAGCAACAAGAAGTTTCGCTTTATTTGATAAAGCATATTTTTGAGCGACAGAAAACTTTTCTTCAATAAATTCATCATTTATTTTTAATTTTTCTCTTGTTGATATATTAGTTTGCCAAATAGCTACTGGATATTCGTAATTTCTTTTTATTGGAGTTGTTAAACTTCCAAATAAATGTAAGAAAATAAAAACCAAAAGTCCTAAAAGAAATATTTTTTTAAAGTAAAGTTTTCTTTCCCATCTACCTTGAATATAAAAAATCCAAAATCCAATCAATATTTGTAATACACATAAACCACTTGCACCAATCCATCTTGCTAAACCAGCAAGATAAATATCACCTGGGATAAGACTCTCTCCTAAACCTATCCAAAAAAAAGGTGTTTGAGAAAGTATCAATTCGCCAATACCCCAAGTCAAAGATAAAAAAAATACTTTCACTATTAAAGATAATATTTTCATTTTGAAAACATCCTCTTTCCAGAGAATAATTTCAACTAACAATCCCCATAAATAAACTAATATCCCACCTAAAAAAGCGCAAAATAATAATATTAAAATGGCAATAATTAAACTTGCAAGCCATGAAAATCCAAGCCATGTCAATGGATGAAGATCATAAAGCCAAGAATGACTTATCAAGATAAAGAAAAAACCCCAACAAAAATTTGCTATTCTCCCTTCACTTCCCTTCCATAAAATAAATAATGATATCGGCATAAAAATCAGCCAAAAATGAGTTGAAACTGAAATTCCTCCTAATATCCCCCCTAAACAAGGGTAAAAATATTTTCTTAGGCTTTTAATTTGAGTTGGGATTAACAATCTAAAATTACGAAATTAAATTTATAATCACCCATTTATTGTACCTTCATTCTGTAGACTAAGTTTAAGTAACTTTCTAAATTTAAGTGAAAGAAGTCTTTATTAGTTTTGCAGTTTTTGTTTTTTGTATTTCATTAACTCTTTTCAGTCAATTTAATTCACCTCAAGTTGTTAATGCTGCTGAATCAGAAACTCAGTCAGTTCAAAGAACACCTGTTGCAAAATCATCAAATGTCTCAAATAATAATTTATTTGAACTAGACCCATTAGATCCAAATCCTATACTTTTCGCCATGGCAGATGAAACACCATCAGACAACAATTCAAGGACTACAGAAAGTGGTCTAATTATTGCAGATATCGTAAACGGGGAAGGAGATGAGGCTAGGTCTGGGCAAACAGTTACTGTAAATTACACAGGAACACTAGAAGACGGGACACAATTTGATACCAGTATCGGCAGAGCTCCATTCAGCTTTCCATTGGGTGCTGGACGAGTAATAAAAGGTTGGGACGAAGGTGTAGCAGGCATGAAAGTTGGAGGCAAAAGAAAATTAACAATACCTCCGGAACTTGGATACGGATCAAGAGGGGCTGGAAATGTAATACCTGCTAATGCGACTTTAATATTTGAAGTTGAATTATTAAAAGTCAATTAAATTAAGTAAGAAAAATATCTAAGACTTTTCAATTTAGTTATTCTCCAAGTAATATATATACAACACCAAATATTTGAAATGTTAAGTAAATTCATCAATTCTTTTCTAGATAAAAAATTCCCAATGACAGTCCATGCTCACTGTGATGGTCCTTGTGGTGTTTACGACCCAGCATCTACGAGAGTTGCAGCTGAAGCAGTTTTATCAATGACAAAAAAACTTATTGCATTAGAAGCTCCTTCTAGCACTGATTCAGCAGAGTGGGCTGCATACAGTAATACATTTTCTAGATATGTTGCAGTTAAAGAGGAGCAAGCAAAAGAAACAAAGAAAGAGATTCTAATCTTGTGGACAGATTACTTTAAACCAGTTCACTTAGAAACTTATCCAGACTTACATGAAATCATTTGGAAGGCGGCCAAATTATGCAGTGCATGCAAAGTTAATATTGACTTAGCCCAAGCTGAAGAACTCATGAATTATGTAGAAAAAATTCATGATATTTTCTGGGCTTCAAAAGGAAGATCAGACGCTTTTGTAAAAGCTAGTTAATCAGAGTTATTTTCAAAAGTTTTTTTGATTTTATTTTATTTTTTTTAGGTTTAAGAAAAACCGCGATTGTTACTGGTCAATCGATGTTCCCTTACCTAAAAGAAGGAGATATTGTATTTTTTAAAAAATATAAAAAGAATAAATCAATACTTAAAAATCGACAAATAGTTATTTTTAATCATCCAATTAAAAATAAAAACCTAATAAAAAGAATAAATTCAGTAAATCAAAATAACGTTGAGGTTATTGGAGACAATATTAAAGTTAGCGAAGATAGTAATAAATTTGGATTAATCAATAACGAAAAAATAATTGGGATTGTCACCTCTAAATTAATTATTCCTAAATTAAAAAATTTTTTAATTCAAAAAAACAGAAGCACTTCTTTGAATCCAAAATAATCCCAGAGAAAAGGAAAGCCCTCCTGCTACAGCTATTAAATTTTTAATAAATTTTTGACTTGCTTTAAAGGTGGTAAAAGATATTAAACAAGTAAAAAGATTCATACTTATAAGTGAACCAATCAAATATGAAATCAAATATAAGCAAGCGCTTGTTAAAGGTAGCGCTAGAGCAGGAAGAACTGCAAGAAAATGTGAACCTCCAGCTATACCGTGTAGCAAGCCTAAACCAGTCAAAGCATGTGAGTGCTTATTATTATTTTTTTGTTCCTTCACATGAAAGTGAAAGTGACGATGAGCAATTCCATTCTCATGCTTATGGGAATGCGAGTGGATACTTAATTGAAAAGAATTTTTTATAGCAAATACTCCAACAATTAGAAGTGAAATCCCAACTAGGAATTCGGCAATACTAGAAAATTTGTTTAATGGCGTAATATCCTTAATAAAAATCGCTAGAAAAGCTAACAAGAGGACTCCTGAAGAATGTCCCAAGCCCCATGAGAAACTATTTTTAAGAGCTTTTTGAGGATTATTAATCGCTGCTGGTGCCATTGTAATTAGATGATCAACGCCACTAACTACATGCACAAATCCTGCTACTATACCTGTTAAAATTACAGCCTGCATATATATTCAGTACATCTCTGTTTATTCAATTTTATAGCACGATTTGAAGTCAATATTAAATTGAGTTAAATAATTTCTTGAATGATTGTTCAATATCACTTTCTCTCATAAAAGTTTCACCAATTAATACTCCCTTGATTCCAATAGATCTAAGCGATTCTAAATCTTCGGCACAATTAATTCCAGATTCACTTATGGGAATAATATTTTGTTTTAAAAATATATCAGCATACGTATGCATCAATTCTTTTGATGTTTTTAAATCCGTTTTAAAAGTCTTTAAATCCCTATTATTTATTCCAATCAAATTAAAAGATTTTAACTTTAGAATCCTTTCTAATTCATTAGAGTTATGGACTTCAACAAGAACACTCATCTTTAAATTATCAGCTATTTTCTTTAAATAAATTAAATCATCATCACTTAAAATCGCAGCGATTAATAATATTGCATCAGCACCAGATACCCTTGCTTTATAAATCTGGTAAGCAGAAATAATAAAATCTTTGCAGAGTAGAGGGAGATTAGTTGATTTCCTAACAGTTTCGAGTATTTCATAACTACCTTGAAAAAACCTTTTATCGGTTAGTACTGAGATACATGATGCACCTAATCCTTCATAACAAATTGCTATATTTTCAGGGTTAAAATCTTTTCTAATAACTCCTTTACTAGGACTAGCTTTTTTTATTTCAGCAATAACTCCTGGTTTTATTTTTGACTCCAAGATACTTTTGCAAAAATCTTTGGGTGTAGGAAGTTTTTCAATCTTTTTGATGAGATCTTCTAAAGAGACTATTTTTTTAAAATTCTTAATTTCAATATCCTTGTGCCATACAATTTCTTCCAGAATATTTTTTGCTTGTGCTTCTCTATGAGGTACAGCATATTCTAAGTTTTCTACCCTTACTGTTGGATTTGGTGGCCTGCGTCTTATCTCCATTAATTTTAGATATTATTTTATTTGAGAAGCCGCCTGTTTATATGCGACCTCAACTACTTCACTAAGAGTGGGATGAGTATGAACTTCTTTAGATAATTCAATTACATCCTGGTTCCTTGAAATAGCGTTCGAAATTTCTTGAATTAAATCAGCTGCATGTAATCCAAAAATATGAGCACCTAATACTTTCCCATTATCTTTATTGAAAATCAACTTTAGCAATCCATCACTCTCCAATTCAGCTAATGCTTTTGAATTAGCCTTAAAGAAACTTTTGACGACTCCCAAAGTGAAATTTTCGTTTTCAGATATCTCTTTAGCTTCAGCCTCAGAGAGACCAACTGAACTTATTTCAGGGTGAGTAAAGGTTGCTGCAGGGATACTGTTATAGTTTATTTCGACACTACCGCCGCAAATATTATCAACAGCAATAGTACCCTGCGCTGCAGCTGTATGGGCAAGCATTAGTTTGCCTGTTACATCTCCAACAGCCCAAATGTGAGGTATTATTTCATTACCATTCTTAACTCTCATTTGATCATCTACAGGAATGAAACCTTTTACTGTTTTGATCCCAACTGACTCAAGATTTAAGTTATTACTATTAGGACTTCTGCCAGTTGCAACTAGTACAGCGTCAACTTCTAAAGTTTCTACAACTTCCTTAGATTTTGCATCTGTCAGTTCTATTTTTACAGGACATCCGGGTGTTATTTTTGTGGCGAAGACATTTGATTTTGTGTCTATGTCTCTTGCTTGAATAAGATTCTTCTTAGCAATTTTAGTGATGTCTGGATCAAATGTAGGCATAATATTTTCCAAAGCCTCTATCATGGTTACTTCACAACCAAGCGCGGTATAAACATCAGCAAATTCTAGTCCTATATATCCGCTTCCAATAATTGCTATCCATCTGGGAAGCCACTCAAGTTTAACCGCATCATCACTAGTAAATACAGTCCTATTATCCAAAGTTATTCCACGGGGCACAAAAGGAGAAGAACCAGTTGCTATGACAATATTCTTAGTTGTAAAAGTTTTATCAATTCCGTTTTTATCTCTTACACCTACTTTTTGATTTCCTTCAATTCTGCCAATGCCCAAAATAATTTCAACTCCACTCCTTTTAAGAGTTTTTGTTAAATTTTCTCTAACATTTAAAACTAAATTATTTGCATGATCTGCAATTTTTGATCTCTCGAACCTTACTGGGGAAGCATGAATACCAAATTTAGCTAAATGTTCATAATCAGCTATTTCTCTAACTTTTCCACTTGCAGCCAAAAGAGCTTTAGATGGGACACAACCCTTGTTAACACAAGTGCCTCCCATATCAGAAGATTCTACTATTGCAACTTTTAGTCCTTTACCAGCAGCATGTTTAGCAGCATCAAAACCTCCATATCCTGCACCTATTACGATTAAATCGAAATCAAAACTTGAATCAGTCACTTTTTATTTTTTTATTAGATGTGTATGCGACTCTTTTTCGTTCTAGTAATAACGGAACTGCAACACAAGCCACATTCAATGATTCTACAAGCTCACTATGCGGAATTGTAATTGTTTCATTAAAAGCTTCTTTTATTTTTTTATGTATGCCTTGACCTTCATTACCCAAAATCAAGACAGTAGACTTGGTCCAATCAATTTCCCAGTATGGTTTTGAATGTTTTATTGAGCATTTATTAAAGCTACTAGTGGAAAAAATCTTAAATCCTTCATTTGATAATTCAGATAAAGACTTTAATAAAGAATTTATTATTTCTTCTTCAGTACCCTCATATCTTTGAAATGGGAGATTAAAGACCGCGCCAGTTGATGCTCTTAATACTTTTTGGCTTAATGGGTGCGCACCTCCAGCTAAAAAAATTGCATCAACACCAGCAGCTAAAGCAGTTCTAAAAAGATTACCCATATTCCCAGGATCTTGAATCCTATCTAGAACAAGAACAAAATCATCTTTACTATTGAATTGATAATTAGGTATCGATGAAATTTCTACTAATGCTGCGATGCCATCTGGATTAACTGTTGAAATTGCTGAAGCTAAAACCTCTTCTGAGACCAAAGTTAATAATGATTCATCAAACTTTTTGCTAAGATTTGGGTTCTTTTTTAGCCATTTATCAGTAACTAAAATTTTGGAGGGAGAATTTCCAGACCTCAGTAATTCCTCAATAAGATGAGTACCCTCTATACAAAAATAATCTTTATCTTTGCGAGAGGATCCGCTTTTAAAAGATCTAAATCTTTTAACTAGATTATTGTTTTTACTAGTTATTTTTAAAAAAGTATTTTCTATGAGTAATTTGAAAAATTCGTTTTCAATTATATTTTAATTACATAAATATTTTGATCAATTATTTATTAAATTTTTATTTCTCAAGAAATCAAAAAAAAATATTTTCACTTTTAATTAATATTCAAGACGTTACATAGGGTGGACTTACTAATTTTCGTTTGTCATCATGAATCTAATAAATTAAGTCTTAATGATTTGCGTAAGCAATAAGAAGTCATATCTTAAATCACAAAATTTAAAGATTTTTGGCCAAGGCAAATTAAATGGAATCGTTGAAATAAGTGGTGCGAAGAATTCGGCCTTAGTTTTGCTTGCTGCATCATTACTAACTAATGAAAGAATAGTTCTTCAGAATGTTCCTTGCCTTACTGATATTGAAAAAATGGCTAATATTCTTAGAAATTTAGGGGTTAAAATAATAGAAAAAAACAATAAATTAGAGATAGATTCACAAAATATTTCTATTAAAGAACTTCCATATGAACTTGTTAATGGACTAAGAGCAAGTTTCTTTTGTATCGGTCCACTATTAAGTAAATTTGGAGAGGCTAAAGTCCCTTTACCTGGAGGGTGCAACATTGGTTCAAGGCCAATAGATGAGCACATTAACGGGCTTAAAGCACTAGGAGCGGAAATTCTTATTGAAGAAGAAATTGTCAAAGCAAATATAAAAGGAGATAAAAACAGATTAATTGGTACCGATATCAAATTAAAGTGCCCAAGCGTAGGAGCTACTGAAACTTTAATAATGGCCGCATCATTAGCGGAGGGAAGAACTACGATTGAGAATGCTGCAAGAGAACCTGAAATTCAGGATTTATGCCAAATGCTAAATAAAATGGGGGCAAAAATTTACGACTCTGGCAAAGAAAAAATAATTATTGATGGTGTTAATAAGCTGTGTGGTTGTACTCATAAAGTAATTCCAGATCGAATAGAAGCTGGCACTTTTTTAATAGCTGCTGCTGCGACTTCCTCTTCGATAACAATTTCTCCTGTAATTCCTAATCATCTTGAAGCTGTCACGGATAAGCTTCAAGAAAGTGGAAGTAAAATTACAATTAAAGGTAATTCAATTACAATCAAGGGCAATAAGATCGAAGGGGTAGATATTGAAACAGCTCCTTTCCCAGGATTTCCAACTGATTTGCAAGCACCATTTACAACTTTAATGGCAATCGCAAATGGTGAATCAAAGATAACTGAAACAATTTTCGAAAACAGAATGAACCATGTTCATTTACTTAACAAAATGGGGTCAAATATAAAATTAAATAAAAATACAGCCTATATCAAAGGTGTTAACAAAATTAAGGGTATGGATCTAATTGGATCTGATTTGAGGTCTTCAGCTGCATTAATAATTGCTGGGATCATAGCTGAGGGTACTAGTAGGATTTATGGTTTAGAGCATTTGGATAGAGGTTATGAAAATTTTGAATCAAAACTAAAAATATTGGGTATCAAAATAACCAGAGATTTTAACAAAAAAACATTGAAAAATAAGGAATTCAAGACCAGTTCAGACCCTGCAGATATTCCTCGATATAGAGCTGCTTAAATTGCAAAAAGCAAAAGGATTATAAATATTTAAACGTAAGCAATATTGATTAGTGAAATACAACCTAAAAATATGAGGAATAACACTAGGAAGCGACTAGACCAAATTTTATCTAAACCATTAATCTTGAGATCATTCATGCCCATGTTCCTGTGTTGGATCCAAATGTTGTCAAGATAGTGACTACAATAAAAAGATAGGGAACTAATTGTAAAGATAATTTTTTGGCTTTAACTCTCGTCATTAATTTTTTTTTTCTAAATATAACATAGTATTACTTAATATGAAGTTATCTTCTCAAAAATAGGGTTTTAGTTGGATTCTTGTTGCATTAATGTATCATTTATGTTTATTAGTGCATTTTAATCTTAATTATTGTCAGAAATTCAATAAATACAAATCTATGTTTTTAACGAAAAGATTAGCTATTAACAAACGTTATCTTGATCACTGCTCCTTGACTAAAACAATAGTCAACAAGTTGATTTTTGTTATAATAGATAAGTTAATTTTTTCTAAAGCCTTGGGAGCGTGGTGGAATTGGTAGACGCACCGCACTCAAAATGCGGCACCTTCGGGTATGTCGGTTCAAGTCCGACCGCTCCCACTTTGATGAACACCTATAGTCGATTCGATATATCTTTCAAAAAAGGAAAAGGTTGTTGGCTATGGGACAAAACAGGTAAAAGGTATCTTGATGCAGTCGCTGGTATAGCAACTTGTAGTCTTGGACATAGCGACAGAGTTTTAAGAAGAAGGTTATCAACTCAACTAAAAAAGATTCAGCACATTTCTAATCTCTACAATATTGAAGAACAAGAACAATTAAGCAGAACTTTAACGAATATGAGTTGTGCTAAAAGCGTCTTTTTCTGTAATAGTGGCGCGGAAGCAAATGAATCAGCAATTAAATTAATTAAAAAATATGGTAATACAACAAATAAAGGTAAAGAATCAATTATTCTCGCAGCAGAATCCAGCTTCCATGGAAGGACGCTTGCAGCCTTGAGCGCTACAGGACAACCAAAATATCAAAAAGGTTTCGAACCAATGATTCAAGGGTTCAAATTTTTTAAATTTAACAATTTTGATTCTGTAAAAAAATTATTTGAAGAGTGTGAAAATAATGATCAAAAAATTTCCGGCGTTTTAGTTGAACCAATACAAGGCGAAGGCGGCGTAATTCCTGGAAGTAAAATATTTTTTAAAAGCCTGAGAGAAATATGTGATAAATATAATTCTCTTCTCATTTTAGATGAGGTCCAAAGTGGAGTAGGTCGAACTGGGAAAATGTGGGGTTATGAGAATTTAGGAATCGAACCTGATGGATTCACCCTTGCTAAAGGATTAGGGGGAGGTCATGCAATTGGAGCATTATTGGTAAAAGAAAAAGCCAACATTTTTTCTCCAGGGGATCATGCAAGTACTTTTGGAGGGAACCCATTCGCTTGTAAAGCTGCCCTAACTGTATTAGAAGAAATAAATAGAAGAAATATTATCAATAATGTTTATCTAAGAGGGGAACAATTAAGTGCTGGTTTTGAAGAATTGTCAAAAAAATTTCCAAATATTATTAGCGGGAAAAGAGGTTTGGGTTTAATACAAGGTCTTGTGATCAATGCTAATTATGCTGATGCAAAAAAAATTACATTAAAAGCTTTTGATAAAGGATTACTGGTAGTTCCTGCAGGAGGAAATGTTGTAAGGATTGTCCCACCATTAATTATTTCTCGAAGAGAAATTAATATTCTTTTGGATAAGCTAAATTCAATTTTTGAAGAGTTATAGCAATTTAAATTTTGAAAAATGCAAATTTAAAAACTTTTGAATTATTATCTCCTAAATATGAAAGGGATAATATCAAGTTAGGTTTATCAAGAATTAAAAAAGCACTTCAAGAACTTGGTAATCCTTGCAAGAATATCCCCGCGATACAGATTATTGGAACCAATGGGAAAGGATCAATCGCGGCATATTTAGAAAGTATACTTTTTGAAGCTAAAAGGAATTTCGGTGTAACGACATCCCCTCATCTTTTGGATGTATGCGAGAGGATTAGAATTAATAAAAAAAATATTAATAAAACTGATTTTGAAAAAATCTATAGGTTAATAGAAAAAAATTTTTCAACATTTGAATTAACTCCTTTTGAAAAAATTATTTGTTGCGCACTAAATTTTTTTGACCATCAAAAAGTTGAATTACTCATTCTTGAAGCTGGCTTAGGGGGACGATTAGACGCGACAACAGCCCATAAATCTAGACCAATCATTGCTATTGGAAATATTGGTTTAGACCATAAAGAATTTCTTGGAGATACGATTGAAAAAATTACCGAAGAAAAATTAGCAGTTATTGAAAAAAACTCAATTGTCATCTCATGCAATCAAAATAGTCAAGTTGAAAATTTAATAACCAAAAAAGTTAAAGAGGTAGGAGCAGAAATTATTTGGAAAGATTCAATTTCAAATAGCTATGAGCTTGGATTAAAAGGAATTTTTCAAAAGCAAAATGCCTCAGTAGCTGTTGGAGCAATTGAAGCACTGAATAATTTGGGATTTAATATAAAAGAAAAACACATATCTGAAGGTCTTAAAAAGACAACTTGGAACGGAAGGCTGGAAATAATAAATTATTTCAACAAAGAAATTCTTGTAGATTGTGCGCATAATTATCCTGCTGCAAAAGCACTCTCTAATGAGCGAAGCAATTGGGAGAATGAAGATAAAGGAATTTATTGGATTTTAGGTGTCCAAAGACAAAAAGATATTTACGCAATATTAAAAACACTTCTAAAGAAAAATGATCGCTTATTACTTGTTCCAGTTCCAAACCAACCTAGTTGGAAATTAAATGATCTCTCTCAGATTAAAGAAATTGAATTTAAAAAAACAATTGAATTTAAAACATTTGAACTTGCCATTGAGTATTTATTTTCCCTGGAAAAATGGCCACCTAATCATCCTGTTCTAACAGGTTCTATTTTTTTAGTTGCTGAATTTATTAAATTTGCGAATAAACAGAAATGTTAAATTTTAAATTGTTCTTTCACTTCCCAACCTTCCAATTTTCCTGGATTTAATAGTCCTTTAGGATCAAATCTTAATTTCGCTTTTACTTGATCTGCATCCACCACTCCGAGTCCTCCGCCTTCAACTGTTAAAACATGAGGATTAAAAATAAACGCACCAAGTTTCAGGCAATCTTCCATTATTTCTTCTAATTCTTCTGCCCCATTCCACTTTAATACAGGCAAAGCCGCTAATCGCGGTGATCCTTGTTGAGAAACTGCCTCTAAATGCCAAAGAACTTTTTTACCCCATTTTTTTCTCAAAAAATCAATTAATTCTAGTTCATTATTTAGTGGCAAAAGCATCTGCAAATACGTCCAATTTTTATCCTTAGACCTCATATGAAGAGTTGTATGATTCCATACGACTTCAGAAATTCCATTGACGAGTTTTTCTTCTTCCCCAAGGAGGGTAGATTCAACTTTGAATTTTTTACAAATTAGCTCGATGGTTTTTATTCCTCCAAGAGTAGATTGAATTAATATCTTGTGACTTCTAGAATTAGTTTTAAACCATTTGGGCATTTGATCAACAATTTCTTCTTCAAGAATTGCTCCTAGTTTCAGATCAATTGCTGCGCTGGTGAGAGTTTTTAATATTTCTATTGTTTTTCCAAATTCAATACAGTCGATAACTATAGAATACCACTTACGTTTGATATCAGTAGCAAGTAATAAAGAAGTAATTATTCCATTAGTCCCATAAGCATGATTAAGAGGTTCGGATTCTTCAGAATCAAATTTTAATAATTCGGGTTTTTCATTCATCGTTACTGCCTCTAAACCGATAAGATTTCCTGGATCTCTTAAAAATCCCCACCTAATTGAACCAATACCACCTGATCCGCCCGCAATAAAACCTCCAATTGTTGCAGTTTTCCAAGTACTAGGAAGCAACCTCAATTCCCTCCCATATTTCTCTAATTGTTTATTCAAATCTCCCATAACACAGCCAGACTGTACTTTTACAAAACCTGTATCTGGATCAAATTCTTCTAACTTATTAAAATGACTCATCTGCATTACAACTCCATTAAACAATGGGACAGCTTGTCCATAATTACCTGTACCTGAACCCCTTAAAGTAAGTGGGATAGAAAATTCCCAACAAATTTCTGCTACTGCCTTTACTGCTTTGTGATCACTAGGTCTTACCACCAAATCAGCAATACAATCGTCTAATTTTTCAGTAAGGATTGGAGAGTAATTATAAAAATCTTTTGAAAGTCTTTTTATATCAGATTGGCTTTCAATAATCTCTAAGTTTTTAACTTCCCTAAATTTGTCTATAAATTTAAGAGTATTTGATGTCATTAATTAAATTTTTATTGTTTTGTATATAAATTAGCCGATTAGCAATATAAATCGCCTTTTATAAAAACTTTTCTCTTTAAGGAACTCGAAAAAACATCTGCCCATCTTTGTGCATCTAAAATTACAAAATCAGCGGGGCAACCCTTTTGAATTAAACCATCCCACTTTAAGTTTAATAATCTGCTTGGAGCTAAAAAAATAGAAGATAGAGTCATTCTCTCCCAGGGATTTAGTTGAAGCATAGGTATCGAGCAAGACAACATATAAAAAGGATCAAAATTACCAAATGGGTACCAGGAATCTTGAACGTTATCACTACCAAGAGATACATCCACGTGTGATTTTTGTAATTGCTTAACTGGAGCAACTGGTCTTTTTAATAAGGTAGTTTTATTACTTCTATTGAGCAGCCAAAAATTTGTTAGAGGTAAAGCAATAACTTTAATATTTTTCTCAGCCATTTTTTCTCCTAAATTTAAAATCTCTCTATGACTTAGAGAAATGAGACTACTCAAATGACTACAAGTTATTGGAATATTGTTAATTTTTAAATTTTCGATTGTTTCCAACAAAACTTTTATTCCCGCTCCAGGCTCAATGATCGATTCGTCTATATGCAAATCTATTTCTAATTTATATTTACTAGCTAGAAGAAGCATCTTTGCGAGAAATTTTCTTGTATCTTTTTTATTAAAAGGAGGAACAATAACACCT
The DNA here is from genome assembly GCA_902538515.1 of uncultured Prochlorococcus sp. Lineage (GTDB taxonomy): Bacteria > Cyanobacteriota > Cyanobacteriia > PCC-6307 > Cyanobiaceae > Prochlorococcus_A. Next base: position 136,284 of record CACBFH010000001.1, on the reverse strand, counting down.
CCTAAAATACCTCCATTAGAGGAAAATATTTTTGCCAAATCTTCTCCATTAGTTGTGTCCCAGAATTCCAATGGAGCTAGAGCAACGAATTGTAAAGTCAACTCAGAAGAAAATTTTTTTTGTAATTTAAAAAGTTCAATCCAAATTTCAATAGATTGACTTTTGTAAGTATCAATATGACTTCTAATAGCTCGGTATCCATTTTGTAAGGCAAGTTTTAATGATTTCTCAACTCTTTCAAGAACCTTATCTGTTGTTCTAGTTTTATGTTCTTCAAGATTTACTGATAATGCTCCTTCATAGTTTGATTCCAGATTAGGAAAGTCTGTCCATGTAAAAGATTTATCAAAATGCGAATGCGTTTCAACAAATCTTGGGAATAAAATATTTTTTGGTTTTGTAACTTTATTTTTTAAAGGTTTTAACTCAGAAACAAATCCATTCTCCCAACTAATGGAAACTGAACATAAATCCTCTACATCAATAATGAGGTTATCAATATCTTCTATTAAACAAAGGCTTCTGGGAATAAGAACCTCAGCTGTGCCGGAATTACTCAAATTTTTAAATTTTTCTTTATTTTAAATCATAAGAAAAAATTACTAAATTAGAAAATAATTCAAATTTCGCTAAAAGATAAAAAATAACTATGAAAAATTACCTTGAGTTGTTAAATTTATAAATGTGAGGCGGGCGTCGCCAAGTGGTTAAGGCAGCGGCTTGTGGCGCCGCTATTCGGGGGTTCGAATCCCCTCGCTCGCCCTCAAAAAAATTGCAGCAAAATTATTTAACTTGTAATTTTGAATTAAAGAATCATAAAAAATTACTAGCAAAGTGCTAACAAAAACAAAACCAGACGGGAAAAAATTTAAAAAGAATTCAACTACTAGCAGTTATTGGATAACCACATTTGGATGCCAAATGAACAAGGCTGATTCTGAGAGGATGGCTGGGATATTAGAGAAAATGGGTTACACCAGAGCAGATAATGAATTAAATGCCGATTTGGTCTTATACAATACATGCACTATTAGAGATAATGCAGAACAAAAAGTTTATAGCTTTCTAGGAAGACAAGCAAAAAGAAAGCACAAAACACCTAGCTTAAAACTTGTTGTTGCAGGTTGCCTTGCTCAGCAAGAGGGAGAATCCTTACTAAGAAGAGTCCCAGAACTTGATCTGGTTATGGGGCCTCAACACGTAAATAATCTCGAGAATCTTCTGGGGAAAGTTGATTTAGGAAATCAAGTTGCTGCTACTGAAGAAACCTTCATTTCTGAAGACATAACAAGTGCTAGAAGAGAAAGCTCTATTTGTGGCTGGGTGAATATCATTTATGGATGTAATGAAAGATGTTCATATTGTGTAGTTCCTTCTGTAAGAGGGAAAGAGCAATCAAGATATCCAAATGCGATAAAAAGTGAAATCCAAAAATTAGCGGATGATAATTTTAAAGAAATTACTCTTTTGGGTCAGAACATTGATGCTTATGGCAGAGACCTTCCAGGAACTACAAAAGAGGGGAGAAAAGAGAATACCTTAACTGATCTTTTGTATTATATTCATGATGTTAAAGGTATTCGCAGAATAAGATTTGCTACTAGTCATCCAAGATATTTTTCAAAAAGGTTGATTCAAGCTTGTTATGAACTTGATAAAGTCTGTGAACATTTCCATATCCCCTTCCAAAGTGGAAATGATGAAATTTTAAAGCAAATGTCCAGGGGATACACTATCAAAAAGTATAAAAATATTATCGAGAATATAAGATCATTAATGCCAGATGCATCAATCACAGCTGACGCAATAGTTGCTTTCCCAGGAGAAACCGAACAACAATATCAAGATACATTAAAGCTAATTTCAGAAATTGGCTTCGATCAGGTGAATACAGCAGCATACTCTCCAAGACCAAACACGCCTGCAGCAGCTTGGGCGAATCAACTTACAGAAGAGGTGAAAAAAGCCAGATTGCAGGAAATTAATGATTTGGTAGAGAAAACTGCTAGGAGTAGAAACCAAAGATACCTCAACAATATCGAAAGTGTTTTAATTGAGGGTTTAAATCCAAAAAATTCCTCGCAAATTATGGGCAGAACTAGAACAAATAGATTAACTTTCGTAGAGATTCCCAAAAACATAAACTTTAATTTTTTATTGGGAGATGAGGTAGATGTCAAAATATATGAAGCGAGACCTTTTTCTTTAACAGGTCAACTTTATTTATGATTTTTTTATAAATGATTGGAGGTAAGAAAAAATGTATTGGGTTAATATTTGGCGGGAATTCCAATGAACATGAAGTTTCGATATCCTCTGCGAAAACAGTTTATCAAGCATTTAATTCAGCAATAAACAAAGAACGCTTCACAGTTAAAGCCTTTTACATAAACAAATATGGAGATTGGTTTGGTAGTGATAATTCAGAAAAAATCTTAATTGGTGAAATTGAAAACAATAAAACAAAAAAGCAAGAAATTTCTAATCATGAAAAAATTAACTTCCTTGACGGAATTGAATTTCAAAATGTTGATGTTTGGTTTCCTCTCTTGCATGGATTTAATGGTGAAGACGGGTCAATTCATGGCTTACTTAGATTTACACAGAAACCTTTAATCGGATGTGGAGTTATTGGCTCTGCACTTGGAATGGATAAAATATTGATGAAAACAATTTTCACAAATCTTAAACTTCCACAAGTTAGTTATCTAATTTTTCAAAATGAAGATCTCAACGATAAGAAAGTAAAAAATAAAATAATTAATGAAATTCTAAAAAAATTAAATTTTCCTATTTTTGTTAAGCCATCGAACTCTGGATCATCTCTTGGTATCTCCAAAGTCATAAATGAATCAGAAATACCACAAGCATTAGAAAAGGCTAGGGAAATAGATCCAAGAATCTTAATAGAGGAAGGTCTAGAGGTAAGGGAGATTGAATGCGGAATAATTGGTAATTCAAAGCTCTTAACCTCTGAGATAGGTGAGGTAAATTACAAAAGTGATTGGTATGATTACGATTCAAAATATCACTCAAGTAATAAAATAATTATCCCAGCAGAAATAGATTCTAAAATCACAAAAGAAATTAAAGAAATTGCTATTAAAAGTTGTAGAGCACTTAATATTTTCGGTTTTGCAAGAGTAGATTTCTTTTTAGAAAAATCTTCAAATAAAATATTGCTAAATGAAATAAATACAATTCCTGGTTTTACAAAAAACAGTATGTTTCCAATGCTTTGGGAAGCTTCAGGTTTAAAAATTGAACAACTTGTGGCTAAACTGGTAGATATTACTTTAGATTTGTAATTTTAATAAAATGTTGCATGGACTACTTTGGTTACCATTACTTTTAATCTTCATTTTATTAACTGCACTTGGCTGGTTAGAAAGAAGAAGGCAAAATCTTTTTAGAAGTTGGGCGAGTGATTCTGAACTTTGCAAGTTAGATAGTTCAGGTGCAGCATCCTTAAAAGATGGGGAATTAAAATGGAGCGCATTCGAAGCTGGCAAATTTGAAGAAAAGGATAGTTTTATTATCAAGAAACTAGAGTTAGTTGAATTAATGGCACTAACTTCAGGAGAAGCTCCTCTAACAAGCGAATCTCAAGGTAAATGCAGGTTGAGATTAGTAGGAGATGGGAAAGAGATGGATGTACCATTTTCAGATGCAGAGCAAGCGAAAGCATGGATGAACCAATTAATGGAAAAGGCTAGATGTGATTTGTGAAAAGACTGAAAAAAATATAAAAAATAGAAGCTTTTTTTTTCTAATTTCATTTTTATTTTTAACAAGCCTAATGAGCCTAAAAACTCTTAAAAAAGTAGATATTCAAGACATTAAAATTTCTGGTAGTAAATTATTTTCTCAGAAAGATGTACTAAATAATTCATCTTTAAAAATTCCGATCCGGCTAATTTTTATTAACACTTATTTTTTAGAAAAAGAGTTAAAACACAATTTATCTCTCAAGAATGTTTATGTAAGTAGACAAATATTTCCTTTTGGTTTGAAAGTTCATATTAATACGAGAACTCCAGTAGCTTTCGGTGAAAGAATATTAAATAATAAAAAAATATTAGGCTTTATTGATAAAGAGGGAATTTTTATTGATAAACAAAATGTAGAAGAAAAAAAATTTAACAAATTATCAATAAAAGTTTTTGGATGGAAAGAAAAATTTAAAAATATATTATCTGATATTTTAATTTCCCAAGAGAACTTTGAATTTGAGATAGTTAAAATAACTTTCTCAACCAATGGTTTTCTAACAGTTGAGGAAAAAGATTTAAAAAAAATATTATTAGGATTTAACCCAAATTTAATCAACAATCAATTACAAATAATCAATAACCTAAAGATTAAATTTAAGAAAAATAACTTTTCTCAAAAAATTGATAATATTGATCTTACTGACCCAAATAAACCAAAAATAAAAGTGTTCAAACCCTAATATTTGACTTTCAATTTTAAATTAATTTTTTTAATTATTGTAGTGTTAGAAAGTGTTTAGCATTCTAAACAAAATATTTATTAAGTGAATATTTAAGGACTTTTCTCAACAATTCCATAAATACGAGCTTAGTAAGTTCATAATGCACCCAACACTAGTATTAGATCCTTATTTAGAGATGAGCTTCGGTAACAATCCAAACTTTGATCAATCAAAAGACATCCTTCCAAGTCAGAATGCCAAAATTGAAGTAATCGGCGTTGGTGGTGGAGGTAGTAACGCTGTCAACAGGATGATAGATAGTGATCTTGAAGGCGTTTCATTCAGAGTTCTTAATACTGATGCACAAGCCTTGCTGCAGTCTTCTGCAGAAAGAAGGGTCCAGTTAGGTCAGAACTTAACAAGAGGGCTCGGAGCCGGAGGTAATCCAAGTATCGGTCAAAAGGCTGCTGAAGAATCTAGAGATGAACTTCAACAATCACTTGAGGGATCTGACTTGGTTTTTATAGCTGCAGGAATGGGAGGAGGCACTGGCACAGGAGCAGCTCCAGTTGTCGCTGAAGTAGCAAAGCAAAGCGGTGCATTAACAATTGGCATAGTAACTAAACCCTTTTCTTTTGAAGGTAAAAGGAGAATGCGTCAAGCAGAAGAAGGAATAGCAAGATTAGCAGAGAATGTTGATACACTTATTGTTATCCCAAATGATCGGTTAAAAGAAGTTTCCGCAGGTGCCTCTATTCAAGAAGCATTTATGAATGCGGATGATGTTCTAAGAATGGGAGTTCAAGGTATAAGTGAAGTAATTACCCGTCCAGGTGAGGTTAATCTTGATTTTGCTGATGTCAGATCAGTTATGACTGAGGCTGGCACAGCTCTTCTCGGTGTGGGTATTGGATCTGGTCGTTCTAGAGCCATAGAGGCTGCTCAAGCTGCAATTAATAGTCCATTACTTGAAGCAGGAAGAATTGATGGAGCGAAAGGTTGCCTTGTTAATATCACTGGGGGAAGAGATTTAACACTTGACGATGTGAATTCAGTTGGAGAAGTAATAAGTGATGTCGTAGATCAAGATGCAAATATAATTGTTGGTCAAGCGGTTAACGAAGACATGGATGGTGAGATACAAGTTACTGTCATTGCGACAGGTTTTGATACAAACCAACCACTTAAGCAACAAAGAATAAAGAACAGATTATCAAATCAGTCTTTTTATAATGTTTCCGATAATAAAGAAAAAGGAGCAAATATTCCAGAATTTTTGAGGTTAAGGCAAAATAATAAAGATATTGATTAATAGGTAAAATAAAGTGACTCGGATATCCCGCCTGCCTCAAGCATCCCATGTGGCTGCTACCTTCCGGTCCTGACCAGGTTTAGGCGTTAAAACCGCGAAAGGCCGAGTCAGTGATATATTAGCAATTCTTGATTAAAAAAGATACATAAATTTCTTATGTTGCCTTCAGACCTCGTTAAATATAAAGAAAAATCTCAGAAAATTATTGCATTAACTGCATGGGACTCAATATCAGGATCCATCGCAGAAGAAGCTAATGTTGATCTAGTTTTAGTAGGAGATTCCTTAGCGATGGTTTGTTTGGGATACAAATCCACATTGCCACTAACTTTAGAAAACATCATTTATCATACCAATGCTGTTTCGAGAGGATTTAAAAATAAAATTGAGGATCAACCTTTAGTCGTTTCTGACATGCCTTTTCTAACTTACCAATGTGGAGAGGATAAAGCTGTTGCGTATGCAGGGAAAATAATTCAAAGTACTTATGCAAAAGCTGTAAAGGTAGAAGGAGCTGAACCAGAAATACAAAAAGTTATTTCCAGATTAATAAGAATGGGAATACCTGTTATGGGGCATATAGGTCTTACACCGCAAAGCTATTTAAATCTAGGACTAAAAAAACAAGGAGAAAGCATAGAAAGCCAAGAAAAAATCAAGAAAGAGGCATCTACCCTTGAAAAATTAGGATGTTTTTCAATAGTTCTTGAACATATTCCTGAGCTTCTTGCTAAAGAGATACAAAAAAACCTATCGATTCCTACAATAGGCATTGGTGCAGGCAATCATTGCGATGGGCAGGTAAGAGTTACTGCAGATTTGTTAGGCCTTAATGATAATCAACCACCATTTTGCAAACCGATAATTCAAGGTAAGAAACTATTTAAAGATAAATTAAAGGAATGGGTAGTCTCTGAAAGACTTAATTAATTTCATCCCACCACTTAAACATGGAAATAAGAATTTGATTACTTAGTTCCATGCCTTTTGGATCACTTAAAAAGAATCTATTCCCCTTTCGCACTAATAGTCCACTTTCAAGAAATTTTTCCCACTCTTCAATCAATTTACTAAAGTTACTATCTAATTTATTGTTTTCCCAGTTTTGTTCTTTGAACACCTTGTGGATATCTAGACCCTCTTTAAGTCTTAATCCCAACATTATTTTCTCATCCAATTCTTTATAGGCAAAATTTTCGTTAGTGAGGGTTGAATCTAAGTTTTGTTTGTATTGCTTAATTACCCATTCCTTGTATTCTCCACTAACCCTTGGTCTAGTGAGCTTTTCACCCCATGGTGAGCTTGTGGAACCTTGACCAAAACTCCACCAGCCTAGACCTTTCCAATAAACTTTATTATGCCTTGATTGATGCCCTGGAAGACAATAATTAGAAATTTCATATCTTGAATACCCTGAACTTTTTAAAATTAAATGAGTTGATTCAGTATTTCTAATAGCCTCTTCATCACTTGGAAATTGTAATTCCCCTAAATTATCTAATTTTTTAAAAACAGTTCCATTCTCAATATTTAAATCATATATGGATATGTGTGGCGGAGAAAACATTATTGCTTTTTTTAAGTCTTCTTGCCATTCTTTAAATCCACTAAGGGGCAAGTTTTGAATTAAATCTAAACTCCAACTTTTTATTAAGTCAGAAATATATGCCTTCTTTAACCAAGAACAAGATTTTTCAGCATCTTCTCTCAAATGCCTCCTTCCAGATTTTTGAAGTATCTGATTATTAAAACTTTGCACTCCAAGACTAAATCTATTTATCCCAGCATTAATGAATCCATTAAGATCATCTTGATTAAAACTCGCTGGGTCTACTTCCATAGTGATTTCAGCACCATAGTCAATTCCATAATTTTCTCTAAAAAGATCAATTAACTCTTTGATTTGTTTTGGATGCAAAATTGATGGCGTTCCACCGCCTATATAAATTGTCGAAAGAGTTGATTTATGCTTAATTGATAAAATTTCTTTAAATAAAAAGTGCAAATATTCTTTAACCGTTTTGCTTCCAAAACCTTTTAAAGTATCAACATTATTTCCCAATGGAATAACTGCAAAATCACAATAAAAGCACCTTCTATGGCAAAAAGGTATGTGTACATAAGCACTTTTAGGAAACTTATTCATAATCTAGATACATTTTTAAGCTCCAAAAGAGTATTAAGGATCGAAAAAAATAACATCCTTATTTACTCAATAAGTAAATCCTAGTAGATTATAGATATGACAGATATCCTAGTATTAATTCTATTTGTATTGTCTGGAGCTGCTTCAGGATGGCTTGGAGTTGATTTATTGCCAGTAGATATTCTTAAACAGGTATCTAATGTTGAAGGTTTTAGAATTGTTTTATCGATAATAGGTTTTTTTATTGGACTAGCAGCCGGTTTCGTATTCATTCAACTTAGAAAAACTTTTCTTGATCAAATAAGGACAATGCCTACTGATTTATTAATTAGTAGGTCAGTTGGATTAATTTTAGGATTACTTGTTGCGAATCTTCTTCTTGCTCCAATACTATTAATTCCATTCCCTAGGGAAGTCTTTTTTGCAAAACCTTTGGCGGCTATATTAAGTAATATTTTCTTTGGTGTACTTGGTTATAAGTTGGCAGATACCCATGGCAGGACATTATTAAGATTATTCAATCCAAATAATACTGATGCATATCTAGTTAATGAAGGAATACTTCCCGCTGCAAGTCCAAAAATTCTAGATACCAGTGTAATTATTGATGGCAGAATAAATGGCCTATTAAGTTGCGGCTTGCTAGAAGGGCAATTAATCGTTGCTCAAAGTGTAATTGATGAACTACAAACTTTAGCTGACTCCAGCAGCAATGAAAAAAGATCCAAGGGAAGAAGGGGTCTAAAATTGTTAAAAGAATTAAGAGATTTATACGGAAGAAGACTTGTAATAAACCCAACAAAGTATGAAGGTAATGGGGTAGATGAAAAACTTTTGAAAATCACGGAAGATATGACAGGAACTTTGATTACCGCTGATTATAATCTCTCTCAAATTGCGGAAGTTAAAGAATTAAAAGTTATGAATTTGAGTGATTTAGTTATAGCTTTAAGACCAGAAGTACAACCAGGAGAATCACTTAATATAAAAATCGTAAGAGAGGGTAAAGAAAAAATGCAAGGTATAGGATATTTAGACGATGGCACAATGGTTGTAATTGATGAAGCAAAGAATTTTGTAGGAAGCAGATTAGATATTGTAATAACAGGAGCGCTACAAACTCCCACCGGAAGAATGGTCTTTGGAAAACTGATAAATAATCCTGAGTCAAACAAATCTTTTAAATCACCAGCGACACAGAGCTAAATCTAGCTAGAATCAAATAAATCTTTCTTTTTTGATATAAATGACTGTATCTGCTCCTTATTACGGGGAAAATACCGTTATGAGGACTCCACCTCCTGATCTACCCTCTCTTTTACTGAAAGAGAGGATTGTCTATCTCGGTTTACCATTATTTTCAGATGATGATGCGAAAAGACAATTAGGAATGGATGTTACTGAGCTAATAATTGCTCAACTCCTTTACCTTGAGTTTGAGGATCCAGAAAAACCGATCTTTTTCTATATAAATTCAACTGGTACAAGTTGGTACACAGGTGACGCAGTTGGTTTCGAAACAGAAGCTTTCGCCATCTGCGATACCATTAGTTACATTAAACCTCCAGTACATACAATCTGCATCGGACAAGCAATGGGGACTGCAGCAGTCATTCTTTCTTCTGGCACAAAGGGGCAAAGAGCCGCTCTTCCGCACGCCTCAATTGTTTTACATCAACCGATAAGCGGAGCAAGAGGTCAAGCAACCGATATCCAAATAAGAGCAGAGGAAGTTCTGAAAAATAAAAAATCAATGCTAGAGATTCTATCTCGTAATACTGGGAAGACTATTGAAGAACTCTCTAAAGACTCCGACAGGATGAGTTATCTAAATCCTCAAGAAGCCTTAGATTATGGAGTTATCGATAGAATACTCACAACTCAAAAAGATTTACCAAAAAAAATTTAATTCTCACAAACAACTACTTTAAAATCATGCCAATAGGAACTCCAAGCGTGCCTTATAGACTTCCAGGAAGTCAATACGAAAGATGGGTAGACATATATACAAGATTAGGTGTTGAAAGAATTCTTTTTCTTGGACAAGAAGTGAATGACGGTATTGCAAATAGCCTTGTTGCACAAATGCTTTATCTGGATTCTGATGACAACACCAAACCTATTTATTTATATATAAATAGCCCAGGAGGCTCTGTAACTGCTGGCTTGGCTATATATGACACTATCAAATACGTAAAAAGTGATGTGGTAACCATTTGCGTAGGCCTCGCAGCTTCAATGGGTGCTTTCCTATTAGCCGCTGGCACAAAAGGTAAAAGAGTTGCTTTGCCACACAGCAGAATAATGATTCATCAACCCCTCGGAGGAACTTCTCAACGCCAAGCAAGTGATATTGAAATAGAAGCTAAGGAAATATTAAGAATTAAAGATATGTTAAATATGTCTATGGCAGACATGACAGGTCAATCATTCGAGAAAATTGAAAAAGATACTGATAGAGATTATTTTCTAAGTGCTGAAGAAGCAAAAAACTATGGCTTAATTGACAAAGTAATCTCACATCCAAGCGAAGCAAATCAGTCTTAAATTTTCTAAATAAATATTTTAATTTTCTTTTTTAAATCAATAATCTTTTGGTTTATTTACCCCTTTAATGTCTAAGATATTAATTATCAAATGCAAAGAAGCTAAAACTTATGACCCAACTCTTTTACGACACAGATGCAGATCTAGGTCTTCTTAAGAATAAAACAATAGCAATTATTGGATATGGTTCTCAAGGACACGCACATGCCCTAAACCTTAAAGATAGCGGTATGGATGTAATTGTTGGATTATATAAAGGGAGTAAGTCTGAAAGCAAGGCTATTAGCGATGGTCTACAAGTTTTTAGTGTCACTGAAGCTTGCGAAAAAGCAGACTGGATTATGATTCTCCTTCCAGATGAGTTTCAAAAAGATGTTTACCTTAAAGAAATAGAACCAAACTTAAAAGAAGGAAAGATATTAAGTTTTGCTCATGGCTTTAATATTAGATTTGAGCTTATCAAACCTCCTAGTTTTGTGGACGTTGTTATGATTGCCCCAAAAGGTCCTGGACACACTGTTCGTTGGGAATATCAGAATGGTCAAGGTGTTCCTGCATTATTTGCAGTTGAGCAGGATTCTTCTGGGAGCGCGAGATCATTTGCGATGGCTTACGCTAAAGGTATTGGAGGTACACGAGCTGGGATACTTGAAACAAATTTCAAAGAAGAAACAGAAACTGATTTATTTGGTGAACAAGCCGTTTTATGCGGAGGATTGTCAGAACTAGTTAAATCAGGCTTCGAAACTCTTGTAGAGGCAGGATATCAACCAGAACTTGCTTATTTCGAATGTTTACATGAAGTTAAACTAATTGTTGATCTAATGGTGAAGGGTGGGTTATCTCAAATGAGAGATTCCATTTCAAATACTGCAGAATATGGAGATTATGTAAGCGGTAAAAGGCTTATTAATAGTGATACAAAGAAAGAAATGCAAAAAATTCTAAAAGATATTCAAGATGGAACTTTCGCTAAGAATTTTGTAGAGGAATGCGATAAAAATAAACCTTTAATGACAAAATTAAGAGAAGAGAACTCAAAACATGAAATTGAAAAAGTTGGTAAAGGTTTGCGCTCGATGTTCAGTTGGCTGAAATAAATTTATTTTTAATATTTCTTGGATCGATTGGTTTTGACTTATTGATCGGCGATCCAAGATTCTTAATACACCCTGTTCAAATAATTGGTTTTTATATAAAAAAAATATCTAATTATCTCATAAATAATTTTGGAGAAAATAAAAAAATTTTATTTTGGGGAGGTTTAATCGTAGCCATATCAATCATTGGAATGAGTTTTGGTTTAGGTAAATTGATAGAACTCAGTTATTTTCAATCAAGAAATAATTTTTTTGGTGGATTGCTAATTTTTTTTGGACTTTCAAGTTGTATTGCGACTAAGGGACTTATTTCAAGTGTTAAAGAAATTGCAGCGCTAATAGAACGCGAAGAAATTAATGACCAAAATAATAGAGTTATTAAAGAGAAGGTTCAAAGGATAGTAAGCAGGGATGTAAGTTCATCTTCTTTAGAACATCTTTTGAGATCAAGTACAGAGAGTCTTACCGAAAATTCTGTTGATGGAATATTTGGGCCATTATTTTGGATTTTTATTGGAATTGTTTTGATTAAATTTTCAATTTTTCTGCCAGGGCCTTTATCACTTGGTTTTTCTTATAAAGCCATAAGTACTTTAGATTCAATGATAGGTTACAAACATGATTATTTTAGATACTTAGGTTTTTTCAGCGCAAAAATCGAAGATATTTTTACATTTATTCCTTCAAGATTAGTTTTAATCACGTTACCTTTAATTAGCTCCAAAGTTAATGAGTATGGATCAATCATAAAAAAAAGTTATCTTGATGGTAAAAAATATGATTCGCCTAATGCTGGGATTTCAGAAGCTATATTTGCCTATATTTCCGATATTAAATTGGGAGGTAAAAGTAAATATAAAAATGAAATTATTGAAAAGCCAATAATTAATGAGACTGGAGAAAATTGCACTGAAAAAAAAATCAAATTAATTTGTCAATTAATTTTGAGATTACAATTTTTATGGATAATAATTTTTGTCTTAATTTTTTTTATAATCTCGAGTTTAATTGAATAATAAATTAGTTTTAAAATTACTAGAATAAATCTTAAAAATTCTATGCAAGAAAACAGATCTCCAATAGAAAATCAAAATGATGATTTTACAAATACATCATCAACTGATAATGAATACTCAAAATGGGTAGACAATCAGGGAGATGAGGTAAAGAATGTTTTTGGATTTAATAGCAGTGCTGAACTTGTAAATGGTAGAGCAGCAATGATCGGATTCTTAATGCTTATATTAACCGAGTTGGTTTTTAGTGGCAGGCCTGTAACTTCCTCAATTTTTGGTATCAATTAAAAATGGAAGAAAAAAAATCAAATCCAATCAAAACAATCCTATACATATCTTTATGGGTAATAATTTGGGGAACATCAGGTTCATTGATTGATTATCCTCTTTATAAAAATAAAATTTACTTAGAAGGAAGCATATATCAATATCTTACTTTCACCGTTACAGCTATTATTTCTATTATATCTGCAAAGTTTTTTTATAAGAAAATTGATTTATAAAAACTTGTACCTAAATTTCTTAATAATTTTTGCTGGTTCTTTACTTTCATTGGACTCGTAAAGTATCCACTGATGTGTCTCAGTATCATGATCACAACCATAATTTCCAGATGGGTTATCGTAACTTGAAAGATATGAATGACAATTTTGATCTGCCTCAAAAGCAGAGTCATAACCTGTTAGAAAATATATCAAAAATAGAAAAGTTATTAACAAAAAAAATACTTGAGAAACTAAATTAACTACCTTCATGAGATATTCTAAAATTTAAATATATCATCTAATAAAATTTTTCGATTTAAAAATATTGCTAACGACCAACATTAAATACAAAGTCGTGAAATGCTTGATTCTTTAAATACAGGATGACTAGCAATACTAAAATCATATTTAAACCTATTACTATTGATCCAAAAATATTTATTTGTTTTTTACCTGGCAAAGTGTAAGTAAATTTCTTGCCTTTAAGAAAACCAGCTAAGCCTTTTTTTTCTTTTATTTGAGTATTTTGAGTATTTTTCTTAACTTCATTATCAGAAAAACCTTTTACCATTACAAATTAAATAACAAAATTTATAATATTCCAAAAAAATAAATTATTTTAATAATTAACAATTTTTAATCACATATGGGATCATTAATGAAATTCTCTCATTTGAGAAATTATTAAAAAAATAAGCTTCAATAATTTCCGTTTGCAGTCCCAATAAACTTGATTGACATTTGAATCTATTTTGGTCAAATACTACTAATTGAAGTTTCTCAATTTCAGAAACTAATTCTTTACATAATTGGGTTCGAGAATCTTTAAAACAATCACTAGATTGTTTTAAGATCTTAGATTTTTTTGGTATTGTTTCAGCCATCACAAAATTAGATAACAACAAAAATTTCAAGAAAAAAATAGTTAAACATTTCATTACTTCTTAAGATTTAAAATTTTGGATGCCTTGTTAAGAGTGTTGGTCATTTATCTAATTACATTTTATTGCGATAAAAAAAGATGCCCTAAAAGAGCACCTTGTTATTAAAGGAAGAAATAGTTTTAAAAGATTACCCTTGAACTCTATCCTTAAAAAGTTTACCTGCAGAGAATGTTGGAACTCTTTTAGCGGGTATTGCTATTTTTTCGCCTGTCTTAGGGTTTAATCCCTGTCTTGCAGAACGATCTCTAGGTTCAAAAGAACCAAATCCTAGTATAGAGACTTTTTTGCCTTCTACGACTGAATCAACAATGGTTTCAATAGTCGTATCAACTATTGATGAGACAACAGTTTTTGTTTCCCCTGTGGCGGCAGACACTAGGTTTACTAAATCAGCTTTGTTCATTGAAATTTAAATTAAAGCTAAGGGTTAAAAAAAAAGATTGAAATCAGTTTTAAACCTTGAACTTTCACATCATATGGAGCAAATACAAATACGGCAACCGAAAATGCCGGCGGCGCAAAGCTTTATACAAATTTTAAGGACATTTTTAGCAACATTATTTATTTTTCATAACCGTGCTTTTTTATTTATAAAAAATAGCCTCTTCATTTAGAGAACAGCAAAAAGCATTGGCATCACTGGATTTAGTACTAAAAATCTAACTACATTTAGCAAAGGGGCAAAATGTCAAAGGGGGGTAAATTTAAGAATTTGAGCTATTTATTATGATTTATTAATTTTCAGATATATTTCCTTCTCACAACATGAAAAAACACAAATTGTATTTTGAAATCAAGAAAAATCTAGTTTTCTAATTATTAAACTTTCTCTATAAATCGTTTTATGTACTTAGCAGATGAACGAAGAAATTATAATTAATTGGAAGTTAATAATCTCAAAGTCTAATAAAGTTGATTAGTGAAACCTTAAATTTTAATTTCTTTCTTAATTTTGTATCTATTATTCTAATATCAGTAATTTGCATAAATTATCTCAATATTTAATTAATCAATGATAAAGAGAAAGTGACTCATATCAAAAAAGGTAAACCATTTCCCTTAGGAAGTTCTCTAACTTCACAAGGGGTTAATTTTTCCCTAGTAGCCACAAATGCAGAATATGTAGAAATCTTATTGTTTGAGAAAGAGGACTCTATTTCCCCAAAAAGCATATTCAAATTAGATCAGAATCATAATACAGGCCCCTACTGGCATGCAGAGGTAAAAAATCTAAATGAAGGTTGTATTTATGCTTTTAGAGTAAAACAAAAAAATAATGCGATAAACAATAATTATGAAAAAAAAGTATTACTTGATCCATGTTCAAGGGGTATAACAGGGTGGGGAAGTTATAAAAGAGAAAATGCATTAAAAACGCAAGAAAATACTAATTCTTGTCTTAAAAGCGTTGTTTGCGAAAGAAAATTATTTAATTTTAAGGATTTTCCAAGACCTAAACATTCTTGGGAAGAAACAATTATTTATGAACTCCATATCAAATCCTTCACTGAATCAACTGATAAAACTGAAAGTTGTTTCAAGAAATTTTTAAAAAAAATTCCATATCTCAAAGAACTGGGAATTACCTCTATAGAATTACTTCCAATTTTTTGTTTTGATCCAACTGATGCACCAAATGGTTTAGAGAATTTTTGGGGTTATAGTCCAATTAATTGGTTTACTCCGCATTTTGAATACCTTTCGAATGAATCGGCTGAAAAGAATAGAGAGGAATTTAGAAAATTAGTCGAGGAGTGTCATAAGGCAGACATTGAAGTTATTTTAGATGTCGTATACAATCACACTTCTGAAGGAGATTACAAAGGACCTGCAATATCTTGGAAAGGTATAGATGAAAACCTTTATTACTTTATTGGAAAAGATAAAAATTATCATGACGTATCAGGTTGTGGAAATACTATTGCAGCAAACAGAGGATTAGTGAGAAAACTAATAATTGAATCATTAAAGTGTTGGGCGAGTGAATTTGGAGTAGATGGTTTTAGATTTGATTTAGGAATTGCCCTATCAAGAGGAGAAAATCTCTCGCCACTCGATAATCCTCCAATTTTTGAAGATATAGAATGTGAACCAGAGCTTATCGATATCAAGTTCATAAGTGAGCCATGGGATTGTGGCGGTTTATATAAATTAGGTGATTTCCCATCTAAGAATACTTTCACTTGGAATGGACATTTTAGAGATGACTTAAGGAGATTTTGGAAGGGGGATAAAGATACAGCTTGGAATATGAGCGATAAAATAAAAGGGACGCCATCTATTTATAAAGAAGATAATATTTTTCCAAAGTCGATAAATTTTATAACTTCACATGATGGATTCACTCTAAAAGACTTAGTAACTTTCAATAGAAAGCATAATTTTGCCAATAGAGAACAAAATAGAGATGGAGATAACCATAACAATTCTTGGAATCATGGTACTGAGGGACCAACTACGAACTTATTAATCAATGATTTAAGAAAAAGACAACAAAAAAATCTTATTCTTAGTTTACTTATCTCTAAAGGTGTTCCAATGATACTTATGGGTGATGAGATAGGAAGATCACAAGGCGGGAACAATAATTCTTGGTGCCAAAATAATTTATTGGGCTGGATGAATTGGGAACATGGGCAACAAGATTTGGAATTATTAGAATATTTTAAATACGTCATAAAAATCCGAAAAAAACTAATAAACATTTTCAATCCATCATTCTTCCCTAATAATCAAAGCAATAAAAATATTCCAACATATCATTGGCATGGAACAAAGTTAGATAGCCCTGACTGGAGTAGTTGGTCTCACACAGTTTCTTTTAGTATTAACAAAGATATTACTAATCCGCTGGTCTGGATAGGTTTAAATGCATATTCACAAAGTATCGATTTCCCCTTGCCGAAATGTAAATATAATTGGTTAAAAGTTATTGACACTAGCATGTCTGAGATTTTTGAACCCTTAACTATTAATGAAAAATCTGTTTCAATAAAGAGTAGAAGCTCTTTACTAATCATTTCAGAAGAATTATTTGTGGCAAAAAATAATTTATTCTAAAAGCGGGCGGCGGGAATCGAACCCGCATCTTCAGCTTGGAAGGCTGAGGTTTTACCACTAAACCACGCCCGCATTAAGTAATAGAATTACCATTGCAATAATACATTATCAAACAATAAACAAAGTAAAAAGATTGGAAAATTCACACTCGAAAAAAAATATTTCTAGATCAACAACAAGATTAATGTTCTCTTATGGGTTAGGAGATGCGGGCACAGGTTTAGTCGCGACACAATTTGGTTTTTTTCTTTTCAAATTCTTTATTTCTGCGGGTTTGCCAGTAATAATTGCAGGATCATTATTAATGTTAATAAAGATATGGGATGCAGTAAATGATCCGTTAATTGGATGGTTAAGTGATCGTACTAAATCAAGATGGGGGCCTAGAATCCCCTGGATGGTAGCAGCATCTGTTCCTCTTGGTTTCTCTTTAGCTGCGATATGGTGGACACCAACTGGTTCAGTGCTAACCAAGACTATTTACTATGCCATAATTTCTATAATCGTAATGACTGCTTATACAAGTATTAATCTTCCTTTTGCAGCTCTATCTACTGAAATTTCTGAAAAAACAGCAATAAGAACAAGATTAAACGCATCTAGATTTACTGGCTCTATAATCGCAGGACTAACTGGTTTAATAATTGCTGGAGTTGTATTAGGTTCCGAAGGATCTGCAAATAATGAATATTTTTTAATGGGTAAAATAAGCGGATGTATTGCAGTTGCTGCAACATTAATTTCTTGTTGGGGATTAGCTCCATTTGCAAAAAAAGCAAGAAGGCCTTCAGGAAAAGTTGAAGCTATAACACTTCAATTCAAAAGGATCTTCAGAAATAAAAAATTTCTAAAAGTTATTACGCTCTATATTCTTCTTTGGTGCGCCTTACAATTAATGCAAACAGTAGCGTTAATCTATGTCGAAGATGTACTGAATGTACCAACATATATTGCGAAGTGGATCCCGATACCTTTCCAAATTAGCGCTTTAGTAGGTTTACAAATATGGACAAGAGTATCAAATAAATTAAACAGGATTTCAGCGTTAAACTATGGAGCAATTTTGTGGATTATTTCATGTACAGCAGCTTTATTTTTACCTTCTTTATCAAAAATTTCAGGAGTTGGAGATAATTTATTCCTTAATACCAGCAACATATTTCTGTTCATTCTTTTAATTTTCATAATCTGTTTTATTGGCATTGGAGCTTCAACCGCTTTTCTTATCCCTTGGTCACTGCTTCCTGATGCAATAGACGAAGACCCAGAGAAACCAGCAGGATTATATACTGCTTGGATGGTACTAATTCAGAAGATAGGTATCGCGTTTAGTGTTCAATTATTAGGATTTTTATTGTATTTATCAGGTTATCAATCATGCTTTGTTGATAAAGGTGGTCTAAATATTATTGAACAATGCTACTCAGCACAATTAACTATTAGATTATGTATTGGTTTTATACCCTCAATATTGGTAATAATTGGTCTTTTAATTATGAAAAAATGGGATCGAAAATTAATTACAAACTAATATAAAGATATGTATTACCTTAATTTTTTCAAAAGACTTCTAAGCAGCCTAGTCATTGGCGGGCAAGCAATTAATTTTATCTTTAAGGGTAAAATTTCCAAAAATGATCTCTTTGACCAACTTATGGAGTCAGGTCCTGGCAGTTTATTAATCGTATTAATTACAGGAATTGCCGCAGGTACAGTTTTTAATATTCAAGTTGCATCACAACTTACAAGTATGGGGGTCTCAAGTGAAATTGGAGGATTATTAGCAGTAGGCATGGCGAGAGAAATGGCTCCTCTTCTAACTGCTACTTTAATGACTGGAAAGGTTGCCACTGCCTATGCTGCTCAACTGGGCACTATGAAAGTTACAGAACAAATAGAGGCAATAACCATGTTAAGGACTGAACCAGTCCAATATTTGGTAGTCCCAAGGTTACTATCGATGGTAATAATGTCTCCAATACAGTGTCTTTTGTTTTTAGCTGTAGCTTTATGGAGTGGACAAATTTGGAGCACAATTTTTTATAAAGTTCCTCCCATAGTTTTTTGGACATCTGTAAGATCAGGTAATGTAAGTTTAACCAGTGCAGACTTAACTTCAATGTTAATAAAATCTGTAGTGTTCGGATTACTTATTTCAATAATTGCTTGTGGATATGGACTTACAACTAAAGGAGGTCCAAAAGAAGTTGGGACAAGTACAACAGGTGCAGTTGTAATGACTCTCGTTACTGTATCTTTAATGGATGTATTACTAACGCAAATTTTATTTGGATGATTTTATGTTTAATACTAAATCAAAAAAAGAGGAACCAGTAATAATATCTCCCTCATTTCAGTTGCCAATCATTCTAACAGTTTTAAGTTTTATGCTTTTGTTTTTGAATATTGGTTCTTTGCCAACAATAGTTTTTGCTTCTTTTAGCTTTTTTTTATTACTTCAGTCATTCACCTTAAGAATAAAAATAACAAATGATGATTTTATCGTTTTACAATTAGGGAAAGAGATTAGAACTTTTCCATTTAAAAACTGGATATCATGGAAATTCTTTTTCCCTATAATCCCGGGTATTTTTTATTTTAGAGAAAAGTCCAGTCCTCATTTATTACCAATTTTATTTAATCCAAAGCAATTAAAAGATGAGCTCATAAAAAAAGTTGACTCCCTGGAAATTAAAAATTCTTAAAATTCAGACTTTGCCTAATCATCAAAATTATTTAAATGACCAATACAGAAATTTCCGACAATAATCCTGAAAAGGAATTAAAAATAGATAAGTCAATTTCAGATGATAAAACCAAACAAATTAGTAAGAAAAATACAACTCAAAATAAAAAAATTACACCGAGAAACGATAAATCAACTAAATCTTTTGATGAAATTTCTAATGAAATTTTTAGAGATCTCTTGTCAAAAAAAGACTCTTTAGTTAAAGAGATAAAAGATTTAGAAACAAAAAAAAATGAAATAGAAAAAGATATTGAGACAAATTTTAAAGGACAGTCGGATAATATTGCTAAAAGAGTTAAAGGTTTTCAAGAGTACTTAACTGGAGCTTTGCAGAATCTTTCACAAAACGTAGAGAAACTTGAATTAGTTTCACAACCAATAATCGTAAAGCCTTCTCCCCTTGATGAGAAAAAGCAAAACAATAGCATAAATAATGTCGTTAATGTTCCTGCTCTTTCCGAGACATTTAAGCCAGATGAAAAGATTATAAAAAGTTGCTTTTCAAGTTTCACAGAACAACCCGACTTTTATGCAGAACCTTGGAAATTAAGACGGAGTCTTGATTCATCAGATATAGAAATTATGGATGATTGGTTCTTTAACATGGGCGGAAGAGGTTCTCTTGAAAGTAGAGGATCTCGACAAAAAAATGCCTTGTTATCAGCTGGCTTAATATCTATTCTTGGCGAATTATATGGAGATCAATTTCAGACTCTTATTTTAGCTTCGCAGCCTGAACGATTAGGTGAATGGAGAAGAATTCTTCAAGATTCACTTGGTCTCACAAGGGATGACTTTGGACCTAATAGTGGGATTGTTCTGTTTGAAAGGCCTGAAGGTGTAATCGAAAGAGCTGATAGATTAGAAGCCAATGAAGAATTGCCATTTATTATTATCGATGCAGCAGAAACCTCTGTTGAAATTCCAATACTTCAATTCCCGTTATGGGTTGCATTTGCTGGTTCAGATAATGAAATTTACGATGATCTTGAACTAAACTGAGGTTTATGAATATCTTAATAATTTTTACAAGTTATCTTTTAGGATCACTTCCGACAGGTTTTTTAATTGGAAAATATCTCAAAAATATAGATCTAAGAGCTATGGGTTCTGGATCTACAGGTGCCACAAATGTCTTGAGAAATGTAGGGAAATGGCCAGCACTTTTTGTGTTTATCATTGACGTTGGGAAAGGCCTTTTAGCAGTTAAAATTGCTCAATATTACACAGATCAAGGCTTAATAGAGGTAATAGCAGGGATATCCGCTATCTCAGGACATATTTGGCCAATATGGCTTAGAGGTAAAGGAGGGAAAGCTGTTGCTACTGGATTAGGTATGTTTTTAGCTCTTTCTTGGAAAGTTGGACTCGCATCCCTTGGCATTTTTTTAATAGTCATAACAAAAACTAAATTTGTTTCTTTATCCAGTATTTCAGCTGCAATGTTACTTCCTATTTTTATGTTTTTTTACCTAGGTAAATTTATGCACTCATACTTTTTTATAAGTTTAATTGTGGCATTATTAGTAATCTGGAAACATAGAACAAACATTACAAGATTACTTAAGGGAGAAGAATCCAAAGTTAATCAGAATCAATAGATTTGAATATTTCTATTAGAGCTTTATTAGGATCTATAGCTTTTGAGATTGATCTGCCAATGACTAACTTAGAAGCGCCATTATCTATAGCTTCATGGGGAGTCATGATTCTATTTTGATCATCCTTATTGTCAATATTTAATCTGATGCCTGGTGTAATAAGTTCAAAATTATGTTTATAAATAGATCTCAACATATTTACCTCCCAAGGGGAACAAACACATCCATCTAATCCGGCATCAAAAGACAACTTTGCAAGTCTCAATACATTTTCTTCAATTGAATTATTTCTATCAAGATCAGTTTGAAAATCTTTAAGAGAAAAGCTTGTTAAAACAGTTATTCCTACAACCAATGGAGGTTTCACACTGACTGAGGTGGCTCCTTCTAAAGATGCTTTTTTCGAATCTTTAAGAGCTTTTAAACCTGCTGAAGCATGAATGGAAATTATATCAACCCCTAATTTTGAAACTTGTAAACATGCTGCACGCATGGTATTTGGAATATCATGAAATTTTAAATCTAAAAAAATTTTTTTATTTAAACCTTTTAATATTTCAATAACTCTTGGACCTTCCCTAACAAAAAGCTCTAAACCAACTTTCACCCACTTAATATCAGGACATTTATCCAAAAGTAATTTTGCTTGACTTAAATCTAATCCATCAATTGCCAATATTATTTTATCTTCTGAATTAAATCTGTTATTCATCAATTTTCAGTTTTCAAACCTCTTAATTATTTTTTTTCCAATTTGCAAAATTTTTCCTTCCAAATCATTTTTTGAATTAAAAACTAAATCAGGATTTATTACTTTTTGACTATCAATTTTTACGCCCCCTCCCTTAATAGATCTTTTGGATTCGCTGCTAGATTTGAAAAGTTTTAGGGCGCTTAATAAGTAGAAAAACTTTACTGGAAAAACTACTTCTTTTAAAGAAATCTCTGGAATTTCTCCAACTTTTTCTTTGTGTCCAAGGAATAATTTTTCGCAATTTGATTGCGCCTTTAATGCTTCTTCTGCACCATGGAATAAAGTAGTAACTTCTAAAGCCATTCTTCTCTGTAATTCACGAGGATTTAAGTTTTCTTGAAAACTTAAATCCAATTCAGTAAGTAATTCAAAATAGGTGGGTATTATGTTATCGGGCACTTTTTCTAATTTTGAATACATTGATAGAGGATCTTCAGTTAAACCGACTGTGTTGAATTCAGATTTACTCATCTTCTTAATTCCGTCTAAACCTGTCAAAATTGGCAGCAGAACACCAAATTGAGGATCTTGTTTAAAATGTCTTTGAAGATCTCTTCCTATTGCGATATTAAATTTCTGATCTGTGCCCCCAAGCTCAATATCTGATTGAACAACTACAGAATCGTAACCTTGCAGTAGTGGATATAAGAATTCATGCAAAGCAATTGGAACTTGCGAATTGTGCCTTTTATTAAATTCCTCCTTAGCTAGCATTTGACTTACTGTTGCGCTCCCCATTAATTCAATTATTGAATTAAGATTTAATCCTTTTAACCATTCACTGTTATATCTAATTTCTATTCTATCTTTTGAATCAAAATCTAAAATAGATTCATTGGCTGACTTTCCCATCCCTAGTTGGGTTAAGTATGTTTTTGCATTATCCTTAACTTGTTTTTCCGATAACTGAACTCTTGTTTTGTTTTTTCCTGTAGGGTCTCCAATTTGAGCAGTAAAATCCCCAATAATTAAAACTGCAATATGTCCATTATCTTGGAATGCCCTAAGTTTTTTAAACAATATGCTGTGTCCAAGATGAATATCCGTTCCAGTTGGATCGATCCCGAGTTTAACCCTTAATTTTTTGTTATTTTTTTTCGCATGATCAATTATCTCTGAAAAGGTTTGATCTGTTCCCTTAATTGGAAAATATTCTTCTATTCCTCTTGACAGCCATGATGGCAATATTAAATTATCTGACATGAATCTTTAACAATTAAATTTAAGAAGTTTTATCAAGTTCATCCTTCATTCTTATTAAGGTTTTATTCATTTGATCGAACATTTGATCAGGAGTAATCCCAAATTGACTTAACTGTGTCTTTAATTGTTCTACTGTCATTTTTGCTTGAAAATCTTCAGACAATTCAAATCTCTTCATAAAAACCTTATAACGATCCATAAGAGATTCCATTTTTTTTATAAACATTTTTTTCCCTTCTCTGTCAAATTTTCCATAATCAGAACCAAGCTTCATAAGTTCTTGGTAATCTGTAAAAAGCTTTTTAGCTTCTTCTTGAACGATGTCTGACTCAAAAAATCCCATTTCTATTTTTTACTTCGCAGATTTAGGCTCAATTACAAGATAACAAGAATCTTTTAAATTGATTAGAACATTAATAAATTTTAGTTTATAAATAATTCTTTGATTTATATTTTTTCAGAATTAAATTTAGTAGACATGTTTCATAAATATTGGAAAAATTTAACATAAATAATATTTCAAACCAAAATAGACAATTTGAATTATTTGGTTCAAATGTAAATACATCAATTAATTTTCAACACTCAAATAATCTAAAAATTAAAGGCGAAATCCTAACTGAATGGAGGGATAAAATATATAATCACCAATTCAAAATTTCAAAAGATACTCACAATAAAACTTTGCACCAAACAAGTCTTCCTGTAAATACAATTTCCAATGAAAGAACAATTGATCCGTTTTCCTTGCAGCCATTATCATTGAACTTTTGGAGAACCAATCAATATATACACAATGGGCCTGCAATGTATTTTGTAATTGACTCGATGGAGAATTCTAAAATAATCCTTTATATAGGAGAAACAAATTCAGCAAATAAAAGATGGAAGGGAGAACATGACTGTAAAAATTACCTCATGAACTATAAAGAAGCCCTAGCTCATAACAAACTCTCAAGTCACCAAGATATTCGTTTCTTCTTAGATGTACCAAAAGAAGTAAAATTAAGACGTAAATTAGAACAGCAACTGATATATTTATGGTTACCACCTTTTAATAAAGAAACTCGAGATAGGTGGGCAACTTCTTTCACAAACAACTAAAAGTTAATTAAATCCATTTACAAATGCAATTTTCCACATTCCAAAAAAATCTAGATAACTGGCAAGGTGCTTCATTAATTTTTGGAGTTTTAGAGGAAGAAATTGCAAGCCAACTTGAATACATAAAATTTGTTATTGACCCAAAATTATTACTAAAAAAAGTTACTCAAAAAAAATTTAAGGGAGAAAAAGGAAAAACTTTAAGCTTTGAATTTTTAGATCAAAAATTAGAAACTTTATTCATAGTTGGTCTTGGCAAATCAAAAGACCTAAATAAAAGTGATATAGAAAACTCTATAGGAAATCTAGTTAGGAAATCTGTTGATAAAAACGAAAAAATGAGCATTTTGCTACCTTGGGAATTTATAAATTCACAACTAGAAATAAATCAATTAGCAGAGTCAGTCAGATTATCTGCCTATAAGGACAATAGATTCAATAAGAAAAAAGATGAAAAGAAAGTTCTTAAAGAAATAGAGTTTTTGAATTTAAAAAAATTTGAGAATATTAGCTTTGAAGAGACAGCACAAATATGTGAAGGTGTAGAACTAGCAAGAAGACTTGTAGCCGCCCCTCCAAATAGCCTTACTCCTCAGGAAATGTCTATACAAGCTTCTCAAATAGCTAAAGATCATGGTTTGGGAGTAAAAATTTTAGAGGCGAAAGATTGTGAAGATTTAGGAATGGGTGCATATTTAGCTGTAGCAAAAGGATCTGATCTAGATCCTAAATTTATACATCTTACTTTAAAGTCAGAGGGGCCTATAAAAGAAAAGATTGCGCTTGTCGGGAAGGGTTTAACCTTTGATTCTGGAGGATACAACTTGAAAGTAGGAGCCTCTCAAATTGAAATGATGAAATATGATATGGGCGGAAGCGCTGCAGTTCTAGGAGCAGCAAAAGCACTTGGAGCAATAAAACCAAAGGGATTAGAAATTCATTTTATTGTGGCATCTTGCGAAAACATGATAAATGGATCTGCAGTACATCCTGGGGATGTAGTTAAAGCATCTAATGGTAAGACAATTGAAATAAATAATACTGATGCAGAGGGTAGGCTCACATTAGCTGATGCTTTAACTTACGCATCAAATTTAAAACCGGATTCAATAATAGATCTCGCCACTTTAACAGGAGCTATTGTTGTTGCATTAGGGAATGATGTAGCTGGATTTTGGAGCAATAATGATAATCTAGCAAATGACCTAAAAGCTGCATCAGCCCAGTCTGGCGAAGAATTATGGCAGATGCCTTTACAAAAATCTTATAAAGAAGGTTTAAAATCTCATATAGCTGACATGAAAAATACAGGTCCTAGAGCAGGTGGATCAATAACTGCAGCTTTGTTTTTAGAGGAATTCTTTGATAAAGACATTAAATGGGCTCATATTGATATTGCTGGGACTTGTTGGACTGATAAGAATAAGGGAATAAACCCATCAGGTGCAACCGGTTTTGGAGTTAAAACTCTTGTTCAATGGATCAAAAATAAATAACTATATTTAAAATCATTCAGTCCAAAGATTTATTGATCTAGCGTTATCCCCCCATAATTTATCCAACCTCTGATCTCTCCCGCATGAGAATCTATAGAACTTATATTTTAATTCATTTCTCTCAGCAAAATCCT
Organism: uncultured Prochlorococcus sp.; assembly: GCA_902538515.1. Taxonomy (GTDB): domain Bacteria; phylum Cyanobacteriota; class Cyanobacteriia; order PCC-6307; family Cyanobiaceae; genus Prochlorococcus_A. The sequence continues at coordinate 110,198 of CACBFH010000001.1, read as the reverse complement.
GATGATATTCTTCAGCCAACCAAAATTTACCTTTTGATTTAAGTTCTACAGATATTTTTTCTAATGGCAATCGCAATTCATTAGAGGCTGAAAGAATTGCATTTTTTGCATCACTTTCCTCAGTCTCATCTTTGAAAAATATCACTGGCCTATAAGAATCTCCACGATCACAAAATTGACCCTTGCCGTCTAGAGGATCAATATTTCTAAAATAGAGCCTAAGTATCTCGGGTAAAGTCACTAATTGGGGATCATAGTCCACCGAAACCACTTCCTGATGTCCTTCATGATTTTCGTAGGTAGGATTTAGTAAATCTCCACCTGAATAGCCACTTTGCACAAAATTTATCCCCCTTAATGACTCTAAATCATGTTCTAAACACCAAAAACAACCTCCTGCAAGAATCAATTCTTCTGCAAGAGTGTTAAAAGGATTGATTAATACTGAAAAAACAATTATTAAAGATGCAAAATATTTCATTCTTTTATTATAAAGTTTAAATTATCGATTTAATAATCTCTTTAGCAGCTCTCTGGACTACCCCTTTTTCTCCTAATTCTTTTTTTAAAAAAGCATAGCCCTTTTTAACTTTTACTTTTTCTGATTTCCCTTCAAGAATCCTACAAGATTTATAGAAAATTTTCATGTCGTCAAAATCTCCCTGTACAAATTCAGGGATTATCAACTTATTAGCTAACAAATTAACAGGTGAAATAAATCTTACTTTGAAATTAAGAATATATTTTGCAATAAAAGCTGTTACTCTACTAACTCTATAACCAACAATCTGGGGTATTCCATATAAAGCTAATTCCATATTAACCGTCCCAGATTTACAAAAAGCAATTTTAGTGAGCGAATAAATATAAGGCTTTAATCTTGCATCATCTTTTTGAGAAATTACATGTCCTTTAACTTGATATTTTATAAAAGCCTTTTTGAATCTTTCATCATAAACTTCCCTGCAAGAGGGAATATAGACAACCAAACTTGGATATTTTTGTTGTAATTTTCTAGCCGCCTTCATAAAAGTAGGCAGTATATACTTTAATTCTTGAGGTCTTGAAGCAGGCATTAAAAGTAGGATGTTTTGATTTGGGCTAAGGTTCAAAATAGTTCGTGCATCTTTCTTTAGAGGAAGTTTTCTTGTCAAATCAATCATTGGATGTCCAACCCACAAAACATTTCCACCCATCTTTTGATAATAAGCTGCTTCTTTCTTGAAAATCGCAAAAATTTTATCTGAAAAATTTATCAAATTTGTCGAAGTATTATTCCCTACTCTCCAGGCCCATTCTTGAGGGGCAATATAGTAGAAAATTGGAATTTTAGTCTTCGATCTTTTTAACTTTATTCCAATTTTTATATTAGGACCCATATAGTCAATCAAAATTAAGCAATCTGGAGGATATTTTTTTAGTAATTTATAAAACCTTTTTTGAATTCTTAATGTTGGAAGAATAAGAGGCAAAGCCTCCCAAATTCCAATTGCGCTGATGGATGTGGTATCTTTAAGGATTTTTACACCTTCTTTTTTCATCCTTTCACCGCCTAATCCACAAATTTCTAAATCTATAGATTTTTTTTTCGCTTCATCTAATAATGCTTTTGACAACAAACTTCCGTGCAAATCTCCAGAGACTTCTCCCGTACTTATAAATATCTTTTTATTCATAAATTCACTATAGGCATTGGTCCTCTTCTTTCTTTGGATATTGATTCTTTTAAAAAACTACATAATTTTGAAGATGAAATATCTAATTCTCCTTTCATCACTTTTTCTAATGCATTTGAAATCGAATTATCAGATTTAAAGAGAAGATTCCAAGTACTTTGAAGTAATTTTAAATCAAAATCTTTATTTTCCATTAAACCACTTCTTTTAATCCCAATCCTATTTAAACCTCTCAATCTTCCTGGGTGACCTTCTGCTATACAAAAAGGAGGTACATCTCTATCTACTCTAGTCATTCCTCCAATCATTGCTAAATATCCAATATGTACAAATTGATGAATACCTAGACAACCTCCAACAATAGCTTTATCTTCAACCTTTACATGGCCAGCAACATGAACACTATTTGATAAAACTATCCCATCACCAAGTTCGCAATTATGACCTATGTGGGAATAAGCCATTAACAAATTATTATTGCCAATAATAGTTTTTTCTCCTTCGTCAGTTGCCTTATTAATAGTTACACATTCTCTAAAAGTATTGTTACTTCCAATTATTACTTCTGTAGAAGCCCCTTTATATTTAAGGTCTTGGGGATCCTGACCTATAAAAACATTAGGGAAAATTTTATTGTTACTACCAATTTGAGTTCTTCCCGTAATAATAGAATTAGGTCCTATTTCAGTTCCTTTGCCAATTGTCACATTAGGACCGACAATAGCTCCTTGAGAGATAATGACACCTTCATGTAAGTTAGCACTAGGATCAACAAAAGCGTTTGGGTGTACTTTTATGCCTTTAAAGCCCGTACTTAATTCATCATTTTTATTCTTCATATTACTAGTCAACTAAAGAAAACATTAATTCTCCTGTACAAACTAACTTACCATCAACGTGTGCTTCACCTCTAACCTTTCCAAATCTTTTTCTTTTAATAGTCAACAATTCACAAGTAATTATCAATTGATCTCCTGGTACAACAGGTCTCCTGAATTTAACGTTATTAATTCCTGCAAAGACGAAAAGGCCTTTGGGCAGATCTGGCATTTGAGTTACTATTATTCCCCCAACTTGAGCCATTGATTCAACAATAAGTACTCCAGGCATTAAAGGTCTTTCAGGGAAATGGCCTTGAAATTGAGGTTCATTAATAGTTACATTTTTTACTGCAACGGCACGCTCTCCAGGAATATGTTCTATGACTTTATCAACAAGAGCAAAAGGATATCTATGTGGTAATAAACCTAATATTTTCTCAGAGGTGAGTTGATTATTTTCACTTGATAATTTTTTTTCCAAAACAATTAAAGATAAAGTTAATTTTTAAGTGATGAGGCTAACAGAGCGTTTAAAGAGTGTGATCCTTTATAAACCAAAATTTGAGCCTTAGGTAACCCTACCAAAGCCAAGTCCCCAATTAGGTCTAAAATTTTATGTCTTATTGGTTCATTATCAAATCTTAATGGTGGATTAACCCATCCATCCCCATCACAAACAAGGGCATTTTCTAAACTTCCTCCCTTGATTAATCCAAGTTCACTTAACTCTTGAAATTGATCCTTAAAACCAAATGTTCTTGCTGGGGCAATCATTTCAACAAAACTTTTAGGATTTAAATCAATCACAAAAGTTTGATTTCCAATTGCTTTATAGGGAAAACATATGGTTGAAATAATTGTAGTCTTTAAAGAGGGAGTTACTGCTATTGTTGAGTCTTCTTTATTTAAGATTATTGGTTTATTAATCTCTCGAAAAAAATTATCTGGTTTATGTGCTTTTTTTATACCTACTTCTTCAAAATCTTTAATCCATTGAATTGCCGATCCATCTAAAAGAGGAATCTCTTTTCCATCAACTTCAATATGTATATAACTTAGTCCACATCCAGCCAATGAAGATAATAAATGTTCAATAGTGTATAAATTTCTCCTTCCTAATTTAACCGCTGTACAAAGCATAGTACTACCTATTAAATCTTGAGTTAACTCAAAAATTTCATTGGGTTGATCCTTGAATGAAACATAATATCCCTCTTTCTCATAGGGAGAAATTTTCACTCTAGTTAATTCTCCACTGTGAAGGCCTATACCTTCTCTGGAAATTACTCCAGCTAATGTGTAGCAAGAATCATAATTAGTGGGCCAGGAAAACACTTAAAACTTCCATCCAACACCAAGGGTGTATCTCCAATCTCCACTTAGATCCTTGCTAGCAGCATCCAATCTTAATGGACCAATTGGTGTTTTTATTCCAACTCCAGCTCCAAGAGAGAAACCAGAACCTTCTTTCTGCAATAATTTACCAGGTTTTCCAGGAATATCCTTTTGAGTACCTAAATCACTTCCCGCATCAAAGAATAAAGCTCCTGTTAACATTCTCCAAACAGGGAATCTATACTCTGCTGTACTCTCAACAAAACTTTTACTTACGGCTAAATCACAAGATCCCCAACCTCTAACAGATGAGCTTCCTCCCATGCAAAATGCTTCATAAGGAGGTAATTCCCCAAAAGTAGTGCCGGCCTTAAATTGAAAACCAATAGCTTGAGGACAATCTTCACTAGTAGCATTTTTGGACTTACATGCTTTGGTTAAATTTATCAATCTTGTTGGTAAAAAAAATGAATATGAGGCTCTCATTCTATTGAAAGTTGGAGAGTTTTGTCCCATTGAAACAAACTGTTCAGTACCAAAAGTTAATTTATTACCCGAAGTTGGATTTACAGAATTATTCAAATTATTTCTAGATGTACTTGCAATAACACTGACCAATGTATTTTCATCAGGGCATGATCCATCATTTGGAGAAAATCCAATACAAATAATATCGTTTATGTTGCCTGTAGTTGGCGTCATATCACCATAAGGCTTTTTGTTCCTATTACTATCAATCATTTTTACTTGCTTAAAATTCATACCTGCAAGAACTCTCCATTTAGCAGCCTTAAATGGATCTCCACCATTCAGTGGCCTTGAGAAAGCAAATCCACCGCCTGTTTTTTCTAAAACTATCGATGAAAAAGAATCTGATGTTGAAGTAGTCGTGTCATCTACAGCATAAATACGTCCGTTATTTTCACTCTTAAATTCTTGAGGATAATCTCTACTTAGAAAAAGATTTGTTTTAAAAGAAGTTTTGTATTTATTTCCTTTAATCCAAGGATCAGATAAAGAAAAATTATAGGTCGTTGAATATTCTCCAAAATTTAGGTTGAAATTTGTAGACCAAGCTCTGCCTAGTGTATTTGTTTCCTGCAAACCAATCGTAGCAAAGACACCTGAGCTATTACTATAACCAAGACCACCTGTAAGTGATCCTGTTCTTTGCTCGCTCAAATCTAGAAAGATTATCACTTTACCTGGATTTGCATTATCAGATCCAAGAGATACCTTCACATCATCAAATAATGATGTGGCATAAAGTCTACCGATATCTGCTTCTAAAATTTTTCTATTAAATATAGTGCCAGGTTGTGTTTTTAACTCTCTTTTTATTACCCAGTCTTTTGTTTTCCCTTTTCTAGGTTCCCCATCGATAATTGCTTCACCATCAGATCCCAAAAATCTTAATTTTATATCCGATATAATGCCTTCTGAAACATTTAACGTTACTACACCGTTCTCATTTATTCTATCGGGGCCACTAATTCTAATTAAAGAATAACCTTTACTTTCATAATTCTTTTTTATTATTTCAATCTTATTTTGAAATTCATTTAAGTTAAGAGTTGTGCCATAAAAATTATTGAAAATCTCGTCAACGTATGCATTAGAGATAACAGAAGTTTTTGGATTAAGTTCAACTTTCTTCAAAATCGGATTAGGTACCACATTTACAATTAGCTTCACTCCTAATGGGCTATCTTGAGATTTTATTTTGACTTCTGAAAACCAACCACTAGCGTATATTGCATTTAGATCTTGTTTTAAAATTTGATTATCAACAATACTTCCCGGCTTAATACTCATAGAATCATATGCAGCCAATTCAAGTTTTCTACCTTCAGGATGATTTTCCCAACCTTTGATAATAATTTCTGAAATAAGAACACTTTGTTGGTTAATATTTTTTTTATTTTCTGCAATAAGGAATTTTTTTTCATCTTCAATATCAAACCCTCGAATTAAATCACTATAAATGTTCTTAATTTCTAAAGTTGTGGTTGATTCTTTAGTGTCATGTGGCAAATACTGTGCAACTAATTCTGAATTATTTGACATCAAAATCAAGGGAGTACAAGCAATATTTGTGGAAATCTTTGTAAATTTCAAAAAATGTTTTCGCATAGTATTTTTTATGATGGATGGAACGTTATTCGTAGAATTAAATGAATTCGTTTATTCTTCGGTTAATTTCGCTATAAGCTTCAATTAGACCACCTAAATCATTTCTAAATCTGTCTTTATCTAGACTTACAATTGTATCATTTTTCTGCTTGAGATCCCATAGTCTACAATTATCGGGACTAATTTCATCCCCTAGAAGTATATTATTTTTAAAATCATATCCAAATTCCAACTTAAAATCTACAAGTTGAAGCTTAATATTTTTAAAAAAACTTTTCAGAACAGTATTAATTTTCAAAGTCAAATTTATTATTAAATCTAAATCATTAGAGCTTATTAAATTCATTAAATCAATTCTATCTTTTGTAATAAGAGGATCATTAAGTTCATCATTTTTAAGATAAATATCAATTAATGGTTTTGCCAAAATTGTGCCAGGTTTAATTGTTGTTTGTTTACACAATGAACCATAAGCCGTGTTTCTTAAAACAATTTCTAAAGGAATTACTTTTATTTTCTTTGCAATCATTGTATTTTCATTCTTTAGTTCAATAAAATGAGTAGGAATATTATTCTCAATAAGAAATTCAAAAATCCTTGCACTGATTAAGCAATTTAGTTTACCTTTTCCCTCAAATTTAGCTTTTTTCAAAGCATTAAAAGCTGTAGCATCATCTTTAAATTCAATTATGACTTTGTCTTCATCATTATGAGAAAAAACTTTTTTTGCCTTGCCTTCATAGATTAATTTATAGTTATTATTCATAAATTTAAGGCGCCATTTGATTACTAAAATAAAAATTTGTAATTAACATATTTATAGAGATCAAATTTTTAAAGTAGCTTATGGCATTTTAACTGATTATTCATCGAAACCTAATAACCTTAAAAACAAATTTTATGAGTATCAAATCAGTAGGTTCTAAGAGCTTCAGTAGATTAGAGAATGTTTTAGTAATCGGGAATGGAGGAAGAGAGAATTCTTTGGCTTGGGCTATTCAAAAAAATAAATTAGTCAAAAAAGTTTATTTAATCCCTGGTAACGCTGGATCCGAAAGAATAAAAAAATGTAAACGAATTGATATAGATATTAATAATAAAAATGCATTAATCGAAAATCTCTATTTTTTAAAAATAGATTTAATTGTAATAGGTCCAGAAATACCCTTAGCAAATGGACTTGCTGATTTTCTTCGCAAAAAAGACTTTAAAGTTTTTGGCCCTGGTCAAGATGGAGCAAAATTGGAATATAGCAAATCATGGGCTAAGGAATTTATGCAAGATGCAAAAATTCCAACTGCAAACTTTTGGAAAGTAAATTCTTTAGAAGATGCAAAAAAAATTATCCATTCATCTCCTTATCCACTTGTAGTAAAAGCTGATGGTCTAGCTTCAGGTAAAGGGGTTTTTGTGCCAAATTCAAAAGATGAATGTTTAAAAGCAGCAGAATCTATTTTTAATGGTAAGTTTAGCAAGGCTGGGGATTTGGTTGTTCTAGAGGAAAAAATTCAAGGGCCAGAAGTTTCAGTTTTTGCTCTATGTGATGGTGAGAAGTATGTAATACTTCCAGCCGCGCAGGATCACAAACGTCTTAATGAAAGAGATAAAGGTCCAAATACAGGAGGTATGGGAGCTTATTCTCCTGCTCCACTGCTAACAAAAGATTGTCTCAATAATATAATCAAAAAAATAATTGAACCAACAATAAATGAACTAATTAAAAAAAAGATTGACTACAAAGGGGTAATTTATTTCGGATTAATGATCACAAAATCTGGGCCAAAAGTAATAGAATACAACTGTAGATTTGGCGATCCAGAATGTCAAACAATAATGCCATTGATGGATCAAAATTTTGTATTCCTTTTAGAAAAATGCTCAATGGGAAATTTAACTGGTGATGAATTTATTGATCCCCCTCAAAAGGTTAGTGGTTGTGTAATAGCAGTTTCGAAAGGATACCCTAAGGAATATAAAACTGGCTTTCCAATAACAATAGGAAAAATTGAAACAATTGATTGTCAAATTTTCGATTCAGGTACCACTCTAAGTAAAAATGGTAATTTATTAACTGATGGGGGTAGAGTTTTAAGTATTGTCTGTCAAGATAAAGATTTTGATTTGGTTTTTGAGAAAATATATAAAAATCTAAAAAAGATAAATTTTGATGGTATTTACTTTAGAAATGATATTGGTCATCAAGTGAGAAAAAATTTCTCTTTGGAAAATTAATTCATCATGGATACCAAAAATCAAGAAAGTAAAATGTACAATAAATCAGAAAATGAAGATATTAACAATAACTATTGGATTAATAGACTTCTTGCCTGGTGGAGCAGATTTAGTTTAAGAACAAAATTATTAGCAATAGCGACTCTTGTTGTGAGCCTTCTAATGACAGGAATAACTTTTTTTGCTTTAAATAGTATTCAAAGAGATGCAGGAATGAATGATACTAGATATGCTCGAGATCTCGGATTATTGTTATCTGGGAATGTCACAGAATTAGTTGCTAATAATCAAAAAAAAGAAATTTCAAACGTAGCTGAAAAGTTTTGGAGATCAAGTCGAAACCTACGTTACATATTTTTTACTGATGCTGAAGACATTGTTCAACTTGGGATACCTATTAGCGCCACTCCAACAAGTTCAGATAGTCAGTTCCAACTAACTAGAAAATTAAAACTACCATCAGAATTGAAGAAAAGACCACAATTCCCACTCGTCAGGCAGCATGTTACACCTCAGGGTCAAGTAACAGATGTATTTGTACCAATGCTATGGAAAGGAAAATATCTTGGAACTTTAGCTTTAGGAGTTACGCCTAATAAAAAAGCCCTAGCGAGTGCAGCACTAACAAGAGAAGTAACAATAGCAGTCTTTATCTCAATTTGGGTTTTAGTAATACTTGGAGCTGTATTCAATGCACTGACTATCACTAGACCTGTTAGGGAGTTAGTAAGAGGTGTTAGAGAAATTTCAAAGGGAAACTTCAAATCTAGAATCTCTTTACCAATGACAGGAGATTTAGGTGAACTTTTAAATGGATTTAACAGAATGGCCACTCAGTTAGAAAATTATGATGAGGCAAATATTGAAGAACTGAAAGCGGCACAAATAAAACAGCAATCACTAATAGCCACTATGGCCGATGGAGCAATATTATTGGATTCCCGAGGAAAGATTGTCCTTACTAATCCAACAGCAAAAAGATTATTTCGCTGGGAAGGAAGATTTTTAGAAGGTAAATATTTTTTAAACGAGATACCTGAAATTTTATCAAATGACCTACACACAAACATTGAATCTATTTTAAAAAGAGAAAAGGAGAACGATGATTTAAGATTTAGTTTAGGAGAACCAGCTAGAACTCTAAGAATTGTATTACAATCCGTCTTAGACACTAACAAAGTAGAATTAAAAGGGATTGCCGTAACAATTCAGGACTTAACAAGAGAGGTAGAACTAAATGCAGCTCAAAATAGATTTATTAGTAATGTTTCTCATGAATTAAGAACACCACTTTTTAACATTAAAAGTTATGTAGAGACTTTATATGATTTAAAAGATCAACTATCTAATGAAGAACAACTTGAATTTCTAGGTATCGCAAATTCAGAGACAGATAGGTTAACAAGACTTGTAAATGATGTATTAGATTTATCAAGATTAGAGTCAGGAAAAATAATTCAACTAGAAGAAATGGATATAAAAACGGCAATAGAACAGACTCTTAGAAATTACAGGCTTAATGCTACAGAAAAAAATGTTACATTGTCCCATGACATTGAAGAAACAATTCCATCAATTCTTGGAAATTTTGATTTACTTTTACAAGTGTTTGATAATTTGCTGGGTAATGGATTGAAATTTAGTCCAAAAAACAGCAACCTAATGATAAGAGCTTATACTTGGCCAGATACCTGTCCTGCCTTTCCCCCAAATAATAGAGAAGATGGAGCCCCTCAATGTGAGTTAGTCTCACCATTACCAAAAGTAAGAATTGAGATTGCCGATACTGGGTCAGGAATATCTGAATCTGATCAAGAAAAGATATTTGATCGTTTTTATAGAGTGGAGAATGCGGTCCACACTGAGCAAGGGACAGGTTTAGGTTTATCTATAGTAAGAGGTATTATCGAAAAACATGGTGGAAAAATTTGCATGGCTAGTGAATTAGGAGTAGGAACAACTTTCTGGTTTGATTTAGTTTTGGCACAATCTGATAAAGATGAATTGTTAACTCAAACTTTTAATAATAAAGATGCTTACTCAATCTCAGAAATCAGCGAAATAATCTAACTATTTTCTACACCTTTAAAAACGTTTTGAATATTTTGATCAGGAATAACTCTATGAGGGGCACCACTAAATATCTGCTCGAAGTTAGAGAAAGAATCCTTTATTTCAGGGCCTTTATTGGTAATAATAAATTCTCTTATTCGTTTATCATGCCATGAACCTCGCATTTTAAAAACGTTTAAAGCTCTTGCCATCTCTCCCTTTATTTCAACATATTGAAGCAATAAAATAGTGTCCGTAATTGTTGAAATATGAGAGTCAGTAATTGAGTGACTCCCCATAAATTCTTCTGCAGTATTTGTAAAAAAGCCTGCTATCTCCTCTTGTTTTGTATAACCTGTTACTGCTATTACAAATTGTCTGAATGCATTCAAACTTACTCCTCGGGCTAATGCCGAAAGAGAATCTATTGCCATTCTCTTCGGTTTAAATTGATTAATTTGCGTTTTTATGATTTGTAAGTGATCTTCCAAACCAGTCGATTCAGGATATGCACAAATAATTTTTAATAACCCATCACTTTCCATCTTTTCAAAGTCTATTCCCCAACTGGTAGCATTCCTGAGCAATTGAGCCCTAGATTCTTCATATGCGAAAAGTATTGCTCTTTCACAGTTGTTATATGCATCCTCAACAAATTTGGATACGAGCATTGTTTTACCTGTACCAGTAGCTCCCGTAGCAAGAATAATAGAATCTTGGAAATAACCCCCTCCACACATATCGTCAAGATCTTTAACTCCAGAACTAATCCTAATGTTTGAAGATCTTTGCGTAAGTCTCATGGCTCCTAGGGCAAAAACACTTATCCCATCTATTCCCATGGTGAATGGGTATTCACCTTTCATATGTACAGTACCTCTTAACTTTAAAACTTCTAAAGTTCTTCTTCTCTTCTCTGACTCTAGAACATTTCTTAATAAGACAACATTGTCAGACACAAATTCCTCTACACCATATCTAGCAATGGGACCGTAATCATCCACCCTTTCAGTCGTCATGACAGTTGTTACTCCTATTTCTTTTAATCTTGCTATTAATCTAAATATTTCTCTTCTAACAACGTAAATAGCATCGTATTGTTGAAAAACTGCAGTTATTGAATCTATAGCAACTCTTTTAGCTTTATATTTTCTTATCGCGTAACTAATTCTCTCAATAAGTCCAGACAAGTCAAAGTTACCAGCGACATCTTGACCGTCAGGATCAGGTGAAGCATCTAATATAAATAACTTATTTTGATCAATTAATTCTTGTAAGTTCCATCCGAAGCTAGCAGCGTTTCTTATGATGTCTAAGGGTGATTCTTCAAATGTAACGAAAATACCGGGCTCATCAAAATTGCAAATTCCATGGTGTAAGTATTGAAGTGAAAAAACAGTTTTTCCAGTGCCTGAGGTGCCACTTACGAGAGTACTTCGAGATACAGGCAAGCCACCTCTGCAAACATCATCAAAGCCTTCTATACCAGTAGGTAATTTTTGTACTTGCATTTTGTTTGATTTACCAAATTTCTTATCTTTCATAGTTTTTTGCAAAAGGAAATTAAATAAAAAGAAACTTTGAATTAGTCTTTAATTATAATAGTTTTCTAAGATTTATTTATCTCTACTATATTCAGTTTCAGCGAATTCATCAAAAAGTAGATCTAAACCAATTAAAACTTTTTCTCTATCAGAAAGATCTCCAATTATTCTTCTAACTGGTGGAGGTAAAATTTTGGCTAAGGTTGGTGTAGCTAATATCTTATCTTCCTCTGCAAGTTGAGGTTGCTTAAGTACATCAATAACCTTCAACGCGTAGACTCCTTTAAATTCATTTTCTAAAATTTCTTTTAGAGTGTTTAAAGCTCTCATTGAATTAGGAGTATTTCCAGCAACATAGAGTTTTAAAATATAAGTTTTTCTTGCTGCCATTTTTATAGTTCCTCAAATTGATATAAAAGATTTAAAACAACCCTTGACTTATTACACTACAAAATAAGAAAATAAACAAACTATTACGATTGCTTATTAGGCTTAATCAAGTTTTAAATTTGAGCCTAATGGCGTCTTCAAGATATGACAAATTCTAAAAATTCTTCAGACAATTCTCCTAAAAATAGTGAATTGTTTGCAATTGCAGAGACTTCTGGGCAACAATTTTGGTTCGAAGTTAATAGATACTATGATATCGATAGATTAAATGCCAAAGAAAAAGACAAAATAACACTTGAAACAGTTTTACTTTTAAAAGATAAAGACTCTATAAACGTAGGTAAACCTTACGTAAAAGATGCAAAAATTGAATTAGAGGTCGTTTCGCATAAAAGAGGCCAAAAAATTCTTGTATATAAGATGCGTCCGAAAAAAAAGACAAGGAAAAAGATGGGACACAGACAAGAACTTACAAGGGTTATGGTAAAATCAATAACATTAGGTAAAAGCTCCTCTAAGTCTTCTTCAAAAAAGGAAACTGTTAAAAAGGAAACTAAACCAAAATCCGAAAAATCTTAAAATTAAATTCTTAAATGGCACATAAAAAAGGAACAGGTTCGACAAGAAACGGAAGAGATTCCAACTCTAAAAGGTTGGGAATTAAAGCTTATGGTGGTGAAAAAGTAGCGGCTGGATCTATCTTAATTCGTCAAAGAGGTACTTCTTTTCTTCCAGGAATTAACGTTGGTAAAGGTAAGGATGATACCCTTTTTGCACTAAAAGAAGGAACTGTAAGTTTCGAAAGCATCAAAAGAAATTTAAGAAATAGAAAAAGAGTTAATATAGTTATTTAATTTTCTTGTATGCTCTAGTAGTTATAAGAATAGGATGAAAAACTTCTAAAAACATTGATTGAAGAGTTTTAAAAAAATTTTCAACTGTCTGAATATCGTCGATATGAAAAGGATATTCATTTTTTTCCCCTTTATAAAAATACCAATTAAATAAAGCAATAGAATTAGAATCCATATAATCATTGAAAATCTCAATTTGAAAAGCTGGATCTGCGAGATGTTCCAAGACATCAAGACAAACTATACTATCAAACTTCGATATTTGTGCATCTTTAATTGCCTTGCAAAAAGTCAGCTTTTTTTCTACTCCTAATTCCTGAGCTCTGAATTTAACAAAGTTTCTATTTGTTTCATTAATATCTACGAAAAAAACATGCTCAACTTTCGAAGACATAGCATTAGCTAAGGCATGGGTTCCAATCCCTCCTCCAAAGTCTAAAACTAAATCTCTAGAAAAAATCTGCTGCAGTTTTAAAGTATCAGCGATGTATTCCTTGCTTGAGATATGCCAAGCAGCTAAATCAGCTACATGACGATCTCCAACAATCTCAGTATAAAAATCTGAAACATCATTCAAGGTATCTCCAGGATGTGAATTTGCTAAATTCATCTTTGCGTTTGCAAGGAATTCATCTAAATCACATTCTTTAATAGATAAGAAATCCATTAAATGGGTTTTCAAATTAAAAGCATTATCTAAAAAATTTTGTAATATAAGATTATCGTTTTTCAATTTTTTACTTTAAATTTCTAATACAAAATCATATGATGGTGATAAATCTTTCTCAAAGTATTCTTAATATTAGAAATGGACAATGAAGATGGATTCATAATAGTTAATAAAGAAAGCGGTTGCACCTCTCATGATTGTGTTAAACAAATAAGAAGGTTATTAAATACAAAAAAAGTTGGCCACACAGGGACTCTTGATCCAGAAGTTACAGGAACATTACCTATTGCGGTTGGAAGTGCAACAAGATTTATTCAATATCTTCCTCAGGTAAAAACTTATATAGGACAAATTCAATTAGGGATAAGGACTAAAACTGATGATATTCACGGAGAAATTATTAATCAAAAAAATTGGCCTAAAATAAGTGATGATAAATTAGATCTATATTTAAATAAATTTAGAGGAAAAATTAAACAAATTCCTCCAAAAGTTTCTAGCATACATGTAAATGGCGAGAGAGCTTATAAAAAATCTTATAAAAATGAAAAATTTGAATTAGCTCCAAGAGAAGTAAAAATAGACGAGCTGACATTAATGAATTGGGACCCAATCAGAGGAATAATTAAAATTAAAATTAAATGTTCCGCGGGTACATACATTAGATCAATTGCAAGAGATTTAGGAGAAATTCTTAATTCCGGGGGTTGCCTTCTAGGACTAAAAAGAATTTCAGCTTGTGGCTTTGATGAACAAAACTCTATAAAAATATCTGATATCGAAAAAGAAAAAGTAGTGAGCAAAGCTACAAATTTTATTATCCCAACAATTTCTGCTTTAAATCACATTTCAACATTTGTCTTAAATAATGATGAAGAAATCAATTTTTGGCAAACTGGAAGAGCAATTAAAGTCGATAATAATTTCTTAAATGAATTTGGTACCTTTGACTATAAAAAACCTGTAAAGGTTTTAGATAAAAGGCATACTCTGCTTGGCATAGGATTTTTTAATGAAGAACAATATAAAATAAATCCTAAATTGGTCCTTAATGCAAAATAATTTTTTATAAAAAATATTTCTTAAACGGTTTTATTTCAACTCCCTTATAAAAATGTTTTAAAATTTCTACTGCTTTCTCTCCCTTATTCGCCATATATTTTGCCCCCCATTGACTCATTCCTACACCATGACCAGAACCATATCCCGAAACTACTAGAGTCTTTTCTGATGATGAATTGAGAGAATTTCTTGGAACTAATAATCTTTGACCTATATTTATTAATGATGAATTTTTAATATTATTTAAGGCTACTATTGCATCAACACTTACGTCATATTGATCAGCAATAACTATTAAGGTATCTCCTACTCGAACAATATGGGTTAAAGGTTCATTTTTCAATGAATTTGTTGATGATAATTTAGAACTCTCATTACTAAATTTAGTATCATTATCTTCAATAAATTTAAATCTTATTAAAGTACTCTTAAGATTCATTCTTTTTCGAAGATCAACTCCCGAAATTTGATCAGTTCCAAAATCGCCACGAATTTTTACATTTTTTACTCTACCCGTACTCGTAACATTTAAAATTTCTATTTCGTTAATTCCTCCAATCCTTGGGAATATTTTTTTCAATTGAGATTCTGAGAACTTTTTATTCCATCTAAGTTTTGGATTGTTTTTATCAAAGTCTTTGACGCTGGATAAATATGGATATTTATTTTTCCATACATCTTGACTATTTTCCGTCATGCCAGCCGAACTGCTATGAAATAAAGAATTAATTAATTTATTTTTATATATCAAAACTAATGCTCTTGTACTGCTTACTGCTTTTTTAGTTTTATTTGTCCTAGCCTCTAGCCCCATATAGACCTGATTCTTATTAGTCGAATCAATATCGTATAGAGAATTTCCTTTTTGCTTCAAAGCATAAGTTCTTGATGCAATGGCTTGAGCTTTTAATGCTTCCAAAGGCCACTTAGCAGGCATTTCTGAACCCACAACACTGCCCAGATACTTCTCAATCCCAATAACATTAATTACCAATATGTCATTTTCACGTATCAAAATCTTTAATTTACCTGCGTATCTTTTCTGACCGACCCAAATACCTCTCATATCTGAGGATCTCACTAAAAATTTTTCTTTATTCTTCAAGTCATATATTTTCTGTTTATTCTTATCAAAAAACAATCTTGTTCTTTGATTTTTTTTTGTTAAAGTAATTCCTCTAATGTTTTTGTTGGAAAATCTTTGACCTTTGATTATTAGAGGAATTGTTCGATCTGCTCTAATTCTAATATTTTTGTCCTTTAGGATAAGAACACTTATTTTTGGCTCAGTTGAAGCTAAAACAATTC
The DNA here is from genome assembly GCA_902538515.1 of uncultured Prochlorococcus sp. Taxonomy (GTDB): domain Bacteria; phylum Cyanobacteriota; class Cyanobacteriia; order PCC-6307; family Cyanobiaceae; genus Prochlorococcus_A. The sequence goes on along the minus strand of CACBFH010000001.1, from coordinate 94,121 downwards.
TGGGTTGAAAAAAACAAAAAGTTATTATGCTTATTAAACAAAATTTATGAGTAGTTTCTATAGTTTTTAATATCACTTTGTTAGAGAAACAAATTTTGAAATTGCCTTAGTTTTGCTAAAAGTCTAGATTTAATCAAGATAGAAAAACAACAATATTACTATAAGTGAACATCACATTCCTAGGAACAAGCTCTGGAGTGCCCACCTCAACAAGAAATGTCTCTTCCTTAGCGTTAAAATTATCTCAAAATGCTGAAGTATTTCTTTTTGACTGTGGAGAAGGTACTCAACATCAATTAATGCGAAGTAATATCAAATCCTCACAAATCAAAAAGATATTTATTACGCATATGCATGGAGACCATATTTATGGTTTGCCTGGCCTTTTAGCTACTTTAGGTTTATCAGGTAATAGCAAAGGTATTGAAATTTACGGCCCTTCAGCACTGCGAGGTTTTATAAACTCTGCTCTTATTAGTAGTTATTGCAAATTATCATTTCCTCTAAATTTCATAGAAGTTGAAAATTTCGCATCAGAAAATAAAATATTATTTGAAAACGATAAAGTAAAGGTGAATTGCGCCTGCCTTAAACATAAAATACCCGCTTATGGTTATCGAGTAAGTGAAAAAGATAAACCAGGCGTATTTGATATCAAAAAGGCAAAATCAATGAAAATACCACCTGGGCCAATCTATTCAGAACTGCAACAAGGGAAAAAAGTGTTATTAGCAGATGGGAGGTCATTTGATGGGAAAGAGTTCTGTGGACCTCCTAGAAGGGGTGAAAGTTTTGTTTATTGCAGTGACACTGTCTTTAGTGAATCAGCAGTGTCATTATCAAAAAACGCCGATTTACTTGTACATGAATCAACTTTTTCACAGGAGGATGAGAGTATGGCCTTTGAAAAATTACATTCCACAACAATCATGGCTGCCAAAACAGCATTATTATCGAATTCAAAGAAATTAATTATTACTCATTTAAGCCCAAGATACAATAATAAAAACGCAATAACACCAAGCGATTTACTTAAAGAGGCGCAAAAAGTTTTTCCTAATACTCAGCTTGCTAAAGATTTTCTAACTGCAGAAATTAAATAAACTGCAACAGTTCGTGAGAAGAAGGGTCGTAAATGACCAACCCGTGGAATAATAGTCTTAGGTTTTCTATATTAATATTGATCGAAATGGTTTCTATTTTTTCGTCACTACATAAGTCTTTAAAAAGACTATTTATTTTTCTTCCTTTGATTATTGGTTTACTTCTTAATCCAATTTCTGCTAGTGCGCTTTATCCTAGCGATCCTTCATCAGTTGACGTACTAAAAGATGATCTTCACGGCGCCGACCTTCACAATACTGAATATGTTAAATATGATTTATCTAATCAAGATTTAGGTGAAGCTAATCTACAAGGCGCTTATATGAGCGTAACAACCGCAAAAAACTCAAGTTTTAAAGGAGCAAATATGAAAGACCTTATTGCATATGCAACACGCTTTGATAATGCTGATTTTACAGATGCAAATCTTACTAATGGCGAGCTAATGAAAAGTGTTTTTGATGGAGCAATTATTGATGGTGCAGACTTTACTGATGCAAATCTTGATCTTTCTCAGAGAAAATCATTATGTGAAAGAGCCAGTGGCACTAACTCACAAACTGGAGTGGATACCATTGATAGTCTTGAATGCACTGGCTTAAAAGGTTATATGCCTCCAAAGCCAAAAGCATAATATTTAAAGCTTACTAACTTCACAAGGGAAGATATTGCCAGGCTCTTTTGAGACTGGCTTTTTGCTGTACCACCATTCTTGTATATCAGAAGAAAACTTTTTTGAAAAAAGAGTAATTACTGTTTCAACAGGTTTTGATCCAGGCTCCAAAATCTGAACTGAGTAAGAGGGGCATTTCCTTGAAGCCATATCAGCTACAAACCTAGAACCTATTCTTCTCCAACTAGGCTCCTTACTTCTCCAAGCAAGCCTTGAACAAGGCCAGGGTAACTCCTCTCTGTCAAATAACCGGCAACATGGTCCAATCACCTTGTAACTGTACTGACCTCCAAAACTAGACTGTACACTTCCAGTCTTGAAAAATTCAAATTTATTCATTCACAAAAAAAGCCACCTTCATTGAGGGTGGCAGAGAAATAAGGAATAATCAACTTAAAAAAGTTAATTTTTTAAAATTAATACAGTTCTTCCTCAGCATGAGTTGTAATTGTTACATCTGATGTTGGATAAGCAACACATGTAAGAACAAAACCAGCTTCTAGTTGGTCATCATCCAAGAAACTCTGATCAGATTGATCAACACTACCTGAAGTGACTTTTCCAGCACATGTTGAACATGCTCCGGCTCTGCATGAATAAGGAAGGTCAATGCCTTGCTCCTCGGCTGCGTCAAGAATGTATTGGTCATCAGGTACTTCAATAGTTGAATTGAGACCTTCACCTTCGCTGATGAGTGTAACTTTGTAAGAAGCCATTTAAATAAAAAATTGTTGGTAATTAATACCTATCACCTTCATTTTTAACATCGATTAGGACGATATGTGAGATTTTGAAGTAAAAAATGACACAATAAAATGTATTAAAGAGTATGCATAAGAAAAACTTATGCATAAGTTGAATCGCTGGCTTTTTGCGCAGAAATACATGCCCAATCCTTTCTAGAAGATAAATCCACTAATTTCAATTTATTCTGAATTAATATCTTTATAATTTCATCTTTTTGTGAATTTAGAATTCCACTAAAAATAACTTCGCCATTACTTCTCAAACACTTATAAATGTTCGGGATCATTTCTTTTATTACTTCAGCGAGAATATTGCATAAAACACAATCAAATTTTTTGAGTTGATGTTCTAAAAATACTTCATTAAAAGATCCCAAGTATGTGTTTAAGGTATTTGTAGTACCGAAATTTATTTCAAAATTAGACTTAGTAGAATTTATAGCTAAATAATCATTATCAACTGCACAAACTTCTCTAGCTCCAAGTAATATTGCAGCAATGCTTAAAATACCGCTACCACTCCCTATATCTAAAACCTTTTTATCAGAAAATAAAATATTCTCCATTTTTTCTAAGCATAAATAAGTCGAGGGATGACTGCCAGTACCAAAGGCTGCTCCGGGATCTATTTTTATAATTTGTTTATCATTAAAATTTTCATTCAAATTTATCCAACAAGGTAATATTAGAAAATGATTTCCAACTAATTCAGGTGCCCAATATTTCTTCCAGCTTGTTAACCAATCCTCCTCCTTGATTATGCTCCAATCAAAAAATTGATCCTTAGAGTAATTAATATTAAGAAATTCGCCAATTATTTTTTCAAAATTATTTCTAGAACTCTCGTTCCATTCTTCAATTGGGAGCCATATGTTAACTTCTTTTGTATTTCCAGTATTTATCAAATATTCAAATGAAAAACTAAAAATCCCTAACTCATTTAATTTCCAAATGATAATTTCTTCTAAATCACTTTCTATCTGAAAAGTTAGTTTATACCAATCTTTAATAGACATTGATTAAATGGAGAAAGATTTTTTATAAAGTAACTGGATTGGCACTGGTAATCCCTTCTACTTCAATAATAGTGTCAAGCAACTTATTAGGGATGGGATCATCAATACTGAGAACCATAACAGCTTCTCCCCTAACAATTTTGCGTCCAACTTGCATAGAGGCAATATTTACATTGTTGCTACCTAATAAAGAACCCAGTTTGCCAATAATGCCTGGCATATCTCTGTGCCTGGTTACCAACATATATCTGCTTGGCGATACGTTAACTGGATATTGATCAATACTAATAATTCTTAATTCTCCATCAGCAAAAATACTTCCTGCCACACTGTGGTCACCATTATCTCCATAAGTTGTTAGCTGAAGCGATCCACTAGCAAATTCTGGTCTTGCCTCATCTTTACTCTCAACCAATGAAATACCTCTAGATTCTGCTTCTAGAGAAGCGTTGACATAATTTATCCTATCTCCTAAAGCCTTACTTAGTAAGCCTTTTAAACTAGCTATTATCAATGGCTGAGAAGGATGTTGTACAAATTCGCCTTGAAGCTTGACCTCTAGTTTCTGTATCTGTCCGCCTGAAAGCTGGCTTATAAGCAGACCCAATGTTTCAGCCAACTGCAAATGAGGTTTTAGGCTATCCATAATGTCAGGACTTAAACCAGGAATATTAACTGCAGTTCTGGCGGATAAACCAAGTAAGACATCTCTTATTTGTTCGGCAACATCAACAGCTACATTTTCTTGTGCTTCCCGAGTAGAAGCTCCTAAATGAGGGGTAAGAATAAGATTTTTTTCAACTTTTAGAAGTGGTGAATTCGATTCTAAAGGTTCTTTAGAAAAAACATCTATTGCTGCTCCCCCAATCAAGGAATTATTTAAAGCATCTGCCAAGGCTTCTTCGTCAATTAAACCTCCTCGAGCACAATTAATTAATTTTGCACTACTTTTCATACTTTTAAGCACCTCCATATTTACTAAATTCTCTGTCTCTGGTGTACGAGGTAAATGCAAAGTCACATAATCGGATTGTTGGAATAAGAGCTCTAGTTCAGAAAGTTTAACCTGTATTTGTTGAGCTCTTTCAGTTGAGACAAAGGGATCATATCCGTAAACCTCCATTCCTAATGCATTAGCAACTTTCGCTACATGAGCACCAATTTTCCCTAAACCTACTACTCCCAATTTTTTCTTAAAAAGTTCATTCCCAACAAATTTTTTTCTTTCCCATTTACCTAACAAAGTACTGCTATTAGCTATTGGAATATGCCTAGATAGGGCCAACATCATAGCTATGGTATGTTCAGCTGCAGCTATAGTGTTTCCCCCTGGTGAATTAACAACAAGAACGCCTTTTTGAGTAGCAGCTTTAACATCTACATTATCGACTCCCACTCCTGCTCTTCCAATAATTCTAAGTTTATTTGAAGAGTTTATAATTTCTTCTGTCACTTGTGTGCCTGATCGTATCATAAGGGCATCATATTCTTCGATGATTGATGCTAACTCAGAATTTGAAATTCCTATTTTCTGATCAACCTGAGCAACTTTTGAAAGAATATCGATTCCTGTTTGATCAATTGGATCCGTAATTAGAACTTTTGTCATTTAAGATAGGTTCTCTAATCTTTTACTTTAACTTAATCTATAGTGAACGTATCTAATTTTATTAATTTGAATAACACACAAACATTTGAGGACTAAAATTTGACTAAAAGTATTGTGATATTTGAAGACATTGATAAATGTATAAAGCTATTCGATTTCTTTAAAGAAAAATCAGTAATGCTTTCTGAAGCTATTTTGATCCCACCATTAAGTGAGAAAATATCATCCGATGAAGCCGAGTTGCTAAAATCGAAATCAAATATTTTATTTAAATCTCAAAAATTTGAAGATATAAGAATCTTAAATCCTAAACTTGATAGGAATATCAGACAAAAAGATATGAGTAGATGGTTAATGCCATTTGGTTTTATAGCTGGAATAGCTTTTTCTAACATGACGAACTTATCTACTTTTAGCTTTCTTGGTTTAAATAACATCGGGGAATCCTTAATTGGAGGTATTTTGGGAATGGGTTCAGGATATTTAGGAAGCGTAGTCTCTTCAGCAAGTATCAATATTAATAGAGGTAAAGAATTGAGATCAATTATTAACTTTCATAAAGAAGGTAAATGGCTTGTTTTGCTAGAAAATCAAATTGGGACTGAATTACCTTGGGCTTTAATAAAACAAACAGATGCAAAAGATATAATTTTTTTAGAAAGCTAAATGATTGACTTAAAAGAAATCTTAAGAAATTCAAACTACAAAAAAGAAACTGAGGAATTAATAAATATTGCTAGCTTAGCTCACAAACACTGGGAAACTTACTGGACTGGATTTAACTCTACCTACGTTTGCGAGGAAATTTTAAAAGATTTTGAAAATTTAAATGATTTCAAATTTTTTGTATATGGAGGATTTTCCTCTTCTCAGAGATCAAGAATAGCTTGTTTTAGAGAAGATAATATTCCTGAAGAAGATTTCCTAATAAGCAATTTCCCGATACAAGGAATAAAAATGATTGGCAACTTTTTATTTGATAATGCAAAACAAGAAGACTTTAGATCCCTCTTAATTGAAAATGGAGTAAATGAAAAAAAAGTAGGAGATATATGGACCATAGGCGATAGAGGGGCACAAGGGATAATTGATGATTTTGATACTAAATATCTAAATGAAGAGTTTTTTTATTTAAGAGACGTAAAAGTAAAAATTCATGTAGTAGGTATAGATGAATTACAAATACCAAATAGAAGATTAAAAAAACTTGTTAACACAGTGGAAGCTTCAACAAGATTAGACGCTATAGCTTCAGCAGGTTTTAGGATATCAAGAACCAAAATTATTGAAAGGATAGAAAATGGAATGCTCAAATTAAATGGGAGCAAAGTTAATAAACCAACTATTAATCTAAAAATTGGCGACAAACTAGAATTAGAAAATAAAGGATTTATCGAAATTCTAAATTTAGAAATCACTAAAAGAGAAAGATGGAAAGTTAAATTACTTAGAAAATGAACTTAACCTGCTATTTTCTTATAAGGGGGAATTTAAAATTCTTCAATTTGGGCGATTAGCTCAGTGGTAGAGCACTACCTCGACACGGTAGTGGCCACTGGTTCGAATCCAGTATCGCCCATAAAGACTTTTGAGCACCTAGCTTATATCCACAGAAAATAATTTCATTTTTTAGATTATTAAAAAAGATGAAACTTAATCAAATAATTAATCTTCATAAGGGGCTCACAGCATTTGTAGTAGTAGGTCTTATGGTCTTTTTTGATAATTTTACAATCGCTTCTTACGTTTATCTGGCTCTGCATGGTACATATGGATTACTTTGGCTCTTAAAAGAAAAGATATTTCCGGATCCCTATTTTAAAGAAAAAATCAATTTTTTAACTTCAGTTACTGGTTTTATTTTCCTTGGAAGTTACTGGGTAGCTCCTTACATTCTTATCTCATCTCAGAAATCTGTTCCAAACATCGTAATAGCTGCATCTATATCTATAAATATTATTGGTGTGTTTTTACACTTTGCTAGTGATGCACAAAAATATTTTTCTCTTAAATTAAGAAAAGATCTTATTAAAGAGGGATTTTTCAAAAATATAAGGAATACAAATTATCTAGGAGAAATACTAATTTATCTATCATTCGCCATACTTTCAATGAGCTTCATTCCATTAATAATTCTTTCAATATTTTTCTCTATTGTTTTTCTACCAAGAATGATAAAAAAAGATAAATCCCTAGCAAAATATGATTCATTCGAAGAATACAAAAAGAAAAGTGGTCTTATATTGCCTAAGTTAAATGCCTGATAACAACTTACCAAGTTGGAGACAAGATTTAAAATCCGCTAGAAAAAAAGAGGGCAAATCCCCCTCTAATAGATGGATACAGCTTGCAACAGTAAGCGAAGAAAACAAGCCAAGATTAAGAACAGTTGTTTTCAGAGGATGGTATAAAGATAATTCAATGATTATTTTTACAGATAGAAGAAGTGAAAAAATTGTGCATTTAAAATCTAACCCTAATGCAGAAATATTATGGTTCTTTTTGAAAACCAAGTCACAATATAGATTCAAAGGAAAAATACGTGAATTAAGTGATAATAAAAATTATTGGGATTTACTATCAGAAAAATCAAAATCTTCTTGGTTTTGGGGATCTCCTGGAGAGAAAATAACCCCAAAAGTGCAATCTGCTCATGAATTATTTTCCAATCTACCTAAGTCAGAAAATTTTGTGGTTTTAAATTTTGCAATCGATTCAGTAGATCTTCTTAAATTAGAACAGCCTGTTCATAAACGATATCTTTGGGAAAGGATTAAGAAATGGGAAAAAGTTGAAATTAATCCTTAAATATTTCTAAATTGTATATTTAGGTTGAAAATCATATTGTGATCAGTCAATTTTAAAAAAGAAGTATTATTCATATGAATTTCTCAGAAATTCCAGAAAACCCTTTTATTTTTTTATCTTGGGTGACTGCTATAGGACTGTTTATAAGTCTTTCTGAAGCAACAATTAAGATAAAACTCGAGAAGAGAAATATTTATCGTAAACGGTTAGAGCTAATAAATAGCCTTTATCCTAAGAAGTTAGCTTGAAGTATCTGAAAGTATGTTTGCTTGCAGAAATTGGAATAAACCACCTTTATTTATTTCATCTTTAACTTCAACTTCCTTAGAAGATTTTGATTTTGTTGAGGGTAAAATTTCCTCTTCATCTTCAGATTTCAAAATCCTGATAATAACTTCATCTAATGAGAAATTACCAGGCCCTGTCAATGCAATTGAAGCTGCAGAAGCGAAATATAAAAGTAAAAGCTCTAGCAAGAAAATATTAAAACCTGAAGTAACAAGAGCATGATATATAGCTACAGAAATTGTTCCGACAATTGCTAAAGCTCCGAATCTTGTAGCTAAGCCGATAATTAGTAACCAACTTCCACCTATTTCTGAAAATGCTGCTATGTATGATAAAAATATTGGGAATGGAAGATGTAGAGGTCTGACAAAAGCATCAGCGAAATTTTCTATATTCGCTAATTTTTCATAACCATGATGTATGAGAACAGTACCTGTTATAACTCTAAGAATTAATAAAGCAGTATCTTTACTAAACGACTTTGTAAGAATTGTTGAAAGCACTATAAAAAAATTATCCTTAAGTAAAAATAACTAGTCACAGTATCCATCGTGGATTAAACAGCAAAAGTCGCACCTATTTAAGTATTTATACTTAGTACTTTAAGAAATTCTTTTTCTGATTAGAAACTCAACTAAGTTGAAAATTATTTTTTGAAAAATTTTCAAATATTCTCTGATTAATCCTCGGAATGTTTTCTTTAAATTTGAAAAACCCTTTTTTAGCAAATTGCCATGCAAATAAATCTTCATCTCTAACAAGGTTAAAAATTTTTTTATTGTGTAAATTTTTAAACTCAGTTATGAAATCATAATTTTCTCCCACTCCAGGATAAATAATGTCTATTTCGTTGGTATTTTTAAATGTATATTCCAGTGAATAAGGATCAATCTGTTCAACATTATCAAAATACTCTACAAATTCAGAGACCAAATCTTGTTTAAATTTCAAAACAGATTCAGACAATTTAATTTGTCTATGTTCATTTTTTAAAAGGATAATAAATACTTTTTTATAGCTTTTAAGTAAATTTTTAAGGGTTGCAAGGTGAAGATCATTTTCAAACATAATCAGATTATCTGATTTAGGGTCCATATCATTTTTATAAATCTCATCTTCTAATGGTATTTGATTAGATTCTTCAAGCAAAATTTGTTGATTACTTATTTTTTCTGAATTAAATCTATTATTTGAAAATTTTCTGAGGTTTGATGATGAAAAAAGATATTGTTTTCCCTTCGTTTGTAATCCTCCGACCCATCTCCAGCTAAGAAGATTAGATGCAGCATCACCATCAAAAAGATATTTAAAGAAAAACTTTGCTCCCAATTGCCAAGGAAGGCCTAAATTAAATATCCAAGTACTTGCAAACCACATTCTTGTATGGTTATGCAAATAGTTGTACTGCTTTAATTCATGGACCCAAGAATTAAAAAAATCTAATTCTGTATTGCCATTAATTGCACTTTCATATAGCTCATAATCAAAATCGAGATTGTTTTCTGAAATAAAATTTCTCCATACTTTAGGTCTATTTTCCATCCACCCTTTCCAGTAAACTCTCCAAAATATTTCCTCAACAAATTTAGTTGAATTTTTTATTTTGTACTTACTTTTAATATCATGAATCATATTATATTCCGATAATATTCTATGAGTAATGAAAGGCGATAATTTTGAAACTGAACTTTCGTTATTTGGGCCAAAATCAAAATTTCTTAATTTTGCGTAATCATTAATTTTGTATTTCGCAAAATTTTCCCAGGTATTTTGGGCTTTTAATAAAAATGACATTTTTCTCATAACTTTAAAAAATTTTTTTTTGTATTGATAGAAAATTCAAAAATTTGCATGCATATCAATGCTTAAATTTTTCTATTTCACTTTTAAGTAAATCTGTTTGATTGAGGTATTTAATTTAAACTTCTTATTAGAACATTTTATACTCTTTAATTGCTCTCTGTGTAGGAGGATATTTAGTGGTCAATTACTTTTAAAATCTAATCTTTATTTAGATTATTTTTTCTACAAGATTTTTAAATATTTATCAAAATTATTATGAATAATTTATTAGTGAAAGATGTTAAGTATCTAGATGAACAATACAGATTAGGTGAAGGCATAATTTCGGATGATGCATTTAAACAACTTGAAAAGCTTTTTATTCCTGATGATCCAGTGCATGACTACTTTAATCAAAAAAATAATAAACTTTTGCCAAAATTAGCTAAAGAAAACTATAAAGAATTTTTGGAAAGTTTAATTCCAAAAACTAGATTAAGCATTCAACCAAAAATTGATGGCTGTGCTATTGCAATTAGATATATAGATGGCAAGTTTAATAAAGCTATTTCAAAAAAAGGATTTGATGTCTCAAGCAAAATTGAACAAATTAAAAATGTCCCCAATTGTATTCCTATCAAACGAGATTTTCAAATTAGAGGTGAACTATACGCTACAAACCAAGTTGCCGGCATTTCCCAAAGAATTACAAGAAAATACCTCAATAATAAGAAAGGGATTGGAGAAAGTCTCCGCTTTTGCTGTTTCCAAATACTTAATGGAAGACTTAATCAATACGAAACCCTTAACTATCTTAAAAAATGTGGCTTCAGCACCCCTGACAGCTACTTCACAAATCATACAAACGAAATCCAAATATATAAAAAAAATTGGTTAGAGAGAAAAATATTCGAGAAATATCCAACTAATGGGATAGTTATAAAAATAAATAGTAGGAAATTACAGTTACTTAGAGAAAAAAATTTATTTCAAAATAACGAATGGCAATATACAATTCAAAAATAATATTAAGTAGTACCTTCAAAAAGATCTCACGATACTGACTTCAAGTATTTACAGTAGAAAAGTAATTAAATTTTGGTTAAATTCAAAAGCAATTTGCAGGATTACTAAATGACTGCCACTATTTCAAGACCTAAAATCTCTGACTGGGAAACATCCAATATTCCAAACCTTAGAGGCAAAACAGCACTAATTACTGGTGCGAATAGTGGACTTGGATACTACACTGCAAAGGCCTTAGCAGAAAAAAATGCTCACGTTATTATTGCTTGTAGATCGCTTGAAAAAGCTAATCAAACTATCAAAAAACTTAAAGGTCTTAATCCTGAAGGATCATTTACACCTTTAGAATTAGATTTGTCAGATTTAAAAAATATTGTTGAAGTTCAGTCCAAAATTTTTGATAATTTTGAAAATTTGGATTTACTAGTCAATAATGCAGGCATTATGCATCCGCCTAAAACTCTTAGTGCCCAGGGATATGAAATACAATTTGCCGTTAATCATCTAGCTCACATGCTTTTGACTCTAAAGCTACTTCCAATTATTGAAAAAAAAGAAGAATCTAGAATAGTGACGGTTACTTCCGGAGCACAATTTTTTGGCAAAGTTGGCTGGAAAAATCTGAAAGCCGAGAACTACTACAACAAATGGGAATCTTACTCTAATAGCAAATTGGCAAATGTAATGTTTGCTTTGGAACTAAATGAGAACTTAAAGCACAAAAATATACTTTCTTTAGCTGCTCACCCAGGAATTGCAAAAACAAATCTCTTTACTGCCCAAAAACCTAACCCTGGTCCATTAGAAACATTCTCATTGGAATTATTTAGCCCTATTTTTCAAACTGCTGAAATGGGTGCTTTACCTCAACTTTTTGCAGCTACTTCACCAGACGCAAGAGGCGGTGAGCATTATGGTCCAAGATTTAATTTCAGAGGTCATCCAAAACTATCCCCTACTTCTCCTTTCGCCATGAACAAAAAAGAAAGAAAAAATTTATGGGAAAAAAGCATTGCAATACTTAATAAATTCTTATAAATTTTTCATTTTTACTAACTTAAGAAAATACTTCAAGATATGTAATTCACTCTCTGAGAGTTTCATGAATTCTGTTAAGGCATCATAATTTTTTTCATCAATTTTTTTTGACAATTGAATAAAACTATCATGGTTTTCATTTACAAAGCGCTCAGCAATCTGAGACGGAGTTAAACCTTGTTCAATTAATTCACCTGGAGCATTTTTCTCCCACTTTTCATAAAACCAAGAGAACCAATATTTTGCAGTATTATCTTCCATCAATTAACTTTTCTTTGGCGAATACTATAAATACTTAAGAAAGATCTCATGATTGAATTACCCCTTAAACACAATTAATATAAATGCAATTATAAATTTAATGATAGATAATCATTCAAGTAAAAGAAATATTAATCTTGTAATTGGATTAGGTAAATCTGGATTTTGGGCTGCCAAGTATTTGAGAAGCATCAATAAGAGAGTAATTGTTTGGGAAAGTAAAGATGGGATAGAATTCTTAGAAAGAAAAACAGCATTAGAAGAGCTTAATATAATAGTTTCTCTAAATAAAGAATTTGTATTTGAAGAAATTCAACCTTTTATGAAAGAGATCGAATCTGTTGTTGTAAGTCCATCAATACCTTATGACCATATAACTATTATTGAATTAAAAAAAAAGGGAATTAAAGTAATTGGAGAAATTAATGTTGCATGGGAAATTTTAAAAGACACAAATTGGATAGGTATTACTGGCACTAATGGCAAGACTACTGTTACTCATCTACTAAGCCATATACTCTGCGATACTGGATTATATGCTCCTTTTGCTGGAAATATTGGTACACCTTTATGTAAATATGCTCACTCCAAAAATCATGAAAAAATTGATTGGGTTGTAGCTGAATTAAGCAGTTATCAAATAGAGATATCTCCAGAAGTAAAACCTAATATTGGAATATGGACAACCTTCACAGAAGATCATCTTGAAAGACATAAAACACTTGAAAACTATTTCAACATAAAAAAAAGCTTGTTAGAAAAATCTGATTTTAGAATTTATAATTATGACGATAAAAACCTAAGAAATCACTACAGTTCGCTATCAAGAGGGGTTTGGATAACAACTAGTTTCGATAAATCAAATTTTATTCATTGCGATTATTGGATAGATTATCAAGCATACATTATTGAGAGAGGGAAGAAATTATTCAAACTTGAACATTTTTCTTTAAAAGGAATGCATAATCTTCAAAATCTTTTATTGGTAATTGCAGCAGCAAGAAAAGTTGGATTATCTGGCAAGAAGATTAAAGATTCTTTATCTAATTACAAACAATTACCCCATAGGATGGAAACAATTTATAAAAATAATGATCTGGAAATCATTAACGATAGTAAAGCTACAAATTTTGACTCATCTATTGCGGGAATAAATTCAATTGAAGGTCAAATAATAATCATTGCTGGGGGTAGATTAAAAAGCAATGAATATAGTGAGTGGATAAAAGTTTTAAAGAAAAAAGTTAAATGTGTTTTCCTTTTTGGAGAAAGCTCAAAAGTCCTAAAAATGGCGCTTATTAATGAAGGATTTAAAAAAAATATTTTTGAATTTTCAGAACTAAAAGAGCTTTTAAATTTTGTTTTTCATTATTTACAAAATAATAGGGTTGGAACATTATTATTCTCACCTTCATGCTCTAGTTTTGATCAATTTAAAAATTATGAAGAGCGTGGAGATTATTTCAAGAATCTAATAAGTGAAAAATTAAAGGTTAATAAATCCTTTTTTTGTTCAAGTATCATTTCGTAATTTTCAGGTCGGTCATCACAACCGTTTACCCTCTAGCAAATATTCACTTAATTAGTTAGATTTTGATTATGAATTAACTACTAGCAATGAGTGAATCTAACAATTTACCTCAAGCAATAAGTCATAAAAAATTAAGTTACTTGATGCTTAAGGCACAAAAAGATGCTCATTTTTCTGATGAATTAGCAGAAATAGAAAGTCCCGAAAAAAGAGAATTTGAAGAGTTAATAAATAATTGGGAAGCTTCAACTAAGAAGGTAGTTAATGAGTTATCAAAAAGAAAAGAGAATTTACTAAAAGATAAATCACCAAATTCTCTAATTGCACTTGGTGCTATGGAAGTTCACCTTAATATGGCTTTGCAAGCCTTAAATGCATTTAATAAAGGAGTTGATGGGGAAAAGTAAAAAGTAAGGGATAAATCATAAGGAAGGCATCGAAAATAAGAGAAAATCTAAGTCTTTTTCAGTATCTATAGAGACATCATCATAATAATTAACTTCAAAACCCAAGCCATCTCCAGATTCGAGAAATATATTTGAATTAGAGTCTTTACTTTTTAATAAAAGATTACCTTCAATTATTTGTATCCAATTATATTTATCGATTTTTAATGGCAATTTTTTTTCTTTAATTGGCTTATATTTACAACGCCATAAAGAGATACTTTGATTTAGAAAAAGCTTATTATTTTTACCGTCTTTGTAATTAAAAATAAGATTATCCCACAACTTTTCATTTAATGAAATTTGATCATATCGAGGTTTGATATTTTCTTTTTGAGGGTATATCCAAATCTGGAACAATTTACAGTTCTCATTTTCTTCATTCTTCTCGCTATGAGAGATCCCAGTACCTGCAGACATAACTTGAACTTCATCTTTGTGAATTTTTCCAAGATTATTCAAAGAATCTCTATGAGTTATTGCTCCTTTTGTTACAACAGTAATTATTTCCATATTTGCATGAGAATGTGTATTAAATCCTGCATTAGGAGAAATAATATCTTCGTTTATAACTCTAATTTTCCCAAAATTATCCCATTTTGGATCTCTATGCTCTGCGAAAGAAAATGAATGCATCGAATTTAGCCATTCTCTAGTCGATCTAAATCTTTCGTGAGATTTCCTTATTTTAATTATTTTCAAAGACATAAATACTAAGAAATAAATATGGAGTGTTTGTGTAAATTAAATATTTTTGAAAATTATAAATTATGAATAAGTAAAATTAATTTTTATTTATTTGTTGATTTTACTTTGCGCTTTATTTGCTTTAATAATTATTTTTTTTGCTTCTTCTCTTGTAGAACATTTTTCTGCCTTAACATTCAAGTTTTTTAGTTTATTTAACTGCTTTGAAATTTTCATATTAGTTTAACTTAACAAATAGAAATTAACACATATTCAATGGAATAGCTAAAAGTACTGGTTTGCATTTGAGCCTTACTACCTAAAAATAAGATTGGAGGATGGAATTATCAGAACAATATAGAGGGTGTATTGGATTATCTTTGATTGTTTTCTTAATTAAAAGCGGTCCAAGAGGATTAGCAAAATTATTTTTCCTAATTGAGTTATATTGCATTATTTTTTTTGATATTCTTTTATTTCTATTTAGAAATTTACCTTTGTTACCCCAACCTAACCATAAATCACAATTTTTACTTTCAGACCAGTGTTTTAAGTTTTTATAAATATGATTATTGTTTAGATAACCCACAGGGTTTTTATGTTTAAAAAGTTTTTCTGGTTTGCTTGAAATAAGAGCAAATAGATTTATTAATTTTACTTTGCCGTAATTATTGTTTTTCGAAATTTTGATAATCTTTTTTGTTGTATTATCTAAGAAAACTTCATCAGATAATGATGGATTTAAACCAATAAAAATAATTTCCTTTGTAGATTTAGAAATCTTATAACTTAAACTCCATCTATATAGTTTGTTAGCACTTATTAAACAATTTTTTTCTAGAAATAAATTTTTCAACCTAAACCTACACCTCTAGCCATAAGAGTGGCAAAGAAAGGTATTGTTGCGAAGCCCACTAATTCGGTAGTAATGATAAGTCTGAACCTCTTTACTAGATTTTCAGAAATTTCAGGTAATTTATTCTTACTTAATGGAATGGCCCACAAGATGTAGGTAGTCGTTGGGTATAAAGAAAGTAATCCCACCAGAATGTAAAGAGAAACTTTTATCCAAAAAACAGGATTACCTGTATAGAAATCACCTCCTTGACCAAAATACTTAACACGCAAAATACCAGTAACCAATATTGCAACTCCTGCCAACCCATAGACCACATCTGCAATTATCATTGAAATCGTCTCATTTCGATTAAGACCTACTTTGAGAGTCAGTCTTTCAAACAAAAGAGAACCGAAACACAAAATAATTCCTAAATAATGAACATATGCTACTAATGCGCTCTTAGCAATTTCACCTGTAAATAAAGTTCCTAATAACATTTTCTAGTCAAAATTTATACAATACTAACTATCTAATAGAGAATTTGTTTAGAAATTAGATTTAGCAATAAAAAGTAAGGTATTGCATCTAGGACTCTAAAAACCTTTTTTGACCTTCTTCAAAAAAATCCTTTTTATTCCATACTTCAATTACATCTGGGAAATGTTTTTCCATACAATTATCACAAACCCCATGACTGAATCTTATATCACTAATTTTCGAAAGATATTTTTCTAAATGCATCCAATCGCCCTCCTTATTTTTTACTTCTCTGCAATATGAACATACAGATAAAATCCCTTCTTGTTTATGCAAATTAGACAAAGCATCTAGCAAATTTAATGACTTTTTTCTAAGCTCTAAAAATGAAACTATTTGCTTGGATAATAATTCCATAATATTAAATTGTTGTGTAGTTAGATTTCCTGGCTTTCTGTCTATTACACAAAGAGTTCCAAGCTTATTACCATCACTATTTCTAAGGGGAAAACCTGCATAAAAACGAATCTTTGGATCTCCAGTTACCAATGGATTATTTATAAATCTTTCATCTTGGAAAGCATCATGAATAATTAATGGACTATTTTCTTTTATTGCATATGTACAAAAAGACCAATCTCTTCTAGTTTCTGATATTTGAAGTCCTACTTTGGATTTAAACCATTGTTTATCTTTGTCTACCAAAGTCATTAAAGAAATAGGCACATTACAAGTTGTAGCGGCAATTTTTGTAATATCGTCATAACAAGATTCTGGCTTGGTTCCCAAAATCCTATATTCTGCTAAAGCTTTTAATCTTCTTTCCTCTTCTTCTTTTTTTGATACAAGATTCTGCATTAATCTTCACCAATAATTAAAACTTTAAAATTAAAGTTTCTTCAAAAAACTTTTTCCGTCTAATACTTAATAAAAAAAAGATAAACTTATTGATTTGTTACTTATTGATTTGTTCCTTAATGATTTAACTTTGAGACTGCCATCCCAGCGATCCATCCACTTGTCCAACAATGTTGAAAATTAAATCCACCAGTGATCCCATCAACATCCAAAACTTCTCCAGAAAAAAATAAACCTGGACAAATTAAGCTCTCCATACTTTTAAAATTAACCTCATCAATTTTTACGCCTCCGGAAGTAACAAATTCCTCTCCAAATGGACCTTTGCTGGAAATTATATATTTATCCCTCATAAGAGTATTTATCATTTTCTCTCTTTCATCCGCCAGTAAATCAGCCCACTTTTTCTCTTTATCAATACCTATTTTCTTTAATAAAAAAATCCATAATCTTTTTGTTAATAGTGGAACAGGTCTACTATTAATAAGATTCACCTTTCCTTTATTTAATCTTAAATAATTAACTTTTTCTTTTAACTCCTCATAACTTAAAGAAGACCATTTAATGATTAGATTAAATTTATATTTTTGGCTATAAAGTTCCCTTGCTGCAATTGATGAAAGTTTCAATACTGCTGGCCCACTAAATCCCCAATGCGTTATTAGTAAATCGCCTCTATTTTGAAAATTCTTATTGTTTAATTTAATTTCTATATCTATGCCCTTGATTGATACCCCACTACATTCATCCAAATTTGGTTCTTTTGTAGAAAAAGTAAAGAGCGATGGAACGGGTTTAACAATGGTGTGTCCAAGATTTTGAGCTAATTTATATCCGCTTGGATTACCTCCAGTTGAAAGAATAATATTTTTTGCAGTTACCTTTGCTTTTTTAAGATTAAAAATATTGAATATATTATCTGGAGTTTTTGAAATTTCTTTTACAAAAAATTTTGTTAATATCTCTACGTTTTTTGATAAAGCACTTTTTCTCAAACAATCAATAACATCTGAAGAAGAATTAGATACTGGGAAAACTCTTAGATCTTCCTCAATTTTTAATTTTAAACCTTTTTTCTCAAACCAATCATACACATCTCCAGCAGCAAAACGATTAAATGATTCCAAGAGCTGAATTCCACCTCTGGGGTAATTCTCAACTAGTTCATTAGGTATCCATGTCGCATTAGTGACGTTACATCTTCCCCCTCCACTAATCCTTACTTTCTCCATAAGTTTTGAAGTACCTTCAAGAATTATTATTCTTTTTACTCCATTTTCAGCAGCAGTTATTGCTGTCATAAAACCGGCTGCACCGCCTCCTACAACTGCTAAATCAAAAGGTTCCAATACTTATTATTTAATATGCTTCAATCTGATAATAGCAAGGAGTAAAAAAGAAAAATTACTCCAAAAGCCATAAAAAAAATTAATAAAAAACTTTAAAACTACATAATAAATAGTTGCAATTTACTAATTTTTAAATTTCTAAAAAAATAAACGCAGTCGTTATTTTTATGCTTTAACTTAAGTAAATGAGTCTAATATTTTCTTACGTTAAATATTCTGAGGCCAGTTTTCCTATGACTGGTCAATACACTGCACTCCTTTTAATAACTTCTGTTATTTGGGTTTTACTTTGGTTTGGATATAGACAAAATAAGATAAATGATGAGATCAAGAAAAAAGAAAAAGAAGATAGAATTAATGAGAAAGTTAAAAGAAGAAAGAAGTTAGAGAGTTTGTACCCTACTAATAAAAAAACTGTTTAAAATATATTTTAAAAAATATGAAAATAAATAATTTCAAATCACTAATTCAGTACTTACCGGGGATCTTGATTCTTATTTATGTATTCTTTTTAGCATTTACTCAATTAATAAAATAAAATTTTAAAAATTATTCGTTTTGATTGGAATCCTTTCTGCTTTTGGAGCTGCTACATCTTGGACTTATGCTTGCTTTATTTGGCGCGCGCAAACTAAAAAATATAAATCAATAGATATTAATTTAATAAAAAATATAATAGCTTTTTTAATTTTTATACCTGCTTTTATCAATCTAAGTTCTACAATTGCATTAAAAAACATATTTATACTACTAACTAGTGGAATAATAGGTATTGGTTTAGGTGATACTTTCTATTTAAAGTCATTACAAACAATTGGCACAAGAAAAACTTTAACTATAGAAACTCTTTCTCCTTTAATGGCTGCTTTGTCAGGGGAATTTTTTATTAATGAAAATTTAACAACTAAATCATGGGTTGGAATTATTATAGTAAGCATTTCGCTATTCATAATTCTCAGAAAAGGTAACGATTTTAAAGAAGAAAACTCCTCTTTCTCAGAAAAAAATAACTTTAATATTTTTGCTTTTCCTTTTTTATCAGTTTTATGTGCTGTTCTTGGAGGTCTTTTATCAAGGATGGTTTTCCTTCAAAGCAATTTATCTCCGTTCTTTACAACTGAAATAAGATTATTAGGTGCAATAATTTTTTTGATTAGTCTAAAAGGTTTTAAGATTAATTTTTTCTTAAAGAACATAGACAAAAAACAACAAAAAAGATTTTTTATTTCAATACTTCTTGGAACAAATATAGGAATATTTCTACAACAAGTTGTGTTTAAAACCCTTCCCATAGGAGTAGGATGGGCTTTATTAAGCACATCCCCAGTAATTTCTTTATTTTTTGCTAAGAATGAGGAAAGAGAAATTACCAAAAAAATAATATTTTTTACTTGTTTTTTATTTTTTGGCTTGACATTAATAATTCTTTAATCTCTGAGTTAATGTAAAAAATACTCATGTTAATAAAAATAAAATTAAATAAAATTACCTTATAAGCACTCAAAAAAATGAAAACATTAAAGAAAAAAAGACTAGGCACATTAGAAGTTTATGTTATTTTTTTAAGCTGCATTTATGCAGGCTTTATAGGTTATAAATCTCTTTTAAATGTTTTATTTACTTGGAATTAATTAATTCTTTCTAATGATTTAATCAACTTACCTCCATCTTGGTCATCATCATCATTTGAAGCGAAAAATAAAAAAAATATTCCTATAGAAGCTATAGATAGCGAAATTGACAATACAGAAAGCTCATCCATAAATTAGAAATTTTTTTTATGATAAACGAAAAAAAATAAAAGACAGTAAAGAAATACACATTCTCGAGAATAAATATTTCTTTATATTTGTAAAAATGAAAAACACATCCGAACTATTTCGTGAAAGTTCTAATATCTTTTCCCTGTAGTGCAAGCGTAATAATTCAGTATGGAATAAAAAGTTGGCCTATTTGGGAATGTGAGCCAAGCAAATTTCAATGGAATTACAATGATAAGGAAATTTCTTAATTATTGAAGGTCAAGTGAAAATAAGTGCCCAAAACGGTGTCATTCACGTTATTAAAGCTGGAGATCTAGTTGAGTTTTCTGCTGGACTTTACTGCGAATGGGAAGTAACCAAAAGTATTAAGAAACATTATCGAATGGGTAGCTAAACTTAAGAAAAAAATTTTTTCTTCTTTACTGTTAAGTCAATGTAGATAAAATATGATTAATAAATAATTTTCAAGAAGGAAACTAATATTATGCCTTTTACTGATCAAGAATATTTTGAAGTTATTGAAAAAAACGAAATAGTAAAAAAGGCCTTTGAAAATATTAAGCAAATTTGCATTGATTTACAAAAACAAACAAATTGTCCTGAAGAGGATCTAAAAAATTTTCTTGAATTTATTTCTAAACAATGGAATAAGTAATAATTAACAAGTCTTTTAAATACTTAATTTAAAATTTCAATTTAGTTTTCTGGCAGAATAAGTTCTAATCTAATTCCTTTTTTGGTTTTGTATTGATACTGGAAGTTCCCTTGGCAGCAGAAACGAAGAAAAAGAAGCCTACAATTCCTGATATGCCAAATATCGCAGCCAAAGGATCAAAAGTGAAAGAAAACATAGAATTTATAAAGTCAAGATAAATAATAGTTTTTGAATCAAAATTGTACAATTATTGTTAAGTATAAAAAATAACAATTGAGCGATTCATTATGTCATTATTAGTTTCTCAGTAAGTTCCAGAAAATTATTATTCAAATTGATTTTGAAGAATAAAAATATCAATACATACCAAAGATCTATTCGTGCAAAAGAGAAAAGTTTTTAAAAAATATTTATAGAAATATTGAATAAAACAATACCTATAGTATCCACAATTGTTGATTCTTTAGATTAATATTGAACTATGCAAGAATTTTACTCAGCTTCTTCCTCAGTAAGTCCTTTTACAGCGATATTATGGTGCTTTTACCCAGTAGCTGTACTTGTAATTATTGAACTAGTTCTGGGTGGTGGGTTTGATGATGACAATAATGACGATCAAGATGGTGGAATGCTGATACCTGCTTACTCTAGATCAGACGTTTGAATTTTTTAATTATAAAAACTCATAAAGAATTTAATTAAATTGCCCAACAATATTGATTCAACTCATATCTCCCTAATAATACTTACCTTTATATTTGTTTCTTCTCTTAGTTGGCTTATCTTAAGAACCCTTAAAGAAGGAAGAAAAGCTTTAATAGAAGTAGATAGGGATAGATCGTAAATATCACAAAAAACATTTAAAAATATATAATTTTTATTAGATTTATTAAGCTATTTGACTTAAGACTCTAACAAACTAAAAAAATATTCCTAATACTTAAACACTTTTCATTATGCAGATTTTGGGAAAATCATAAAAAACTTAAATAAATATTAGAATTTGCAAAACCGCTAAACAATTACCAATTCATAGAAAACCCTTTTTTGGTCAAATACCTTATCTTAATAATTACTTTAAATAAATAAACATGCATCTAAATTCTTTGCTTTATATTTGTTCTATATCTTTATTCATTTATGTAATGGCGCTATTTTGGAGAGACTTACCAAATCAAAAAAAGTGAATAAATAATTAATATTAATTTTGTTGCTTATTAAAAAAAATTGAGTTATTAATTTAATATTGGATTTATTTTTTTATAAATGCTTAAACAGTCTTCAAACAACAATAACAAAGATATTTTCTCAGAAACTAGAAGTATTGCAAAAGAAAAAATGATTTGCAAAGACGGTTTCTGTTCATTACCAAATCAAGATAAGATCCCAAAACAAGATTCGAATGATATGAATTTATTTGATCCTATTTAGCAAATAAAAACCATTTTGATAAATTGAAGATTAAATTGATAATGTTAAAAAGCGAATATTATAGTTTCTACTCAAACTCCCGATATTTTTAAAAACTTTTGGTTTCTATGATTGTTCAATAGTTTGTATCATTCCTCAAATAGCTACTGAAATAAGAAAAATCAGAGATTTTGGAAAAGATTAGAAATGGATCTTTATTAATTTAATAACTATCTTCGGAAAGATTTTATAGTTCACCTGGTTAGGCTTTGGTAATACCGTTAATGAGAAAAAAATTATAGAAATTAATTCTTTATTTTTTTTCTTTTTTTAAAATCTACAAATCTTATCTTGTTTCTTAACTCTATTTGTTTTTCAAGAATTTTAAACACATGCATCTCGCATTCAGTTAATTTAAGAAACTGATCGAGTGTATATTTATCTTCTTCATCAAAATTCTCGAAAACTTCTGTAATGGCCGTACTATTTCTAGAAATAAAATCTTCTGCAACATCTCGTGGATTCTTGCCTGATTCAAAATCCTGAAAAGCTTCATGAGAATTAAGTTCTCTCGTTAACCATTTAAACCATGGTTCATTTTTATTATGTTTTTTATTTATGATTTTCTTCATGAAAAAAATTTTTACTAATCTAATCATTGTTGGTTATTCGTTCTTTGACAGCTGTAGAATTACTTATTTTTAAAATTTAATTTAAGATAAACCTTATTTATTTTTATAAAATAACTAGCAAAATTATTACCAATAAGAATTTGTGAAGAATAAGTAATTATTACTCATTTTATTGTTTATGGGATAACTAGAATTAGGTTTTACTAGAATACATTGTCAATTCCATTTTATGACTTTCCTGCATCTCCAATTTTAATAATTGGTGCTCTTGGCATTACAGTAGCCATAGCTGTTTTTTTTGTTTCTTACCAAAAATATTTCAATTCTCCTTTGAACAAAGAACTTGCAGTAAAGAAAAAATCCCTAATTAAGGAACAAAAAGTGTTAATTGAAAGATTAGAAAAAATAAAAAAAGATTTAAAAAATTTATAAATTATTACTCTTATAGAGATGAATTAATGATCTCGAATTCAAGACCTTAATTTTTTAAACAGAAATTATGGTCTATAAGGGGGTATGGATAAAGATCATCTTATTGAGTTAATTTCTAATAGTCTTCTTTACGAGAGTAAAAATTCAGACTCTAATAGGAATCTTAGTGACTTTAAAAATTACTTAGAAAGATTAAATCTAGATCAATTGAGAACTATGTCTAAAGAATTTATTCTTTAGTAATTTCTAAGATATTAGTTTTTAAAATTTACATTAAATTATTCTTAAAATATATAGTAATCAAGAGGAAGGGAAATCATAAAAAATGTATAAAATGATTCTGGGTAACAGCCAATTGAATATAACAATTTGGCAGAATTAGGCTTTGTCATAATATATTTTTGGGATATTTATTATCTAAGAGAATACCGAATTAATAATAAGTGACTATCACAACTCAAATATTCATTTGCTTTATAGATCAAATTTCACATCTAGTATGCAATTTCTTAAAATGGTTGAAATTTATTAGTAAGAATAATACTATTCTTTCAAAATTAATAATTAAACCTTCTTCTTAATTTTCGCTTAACCGGAATACTACTATAAGCATGGGTTCCTATAGACGGTGGCAAGTCATTTTTTATAGGATGCATAAAAGCATTTGCCATACTCTCTAACATTTTCGCAAGCCAATTAATTAGTAATTTCATTTGAAAAAATAGAATTATATCTATAATTTTCCAACTAAATTACTCAAAAGTAAATCAGTCTTTATGCTGATTTTTTTGAAACTTGCGTTATAAAAATAATATTTTTAATTTAATAATTAAAAAATATAAATCGTAAAACCGAGTTTAAGTAATCAAATTTATAATTGTTTCTCATCTTTGGAAATAATATTATTACTACTTTTCTTAAAGGAGGCCAAATGAAAAAATAAGGTAGTAAATAATACTTATTTTTTCTAATAGGCTTAATAAAGTTAATTTTTGACTATAAATTTGTGCTATATCTCTATTTCAAATAAATCTGTCAAATTTATGAAAGATTCAGTTTTTTCTACTAACCAAAATGCAGAAATAGATTCTATTAATTCATATTTTGAATGTATTACTGAATGTAGTATTGTGGACGGCCATCAAGAATGTGTAAGTCGTTGTTTAGAAATTCATTTAAAGGGAGGGCTGCAAAATGAGTAATAAAAATTACCCGCAAAGAAAAACAACTTTAAAATGGAATTCCAATGGAGAACTTTCCGAAATTGATATGTTAAGAATTTTAGAAAAGATATCATCACATGATCTTAATCAATGTGAATTAACGTGCGATTCTGATACAAATTAATTTATGTTTTTCAATATATTTACCAATACTGCTTATAAAAAAGCAGCTTATGGGATTTTTGTAAGATATCAATTAAATTAACCTGATTTCAATAAAAATTTAGAATATTTTCAAAATATCTCAGGTTTTATTTCAAGATTTATTTTAGAAATCCTAGTTTTTTTTAAGAATGTTTTACTAATTTCTTTTTTTGTTAGTTGAATGGGTTTTACAAAACCTGAATCGCCATGGGTTGGGCAATAATAAGTCATAAGCATCCACTTTTTCTCTTCATCCATAAGTAATTTTTAAAAATAATAATTATGTAATTAGTACGAATTATGAAAAAACTGATATTTTTTAATCTTTTTTTCTTTTTTACTTAATAATTTATAAAAATTTTGAATCTATTCTCACTAAATAGATATAAATACGCATGACTTCTAAAATAAAACCTGCTATTTATTAAGAAGTTTAAGGTTATGCATGTCCCTCGAATCTATATTGATGGTAGTTGCTCCAATCTGTCTTTTTACGGCAGGGGTGATTGTTTTGCCTATTCTAGTAAAGCCACGTAAACAATCTGGTCTGCATAAGAAGTATATACGCGGTCTTTAAATTAATTTAGTTTTAAAGAAGATCAAAAGCAATCAGTATAAAAGAGAATTAAGTTGATAAATAAAAAGATTGCGATAAAGAATAAATCAACAAATGTACAGTACAAATAATTTTATTTTAAGATTTAATTAAAGTCTTAATAACTTTGTCGAAAAATTAATTATCAATTCTTTTCATTATTAGATCCTGTGGTGGATAATAGAATATATAAATTCACTTTTATATAACAAAATTCTTAACCAAAAAAAATTTGAGTAATATAAAATTTTCAGGTCTTAAAGGCCAAGCGCTTGTAATAGAGGATAAAGATATTCCAAGCTTAAAAGAATTTCAGGATGTTATCCCAGATCACTACTTTAAGTGCAATACCAAAACTTCTTTGAAGTATCTTTTACAATCAGCTTTAATTCAATCATTGGTAGTTGCGATAGGGTTATCTATTCCATTTACCCCAAAAATGATCCCAATTTGGATTATTTACGCATTACTATCAGGTACCACTGCAATGGGATTCTGGGTAATTGCCCATGAATGTGGGCATAGAGCATTCTCTAAAAACAAGACATTGGAATCTATAACTGGTTATTTAATACATTCATTACTTCTAGTACCTTATTTTTCTTGGCAGCGCTCTCATGCAATTCATCATCGATTCACAAATAACATAACCAATGGAGAAACTCACGTCCCTTTAGTCATTAAAGGGAATGGAGTTACAGAAAAAGTTGGCGGAGAAAAAGAATTACATTTTTCAAATTCCTTAGGTAAGAAAAATTATGGAATTCTTCAACTTGTTTTACATCTAATATTTGGCTGGCCTGCTTATTTACTTACGGGTAGTACAGGGGGAGTTAAATATGGTACTTCAAATCATTTTTGGCCAACAAAACCATTTTCTAAAGCATTATGGCCATCAATATGGTCCAAGAAAGTTTGGATATCAGATATTGGCGTAGGTTTGACATTAGTGGGCGTTGTTTATTTAGTTTTCAAGAATGGATTATTTCCAGTAATTGCTTTGTATTTTGGCCCTTTATTAGTGGTTAATTGTTGGCTAGTAGTTTATACATGGCTCCATCATACAGATTCAGACGTTCCTCATCTTTCAAATACGGAATTTTCCTTTATGAGAGGCGCATTTCTATCTATTGACAGGCCTTACGGTAGAGTCCTTAATTTTCTTCACCATAATATAGGTTCTAGCCATGTCGTTCATCATGTATGTCCAACGATCCCTCATTATCATGCAAAAAAGGCAACTGTCTTAATTAAAAAAGCCTTTAAAAAAGCATATCTTTTTAATCCTGACCCAATACACAAAGCTCTATGGAATATTGCTTGCAATTGCGTTGCTGTTGAGTCAGAAATCAATAGAGGGAGATATATATGGCAATCTTCATACAAAAAAGTGGATTAAAAACACGATAAGCATCAATTCTTTATCACATTAATTTACGCAAATCTGAAAAGAATATAAAAGAATTAGCAATAACAAATTTTTCATCTTAGAAAATACTACAAAACTAATAGTTCTATGAGTGGCGACAATTTGCATGGTAAGCAGCCTATTAAATTTTATTCGGAAAAAATAACACTTACAAAAGTTGAATTATTAGAAATACAGTTGAATTTAGGCGAAAAAATTTCAGATTTAGATCAAAAGCATAAAGAATGGAGCAAAAAACTATCAGGTTAATCATCTAATAAGATAAATTTTAATAACTTATCGATATTTGTATTTGCCTTATCAAGAAACTTTTCTATAAATTATTGAAAAATTATTTGCAGGCATCCTAATAATATCCTCTTGAGAAAAGCCATTTTTCTTGCTCTCATATGAAACTTCCTCAAGATTCCTAATACCCCAAAGATCATTTTGCATTTTTAATGAATTATCGAAAAAATAATTACTTTCACTTGTGTGCTTATTACAAATTTTAAATGGCCCATACAAAATCAAAAATTGTCCCTTATTGAGTAATTTTCCTGACTCTCTAAAGAGTGCTAAAGTACAAGACCACTGTGCTACATGAATCATATTTATAGAGACTATTCCTTGCAAAGAATGAGCTAATCTCAATGGAATTTTCCAAGGAATTCTTTCTACATCAATATCAAGAGGCTGGGGCATTTTCTTAGTTAAGTCTTCGTACTTAATCCAAGAACTTATACTTTTTCTATGCACTAACTCTGGGTCACTTGTATGCCAGATTATTTCAGGAAAGCGTTTTTGAAAAAACACCCCATGTTCACCGCTGCCACTCCCGATTTCCAGTACTGAACCTTTTTTTATAATTTTGGATAGTACATTACCAATGCAGTCTCTATTTCTTTGAGTAGCCGAAAAAAAAAGTCTTTTATCCAAAATTAAAAAAGTGGTCGCTTAAGTAAAAAGAATAATTTTAAAATCTTGGATTATTTAACCTTTCTCAATTTAGGAGTCTTGAAAAAAATTATTGTAATGCTAAAAAATAATATTGAAATTGTAAGAGCAGGCAAGATATAAAGTATTAGATCAGAGCTAGTAATTGAAGGAATTCTTCCAAAAATTAAATGCATGTAGTAAGTCGTAAATGACATAAATTCATAATATATTTAATTTATTAATAGCAATTATTTGAATTCTACAAACTACTTTTAGTCAAAATCTAAAAATCCCTATAAAAAGAGTCAGCCTGTATCCCTACTAGCTGACCTTGCATAATCATAATTTAAATTACTTCTAAATGAGGATATCCCACTAATAAAACAAGGTCAAAAGCTTATATTTTTTTTGCAATTTACAAATTAAGGATAAAAATAAAAACTTAAAAAAGGTATATTTCGACACATATATGTAGCAGTTTTTAACTTTACCTGACAAAAAAAAGGGAAATCCCTTATTTTCTTTACATTATTAAATAAATATGTTATATTTGTTTACAAATTACATTAAAAAAATGACTCCAGAAGCAGAACGTTTTAACGGTTGGGCAGCAATGTTAGGTTTTGTTGCAGCAGTTGGTGCCTATGTCACAACTGGCCAAATCATTCCAGGCTGGTTCTAATGAAAAATAATGAACCAAAAATAGTTGAAAAAGAGAAAATCATTGCAGAAAAACTTAATGGTAGATTTGCAATGTTAGGTTTTGTAGCTCTAGTTGGAGCATATTTAACTACAGGTCAAATCATTCCTGGTTTTATCTAATATAAAATTCTTATTTTTCAAATAGCCCCACTTAAATTAGTTTTTAATTGGGCTATTTTTTTTGATAATAAATGGTCTTTATTAAGTTTATATAATTATCTTATATCGAACAAAAATTATTCTAAATATTAGTATAGATGACTATCTATTTTCTAAAAATTAGATTCAAGCTTTTGTTTTACTTTCAATCACATTTTGCACGACGATTTTGAGAGGTTTTTTAATTAATTTTACAATGTAAATTTGCTGAAAAACTCAAGCTAAGGTATGAATGATAAACATTAATATTACATTTTGAGAGAAATATTAATTTAAATACTCTTCTTCTATAAAACTTAAATTTATTTGTAAATGATGCTATCTTTATCCACATGATTCGAGGTTTTAATGCGGGTAAAGCTTGAACCAGAGACGGCATTTATTGGCAAAAAGTTTGCTTATATATTTCTCGGAATAATATTTAGCTTAAATGCTATAACTTTTATTTGGTTTTTCTTATTTTCAAATTTAAAATAATTAATCGATCTAAATAAGAAATTAATTAATTTAAAATAAAATTTAAATTTATTTTCAAGAACTTCGTAGTATAGCTCTGAAAAGTTTAAAAAATAGTTATTTATGGACTAAAAAATTCCTGGAATGATCTGGCCTGTTGTTACATAGGCACCTAATAGTGCAACGAAACCAACCATAGCCCATCTACCATTTACTTTTTCCGCATTTTGAGGATATCCATCGTAAGACACAGTTTCATCGATATAAGGTCTAGTTTCTGATGGGAACATATTCTGTCTTCCACCTGATTCTGTAGTTACTCCTGATTTTGACATTAAAAGCATAATAATTGTTAATTAAAGTAACACAAATATTAACTTATGTAAACCAAAATTTCCGACGATTTTCCTCTGAGTATTTATTTGATAGATCAATATGTGGCATATCTGTTTAAGAAAAATTAAAAAGCCATATTTTTTTTATCAAATCACTTTTATTATTAAATCCGCAAATCAATCATTAAAATAAGCATTTATACCCACAGTAAGTAATTTTACTTAGTAGAATAACTACAGCATTTAGGAAGTGCTTAGCTGGTTAAATCAGAAAATCTGAATTAACTAAGTCGTCATGAGCTTGCCGGTGGGATACTTGCAGGCTCTCTCAATTTTAAATGAAAGCAAACATAATAAACAGAAAGATAATTTTTGACTTATTGAATAAGATGTTGAAGATAAGAAAATAATGTCAAATATTAATTAATTTGCTAAGAAGAAAATAGACTGAATTAATATATGTCTTTAGATTTTATTCTCATTCCTTCTTGTATTTTTATCTTACTTTTTCTTTTTAATAGAGAAAATAAAATCTACAAAAAAAATCAAAAGTCTTAATAATTAAAAAAATGAAGAGAGGAATTAAAAATAAGCTTCAATAACTTTATTATTTTCATTAATAAATTTCAAAAATAAGATGATTCAAAGTTTCTAATGATTTCTTTGAGTTTACAAAATATCTATGCAATCTTTTTACTTAAGATTAATTTTTCCCAATATAAACTTGAACTTTTAATCTGATGTGTTTTTTGTTGGCAGTGTATACATTTACAATCTTTTAATAAAGGCTCGCTTTTCATTAAAGTCCTTTTTTATTAAAGAAACCAAATTTTTTGACTAATTGCAAGTACAAATATATTTTATTTTTTTCTTTGAATTTTAATAAAAAAATTCTGTTTAACCAATAATTTATTATTGGTCTCTAATCATTAATATTTTATAATGCAATAAAAAAATAGTACAAATTAAATAAATTCCCTTTGAAACTTTCAAATCAATCACTAATTAAAACAGCATTTAATAAGATATTTTCCCCTTGGTATTCAATACCCTTAATAGATAGATGGTTATTAGGGCAAATAATACCGCCAATGATATTTGCCATCTCCGCTTTTACTGTTATTTCTCTCTCTGTAGGAGTAATGTTTGATTTGATAAGAAAAATAGTTGAGTATGGTTTGCCTATATTAAAAGCCTTACAAACACTAATTTTTAGTCTTCCCAGCTTTCTAGTCTTATCATTTCCAATGGCTGTTTTATTGGCCACGTTATTATCCTATGGGAAGCTATCAGCTAATTCTGAATTATTAGCTTTAAGGTCATTAGGAATCACAACCTCAAGGATTATATCTCCAGCTATTGCAGTTTCAATATTCATGACAGGATTAACTTTTTATTTCAATGATAATTTGGTGCCCGCCAGCAATAAGCTTGCAGAATCCACTTTAAGATCAGGAATAGGAAGTTCTTTCAATCAAGGAAAAAGTAAAAATAATATTATTTTTTCTAGAAAAGGATCAAGAATTGATCCAAACAATAATCCAACAAAAATAAATACATTCCTAACTCACATATTTTATGCTTCTAGATTTGAAAACAATATTATGCAAGAAGTTACGGTTTTAGATTTTTCCAGAGTAAATATAAAGCAGACTCTGACTGCAAGTAGTGCCATCTTTGATAAAGAAAATTCTTCTTGGGTATTCACAGATGGAAATATTGTCTCAACAAACTCTATAGGTCAAACAACAAGTATTAATTTCAAACAATATATATATCCTTTTACTGAAGGCCCTTTAGATCTTGCAAAAGTACCAAAGGATGCAAGTGATATGTCTTTAAAAGAAGCTTTAGAGGCTGAAAGAATATATAAAAAGATAGGTAATCTCAAAGAAATTAGAAAGATACAAGTGCGGATTCAAGAGAAATTTACTTTACCTTGTGCATGTTTGGTTTTTGGATTGATAGGTAGTATTTTGGGATCTCAATCTCGTCTAAGGTCTTCTAAAAGTCAGGGTTTTGGATTGAGTGTGATCCTTATATTAGTTTATTATGTGATGTCATTTATATTTAGTTCTTTTGGTGTTAAGGGACTACTTCCTCCAATAATTGCAGCTTGGTTTCCAGTAGTAATTTCAATAAGTGGTGGATTTTATTTTTTAAGAAAAAACTCTATTTAGTTTTTCTTAAATAAATTCGTAAAAATCATTATTTTGAAAGAGAGATAAGAGTTGTTTAAATATTTTATAAAATGCACTTTTTAAACTAAAACTTTTTATTTTTCTTTAATGATACTAATTTGGATTTCTCCATGACTCTCTACCATGAGAAATATTTATGATTTATCTATTCATGAATATAAAATTATTTTTTAGAGTTTTTTAAAAATTTAAATTGTTCTAAAAAATGCATGAAGATTCCAGTAGATAAGAGAAATTCGAAAATCTCTTGATCATTTCTAATATGTTGAACTGTGGAAGCCCATGAGAGATCATAATAAGCAAAAAATAAAGATACCAATAAAAAAAACAAACTATATTTTCTACTCGGCAAAGAACTTAAATTAGGCCATTTTTTCCATCCCACCCAACCTAAAAAGATACAAAGAACATGTAACAGTGGATCAAGAAGAATATTATGGAAAAAAGGTAGATTATGAAAATTTGTCTCACTTTGGATACTTAACTCTGAAATTGATTTCAATGTAAATCCAGTAATCCTCTCACCCCAACTAATTTCTTCAGCAGCAATTAGAAAGCAAAAAATACTAAAAAATAACCAAATCAACGAATTAATCGATCTCCTTTTTTTAGACTTGTAGAAAATAAAAAAGCCCATGATAGAGGAAATAAAAAATTGACTAAACTGCAACCATTCCAAAGGTCCGTCTTCTTTTTTTAATAAATCAAACCAAGTTAATCCAAATAAAGTCTTTCCAAAAGGCAATATATATACAAACCCATAAACAAAAATCAAATAATAAATTGGTAACAAACTAACTTTCGAGGATATTGAACCCCAAGGTGATCTTATTTCAGTCATCTATTTTCAAGTTTTAGTTTTCAGAATTAGTTTATATCTATGAAATAATTAAGTAAAGATTTTGATTTTTTTTTGTATATTAGACTTTAAATATTTATTAAGACTTTTAATAACCTAAAATTGGAAAAAAAATTCAAGAATATGAAAGTTTATCTTGAAGCTTATAATAATAATCAAATGATGGTATTTATTTAAACCAACCTTTTTTCTTTGATTTAATAACTTCTGGGGAAGTCTTTATTTTGGGAGAATTATCAACTCTACCCTTTATAATCATTAGAGGAACAATTCCCCACAGTGCTAAAAATAATATCCAGAATAGGTAGATGTTCATAGTGCAAAAAACAATACCTTATATTAAAGTCTACTTAATACATTTGTGAGTTTATTTTTAAAGTTCTTACTCGCGTGCTAGGTAATTACATTTAAGATCTTTATTAATTTTAAGTAAATGGGTACTTATCTAGAGGTTAAAAATGAAAGCTTAAAAAATATCAATACTTTATATTTACGCATTCTAATTAAAGATATTGCACTCGTCATGACCACTGCTTTGCCTTAGTAGTTGAAGAGTGCTATACAATATTGACATTTATTAAACTTTTTCGTAGGACTTATTAGTTCGGATTGTTTTAATATTCAAAAATTTATTCTTTACAAATTATTAGCTTTTATTAATTTTAGAATTTCAACTATTTTTTTATTTCTCAATCTAAAAAATTAATTAAATACTAATAAATTATTTATTCAAGAAAAAATTTAATTTTCTAAAAAATTATCTATTTCATTTTGTATAGATTGATATTCGAAATTTATGTCTTCAATAAATTCATTTACTTCTTTTTTTATATTCTCATATTGATTAATTCTTTGTTTGCTTTTCTCATAGAAAATAGTTTGAAATGTTCCTGGATTTATCTCTTCAGTCCAATATCCCGTCAAACAATAAAATTGATTAGGCACAAAATTTATAATCAAAGATTTCTTGGAATTTTTATATTGATCAATTATTTTGTTAACTAAGCCTCCTTTACTTTTATTAGTACCAAACAAAGTAATATCTTTTGCAAAAATCTTATACTTCTCCGAAACTTTATTGCTTTTTTCTAATGAATTTCTAGAAAGTATTTTTTCAAGAGAATGACAATAATTAATTAAATGAGTGTTTTCTTTTTTTGAAGGATAAATAGTTATGAAAGAAATAAAAAATAAAGAAACGGTTAAAAGTAGATTCTTAAACATTTATGATTTAGGTTAATTTCATTATTACATATAAAAAGAAATCTCAAATAGTACTCTTAATTATCTTTTAGAAGGTCACATTATTTAAAAAGATTTCTATAAATTGAGCTACCCTCCTTATACAAAACAATACAGAATTATATTTAAAAAATAAAAGCATCAAATCTTTTTTTGATTTTTTTTATAAGAGTATCAATTTCATCAATTTTTATATCAGCCATACCAGATAAAATAATTTTGTAAGAACAGTTGAATATATTTCTTCAAAAGGTGTTCCTTTCCATCAAAGAGCAGCATTTATGAACCTCGGATTGATGAGTGGATAATAATTGCTACGTTAAGCTAATAAGAATAATAACTAAATTAAAGAAACCTCAATATTTTTTATTTTTTCTATCTAAATTCTAGGAAGCAATTTGCAATATGGATTAATTCATAAACCTCTTTGCTATCGTATTTTTTATTAGGAATTCCACTTCCTACCTCTATGCCTCTCTCTTTCATTTTCTTTAATATCAATTCTTGTCTTTGCAAACTTGACATAGACTTAAATCTTTCAATTCGTTCTTCTTTATTCACTAGATCTTAATTACGTAAAACTCTATTTTTTAGATTATATCAATTAGCGATTCATTAAATAAGTAAGAAAGCCAGTAAATGTAAGCAATTTAAATCCAATAAAGAAAGGCAAATATTTTTTGACCTTTTTGCCAACAGGCAATAATTTGTTTAATGAATTGATCATGCTTTACATTAAGTATCTAATTCTTTCGAACATCCTAACGAATTTTTTTTAGTTATTACATTTTGATTTATACATTTAAAACAATAGATCTTAACTAGAAGGATTAAGTCCCTTATATTTTATGAATGATAAAGAAACAATAATCTCATTTTTAAATGGGTTTGCAAATCCAAAAAAAATGGCTTCATTTTTTGTTGACAATGGGACTCCAGATTTTTTACTTATAAGAATGAGTGGCAATCATTTTGATGAAAAAGGATTCAAACAAATGATTACTAGTGATATAGTTCAAGAAAAGGCAGAAATATAGTTATGTACATTTTTACACTAAATTCAAAATTTACTTATAAAGGGGCATTTAGTGATGACTTACCAACTATTATGTCAATTTTTAAAAAAGTAAATAATATTTGGAAAATTTACTGGATGCAAAGATCTACAGGAAATTCGGATTTATCTTTATGCGATTAGCAAAGTTAATAGCCAGTTTAATGGTGTTACTACTTGTAGGAAGTTCTTTTATTGGTAGATTTTTTATTTTATAAAATAAATTCATCAAGTAAAAATAACTTGTAAGTATTTCTTTTTTTGGAAAAAATAGTTGTTTTTTTTCTAAGAAATTTGATTTTCAGGTAAAAATAAAAACTTTAGAAAGACTAACGCCAATATCTAAAGCTAATAAAGCAATTAATAACTTACTCATTTTTTAGAACTATCAACTATTTTTTTGTAAAGTTCTTCTGAAATAGGTTGCATAAAATTTTAGAAATCTAGTTACAAATTAATTATTTCTAAAAAGATTTCTCGTTACTAAAGATACGAATATTTGGATTTTTAAATAGGCAAAAAATATATTCACAATAAGTTTTTCTTATAACGTATTAATAAATACTGAGTTAAAAAAATTCAATAATATGTCCAAATTTTTTAAAAAAGAAATTAAAAAACTTATTTCATGTAAATAGATCCCCTATAAGTAAGCTTTATCATCTTTTCTTCTTGTTTTCTACAATATACGAATGACTTTCCATTGAAATACATGTTTACCATGATGCAGCTCCTAAACTTGCCCAAGTCCCCGTCCTATGGCTTGAGTCGTACTGCGGTCTATCAGATGGTAGATCGGACGATTTTGTAGTAATTACTACAAACTATTTATAAGGTATTTATACTTAACTGTCAACCCTTGAGTGAGACTAAATTCGGTTTTAACTTGGATTCTTCACTTATGAACTCCTTGAAAAGAATAAAAAACATATAACTGCGAGTAACTCCTATGCATGTAGAAATAAATGCTAGAGCGACACAAATAGGACAATGGGGAAATCCCATCATTAATTTTCCAATATAAATTTTAATTGAGTCTCAGCGCTGAGAATATCAATTCTCCTCTTTAATGATTTCATGAATTTAATTATTTTTTTCAAAAGTGATACTTGTTATGCATTGATAATAGTATTATTCCGACAATGAATATATCAATGAGCAAAAATACTGAATCTATTGACATGACTAAGGTCTTGTAACATATTTATACAAAAAAACAACAATATCTGTTGAGATAATTTTGCTTTAATTTACCGATAAAGCTTTCTATACCAAGAATAATAATTTGCGGTACGGATCCATTGCAGTGATATCTTTCGTCTGCTAAAAGATAAACGCCCAAAAGCAGAATACTCAACGAGGAATTAATTAGTCCGGTGCCTGAAGGTAAACTTATTTAAATAATATGAATCTAAGCTTTTTTTGATAAAAATATCTCGATTAATTGATAAATTTATTTTATTTGTTGCAATTAAAAAATTTATAAGGTTATCTAGTTAAGTTACTAACTCCTCGTGGAAAAAGCCTTAGTTAATTTTTTTTACTGGTTACTAATAAGATCAACCGAATCACATTACGGAGAATCATTTTTTCTAGTGGAAGTTCCATCTAATTCAAGCAAAAGCTTTCTTAATTCTAAAATCTAAATTTCAAAACTTTTAATATTTAAATGCGTTCCTTCCTAAAGATTAACTAAGCTGTTTAAATTAAATCCATAATTTTCAAATATCACTTTAATACTACTTTTACTGAAATTCTATCTAAATAATACATCTACATAAGTAGTATTGATTTCAAGACTTTTAACTAAATTTTAAATATCCCCCTTTATAAATAAAATTGGATATTTAAATTTTATGAATACTTATTTAGTAACAGCAACTTTTAAAAATGTATCACTCATGGGTGCAGCTTATGATCTTTTTTTAAAGGTTGTTGAAGAAGGAACTTTAAATGATGAATTTGAAGGGTTTAAAGTTTTGGGAAGATATCATGCGTCTTACTCCAATAATGTCTATATTATTGTCCAAGCTTCAGCTGGCATAAAAATGACAGAACATTTTGCTCCATGGAAAGTTAAATTTGATATTGATTTTGATATCAAGCCTGTGATGACCGATGAAGAAAAAATTGACGAGCATAAGTTGGTTGGGTCATTAATGGCATTAGAACAAAAAATGGGATTCTCAGATTAAATTTTAAATTTCTTCTTTCAGAGTAAAATTATTAGAGTATTTTTTTTGAAGATTTTAAATATAGATGCTAACTTTAACCTTTCTTGCATTAACAAATTTTGATTGACAGTAGTATTAAGATTATTCTGTTTAAATCATTTTTTCATAAATAAGATATTTATAGCTGAATAAATAATGCATCTTATTATTTCTATCCCAAAATATGAATATTTCACCACATCTTTTAATTGATGCAATGATAATAAGTTCTGCTCTAACAATAACCCTGGTAGTAAGAGCCAAAAGTAATTCTGCCAGTAAAGAAAAAAAATTAAATGATTAAAATTCTGAGAAAAAAGCTATTGATGATCTTAAAGATATTGAATGAGTTAAAAGATAGATAAGGGTTAATGAGACTGAAAAAAGAAAACAAACCAATAATCAAAAACGTTTCTATTCTAAAATCAATAATAAGAACTTTTATAGCTAATAAGTTCATATCAGAAGAAGTTACCCAAACTTTTTCCAAACTTTTAAAGACTAAACAATTAACTTATATTGAGATCGGTTCGAATTAAATGAACCTAAAAAAATATTAAGCTCTTTAATAAATATCATTAAAATAACAAAGAAATAAAGCAAAAAAAAACTTAGTAGTAAGCTAAGTGTCTTATAAGAAATCTTCATAAATTAAAAAGGTTTTTGTACTCATGTGCAGGAGTGCGGAGTTAACCTTAAAACCGCTAGGCTCAAGTCCTTACAAAAAGGACAAGTCCTTAGGCTACTTATACCGAAAAAATATGTTAATTACAAGTAACCTACTTTATTGACTAAATTATTAATAAGAATCTAAGTGCTAGCGGTAACCACATAAGTAGGAGCAGAGCTAATAATAAATTAATTGCATGAACATTTGGAATATACTGTTTTTTAAAAATTTGTGTTTTCATTATTTATCTTGCTTTCTTAAGTTTGATTTCTCTTCTGATAAGCAATGCTATAACTACTATGCACATGTTCATTAGAAATACGTCTAATGGCATTGAATAAAAAAGTCTCTACTAAATTAATAGCAAAATTTTTGATTTACGAATCAAAAAAGTATGGCTAATGGTTTTGGCTTAATAAAAAGAATATAAAAATTAAATTTATGCTTTAATATCTCAGCTCTTTACTAAATAATTGGCTTATTCAGACACAAGAATAGTATTAGGTGGACTAGCTCATGTACCAGTTCTTATTGTTTTAGCCAATTTTATAAAAGGTAAGTTTGGTATCCAAACTGAAGAGGTGCAAAATACTGTGGTTAAAGAAGAGCTAGTTGAAATAATTGAGGCAAAAGATGCTGTAATAAAAGAAGGAAAATTTGAAACTATAAATAAACTTTCCAATAAGCTAGATGATATTGAGAAAAAAGCTGATGAGGTTTTTGAAAAGATAAAGAATAAAAAGAAAGAGAAGAAGAAGAAAAGAAAATAAATAGTAGGTCTGGAACTCAGAAATTCGTTTTTTTAACAAACTTAACCCAAATTTTTTAGTGGTTGACAGTCGATCTAAGATTAATAGCAATTAGCTCCTTTTTTATGACTATCCAAAATTTTATGAATGTTGTTCGATTCAAATTGAAATCAGATTGTGTAGATAAGTATTTTGAAGTAATAGATAAAACAAGTTTTGAAGGTATGACTCAAAGATATATCGCCAAAACTGGTGATTATGATTTCTGTTTTGTTGGTATTTGGAAAAGTTCAGAAGCCATTGCAGCGCAAAGACCAGCGATGATTGCTCACCTTGATGAGGTTAGAGGATTTATGGAAGAATTGTCTCCAGAACTTGGAGTTACTGATCCTGTTTCAGGAAATATTGTTTCTAAAGTTGGGTATCATGATTAACAGTCGATCTGAATAAAGAAGAATTTTGCTCCTTTTTTCTTATCTTGCTATAAAAATAGCAAGAGATGATTCAACTTCCTCTTGGGAATTAAATCCTAAAAGATCGAAGTAATCTAAGCCCAACAAATTTTCTTTTTTTTAAGCTATTTCCATTTTGTAAGTAAAAAACTTAATATTGGATTTTTTTGATTTAATACAAATACCTATTTTTTTTTAATTAAAAACTCTTAAAACTTTTAACTAATTGAAAGGCAATCTGAAATGAAAATCAAACAGCTCTTTTGTATTGAATGAATCTTTATTAAATATTTCACTATTTTCACAATCAATATTTTTGCTCTACTGAATTTATTAATTACATTTAAGTTAGTTTCACTAATTAAGGTTTAACTTAATGAGTACATATAAAATGAAATACTTTTTAAAAAAAGATAAACAACACTTTATGGTTGGACAGATTAATTAATCAGCTTGAAAAACAAGCGAAGGGAGTTTGACTATGAATACTTTTAGAAATAAACAATTCATAAATAAATTAGATCCAAAGTATGCTTTCTAAATTTGCCTTCGCAGCTGCGAATTAAAGAGTTCCTCTGAAAAATTTCAGAGGTGTGTATAGAAAGTTTTGATTGGGTATCGCCATAAAAAAATTCAAAAAACGAAAATAAAAAAGGGGCTTGGTAAGCCCCTCTAAATTTCAAAAAGAAATTTATTAGAAGATACCTGGCAATATTTGACCAGTAAAATAGTATGCCCCAATAAGAGCAAACATTCCAAGCATTGCAGCTTTACCATTAAGCTTTTCAGCTTTTTCGGTCATGATTTTTTTTGCGAATTCCATAATAAGTTAATTGAATTTATATCTATAAATTATTCATTTAAAACTTCAAATGATGTAGTTTTTTCTACCAATTTTAAATCTTCTAAAAAATTAAATTGTGGAAATGCCTAAAAAAGAGGTAATTCTGCTCTCTTCAATTTTATGCACCTGAATGTCCACAAAATTGATGGAATACTTTTAAGACTCCTGCATTATTTCTAATCCTATTTAATGGGAGAAGATTGTCAAAACAAAGCTCTAATACTAGGGTAAAAATACTCTATTAATTTCAAGTTAAAAGGCGGATAATTAAGTAGTAGAGATAAAGGAGGTTTTATGAAACTCACTACTCCGCTCACTGCTCTAAGAAATGCAACTTCAGATATGTGGGAAATGCACGATTTCAACTATCAATTACCCAAAAAAGAACTAAAAAAATATTGGGATCAAGAATGTACAGCGCATCCAACTAATAGTCATTGCAAACTTTATTGTGATTAATATTTAATCTTTTTAGGTATTCTTACGCTTGATTTTTATATTTAATCCGTACTAGAGCTCAGTTAGTAAAAAAGGAGGAAAAGTCGATGACTAATTTAAGTTTAGAAATTCTTTTTTGGACAATTTTAATTGCATATCTTGGGTTAAGGTTGAATCAAACTTGGAATGGCTACAAACAACAATATTAATAGGTAGGTAAAATGAAACTAAAAACGCAATGCATTTTATCAAAAAAAGATTTGTGAGATATTGATTACGTCAAGTAAATACAACATTTCAAAAAACCCTAAAACAAAGTTGCAAAGATTACCCATTTGAGAAAAATTGTTTAGTTTGTTGCAAATAAGAATCAATAAATAATTATTCTTTGTAAATAATTTCTAATCATATTTTTAATTCACTTCCTGAGAGGTTGAATTATGAAATTAAAATTCGTGCCAATAACAATTTTTAGAGAGACTCCAAAGGTAACATTCTTTGATGCAGTTTTGAGGAAATCTAATGGTTGCGATGTGGTAATTCACTCTGAAGAGGCAATATCTCCTCCTCATGATTTTAAAGATGAATAATATTACGTTCACTATCATCAAATATCTAACATTAGGATAGAAATCCAAAAATAATGAAGTTTCCCTTACCACCACAGATTTTCCTAAGAAGGAAACCTGATGGATAATCAGTTTATGTAAAAGTTACCCAAAATTTATCCAAACCTTATAATTTCGCACAAATTGATTAATATGACTGAAGAAAAGTTTTGGCCAATGAAAATAAGCCTGATCTATCACAATAAAATTAATAAAGGATTTTCACTAATTGAATTAGTGATGGTTATCGCTGTATTGGCAATATTATCAGCTGTCGTAATCCCTGTATTTTTGGATATCAGAGAAAAAGCAGCAGATACGCTTGTAAAAGTTAGTATGATTAATTCTTGGAAAGAATGCAGAATGGGAATAACTTTAGAAGAAGTTGTATCTACTTTTACGCCTGATTTTGGACTAAATTCAACAAATGGTTTTTATGAGTTTTATCAAAAGTATGATTATATCCCTAGGGAAGATGGTTATG
The DNA here is from genome assembly GCA_902538515.1 of uncultured Prochlorococcus sp. GTDB lineage: Bacteria > Cyanobacteriota > Cyanobacteriia > PCC-6307 > Cyanobiaceae > Prochlorococcus_A. The sequence continues at coordinate 52,914 of CACBFH010000001.1, read as the reverse complement.
TACCGCCCACAACTATTGGTAACTGTGTTGGTCCATTAGGAGCTCATAGAATTGGAGTTAAAAAAGTTAAAGGGAATAATTCTGGAGGAGAACTTTGGCTAAATTTAAGTACAGGAGAAAAAATTCAGAGTGGCGGTCTTTCATGGAATTAAACTATTCTAAACTTTCTTAGAACAACTATCTTCGATAAACTAAATACAATGCTTTGGATTTGGCTGACTTACGAAAAAGTTAACAAAATGCCATACCAGTAGCTCTATTTTTCCGCAAATTATAGCCTATGATTGAATCTAGCTACTGGCTAATGAAAAGTGAGCGCGAATAGCTATTACTGTGATCTCAAGGAATCGTAAATTTCTACCCAAACTTTACCCAAACTTTACCCAAACTTTTTACTAGTTGACGAATGCCCTAAATTAGAGGAAAAACGATGGCGGACATAAAGAAAGTTTGGCTCCTTTACCTAAAAGGAGGATTAATGTTCTTAGTTGGTTTAATTGCTTCCTTGCTTCTCATATCAATTAACTTTGAGTTTAAAACCTTCGTACTTTTAGCTTTTGCAATATGGGGATTCTGCAGAGCATATTATTTTGCTTTTTATGTCATACAGCACTATATCGATCCAAGTTTTAGATATTCAGGGTTAATAGACTTTGCTAAATACTGCATCAAAAGAAGATTTCGCTAAAACAAATATATTAATCTACTTCTCTTTGATATAAAACTAAAAAACTGTCCTAAGAATTTCCGATCAAATAACCCTTTCTAATTCTGAAAAGGTTGTTAGACCCTCCTTAATTAATTCAAGACCATATTTTCTTAGAGTAAGCATATTATTTTTATTAACCGCAATATTTTCGATTTCTTCAATTGACTTCTTTTCAGCAATTGCGATTTGGATATCTCTATTTACTTCTAGTAATTCATAAACTCCAATTCTTCCGACATAACCTATACCAGAACACTTAGGACATAATGTATTCTCTCTCTTTCTTTTTGATTTTTCTTCAGCAGATAAAGCATTGGCGTACATTACAGGAATACCTTCATCAATCTCGAAACGAATAGATTCACTCTCAGAAACTCCTCTTTTAATTCCACATCCTGTACAAACTTTTCTAATCAATCTTTGTGCTAATACACCTCTTAAACTTGAGTTTAGTTTATATTTTGGTACTTCCATGTCAATTAATCTAGTTAATGAACTAATTGCTGAATTGGCATGAAGTGTTGTGAAAACTAAATGACCAGTTTCAGCAGCATCCATAGCTGATTCTGCGGTCTCAGGATCTCGAGTCTCGCCAATAAGTATTACATCAGGATCTTGCCTTAAAAAACTTCTGAGAAGCATTACAAATGTTTGTCCTTTTGCTCTATTTAACTGAGTTTGTAATATATCTCCACCTAGGTCGTATTCAATAGGGTCTTCAGCCGTAACAATATTTATCCCTCCCGTGTCCTTTTCTATTAAGGCTGCAGCAATAGTAGTTGACTTTCCAGAACCTGTTGGGCCAGAAACTATTATGACTCCGTTTGTAGCATTAATTGTTGTTCTAAAACATTTTCTGACACTTTCAATATGAATCAAAGTATCTAAATTTAACACTGATGCATCACTATTAATAATTCTGAGAACCATTTTCTCTCCATGCTTACTAGGGACTGTTGAACAGCGAAATTCCATTTTATTGCCTTCATATTTCCTAAGTATCTTTCCATCTTGGCCTATTCTTTTTTCAGAAATATCCATATTGGCCATGTTTTTTAAGCAAGTAACAAGTTGCATTCCTGACCTCCTTGGGATGGTCATAAAAGGATGCATTATCCCATCTTTCCTTACCATTACTTTGTAGCATTCCTCTTTAGGAGTGATGTGAATATCAGAAACATTATCTTTTTTTGAGTTTATGAGTATTGCACCTGCTGCATTTTGTATTTTGCTCTCAGACATTTCAACTTTTAAATCTAAAAGTTCTTCTTCCTCATATGCCTCCTCCTCTTCAAATTCAAAATCAAAACTTTCTTCATCAATAACTGAAGTGGCTTTAATAGCCTCTAAAACATCATCTTCATCAAATACCGATTCTTCAATCCTCTCACCATTTATAAACCTTTCATCAGAAGCTAAATCAAGAATTTCTTGTATTTCTTCTTGAGACTTCTCTACAAATTCACATGTATAGCCTGCCTGTTTTAATCTTTCTTTTATGGGAGCTGCTATTGTCGCTAAGTATGAATAATTTGCAATAGCTATTTTTATAACAGTTGGACTATTTGGTAAAGATGTCTCTTCAAAAAGGGGCACCACTAAATTATCGATACACCATTGGATAGAGAAGAACTTATCTATTAATTTTCTTACGTCTCCAGGAGAAAAATTAGACATGATAGAAATTAATTAGGCAGTATCTTAAAATAATCTTCTCCATAAGATTACCTTAAAAAAGCAATTACTTTCCTAATTAGAAATAATGAAATTATCAAATGTTATAGAGGATAAATTTATTGGTACATTCATTGGCTTATCTTTAGGAGATGCTTTAGGAGCGCCTTATGAAGGAGGTTTTATTGAAAGGTTTTTATGGAAATTCTTTTCAAAAACACCTACAGGAAAAATGAGGTGGACAGATGATACACAAATGTCTATAGATTTAGCAAACATTCTTGAGAAAAATACTATTGACCAAAAACCTCTTTTTTAATAGCAAAGTACGCTATCTGCTTTAATTGATTCTTCAACTAAAACATCCGGCATCACAAACTCTGCTGAATATCCATCTAGAAGCTTCTCATCGTAACCCCTAGATTTGTCAGACATCCCTGAAACATATATGGTAACTTTTGATTTCTTCAAATTTTGAAGATGTTCGTATAAATCTCCAGTACCTTGACCAACTATTTCGCAAGCTTTTTTGCAATCTAATATTTGTACTCCGTCTCCTGCTAGAAAAAGAGTAACTTTATGATCGTTTTTTTCTGCAGTAAGTGCAACCAATAAACCTAAAGTAACTTTATTTTTGGATTCTAAACCGCTGTAAATATGAATTAACACTGTATTGTCGGTAATGATAGACATTTAATCCTTCCTAAATTTTGTATTTATATCCTAAAAAAAATCTGTTTTCATTATTTGTTTTTTTTATGAAACGCTTACTACTTGCATAACTAAAAGCCAGTAATTGAATGTTGATCTACTTTAGAGAGTAAACAATCCTCTTTTTTTAATGAGAAACAAATTTAAAAGATCAGCTTTTTTTGAAATGTCTGATGACCTTTTCTATCGAATATCATTAATAGGATTTTTAGTTGTTTTTACCTCAATGGTATTTTTCCTTACGAAATATAGAGAAAAAAAAGTTAATAATATAAGCCAGATTTCCATAACTGAACAAATTAAATTTTAAAGCATTAATGCAAAGATTTATAATTTCACCGTTATTTGCTTTATCTAGGTTTTTTATAAATATTTACGGAGTATTTTTAAAGTTTTTTCTTCAATTAAATGGTGGTTATTGGTCAAGAATTGGTTTAGCCGAAAATATTACAGAAGAAAGAATAAAAAAAAGAAGATTATATATCCTGCCTTTTTATATTCTTCTGGCTTTATTGTTTGGATTACTATCTGCTCTATATTGGTATTTTGTTATTCTCCATGTACCACTTTTAATAGAAAGATATTTAAGTCCATGGAATAACAACATTGCTTTAATAATTGCTTTTGCTACTTTCTTTGGTTGGCTTTATGTTCTTTGTAAAACAAACAAATAAAATGCTTACTGAGAGATGATGTGGTCCGAGGATTAAAGATTTAATTAATCATGATTAAATCATTCTTAAGGATTCATGCAAAATATTTGTGATCGATTAATTTATTTATACGACAGTTCTGGTGATCGACTCGACCAAGGTTGACCAACTAGATCTTCACTAATCCATGGTCTTCAACACCAAGGTAAATTAACTTATCTAACCTTTACGGAAAGAAAGTTAAGTGATCAGAAATTAAACTTTCGGGATTAATTCTGAACTATCTTAAAAATAAAGTCGTTTGTAAAGCATGAAGAAGTGAGAAATCACTTTTACTTTCAAAACTAATTTCTAAGAAAATTCTTAATCTGATTATTAAATAGATCTCCTTTCTGTCGTCACCATTTAAAAAAAGACCTGTAAAAGGGTCTTTTTTTTGTCTTAAATTTTATTTATTGACTGTTAATCTAGAAATAATTAAATATTTTTATCTCGCTCTTTAGCGATCAGTAAATGCTTTTTCAAAAGTAAAAAAGAGAGTGCAAATGCTATTCAATTCAACCAACAAGAGAACTACTGATCTTCCATGTTGATTTAATTGAAGTGATCTTTGAGTCATACTTTTAATAATCGTCGTTGTAATCGGATGGACTACCAGTTAAAGAACAAACAACTGATTCCTCTTTTTTCATTTCTTTTATTTCCATTATTGGTCTGCCCATTTTCTTAAGAACATTTATATCTTCTTTAGTCTGACAGCGAGCAATCATGTTTCCTTTTTGATCAAAGCAACTGTAGTAAGTCATTTTATTAAATGCAATTTAAAGTTTATGGTGGATTTCAGTTGAAGCAACGCAACTGACTCATGACAACCATATTCCTAATTTAGGTCAGCCATAGATTTAAATGACTAAAAAAACATACCTCTTTCCGTACCTAAATGTTCCTCAAACCGAACACATAAGATACGCAGTGTTTTAGTCAAATCAATTAGAACGAAGAAGTAGTTAAACGAACATACACAGGAGAATTTATGAGTGGAGATTTTGAGACTCTTGAAATTAATCAACCAAAAATTACATATTTAAAACCGGAAGACAATACAGAATGGTTAGACAAATTAATTAATAATATTGAGGACTTGAAGAACAAAATATCAAAAGATTCTTAGAAATTTAAGAAAGAAACTTTTTTTATTAAATCTTTAGTTTGAATGAAAAGCAATTCAAAAAAGAATTTGAATTTTGTATTCAAGATAACCGCTTTTTTGTGAGCATTATTCAGAATAAAAGTCCGACCATTTTTTTATGCAAAAAAATTTAGATGAAAATTCTTATGAAAAAAGAATTGAAAATATAGAAAAAGGAAAATCTTATTTAAGAAGTAATGGATTTTTTAAATCAAAATCTAATCTATTCGAAGACATACAAAAATTTATCTATAAAAGGTAATTTAAAAAAAAATTTTTACTTTTGATTAATTAAATCTCTACATAATCAAGCCATCATATAAAAGAAAGAAAGTCTTGAAAAGGTTAGGAGAAAAAAAGAATGGGTCAATTTTCTATAACTAAATTAATCCAAATAATCCTGCAGTAAAGCCAACAGCAGTAAAGACTACGAACTCGACTAAATCCCTTGGGGCAGAGTTCATAAAAAAACTGATTTGAGTCATAAGTTTATGACTTGAGTGAATCTCTTAAATCAAACTTTTCAGCTTTTTCAATTTGACACTCAGTATCATCTTCAGCGCATTTGATTTCAGCTTTTTTGTTCATGTGGCTACTACAACCGCCGGATATAACTGGTAAAGCGGTAGTAGCCGTAAAACCAGTTAAACAAGCAAAAGCGATATAAGGAAAAAACCTTTTCATTTAATTGTTACTTTATGTAAACTTATTATGTTACATAAAAAGCTCAAGTGTGAGTAGCTGATAATTTGCGTGCACTCCATACAAACCATCGCTTCCCTAAATAGAAACTTTGATGGATAATTAACCTAGATTTGAACGTTTTTAATATTCTGTTCACACACCGTTCAAACATTGTAATTTTCTTCTAAATTATTGATATGACTGAAATAAACTACTGACTAATGAACCATGTGCCAATAGTTATAGCAATGGATTTCAAAACCCGTAAAAAAATGTTCACGATTTGTTCACGATTTAATGGCTTCACCTTCGAGTTGGGAATTCTATAAAGAAGAACAAACTAAGATTTTATGGGTCCATATTTGTACCCAAGATTTAACGGGTGTAGCTATTTCAATAAATAAATGGTGGAAGACAAGGTATCCAGAGTTCAAAATGAGAATAGTTTCTAAAAAAGAATTCGAACATATAAAAATGCAGGAGCAGTAACAACAGCAATAAAATTAATCTTTGGTAAATTTTGATGCTGAACATTTTTTCTATTCAGCTAATATAATTTCATCATATTAATGAACAAATGAATTCTGCATTTACAAAAGTCTCAAATTTGAAAGTTAACAGGGCTTCTAAAATAGCTATTACGCTCGCATCATCCACTTTCTTCTTATACGCATTAGGTCAAGCACCAATTTTTAAAAATATTCTTGCAGGTGCTTTTTCTTGTTCTGGCTAAATAAAATACTTGTTTACAAGAGATGCTGAGAATCTAGAATACATTCTGATTGACAGTCGATCTAAACTTTGAGGGATAAAACCCTCTTTTTAAATGGATAAAATATTTATTGCTGAGAAACTAATGAATCTTCTTATTTCTCTAATTGTTTAAAGAATGGAATTACTACATCAAATATTTCCTCCTTGGCATATCTATTTAGATGTTTTTCTACTTGGTATTGGTTTATATGTTTACCTAAGAATTACTAAAAAAATAAATACAAAATAAATGAAACGCTTACTACTTGCATATGAATAGATAAATGAAAGAAGCTATTGAGCTCCAAGAAGAAAGGATTAATACGTTAGAAGGCAAAAGAATTATTGATGTTGAAGCTGAGTAATTTATCTTTCTTAAATAATAATAATGAATATGATTTTCATTATCAAAATATTATTTAATATTATATTTTTAAGTTTATTAAAAATGATAATCGTTTTCTTTTTTTAATTTTATAAAGTCAATAAACTTTTGTTAACATTGACTTTTAATAAGGTATTATTTATATTTAGAAATAATTTTTTAAATTATGGTTATTACTTTTACAAAAAATCTATTACAAGATAATTTAATTTCAAACGAGGAAGAAGTTTGTCCAGGTTGTGGCTGTGTTTGTCCTTGCGACTGTACAGATTGTGAAGAATGTTCATCATGCAAAGATCATTAATTTAAGTATAAAAATGAATTCCGCATTTGCAAAAGTCTCAAATTTGAAAGTTAACAGGTCTTCTAAAATAGCTATTACGCTCGCATCATCAACTTTCTTTTTATATGCATTAGGTCAAGCACCTATTTTCAAAAATATTCTTGCAGGTGCCTTCTCTTGTTCTGGCTAAATACAAAACTTGTTTACAAGATAAATTGACAATCTAAAATATCTTTTGATTGACAGTCGATTTCTAGAGGGGCAAATGCTCCTCTTTTTTTATTTTCTTTTTCGCATTACTTCAAACATATCTAAATATTGAAGTGGGTACTTGATGTTAAAAACTAAAGCCTTCCAAATCCCTTAATTCTTTTTTCTGATTTATATCCTGCTTGCACGAATTGAGTATTATCAGTCCCTACATCATAAAGAGTATAATTTTTTCCTGCCCCAATACCAATAACAGCTTTTTGCGGAACTTTCTGCTCTTTCTTACGATTTCCATTTAAATCTTCTACTTCAGAATTAACAGTTCCCTCTGTCAATTCCAAATGAAACTGTTGTTTGCTTCTTGCAGTAAATAATCTATTTACCTGAAGACGTGTAAGTCTATCAAGGAGTGTCAGTGGCGGCGTATCTAGTGTTAAATTTTCGCCAATATCTTTTGAGCTTCCGTGAATCAAACCACAATCAAGTTCAACAAATCCAAATTGAAGTGCTGCTATCCATTCAAGAAATGATTTGTCTACAGCATTCGTTAGAGACTTAACTACTTCTTCACCCTTATTTATTCTCAAAGCTTCAGCTCTTTGATCCCCACGGTAACCACTTTCCAAAAGGATTTGTTCTTCCCACCAACCATATATACACCATGGTTGTAAATCATTACTTTTTGGATTAATTAACCTATGGAGAAGCCTATTACAGTTTTTTTCAGGACCTATCATATCCCCCAAAACAAAAAGAGTTATATTACCTGGAGTTTTTTTTAAGTCTTTTTGAATAAGTTCATAAGTATCTAGATCCCCTTTAAGACCACTTACGAGTGCCCAGCGTTCTATCATCTTTCACAAACATGAGATGCATCTTCAGCTTGTTCTGCAAATTCGAATCCATTTTTTAAACGCCATGCAAAAATCGGAGGAAGACCAGCATCTATTATTGCTTTACACGTAAGTTCAAGATCATATTCCACTTCCCTAATTTTTACTTCATTTGTGAATTCGTTATGAACAACATAAGTAGCTTTAGTTCCTCCATGCCTTGGCTCTCCTACTGAACCTGCATTTACTATTCTTCGCATCGGCAATTGAATTTCTTTTTCTTGAATATCTTTGGGAGCAGCGTTTTTGATTTTTACAGCAATTGAACCATCTGCTAATTCGCGAATATAAGGTTGATGAGTATGACCACAAAATAGAATCTCTGCTCTGGCATTTTCAACTCTCTCAAGAGCTGCGAATGCATCCATATCGGGTAGAAGATATTCATGTTGACTATTAGGACTACCATGAACAAAAAGACATTTATCTTTACGTATTGAGTAGGGTAGATTAGCTAGATAATCCTTATTTTCTTTAGTTAATTTATCCGTAGTCCATTGATGAGCAAAATGACCTCTCTTTTCAGCAAGCTGAGAAGGGTAACTGCAATCGCAAGCATCTAATCCATCCACAACGTCTTCGTCCCAACAGCCCTGACAAGTAGGAATTTTTTTATCTCTTATTAACTCAATAACCTCATTAGGTTGAGGACCATAACCCACTAGATCTCCAAGACAGGTAATATTTGTAATTCCTTGGAGTTCAATATCTTTTAAGACAGCCTCTACTGCAGGTAAATTTGCATGTAAACATGAGATGACAGCTTGATTCATTTTTAAGTTAACGGCGAGCAGTTTGAAGTTGTGAATTCCTAAGTGAAGTTTGATGATGATCTAGTACAGCATCATTAAGAAGACAATTATGAATCGTTGATTTTATTGACTCGAACTTTAAATTTTTCCCTTGTATAACAATTTCAGAACATCTTTCTGGTCTTCCATTAAGAGGGGCAACTTGGTTTAATGTTTGATATTGAGATCCTTGCTGACTTACTATCCAATTAAACAAGATGTAACGCCCATCTGGTAAGTTCATTAATGCTTTCGCTCTATATACATCCCCATAAGCACCATTAACTAATTCAAACCAAAAAGTATTCAAGCTTGCAGGATCCCAAATATGCTTTTTAAGATCAAGGCTTATTGATTCAATTGCTCTAAAATCTAAAGTATCTTTAATTGATAATTCTGGATCTCTACCAAAATGAAGATATCTATTTGGCTGGAGATTATATTTTTCAAGTTCATTAATAATTCTCAGATCAACTCCATTAATACCTTGAGATTTAGGTATAAAAAATTGTGGAAATTCAATAATAATTAAAATGTTTTCTTTATCTTTCTCTGATATTGAGTTTGGAATAGATAAGTCTAATAAGTTAGGAATTTGATCTTTCAAAAAAGCAAAATCAATTTTTGAATTTATAGCTTGCTCTAAATTACTTTCTGAATATCCTCCAAGACGTAAGTAACCACAATTACCAAAATAATTCTTAAAATTATTTAGTATCCAATTTGTCTTACCGCATCCAGGCGAACCTGATATTAAACAAACTTGACTCATAAAAAAAATACTACCTAATGTATAAAATTTACACCAATATGAAAATGAAAATCGTTTCTGTTTTTGTTTTTAAATATTCATTTTATGACTTAAGTGATAAAAACAATATTTTTTAGAGAATTAATTAACCCATAACACCTCTCACTTTCCTAAATAGAAAATTTGATGGATAATAAATCTAATAAAGCAAATCACATAAAATTATGTTCACGATTTGTTCACAATTAATAATTTACTCATAATCAATTGGCATGACTAAAGAAAATTTTTGGCTAATGAAAAGTGAGCCTTTAATTATCGCAGGGTTTTGAAGAATTGATAATTTCAGTGACTAGCAAGTGACTAGCAAAATAAATTCGAGAACTACGAGATGATTTAATTTGATATTGTTTGACGAACAATCTAATATGGGTTGAATTATTAATAGAGATATGAAATTTTTAGTTTTACTTACTTTAATTTCTAGTGCTTTTTTCCCTGTATTTGCAGAAGGTCATAAGAAGTATAAGGATGAAGACTTTGATAAAATTAAACTTATGAAAATTGAATATTTAAATAAAAAAATTGATTGCGTAAAAGCTTCTAGTAATTTTAAGGAAATGAAGAAATGCTGGAAAAAAAGAAAAAATAAGATGATGTAATCTATTGAATATTGACAGTCGATCTAAAATAATGGGCAATTAGCTACTTTTTTTATGAATACCCTAATAGTTTCTACTTTTGATTGTTCTTTTGAAAATTTCGATAAATTTGTAGCTGATTTCCATGAAAAGGAGGGACATAAATATGTCGAAGAGTATGAACTCATCAAGGTAAATGAACATAAAAGTCACTTAATACTTAAAGTTAAAGATTTAGAAGGATTTGCTGCTGCTACAAGTACTCCAGAGATGAAAGAGTGGGATAAAGAAAATGGTTATAAAGACATTTGTTATTCTCTAACTCCAGTTGAATAATGAGTACTAAATGGGATGACACTTCTTGGCAGAAAGACTTCTTGAATATGAAGTCACATTCTCCCTCAGATGCAAAACTCCTAATGGGAGGTGTAAAAGGATTGAAAGATGCTTGGCGTTTAGGTGTTCTGCACGTTGAATATGAGAAACTGAAGAAAAAACAAATGCAACAAGATCAGCAGCAACAATAGGCTCTATAAAAAGAGGTAAATGTCTAAAGAATTATTCCCAACCCAATTATTTAGAATTGGAAATGAATATACCAGATCTGAAATAACAAGCAGATTAACTAATTCCACTATTGGAAGAGAAGGAGTTATTAACTTTGAAAATGGTCTTGTTCTTTTTGTGACTTTAGAAAAAAGTGGAAAACCTGAAAAACATCAATATAGAGATTTTTTTAAAAATAAAAAAGAATTTTTCTGGGAGAGTCAAACGCCAAAGGCTCCATTTGGCTCTCCTGATAAGCCAATAATGTCCAAGATGCTTGATGGTGAGATTGGTTCATTTCTCTTCGCTCGATTGAGACAAAAGACAAATAGTAAAACTAATCCTTTTGTATATTGCGGAAGTTTAGAGGTTGAAAGTTTTGATGATTTAGCAAATAATCAAAGACCTTTTGGGGTTAAATTTAGTACCAAAGAAATACCGAGTGAGCTGCCTGAAAAAATAAAGCCACTTATTGAATGGAAGCCAAGTTCAATAGACTCTCAAAGCCAAACAGAACTGATGGCTTCGTCTACTTATGTTTCTAAAAAAAATAATAAAAAAGAAAGTAAGGGTCAAGGAAGAGTTCAAAATGAAAAACTAAAAAAATCAATAGAACTTTATGCAATGGAAGAGGCTTTTAATCATTACAAAGCAGAAGGTTATGCAGTTTACGACGTTTCTAATAAAAGAGGTATTGGTTACGATATCTTGTGCGAACGACCTGGGTCAACAAAATATGTAGAAGCTAAGGGAACCAGAAGTAATGGATGGGGAGTTTACGTAACTTATACAGAAGTTGATGCTGCAAAATCTAAACCTATTGATTTATTCATAGTTAATAAAATACAAATTTCAGTTGAAGAAAATGAATATAAATGTTTCGGAGGAGAAAAGAAAATTTTATCTCCATGGAAACCTAATTCATCCAAGTCAACTTTGAAACCAATTGAATATTTTTTTACACCGGATACTTAGTAAAAATTGAAAATTCAACTCCTCCCACCACTTTTCAAACTATTCAATAAAAGCAGTTTCTTTGCATCACTGAATCAAAATACCTGCCCTGTATTAGATGCTGAAGAGATAAAAAAACAAGAACAGAAAGAAGCTATTGATAAGTTATATCCATAAAATTTCAACAGAAATATCTTAGGTCATATTTAAAGATGTATAACGCTCGTATGTCCCCTATACCACCCATCGCTTTCCTAAATAGAAACTTTGTTGGATAATAAATTTATAGTTATTTATTGCGCAGATCAATCTATAAATTGTCACTTTAACTAGCAAGTGACTAGCAGATAACTTACTTACTTTTTCCTCCAAATCCATTGATATGACTAAAGAAAATTTCTGGCTAATGAAAAGTGAGCCAGCTTGATATGACTAGGTTTCTCAAATTTTTTTAAATTCTATTCTAGCAAAATTCTAGCAAAACTAATAAATATAAATACATTCATTGAGGTAAGGATTTAGGATAATTTGTGATTGACAGTCGATCTAGAATGGAGGAATAAATTTCTTTTTTTGTGAAATCTCGTAAGTCTATAAATAGATGAAATTAAATACAGGGAAAGCAGATATTTTTGGTTGGATAATGGCGTTTTTTATAACCCTTGGTGTTCCAATGATAATTTTTAGTTTTAACCCATTAGCTTATACATTTATAGGTCTTCTTGGGTTATTTGCTCTTTCTTTTCCAGTATTAGGTGTAATAAAGCTATTCCAAGAAACTTGTAAATGGTCTGATAAATATACAAATTTACCGAAAATTAGTTCCGCAAAACCACTAAAAAGTAAAGTTTTTATTCTAGTTTTTGGATTATTGCTTACTTTCGCGGCTCTTACTGTAATAGAAGCAATCCCATTTATTTACTTAAAGGTAATTGCAATTTTATATTCAGCTTGGCTTTTTTATATCTTGCTTGGTTGGTTAGACAAAGGAGGAATAAAAGAAAATGCAGATGATTTAACTACTATTGCATCAATACTTGCAAAGGGCATTGGTATTGTTGGTGGAATATACATTCTTTTAAACCTCCCAAATAATGTAGTTTTATTATTATTTTTTGGTCCTATGGTCTTTGGAATATTACTTAATTTGTTTTCATGGATTAAAAATAAAAAGAAATGAAAGCCAATCAGATTACTGCTATTGCTACTTCTGTTATTGCAGTATGTACTTCATGGATTGTTTTTGATAATTTATATGAAAAATATAATCTGCCTAAAAACAGACAAAAAAGATGTATAAAACAAGCAGCAAAAATGTTAAGAAAAAATGATCTAAAAAACGCAAAAAATGACTCTCCTAATTTGGAATGGCATATTGAACACGACAAAATTTCTGCTGAGTTAATGAAATGTACAAGAGCAATTCCGAAAGTAAAATGAAACGCTTACTACTTGCACTTCTATTATTTTCTAGTCCTGTATGGGCAGAAAAAGAACGTATTTATTACGTACATACAAGACCTCCTTCTTCTTACTCAGGAACAATAGGTGACGATGGTTTTTTTTACTATTTCACTAACTCTGCTGATAGGTTTAATGATGACATTTGCAAAATAAGAATTGATGGTGCTTGCTTTGTGAAAACTGATGTTCCTGCAAAAATAGTTAAAGAAGGCATAATGAAAACTCCAAATATGTATTGGTGTTCAGAAGCAGTAATTCAGGAAGCCAAGAAGGTTCAAACACCATCTCCAAGAAACTATTTTGGCTATGGAACTTGTACAGAAAACGGATGGGTACTTGAATGAAACGCTTACTACTTTTATCGCTTTTATTAGGTTTAATTCCTTCAGCTAATGCGAGGGAAACCTGTAATTTTGTAAGTGAATATTATCCAGATGTAACTATTGAAATTGATAATGATGAAAAGAAATTTGGTGGATTTGGAGTAATTAAATATAAAGATAAGCCAATGTTAGATTTTGCTACTGGTCTAAGTAATGGATATGGAGGTCAATATTACGTCATCAGAAAACTTGCAAAGGATATTGCCTATGAAGATGATAAAAAGTCGATAGCTTCTGGGAAAGTTGTAGGGATGGTAGGTACTCAAACTAGAACTACACCAAAAGATAAAAGGAAGTCTGGAGAAAAAAGAATAATGTTTCCAAATTTTGGTACTGGCTATTATTATTCATTATCTAATTACTTCGAGCCTGAAAAAGATGGGCGTTTCGCTGGAAGAACTAAAGCTATGAGTGCAATTATTGGAGCATCTGAAGGCTTTTTTATACCTGATAAAGCATGTGAAAGATTTATTTTTTATGGGTGGGATTGATTAATGAACGATGTAGTTTTAGCAGTAATTTATTTAATTATTTTTGGAGGAATTGGCTACTACTCTTACGAATGTATTAAAGCTGAAGGTATTTTTTGGGTTCCAAAAGCAATTCTGCAATCTTTTCTGTTTATTAGTTTTTTTTATGGTATTTTCAATCTCTATAATTGGTTCGGCTTTTTTATGACCGCTTCTTCAGTAATAGGTCAATTAGTAAGAATGGGAATTGTTATATTTTGCTATTTTGTAATTTTTGGGGTTTTTAGTCTGCCTTTTTATTCATTAATTAAAAAAATACAAAAAAAAATCGATAGAAACTTTTGATGAGTGTGAACCCTTAATCATCAAACAAATAATATATTTCTAAGGGATCTGCCGTCCAGCCATAGAAGCCCGCATCCAACCCCTATCTATTAAATTAATAAGATCCTAAATTTTGGCAGAAATTTGTGAAGTGTTATCTATACATTTTTGAAAATAGATTTACCCCAATACCACCCATCACTTTCCTAAATAGGAACTTTAATGGATAATAAACTTATAAATAAAATTCTGATTCTAGCAAAATTCTAGCAGATAAATTCCTCCAAATCCCCTGATATGACTGAAGAAAAGTTTTGGCTAATGAACCATGTGCCAGTAGTCATAGTAATGGATCTTAAAAATCAAATAAATTCCGTCCACACACCGTCCACACTTTTTATTGATTAAAATCCCATAAATAAAAGCCTAAGAAGTTAAATCTGGTACTGACAAATATTTTAAAAATAAATACTATAAGTCTATATATTTTTCTAGGAATTTAAATTCATGATTAAAAATTTATTCATAGCAATAGCCTTTGCTTTGATGCTCATCAACCCAAGTATTTCTATGGCTGCAGAATCTCCTGTAGATGTACAAGAAGTCTTTGTAGGTTCTGAAACAATGGATGGTGATTCTCTTAAATATCCAAAAGGAAAAGCAGAAATAAGATTACAAAGAGTCGAGTTAGCTGAAGGAGGGATAGTCCCGCTCCATTCTCATCCAATTCCATTATTAGGCAATGTTGAGCAAGGTACGATTGTTGTTAAAAGACAAGGTATGGAAGATCTTACCTACACAGCTGGGGATACTTTTATAGTTGGTCCAAAGACACCAAAACATACAATGGGTAATGCAAAAACTGATAATGCAATAGTTTGGTTCGCAGCAATTGGAGCAAAAGATGTCCCAATTCTAATTCCTGCAGAAGGATAATTTTTAACTTTAAGTCGATAATTTTTGATTTAATTTAAATCAACGGGGACTATTCAAGTCCCCTATTTTTTTTCTTTTCGCATTACTTCAAACATACTTAAATATTGAAGTGGAAACACATTAGCAAGATTCTCTATTCGTTCTTCATCAAGTTCAATTCCTTCTGGTAATTTTTTAATCAATTTTGGAATTGCTAATTTTATCTCTTCTTTGCAGAAATTTATCCTATAAGTAGATTCTTTTTTAATATTTTCTTTAATAAATCCCTCTTTATTGAAAGCAGAATTAATATCTAGATTATTGCCCTTTAAAAGTGCAATTAGTACTTGATCTGCAATCCTTAAAGCATCACTTGGATCTTTACCCTTTGTAATTCCAAATATCCAAATACAGGCTCCTAGCCCAAATGAACGTGCAATACAATCATCATTTCCGATTTCATCACAAGGCAACCTAAAAGACTTTTCAAGTTTTTCTAGATCATAACCACTTTCACCTTCTGGGAATCCAGCAAAAGTAGTAACAGGAAATATCAAAAAAAGGATTAGAGCTATAAATTTTTTCATAGATCGACCTCATCAATCAAAAGATGAAAAAGACTGCATGTGAATAGTCTGTCTAGTATCTCTAATCTTTGCCTTTCTTCATATGAAATTGTCTTTCCATTTGAGATTTCATCCAAGGTATTTCTTATAGTCACAATCATTCGTAAAAGGCAGGTTGATGGTTTATTCAAAAAACTTCCTCCTCCTCTTCTTCCAACTTTAGATTGATTTCAATATTCATCTCGTAGCAAAGGTATCGAACCAAAGCATCTGATAAAAAATAATCTTTTTTCATTAATGGATCAATTTTTGAGACAAATGGCTGATTAGAATTTTCAACTTTAATAAGTTCTCTTCTCACCTTAAGAAGGTCTTTTAAAATTCTTGTGCTTGGTCTTGCATTTGTTGGGATGTTCATAATTAAAGTTCCTCTCGTAAATAATTAAATAAAAGTTCTGACATCATTTCGTCTAGCGTCTCAAGTCGCGTAATTTCATGAAAAGAAGCTGGCTTTCCATGTTCAATCCTGTCTAAAGATTCACGAACACTTACCAATATTCTCAAAATCCTAGTTGATCTTTTTTCTTCATACATTACAAAAAATCTTCATTTGACCCTGGTGCATCTTCTTCATGCGATATTTTCTCAAGCCATTCTGAGATTGTCATTTCCTCATCCTGTTCATTAAAATCTTCAAAATGAGAGATAAATTTTTCATATTTTGACTCCAAGCTTTCTAACTTCTTAGAAAAAACATCTACTCTTTCGGTTAAGAAAGCAATTTGATGAAAGAGTGTCTCTCTTGCTTTTAGCAGGGACTGAATTACATTTAATTGTTCTTCCATATCCTCTAAACCTTTACATCTGCAAATAAACTTAGTGCATGTTCAGACTCGTTAAATACTGCCTGACATTTATACTTCCAGTCACAATAGTGACAATTATTTTCATTAGGTGATGGTTTAGCAGGCTTACCCGAGGTAATTATATTTGCTAACTTCATCAAATCCCTTTTTGCATCAATATTCCATATTTCTTGTATTTGATCTTGAGATCCAAGGTCTACAACATTAAAATTATGATCATCTACATCTGGGTTATGGTAGGTGAGGTACATTCCTCCTATCTCCAAACCAAGTTGTAATTCCGCCATCGCAGCGTAAAGAGCAACTTGATGTCGATGAAAAAATTTCGAAGCTCCACTTTTTGCATCTAGGATTATTAGCTTATTTCCAACTCTACCAATAACATCAGGTGTTCCAAAGAGCCAACATTCGCCAACTTTAAGTTTTAGTTTTACACTTTCCCGATCGTATAAAAATATTCCCTCAAATGTATCTTCTAAATATTTTATTGACTTATTTAGGCAGATTCCGTGAGATATATTCCAAGAAGGATTATCAAAAATCTTGCCTGAATTGTAAAAGTAACGAGTCTGAAGACTAAGTTTACAAGTGTGTTCAGCAGCAACATATTTTGCTGCAGCACTAACTCCAAGGCAGAAATTACGTGCATTCTTTTTTTTAAAGCTTTCTAAATTAATTGTCATGTTGAAAAAAAGGTAAGTTTGTTCGGTTTAAAAAATGATTTACTAATGTGTAAGCAATAAGATCTCGTTTACTAAACTTTTTATCTACCTCTTCGGAAGTGACCTCAAGCTTATCTGCAAAATTATCTATACCAGGAGCAGCAACAACTTCATCAACCAAGTTTTCTTTACTATCTGCACCAGCATTAGTTTCAACTTCATCAACTAAGTTTTCTTTACTATCTGCATCAGCAGTAGTTATTTCATTACCAGAGCCTGCAGCAATAGCCTCTAAACGATTCCTCGCATTTACGTCTAGAAGATCATCAAAACTTTTAGTAAAAAGTTTACCAGTTCTATCTTTTTTGCAAGGTTTAATATACTCTCCTTTAAGAGCAATTCCAGTCGCATAACTATAATCAGAATTTGACTCCAAGCAGATAAGAAAAACTCTTTCTTGTCCATTCTTGGCAATTACACCATTGAGGTATGGTCCATAAAAACTGCTATGTACGTCAGGAATAACTTTCAGACATATACCCTCCTCAATAGTTGATTCAACTTTGTTTGGTTTGCCTTCTAATATTTCTGAAATTGGTGTGGTCCAGGCATTGAACCATCTATTGGTTTTAATCTCCATGGCAGTAGTACTCGCTATCGGGGACATGAGGAATATTTTTCCAATAGTTATCTGAAAGAAACTTCTGCCTCTTATTAGGTAGGTCTTTCTCAGAAGAATCTCCTTCGTTATCCATAGAATTGGAATCGTCTTCAATAAATGCTGCCATAATTAAAAATTAAGTTTAGAAAAGTAGACTTCGATTGATCGAATATAATGAATATACTTTCGATACGTCGACATAGACAATTATATTACGAAATGTCACAAACTAATCTAATCAGCGGTTTCTTTTTGTTCTCATATAAGAAATACTGCGAGACTTTTTAAAGTTAATTTTTTATGAAGAAATTAAATAACTTTAGTCAAGAAGATATTGATAGAGCTATTAAGTCCTTTGATAGTTCTTATGTAATTTTGGAAGTAATTTACAAAAACATATTGGAATTCTCATCGAACAAAAATATAGAAATAAAAAAAATTCTTGAGAATACAATTAATACTCTGGTAAGCCAAGTTGAAAAATCAATTGCTTATTACGTATTAATTGAAATATTTGGAATTGGATATGAAAATAGCAATAAAGTTCCAGGATTTTTTGATATTTTTAAAGGAATTCCACTTACAAGTAACGCTAAACTGCCATGGCAATTTTATGCCGGTCAGAAATACTCTTTAAATATTGAGGGAAAATTCAGGAATATCCAATCCTCAAAGCAATTAACAGTAAACAATATAAAAGATTTTGAAAAATTTATACAAGTAAAACCAAATGAATTTCAAATAATATTTGATCGAATGAAAGATGAAACAAGAAGTCGAAGAAGCAAAGAATTGATTGATTTGTACACTGCCATTTGTCTCGCCGAAGATTTTGACAAAGATTTAGAAATAACTTTTTTGAATACTGATGGTCAACCCTATAAAAAATCTATTAAAAATAAGAAAGAATTAAGGAAAGAAGTATTTAATATGTGCAAGGAATATTATGAAATATTTGAGAAAGATATTGAAAATGATTCATATAAAGAACCAGATAACAAATCACTTAATTGGACTAACCTGATTGAAAAATGTAATATTTTCAAAAATAAATTAGTTGAATTCAGAGAAAAAGATGTTTCTATTTTTAATAATTTCAAGAAAACGCAACAAGAATTAATTTGTATTGAAGTAAAAGATATTTTGCTAGCGAATGATCAAGATATTAATATATTACCTTCATCTACTGTTCTTAATAAGTTAGTTGGCGGTTCAGGTGTCGTTAAGAAAATTGGGAAAAATATTGGTTATAACGATTTTGTCAAAATCTATCAAAACTGGATTATTGAGTATTTAGCTTCTGAATTAAAAATAATAAGTCACCCAACCGACACGACACCTTACTTTCCCAAATAGGTAATTTGATGGATAATAACTTAAGAAGCGGGTTTAGAAACCATTCCGTCCACACCCTATCCACACTTTGCAATATTCTTATAATCCCTTGATATGACTGAAATAAACTACTGGCTAATGAAAAGTGAGCCTGATGCCTATAGCATAGATACTTTAAAAAATGATGGTGAAACTTTATGGGATGGAATACGAAATTATCAAGCTAGGAATTTCATGAGAAATATGAATAAAGGAGATAAAGTTTTTTTCTATCATTCTAATTGCAAACCCCCAGGTATTGTTGGACTTATGGAAGTTATAGATCTAAATATTGTTGACCCTACGCAATTTGATAAAGATTCAAAGTATTTTGACCCAAGGTCGAATCCTGAAAGTCCTAGATGGGATTGTGTAAAAGTAAAATACATATCAAAATCAGATAAAATTCTAAGTTTACCTGAGTTAAAGAATCTTTTTAGTGAGGATGAGTTATTAGTTGTCAAGAAAGGGAACAGGTTATCAATACTGCCTGTCAAATACCATGTAGCAAAAATACTATTAGAAAAAATATAAAAAATTTTAGTCTTTGAAACGCATTGAAAACATATTGCCAATATAAAGTCTTGTTAAATCTCTATTTTGAAATCCTTTTTGCATCAAAAATCCTGCAATAGCCGCTTGCAGTATTCTATATTGATCCCAGTTAGGATGTTTTTCTACAAATTCATTCATCGCTTTTTGGAGATTTTCTTGAAGTTCACATTTAAAACTAATTACTTCATCTTTCTTGTTTAGAACTATCGGATTAACATCGTAATTTAAATCTTGCATACTCGAAAATTTATGGAAATTAAAATCTACAAATAAGTTTTCTCCAAAATTTATAATTAGTCAATATTCGACAATAAGGAACAGTCTCATATATTAGAATTATAAGAATTTAGTCATTGCAAAGGGGGTTGTGGAAACTGATTTTTGAAAAATAATTCTTAATGTAATATAAAGAATTTTATAAAATCAGAAGTTTTCCACACGGTTTAGGTTTTGAGATGAATTTTTTTAAAAAGTTGTGGAAAAATTGTTAAAAATTTTTTTGAGTGCGGGGAAAGATTTGCCGAAATTTCCAATTTTATTTATCTTTCAATTCATTGATTCCCACATGTTTTTTATTTCATAAAATAAATTTTGTGCTGTTGGTATCGGCCAATACATTTCAAAAGATCTAGTTTGGTCTTGACTTTCAAATACAAATCTCAAACTCCATTCATTTTTCTTTCCTTCTAATTCAATGTACCAAGGCAGCTGCTCTAATTCCAAAGTAATAGACTCTTCATCCATTAACTCATTTTTGATACCTAATAATTGCTCATGAATCTTTATAAGCAAAAGATAAAGTGATTGAAATTCACTTTTTTGTAACTCTATAGACCAATTATCTACACTAATTAAAAAGCAAAATTTACCTTTTTTAAAATCTCTTAGTAATTTATATCTATTTTGGTTTTTTACCAAAATTAACCAGGAAGTAAATCTGGTTGGTCTTGTTCATCGCTTAGTTCAATTATTGACCTTTGAACAGGTTTAATTGTTGACTCCTCTAGTAGTCCATCAAAATCATCAAAACGTCTTTGTTTAGCCCTGAAAGCAATTCTCACTGTCGTTAAATATCTGTTAGTTGATTTTCTGATCAAACTCTCGCCTCTTTTGGCAAGATCGTTAGAGTCAATGCCCGTATTATTTGATATATTCATTAAAAAATTTTTTTTAATTTTAATTCTATTCTACAATCTATTTACCCAAGTCAAACCAAAAATTACAAAAAGTACTTAATTGATTCAAAAAATATAATATGGAAGAAAGTTTATCTGGAACTCTTGCTATTGATTTAGGAAATACTAATACTGTGATAGCTTTTCAAGATCAAGAAGATATAAATCCTGTTTTAGTTGAAATACCAAATATTACATCATCCCCAGGAGTTATCCCTACAGCAGTTTGGTTCGAAGAACCTTCAAAAGTTTTAAAAATTGGTATAAGCGCCATAAAAATAAAAGAGAACTCTAATTCTGATTTGTTTTTTCATTCTAATTTTAAAAGATTAATTGGAAATCCTAATGAAAAAATTAATCAAAAAAATGTTTTAAAACCTTCAGAATGTGGCAAAATATTTTTTAAATTTTTGTGGGAAAACATTCCTCAAAAATATAAAGTTAATAGGCTTGTTTTAACAGCTCCTATTGATACATATAAAGGTTATAGAGAATGGTTAGTTAACCTTTGTGGAGAATTATCTGTAGATGAAATAGCGCTTGTTGATGAGCCCACTGCAGCAAGTTTTGGGATTAATGTACCATTCGGATCCAAAATTATGACATTAGATATTGGAGGAAGCACAATTGATATGAATATAGTAAAAATAGAGGGTGGAGAGGGAAAATCTGGTCCTATAGCTGAATTATTAAAATTCAAGGGAAATAATGTAAGCTCTATTTCAAAACAAAAAATAAGATGTGCTGAAGTAATAAGTAAAACAGGTTCCAAAATTGGTGGTAAAGATATTGATCAATGGATCGTTGATCATTTTATTACAGATAATCAATATCCCATTAATCTTTTAAAAGCAGAAGAAATTAAATGTAAACTCAGCTCATCTAAAATAAAATATGAAAATAAATATCCAAAAAAATTTTTAATTGAAGAAAATAAAGAAAAAGAATTTTACTTAAGTCAAAAAATATTAGAAGAAATTTTAATCCAAAATAATCTTATAAATCACCTTAACTCCCTACTCAAAGACTTATTAAATGAGGCGAGAGGCAAATTTTGCTCAGTAGATGATCTAAATATGATTATTTTGGTTGGAGGAGGTTCACAAATTCCATTAGTAAAAGAATGGATAACAAAAAAGATTTCAAAAATTCAAATCAAGTCGCCACCTCCTATTGAATCAATCGCTATAGGGGCTTTAAAAATGACACCAGGAGTCAAAATTAAAGACATATTAACCAAAGAATTATCTATAAGATTATTTAATAGAAGAGAACAAAAACACTTCTGGCATCCTATTTTTTGCAAAGGTCAAACATGGCCAACTGAAAATCCATTTAAACTTATCCTTCAAGCTAGTAAAAGTAATCAGAAAATATTTGAAATAATAATTGGAGAGACAAAAAAAGAACGAGAGTATGATGTGATTTTCGAAAATGGATTGCCAAAATTATCAGAAGTTCAACGTGAGGGAGAAATTATTAAATGGGATAAAGAACCACTCAAAATAGTTCAAAAAAATAATTCTAATATTGGAGAAGATAATTTAAAACTTTTCTTCAAAATAAATAAAAACGCTGACTTATTACTT
This sequence comes from uncultured Prochlorococcus sp., assembly GCA_902538515.1. GTDB lineage: Bacteria > Cyanobacteriota > Cyanobacteriia > PCC-6307 > Cyanobiaceae > Prochlorococcus_A. The sequence goes on along the minus strand of CACBFH010000001.1, from coordinate 30,083 downwards.
AAATGTTTCGATATTAAAGATGAATTTTTAGGAGAATATAATTTAGGAAATATCTTTTAACCTAAATCTGTTCAAGAAAAACTCCTTCTTCATTATCAACACTATTTATACGTAAACTTATACTTTCATTCCTGCTAGTTGGAACTTTTTTACCACAAAAATCAGGGTGAATAGGTAATTCTCTATGACCTCTATCTATCATGACTAACAACATCACTCTTCTAGGTCTACCCCAAGAATATAAAGCATCCATTGCAGCTCTAATTGTTCTACCTGTATAGATTACGTCATCTATTAAGATAATTTCCTGTTTCTCAATAGGAGTTGGAATATCAGTTGCCTGTATTATTCGAGTTCCGACCCTATTTTGATCATCTCTATAAAAAGTTGGATCAATTATACCTTTTTTTATTTTTACCCCTGTCTTAGAAAATAATTCTTTTTCAAGAACGTGCACTAGATCAATTCCTCTTGTAGGAATACCTACTAAAAGTAGTTTGTCTAGGTTTTTTACTTTTTCAATGATTTCCGAAGTTAAACGTGAAATAGTATTTCTTAGCTCTACTTCAGTAAGTATTGTGACCCTTTTTTTTTTATTGGTCATAATTCATCAAAAACAAAAAATTGCTCAATACTTTCATAAATTAGCAAAAGCTGACTATGTTAAATATAGATTGTTAAAGAGTGGCGTTTAAAGCTAAATTTAATACTAGATCACTTAAAAATTAAATTGATCTAAATATGCCAAAGATTATCCGCAAAAATATAAATCGCTTAAGTATTCCTCAGAGTCCTGTAGTTCTTGCGATACTTGATGGATGGGGACATAGAGAAGATTTATCCGACAACGCCATAAAAAGTGCTCATACACCAATCATGGACTCATTGTGGCATGCATATCCTCATACTCTGATAAGTGCTAGTGGATCGGATGTAGGTCTTCCAGACGGTCAAATGGGTAATTCAGAGGTGGGTCATCTTACCATTGGCTCTGGAAGAATAATCCAACAAGAACTTGTAAGAATTTCAAATATTGTTAAAAATAATCAGTTAGGTTTAATTAACGAATTAGGGGAGATAGCAGATTCAATAAAGAGAAATAATTCTACTTTACATATCACCGGATTATGTTCTGATGGAGGAGTTCATAGTCATATTGATCATTTATTAGGCTTAATAAAGTGGGCATCTGATAATGGCATCAAAAAAGTTGCGATTCATGTTATTACTGATGGAAGAGATACTCCTGCAAAAAGTGCATCTAAATATATAGATCAAATAGAATCATGCATAAGGAAATTCAGGGTAGGTGAAATTGCTTCTCTATGTGGAAGATACTGGATAATGGATAGAAATCTCTTATGGGATAGAACAGAAAAAGCATATGCTAATTTGACTGACCCAGATATCAAAATAACGAACATTTCACCTCAAGAATATATAAAAAAAAGTTATGAAAATGACATTACTGATGAATTTATAAAGCCAACACGTATGTCGGAAAACTATCTCAAGGAAGGGGATAGTTTAATTTGTTTTAACTTTCGTCCAGACAGAGCTAGGCAAATAATCCAATCTCTTTCAGATAAATTATTCTCAGACTTTGAAAGGAAGTTTTTTCCAAATCTAGATTTAGTAACTTTTACTCAATATGATCCAAACTTTCCCGTCAAAGTTGCATTTCCTCCAGAATCTCTCAATAATTTTATAGGCCAAATAGTCTCGGAAAATGGACTAAAGCAATATAGAACAGCAGAAACAGAGAAATATCCTCACGTAACATATTTTTTCAATGGAGGAGTAGAAATTCCTTTACCTGGAGAAGAGAGACATCTAATTCCATCTCCAAGAGTCGCAACTTATGATATGAAGCCTGAAATGTCTGCGGAGGAATTAACAATTAGTTGCTCTAAAGCAATAAAAAGTGGAGACTATGCTTTTGTTGTAATTAATTTTGCTAATCCTGATATGGTAGGTCATACAGGCAACATGGATGCAACAATTAAAGCCATAGAAACTGTTGATAAATGTATTGGCCAAATAGTTAATTCTACTGGAGAAATGGGGGGAAGCATCCTTATAACAGCCGATCACGGCAACGCAGAGGTAATGAAAGGTTCTGAAGGAGAACCATGGACGGCACATACTACAAATAAAGTTCCATTAATTTTTATTGAAGGTGAAAAAAGAAAAATACTTAATATGGGAAATGAAATTAATTTAAGAGATAATGCTGGCTTGGCAGATATTGCTCCAACTTTATTGCAATTACTAAACCTCCCAATACCAAAAGAAATGACAGGAAAATCTTTGATTAAAGAAATCGAGTTAAAAGGTTATAATAAGATGATGCAACACGTTTAAAGTAAGAGCTAGCTATTAATCAATGATTCAAGTTTTAAGTTGGATATGGGTAATTTCTGGAGTTCTACTAATACTTTTAGTTTTACTTCATAGTCCCAAAGGTGACGGAATGGGAGGAATCGCAGCAAGTGGAAGCTCCATGTTTAACAGCGCAAGTAGTGCAGAGGCTTCACTCAATAAAATAACTTGGATATTTTTAATTATATTTTTATCACTCGCGATAATTCTAAGCGCTGGCTGGATTTCATAAAGTAAAAAAAAACAGAGATCATCTAAAATGATCCCTGTTTTTTAAAATAGATGAATTATTAACTATTGTTCAGTTAATAATCAAAATCACCACCCATACCAGGAGCTCCTGCTGGAGCAGATGAATCTTTTTTCTCAGGCATATCTGCAACTATACATTCAGTTGTTAGCACCATTCCTGCTATTGAGGCTGCATTCTGCAATCCTGAACGAGTAACTTTTGCAGGATCGACTATACCAGCAGAAGACATATCTACATATTCTCCAGTAGCTGCGTTAAATCCATCATTAAAAGGTTTGGATTTAACATTTTCAGCGATAACAGCGCCATTAGAGCCTGCATTCTCTGCAATTCTCATTAAAGGAGCAGTAAGAGAAGCTTCAACAATGTTAGCTCCAATTAGTTCTTCTCCTTCAAGAGTTTTATCAGCCCAACCTTTTAAAATTGGAGATAAATGAGCAAGAGTTGTTCCTCCTCCAGGCACAATCCCCTCTTCAACAGCAGCTTTTGTAGCGTTGATAGCATCCTCAAGACGAAGTTTTTTATCCTTCATCTCAGTTTCAGTTGCTGCTCCAACTTTAATAACTGCTACTCCTCCAGCTAATTTTGCTAAACGTTCTTGAAGCTTTTCTTTATCGTATGAAGAATCAGATTCATCCATTTGCTTCTTAATTTGATCACATCTAGCATTAACTGCTTGCTCATTACCTTCAGCGACTATTGTTGTTGTCTCTTTATTGATAGTTATCCGTCTTCCAGTTCCTAACATATCTAAGGTAGCATTCTCTAATTTTAAGCCTGCATCCTCAGTAATAAGTTGACCATTCGTTAAGACAGCCATATCTTCAAGCATAGCTTTTCTTCTATCACCAAATCCAGGTGCTTTTACTGCAGCAACATTCAAAACACCTCTTAATCTGTTAACAACAAGAGTTGCTAAAGCTTCTTTTTCTATATCCTCTGCAATAATGACTAAAGGCTTTCCAGTTTTGGCTATTTGTTCTAAAACAGGGACTAAATCTTGTACTAAGGCAATTTTTTTGTCAGTTAGAAGGATATAAGGTTCATCTAAAACAGCCTCCATTCTTTCTGTATCTGTTGCGAAATAGGGTGAAATATATCCTTTATCGAAACGCATCCCTTCAGTAACTTCTAATTCTGTAGTCATGGATTTTCCTTCTTCAAGGGAAATAACGCCTTCTTTACCAACTTTGTCCATTGCATTGGCAATCATTTGACCTACCTCTTCATCATTTCCAGCAGCAATAGTTCCACATTGAGCAATAGCATTACTATCACTTATGGGTTTGGAATTCTCTTGAATTTTGCCAACAAGAAATTCAGTAGCTTTATCAATACCTTTTTTCAAAGTTATTGCATTAGCTCCTGCAGCAACATTTTTTAATCCTGCTTTAACCATTGCATGAGCTAAAACAGTTGCAGTTGTAGTTCCATCTCCAGCAGCATCATTAGTTTTTGAAGCGGCTTGTCTGATTAACGCAACGCCTGTATTTTCAATGTGGTCTTCTAATTCAATCTCTTTAGCGATTGTTACACCATCATTAATGATTTGTGGAGCACCAAATTTTTTCTCCAAAACAACATTTCTTCCTTTTGGTCCAAGCGTTACAGCAACAGACTCAGCAAGGATATCGATTCCTCTCTCGAGTGCTCTACGAGCTTGTTCATTGTAAATAATTCTTTTAGCCATGTTTAGGCAGCAATTTAATAATAAGTTTTAATAATTTTTGAAACAAATATTCTAGCCTACTACAGCTAAAATATCTTTTTCTGAGAGCAAGACGTATTCGTCTCCACCCAATTTGATATCTGTTCCAGCATATTTGCTGTACAAGACTTTATCGCCAATACTCACTTCTGGAGTTTGTCGAGAACCATCGTCATTTAGTTTCCCAGGGCCTACCTGAGCAACTTCTCCCACCTGTGGTTTTTCTTTAGCTGTATCAGGCAAAAGAATGCCCCCAGCAGTTTTTTCCTCAGATGCGGAAACTTTGATAAATATTCTATCTCCCAGTGGTTTTACTGTAGAGACTGTAAGTGAAACAGCTGCCATAAATTAATGGAGGATCATGGTTGAGACGCTTTGCGTCATAAAAATAGAAAGAGAATTTCTCTATCCGTATCATCAACAACATAATCCGCCAAGCATCAATTGAACCACACTTTAACTGTGCGGGTGGCCGAACCGATTTAACGAATCTACCCATGAGATGGTAATATTTTCGGAATATGAGCTTCAAAATCAGCTTTTTATCACCAAATAAATAAAAAATGGTAGCAACTCCATCAACTTCTTCACAAACAAAAGGCGTAGTTCGTCAGGTAATCGGCCCAGTTCTAGATGTAGAATTTCCAGCTGGTAAATTGCCAAAAATATTAAATGCTTTAAGAATTGAGGCGAAAAACCCTGCAGGACAAGAAATAGCTCTTACTGCAGAGGTTCAACAGCTCCTTGGAGACCATAGAGTTAGAGCGGTAGCAATGAGTGGCACAGACGGTCTTGTAAGGGGCATGGAGGCTATCGACACAGGGGCGCCAATATCCGTACCTGTCGGAGAGGCAACACTAGGAAGAATATTTAATGTTTTAGGAGAACCGGTAGATGAACAAGGTCCTGTAAAAACCAAAGACACTGCTCCAATTCATAGATCTGCCCCAAAATTAACTGACCTAGAAACCAAGCCAAAAGTTTTTGAAACAGGGATTAAAGTTATCGACCTTTTAGCCCCCTACAGACAGGGTGGGAAAGTCGGATTATTTGGAGGAGCTGGAGTTGGCAAGACAGTTCTTATTCAAGAGTTAATAAATAATATTGCGAAGGAACATGGTGGAGTTTCAGTTTTTGGAGGCGTAGGAGAAAGAACCAGAGAAGGTAACGACCTATATGAAGAATTTAAAGAATCAGGCGTTATCAATGCAGATGATTTAACTCAATCAAAGGTTGCTTTATGTTTTGGCCAGATGAATGAGCCTCCTGGTGCAAGAATGAGAGTAGGCTTATCTGCACTTACGATGGCTGAACATTTTAGAGATGTAAATAAACAAGATGTTTTACTTTTTGTAGATAACATTTTTAGATTTGTCCAAGCTGGCTCAGAAGTTTCAGCTTTACTTGGAAGAATGCCTTCAGCAGTTGGATACCAACCTACTCTTGGAACTGATGTTGGTGAATTACAAGAGAGAATTACCTCTACATTGGAAGGTTCAATAACTTCGATTCAGGCTGTTTATGTACCTGCGGATGATCTAACTGACCCTGCTCCTGCAACAACCTTTGCCCACTTAGATGCTACAACTGTGCTTGCAAGAGCACTTGCAGCTAAGGGGATTTATCCAGCAGTTGACCCACTAGACTCAACAAGTACCATGCTTCAACCATCCGTTGTTGGTGATGAGCACTACAAAACAGCTAGAGCAGTTCAATCAACTTTGCAAAGATACAAAGAACTACAAGATATTATTGCAATCCTAGGTTTAGATGAACTTTCTGAAGAAGATAGATTAACAGTTGACAGGGCTAGAAAAATTGAAAAATTCCTATCCCAGCCCTTCTTTGTAGCTGAAATATTTACTGGAATGTCTGGTAAATATGTAAAATTAGAAGATACCATAGCTGGTTTCAATATGATCTTGTCAGGTGAGTTAGATGACTTACCTGAACAGGCATTTTACTTAGTTGGCAACATCGATGAAGTAAAAGCAAAGGCTGAAAAATTAAAGTCAGAAAAATAAATATCTAAATTTATAAAAATTTAACCCTAAATAATTTTAAATTAATGGCAATTTCTCTAAAGGTTTTAGCTCCTAATAAAAACGTTTATCAAGGCGAAGCTGAAGAAGTAATCCTTCCAAGTACCACTGGTCAACTTGGTGTACTTCCAGGACATATTTCTTTAGTTACAGCTATTGATATTGGTGTTTTAAGGTTAAGAATGAATTCTCAGTGGAAATCAATAGCTTTAATGGGAGGCTTCGCTGAAATTGAATCAGATGAAGTTATAGTTTTAGTAAACAACGCAGAGATTGGATCTGAAATTAATGTTCAAAATGCAGAGGAAGATCTTAAACAAGCAAAATTGACAATTAATAAATTCTCTGAAAATGAAAAAAATCCTGAAAAATTAAAAGCTTTGAAAGAAATGTCAAAGGCTGAGGCCAGGATTCAAGCCGCAAAGAACTGATTTTTAAGCAGTTCCACAAAAAGTTACTTCTGGAAACTTTAACTTGGCTTCTTCTAATTTCTTTGTTTTACCCTCCTCTTGCCAATAATTTATTACTTCTGTAGCTTTATTCAATATCTCAACTCTTTCATTATCTGTAATCCAACTTTTATTCTCTAGTTCACTTTTTAATTTTTCCCAGGCATCATCTCTTGGCCAAAAATAATAAGAAGTTAGAGGACTTGGTCCTCCCCCAACTATTTGATCAACAGCTAAAGCAACATTATCAGGTAACCACAGAACTTTAATGATGAATCTTCCTTCGTCAGGTTTTGGTGTGTATCCAGTAGGTACTCCATCCTCATCAATTGTTGCGGCTGCTAGCACAGCCGATGCACCCATCATTCCCGAATTAGGTGAAGAATTTTTAGATTGTGGATAATCACTGTTTTTTTCTTTTTTTTCCTTTGAATTTTGATTTAACTTATCTGATGAAGTCATTCACTTAATAATTGTTTAATTAATAATTTATCAGTTAATTGCCACATTTTGATTAATTTATTCAAAATTATTTGATTTTATTTATTGACATTTCCAAAGCATAATTTTATCTATCAAGAGAAACTTTATAAAATTCATAAATTGTAGCTTCTAATAAATCCCAAAGATCTTTAGGAATATCGTTTTCTTCAGCGAACATCCCAAGCTGGCTAGCCAAACCTCTTGCTTGTGAGAGTTTTGAATCATATGAATCTGAATTATTCATTTTTAAAATTTTAACTTTTAAAAAAATAAAACTATTAAAAAGATAAGTCAAATTTTAAAACTCTAAATCAGAAATTTCTTTTAGTGCAGCAATACTTAAAACCTCTGGGTTTGTATCTTTGACCAAAATATCATCTTCTATTCTTATACCAATGCCTTTCCATTTTTCATCAATCTTAGGTTGTCCCGCCGGTACCGGGATCCTGTCACTTATATATATTCCAGGTTCTACCGTAAGAATCATTCCATTCTTCAATGGCACTTCATAGTCTCCCATTCTATATGCTCCAACATCATGAACATCTAATCCTAGCCAATGTCCAGTTCTGTGCATATATAAATGTTTATATGATTGATTCTCTATTATCTTCTCAGTGCTGCCGGATAATAAACCAATTTCCTTTAATCCTTCTATCAGAATTGTTAAAGCAACATTATGTACAGTACTAGAATTTGATCCAGTTACGGCACTTTTAATTGCATTTTTCTGCGCACTTAATACAATTTCATAAATAGCTTTTTGCTCTTTAGAAAATTTTCCACCTATTGGGATGGTTCTTGTTATGTCTCCATTGTAATAATCAGTTAATGAGCAGCCAGCATCTACCAACAATAAATCTTCTTTCTTCAATGGTGAGTTGTTAGAAGTGTAATGCAAAATACAGGCATTATCTCCTGAAGCAACAATAGAGTTATATGCAGGTCCTCTGGCCCCTTTTTCCAAAAAGAATCCCTCTAGTAGTCCCTGAATTTGCCTTTCATTTTTCTTTGATGAGATAGATTCTCTTACTAATTCATGAGCTTCTGCTGAAATTTGTATAGCTTCTCTCATTCTCTTAATTTCAAATTCACTTTTAATTAGTCTCATCTCATTTAAATAAATTTCTGGAGATTTTATAGAATTTGCACCAATCCCTGATCTTGATCGATTTTCAAGTTGTTGTGAAAATATCTCAAGAACTATTTTCTCGATTAATGGATACTTACCTATTGAAAAAACAAGTTCATTGGAACCTTTTATATAACTTGGAAGTAAATCTTTTAATTCGGTTATCGAGTGAGCCTTGTCAGCCTTAAAGTCTTTTTCTGCGCCTTCTAAACCCCATCTAAAACCATGCCAGACTTCACTCATGACATCTTTGGGAGCAACGAACATAATAAATCTCTCTCCCTTGGGCTTATGCGACAAGAAAAGAGCAATTGCATCCGGCTCATCGAAACCAGTTAAATACCAAAAATTACTATCTTGTCTAAAAGGGTATTCACAATCGGCATGATGTTTTACAAGATTAGCTCCTGGGATAATAGCAGCTTTTCCATCTAATTTATTTAGGAAAATTTCTCTTCTTTCTTCAAAAACTTTTTGGTCAGGTTCAAACATAAATTGTGTATTGGCGTGTTTAAAAAAAAAATGGAAGAATGAATTAAAACAGATTCAATAACTAATCTACTTTAATGGAACCAAGTGTTTACGGTTTAATAATACTTATATCGATCATTCTAATTGGATCAGCATGTTGTTCGGGAGTAGAAGCAGCTTTTTTAGCTGTAAATTCAATTAGAATTTTAGAAATTGCCTCTAGACAAAAGCCAAAAAGTTCTGCAAATCAACTTCTAAAACTTAGAAAACACCTTGGTCGGACGCTAACTGTAATCACAATTACTAATAATGGATTTAATATAATAGGTAGTCTTATTTTAGGAGTATATGGAGCATTGGTAATTAATAGCAGTTTTGGTTTAACCCTTTTTTCAATAGCTTTTTACATACTAGTTGTTTTAGTAGGAGAAGTACTACCCAAAGCTCTTGGCACAAGATTTTCTGTTCAAATAGCATTATTATCGGTTCCTATCTTGAGAATATTAAATTCTTTAATGAGGCCATTCTTAATATTAATTGAACAGATATTTCCAGTTATTACAGCAGAAAACGAAATTTCAACTGATGAAGAAGAAATCAGACAAATGGCAAAAATTGGAAGTCAGAAAGGTTTTATTGAAGCTGATGAGGCAGCAATGATATTTAAGGTTTTTCAATTAAATGATTTAAAAGCGAAAGACTTAATGACCCCTAGGGTATCGGCACCTTGTCTTGATGGATCTTCAAATCTTGATGAAATTTCAAAACTTATAATGTCTGACAGTTCTCCATGGTGGGTTATTTTGGGAGATAAAGTTGACAAAATACAAGGGGTAGTAAAGCGTGAAAAATTGTTGGCAGAATTAATTAATTGTGAAAATAAAAAATTATTATCAGAAATTTGCGAACCTGTGGAGTACATTCCCGAAATGATTAAAGCAGATCAATTATTAACTAAATTTGACAAGAATCATAAAGGAGTGAAAGTAGTAGTAGATGAATTCGGGGGTTTCGTGGGAATTATTGGTGCAGAAGCTGTGTTATCTGTATTAGCCGGTTGGTGGAAAAATAAATCATGAAAAAATTCAATATTAATGAAAATTATTTACTGTTAAAGAAATGGTGGGAGGCTGTTAATCTTACCAATTTTGAAAAAAGTTTTCTTAATAGAGAAATAATTTCTTTTAATCAACAACTTTTAAGACTCAAAGAAAAAAAAATAAGAATTGGCGCATATGGTAAATCAGGTGTAGGAAAATCTTCTGTTTTAAATTCTTTACTAAAAAAAGACATATTCAAAACAGATATTATTAATGGGACCACAAAAGAAATACAATCTGAAACTAGGACTCTTAAAGATAAAACACTTAATAGTTTAGAGTTGCTAGATTCTCCAGGATTTGATTTCTGCAATATTAAATGCCCAGATAAATTTTACTCTTATATAAATCATTCAGACCTTATTTTATTTGTGGTTGCAGGAGATATTAATCGAAATGAGCTAAGCGAAATCAATTCTCTTATCAAAGATGGTAAAAAAATTATTGTAATCTTAAACAAAATCGATCTATTTAATAAAAATGAATTAAAAGAAATAATTGAAAATATAAAGTTTAAGCTTCCAAAAGATTTAAAAATCCCAATAATTACTAATAATAAAAACAATCTAGAAAATTACGTAACAAAATTAATAAATCAATATGGTGAGATACTATTAACACTAAATTCTATTCAATTAGCTGATAAATTGTTTCTGCGAATAAAGGAGCAAAGATTGAAAAGAAGGCAAAAATTAGCTCAGTCAACTATTGGTAAATTTTCGACTATAAAGGCATCTGCAGTAGCTCTTAATCCTTTTATTTTATTTGATATTGCTGGTAGTTTCGCACTAGATACTGCATTGATTAGCGAATTAAGTAAGATTTACGGCTTAAAGTTAAAAGGTGAATCTACAAGAAAAATATTTAAAAATATATCCATTAATAATTTGTTTTTGGGAATCACTCAAGTCGGCGTCAATACCTCTTTCAACCTTATTAAGAAAGTAATTCTATTAACAGCACCTTTTACTAACGGGCTTTCATTATTACCTTATGGACCTATAGCAATTATTCAAGCAGCAATCGCAATTCACACTACAAAAATCCTAGGGAAATTAGCAGCAAAAGAGATATTTATAAGAAGCAAGGCTTCTTTTATAGAACCAGCTATTATGATTAAAAATTTGACTTTTAATGACCCTGAGATTTTTAACCACATAAATATTTATTTTTCAAATAGAAATTTAAATAATAATTTTATTAGCATTCTGCCTTAAAACTTAAATGGGAAAAAGCATTGCATTATTTGGTACCAGTGCAGATCCACCTACCATTGGACATAAAAAAATACTTGAAGAATTATCCAAAATATATGCTTTTATAATTGGTTATGTTAGTGACAACCCAAACAAAAATCACAAAGAGGATATTTCAATTCGTAGCCATTTATTAAAAACTCTTATTGAAGATTTAGATAATCCAAAAATTTTATTTAATCAAAGTATTAGTAGCCAATGGGCATTAGAGTCAATTAGAAAATGTAAAAGGGTTTATGAATTAAATAATTTAGATTTTGTTATTGGGAGTGATTTAATAAAAGATATTTTCAACTGGAAAAATTTTGATAAAATTATTAAGGAAGTAAGTTTTTTTATTATTATTAGGGAGGGATATCCCGTTAAATCAAGTACTCTTGAAATGTTAGAAGCTTACAACGTGCCATTCAAGATATCAACCATAAAAATACCTAACATTTCAAGTTCTAAGCTCAGGACAAATTTTAATTATTCTAATTTACCAACTTCACTAATAGATATTGTTAAAAAGAATAATTTATATGAATCCACAAAATTAGTTGAATGAAGTTTTTACTTGCTCAAATTAATCCAGTTGTTGGTGATTTAGAGGGTAATGCAAAAAAAATACTTTGTACTGCTTCGAAAGCTATCTCATCTTCTGCTGATTTAGTTCTTACTCCAGAATTATCACTATGGGGATATCCAGCAAACGACCTACTTCTAAAAAAAAACTTAATTAAAAATCAATATCAAATTCTTGACCAATTAGCTTTAGATATTTATAAAAAATATGGAAACATGAGCATTACAGTAGGGATAGCTGAGATAATAAATGATTCTTTTTTTCCAAATCTTTATAATTCGATTGCAATGCTTGAACGCGGTGAGTGGAAAATAATTGCTCGTAAAATTATTCTTCCCACCTATGAAGTATTTGATGAGAAAAGATATTTTAGATCAGAAGAAAAAGTTTCCGTATTAACAAAAGAAATTAATAATAAAACTTGGCGACTTGGCTTTACTATATGTGAGGATTTATGGGTCAACAAAAATATAGAAGGCAGAGGAATTCATAAAAAAAATCCTATTTTTGATTTAAAGAAAAAAAAAGTTGATATCTTAGTGAACTTATCGGCCTCCCCATTTACCTTCAAAAAGTTAGAGTTAAGATCGAAAGTTTCTAGTTTTGCTGCTCAATATCTTCAAGTACCCCTGATATATGTAAACCAGATTGGAGCAAATGATAATTTAATTTTTGATGGAAATAGTTTTATTCTTGATAAGAATGGATCTAAAATTAAGCAATTAAGATCTTTTGCAGAAGACCATGCCAGTTGGGACATTAAGCAAACAAAACCTCAAAAAAATAAATTTGAACAGTCTGAGATGTCATCAATTTTTGATGCACTAGTCCTTGGTGTTAGGGATTATGCTCAAAAATGCGGTTTTAAAACAGCTTTAATTGGACTAAGTGGTGGAATTGATTCAGCACTAGTTTCAGCAATTGCAACAGCTGCACTTGGCAGTAATAATATTTATTGCGTCTCAATGCCCTCTAAGTGGAGCTCATCTCATTCAAAAAGTGATGCAAAAGATTTAGCGGGAAGATTAAAAATAAATTTCAATAGCATTCCAATTGAAAATTTGATGAGCTCTTTTGAAGAATCTTTTATAAATACCATATCTCTCGAGATGGCTGAAATAACAAATCAAAATATTCAATCAAGAATAAGAGGAACGATTCTGATGGCTTTAGCAAATCAAGAAAAGCATTTATTACTTTCAACAGGTAATAAATCAGAGCTAGCTGTAGGGTATTGCACACTTTATGGTGATATGAATGGGGGATTATCTGTAATTGGGGATTTATATAAAACTAATGTTTTTAAATTATGCAATTGGCTGGATAGTGAAGATTCAATTAATCGTAGAAAGTTATATATGCTAGAAACTAATGTAGATATAATTGGAGAAAATATACGTACGAAAGCTCCAAGTGCCGAATTAGGTCCTGATCAATTAGATACTGATTCTCTCCCACCTTATTCTATTTTAGATAAGATTCTTAAGGGAATTATTGAAGAGAAAAAGGATTTACAACAACTAGAAGAAGATGGTTATAAAAAAGATTTAATTTTAAAAATTATCTCACTCATAAAAAAAGCAGAATTTAAAAGAAAGCAGGCTCCTCCAATCCTAAAACTAAGCAGTCAATCATTAGGAAGTGACTGGAGAGTTCCCATAGCAATATCTTATTAATCACTATAAGAACACTGTTGGATTTTTTTTAAAGGCCGTTTAACTGAATCAAGGTTAATACCTTTTTTGATAGCAAGAATTATGCCTGCGGCTTCTAAATAATTATCAACCTCAAAAAGATTGGGATAATTATAAAACTCATTTGTCACTTTTAATGTATTTTGATTTTGTACAGAGATAATATTTAAACCTTTTTCAATCCCTGCTAGTACTGCTTCTCCACCTAATGCACCATTAGGAACAACAATAGATTCAATCTGATCAGGGTGTAGTGAGATTGATTCATTTTTAGCAGGCAATTCAACAATGTCAGGAGCATTGCTTAACCCAATCAGTACTGATGGCAAAAAAGTATATCCTATTTCTTCTGCAGCTGCACGAGGATCTAAATTTTCATTCAATTCAATTGGATTTAAAGCAGGTGCATGAGCACAGGGAACTTTTAAAAATTTGCTTATTAAATGACTTATAACTGCTTCGACTCCAGCAATAGGATCAACCCCTTTCCCCTCTCGATAGATATTTGTTTCTAAAGAATTAGGGTCATCTGGAAATTTTGCCACAATTGCTATTGCCGTAACTCCTTGTTCTATTAAACATTTTCCAGCATCAATTAAAGTATCAGGATTTTCAATTGTGCCACCACTGATTTTTGAAGAATCAGAATCAATAACTATGTTTAATGGCTTTTTTGTAATCACAAAAGAATGAACATTAATCCCTAAAGTAGAAACACATGCATCAGCAACTTGTAAATGTCTTTTTAATATTTCTTTTTCAATAGCTGAATCAAAAATTATCCCAATTTTCTGTTGCTTTACCCTTTTTAAAGCGATTTCTCCTTTAGCAAGTCGGTCTAAATTATAACCCTCAACATAAAAAATATTTTTATCTTTTTCAGAAAGAGTACCGCCATTCATAACATTTGGATGAGTAATTAAACATCCACTTGCGGATGCTAATAATTTAGCAGTAGGAAGTGCATCCCCAGCAAAACCTCCTACTTCACAACCAATACCAGTTGGAACAATGAATATTGTTGGTGAATTTTCCATTATTAAAAATATATCAATTTATATTTTTTAATTAGCTAAGACAGCTTTAATTTTAAGTTTTTTTGTTCCAAAAGAGTCAATAGGATATTGAATATCAACAATTGACCATCGAATTAAATCTCCTTTGTTTTCTAAATTTGTAATGATGAATTCCCTTAAATTTTTTAATTTTATTGAAACTGGCCAATCTAAATAATAATCAACTGAACTTAATTTCATTTTTGATATTTACCAAATTGATCATTATACAAATCATCTTCGACTTCTTTACCAATAACAATATTCAAATCTGACTTAGGGTATGCCACACACAAAAGTGCAAAGCCCTTTTCCCTTAAATCATCATTTAATCCCATAGCATCTTCTTGATCTACGGATCCTTCCAATATCATGGATGCACAATCTGTACAAACTCCTGAACAACAGCTACTTGGTAAATCTATTCCATTCATTTTTGCAGCTGAAATAATATCTTGATCCTCAGAACATAAAAAACTAAAAGTCTTTTGCTCAAATTGAACTTTGATATTGTATTCAGGCATATCCTAAATCTTATTACTAAACTGCTGAACCTCCTACAACTTCTAATATTTCTTGTGTGATAGCTGCTTGTCTGGCTTTGTTATAGGTTAGATTCAAAGTACTTGCTAATTCTTTAGCATTATCACTTGCATTATTCATAGCAGTCATCCTGCAAGCGAGTTCTGAAGCGGCCGACTCTTGTAGAGCTCTTAGTACCTGATTCTGTAAATATAATGGTAATAAGGAATCTAATAGTTGATCAGGACTTTGTTCAAAAACAATATCTGATGGCAACTTCTCTGAATCACTTTTTTCAATATTTGATTTTTCAACAAGTAACTTACTATCTTTTGTAGTCAACCTAAAAATTTCATCGTTTTCCTCAGCGATTCCTTGAGGGTCAAGTGGCAATAGTGTTTGAACGACAGGGGCACAGCTAACTAAAGTGATGAATTTCGTGTATATAATTTCCACCCTATCAGAACTTTCTGAAAGAAATTCGGCTAAAATTTCATTTGTAACTCCTTCAGAGTCCTTAACTGTGGGAACCTGTTCTAGTTCTTTAAAAGTACTTTTAATTACATATCTATCCTTTCTATTTTGAAAATATCCAATAGCTTTCTTCCCCACCAAAATTAAATTTGGCTGATACCCTCGTTTGACTAATTCCGCGTATCTTATTTCTACCTTTTTTATAATATTTGTATTGTAACCACCGCATAAACCTCTATCCGCAGTTATACAAACCAAGGAGATACTCTTTACTTCTCTCTTGGATAATAGAGGAGAGTCGACAGCCTCAAATTGTACTCTAGATTGAATATTTTCTAAGACTCGTGCAAGTTTGTCTGCAAAAGGTCTACTCTTAAGAACTTGATCTTGAGCTCTCCTAACTTTTGCAGCTGCAACAAGTCTCATAGCCTCCGTTATTTTTCTTGTATTTTTAACTGAAACGATTCGATCTCTAATCTCTTTAAGATTTGCCATGGTATCTCCTTAATAAATTTAAACTGTGGCAAGCATTGATGATTTAACTTCATTAATCACCTCTTTTAGCGTCGCTTCTAATCCATCATTTAATTTCTTTTCTTTAAGAATTTCTTCTATAAATTCTGCTTTATTTAGCTTTAGGTATTCCCTAAGTTCAGTTGCAAATTTAGTAACATCTTCAACAGGAACCTCATCAATAAGACCTTTAACTCCTGCATAAACAACTGCAACTTGTTCTGCAAGGTTCAGAGGAGAAAATTGAGGTTGCTTTAATAACTCTCTAAGTCTTTTCCCTCGTTCAAGTTGTTGCTGAGTTGCTTCATCAAGATCGGATGCAAATTGCGAAAAAGCAGCTAGTTCATCAAACTGTGCGAGTTCTAATTTTAAAGTTCCTGCAATTTTTTTTATTGCTTTTGTCTGAGCGGCTCCTCCAACACGGCTAACGGAAATACCAACATTAATAGCTGGTCTTAATCCTGAGTTAAATAAATCTGCACTCAAGAATATTTGTCCATCTGTAATTGAAATAACATTAGTTGGGATATAAGCAGAAACGTCCCCTGCCTGAGTTTCAATAATTGGAAGAGCTGTCATAGAGCCCCCTCCCATAGCATCAGAAAGTTTTGCTGCTCTTTCTAGCAATCTACTGTGTAAGTAGAAAACATCTCCTGGATAAGCCTCTCTTCCTGGTGGTCTTTTTAAAAGAAGAGACATTTGTCTATAAGCCTGAGCTTGTTTAGTTAGATCATCATAAATAACAAGTGTTGCTTTACCCTGATACATAAAATGTTCAGCAATTGCTGCACCGGTATAAGGTGCTAAGTACTGTAAAGCAGCTGGTTCTGAAGCTCCTGCACTAACTACGACTGTATAATCTAGGGCTCCTCTCTCTCTTAACACCTCTACAATGTTTGCTACTGATGCTGACTTCTGACCAATAGCTACGTAAACACATACTACGTCTTGACCTTTTTGATTAATTATCGTATCGATAGCAATTGCAGATTTTCCAGTTTGTCTATCACCAATAATTAATTCTCTTTGACCTCTTCCAACAGGAATCATTGCATCAATAGATGTGATACCCGTTTGCATTGGTTCATGCACTGATCTTCTCTTAATTATTCCTGGAGCCATTTCTTCGATCAATCTAGTATCACTTGTCGGAATTTCCCCTTTCCCATCTATTGGTTGTCCGAGAGGATTAACAACTCTCCCTTGCATTGCTTCACCAACTGGAACAGAAGCGATTTTACCTGTGGACTTTACGTTACTTCCTTCTTGGACACCAAGTGCTTCACCCATTAAAACGGCTCCAACATTATCATCTTCAAGATTTAAAGCTATACCTTCGGTACCATCCTCAAATTCCAATAATTCACCTGCCATGACCTGATCTAAGCCATATATTCTTGCAATGCCATCACCGATTTGCAGAACAGTTCCTACATTGCTAACACTTACAGATTGGTCATAATCAGTTATTTGTTGTTTTAAGATTGAACTGATTTCATCAGGGCGTATGGATACCATGGATTTAAGAATTTAAGGTTGATTTAAAAGTTACTTGGAAAGTGACAAACCAAGTTTTCTAATTTGTGAAGCAAGAGAAGCATCAATTACTTTTGATCCTACACTGGCGACGAAACCACCAATAAGAGATGGGTCGATTTTAGTTACAAGTTCTAATTTTTCTGTTCCAGCAATATTGATGATCTTTTTGGTAATTAAACCTTTCTGTTCATCAGTAAGCTCGACTGCAGAAGTAACAGTTGCCAAGGCAATATTACTATTTTCTCGGTAAATCTCTAAAAACCTATCAAGAATTGAAGTAAGAATTCCAATTCTTTGCCTATCGGCCAATAATTTTAAGAAATTCAGTAAGGAAGAATTAACCTTATTTGAAAAAATTTCAATAATGATTTTCTTCTTAGCATCTGTCTCTAAAATGGGAGAGGATAGTGCCTTCTCCAATTCAGGGGAATCATTTATTAATTCCAAAAGTTGTTTAACCTCAGAAACAATTTCTTCAGTTTGATAATTTTCATTCACAACTTGAAGTAGCGCCTCTGCGTATGGTGTAGTAACTGAATTTAATAGTGGCATTAGTTCACCTCAATATTATTAATTGATTGAGTTACCAAATTTTCTTGTGATTTTTTATCAAGTCGATTTGGGAGAGAATCTAAAGCTTTCTTAATTGCCAGTTCAACAGCTTCTTTTCGAAGTTGAGAAATTGCTCTGGATGCTTCAGAGCTCTCATCAGAGATTGCACTTTGTTTAATTCGTGCCATCTCCTCTATAGCTTTTTTCTCACTTTCCATTCTGATTGATTCAGATCTTTTAAGGGAATCTGCTTTTATTTGAGAAGCTTTTTCTTCTGCTGAAGATAAATCTTTCTTCGCCTTTTCTAAAGCTTTAGTTGCATTTAGGAGTCGATCTTCAGCATCTTTTAATTCAAGAAGTATTCCTTCTCTCCTTTTTTGAAGCATTTTACCTAGGAAACCAGGCAAAAATTTATAAAGACCGAAAACTACTACAGCCCAATTAAGGATATTAGTTTCGAATAAATTGAAATTTAATCCAAAACCTTCTGTAGCTAAAAGAGTTAAATTCATTTTTCTAGAATCAATCTATTAACAATAAGTTCGCTTAGATCATCAGCCTGTTTAGAAAGTTGATCACGAGCAGCAGATGTCTGACTTTCAATTTCTAGTCTTGCTTTTTCTTTTGAAGTATTTGCTTCATTGTTAGCAAGTTCTAGTGCTTCTTTATAAAGCTTGTCAGACTCATCCTCAGCTTCGCTCACAATTCTTTGAGCTTCTGTACGAGCGCTTTGAAGGTGAGCTAATAAATCAGCTTCTAATTTTTTAACCTCAGAAAGTTTATTTTTGGCCTCAATAATATTATTACTCACAAACTTTTCTCTTTTTTCTACAACATTGCCAACAGGCTTAAAAAAGAGAGAATTTAATATGTAAGTAAGTGCAACTACTTGTATCGCCATTAGTGGCAAAGTGGCATTTATATCAAATAATCCACCTTCAGTAGCACCAAAAAAATTAAAGGCCAACATATGATTCAGTTGAAGTTAAAAAATTAAATTTGAATATTGCTAATAAGGATTAGAAGCAATATGATTTTTAGGAAAAAGGATTCGCAAAAAGTAGTACCAAAGCCACAACTAATCCGTAAATTGTTAATGACTCCATGAAAGCGAAAGATAAAAGAAGAGTTCCTCTGATTTTACCTTCAGCTTCTGGCTGACGGGCAATACCCTCAACAGCACCTTGAGCTGCGTTACCTTGTCCAAGACCTGGGCCAATAGCACCTAGACCAACTGCTAAGCCAGCAGCTACAACTGATGCAGCGGAAGTAATCGAATCCATAATTTTGAAATAAAGAGCTTAATACTTGTGATAATCTTTGTTGTCATTCACGCTTGGACATCCTTTCTTTTAAGAATGGGTCTGATATTTTCAGACCTACGCGATTAGATATTTTGACAGATTACAGACACTTTGTAAAAGCGTCTGAATGTATTAGAAGACGGCTAATGATGTTCTTCAACAGCTTCTCCAATGTAGTAGGCCGCCAAAGTTGCGAAAATCAATGCCTGAATTGCGCTAGTAAATAATCCTAGGAACATAACAGGTATTGGGAGAATTAGCGGAACTAAAAAGACTAGAACACCAACAACAAGTTCATCAGCCAAAATATTTCCAAATAGCCTGAATGAGAGTGATAAAGGTTTCGTAAAGTCCTCTAGAATTTTGAAAGGAAGCATAATAGGAGTTGGGTGAACATAATATTCGAAGTATCTCCAACCCTTGTTGCTTAACCCTGCATAGAAATAAGAAAGTGAAACCAATAAAGCCAAGGCTATAGTTGTATTAATATCTGCAGTAGGTGCTCCTAATTCTCCACTTGGTAACTTAATCAATCTCCAAGGAATTAAAGCTCCTCCCCAATTACTAACAAAGACGAATAAAAATAAAGTACCTATAAATGGCATCCAATCTCTATATACTTTTTCACCTATTTGAGTCCTAGCAAGATCTCTTATGTAATCCCAGAGGAACTCAAGCAAGTTTTGAAGGCCTTTAGGATCATTTTCCATTTTTTTAGTTCCTAATGTAATAAAAACTAATAACGCTCCTAATAAAATCCAAGATGTTAAAAATACCTGCCCATGAAGTCTTATATTTCCAATTTGCCAATAAAGATGTTGACCAACTTCTAATGCTGCAAAATTTGTTAGCAAGGAATTAAAAAACATTTGTTTTGAATAAAAAAATTTACTTAAGAACGTGAAAAATAAAGAATGAGTGAAGGCTTATAAATGAAAAAACCTATCATTGCAGGAAAAATATCCAAAGATCCTAGCTTGCTCGCAAAAATAAAGAGGCAAACTGGAACTAATAGTTGCAATTTTGATACACCTGATGATTCTTTACCAAGTTTTCCTATACTTTTGGCAAGCAAACGTAGGTAAAAAATGCCAGCAATTGCACCTATAAAAATACTAAAACCAAAAGTAAAACCTAGAAAAATTCCAGTTATTGATGCTAATAAAATAGAAACAATAAAAGTAATTCCAAAAATTGTTAATTGCAATTTTGTGTATTCATCATTCTGAGAAAGGAAATTATCTATTTGATTGGCAATGCCAGATTCACTTTCTTTGATGATCGAATTATTCAGGGGTTGAGGAAGTTGAACATTCTCATTAGAAAGATGTTCAAGTTTTTTTCTATTTGAGTCCACTGATGTGAACATAGTTTAGAAACCCTCTCTGAATGGTTTAAATTAAGTATATAAACTCACGGAATCTATCATGGAGAGGTACCTTTTAGCTAGTTTTTTTTTATAAAAAATTAATTCTTAAGATTTATGATGAATCTGTAGACCATTTTTTACTTTATTCTTCTAAAAATAAAATTCATTAAAATTCATCTTTTTAATTGATTTAACACTTTAAAACGTTAATAAAAGACTTGGCAAAATCTCAATTAAACGTCTCAATAGTATATATACATCTAAAAAATTGGAGATAAGTCAAGAACAAATTAAATATAAAAAAATTTCTAAAAGAAAAAAAACCTTTAATTCTTATTACAAAAAAAATTTAACAGAGTCTATATTCCCCTTACCCTGGAAAATATGGCCTTATGAGGCAAAAATCCTCATTGTCCTAATTGGAATTTGGTCAATATTAGGAATATGCATATTAGGATCATCAAGTTGGTGGGTGGCTAGTAGGGAAATGGGAAATTGGGCTTATTTCTTAAAAAAACAAATTATTTGGACAATTCCAGGTATTGGTCTTTTTTATTTCGTTCTCAATACGAATATTAGAAGTCTTTTGAAGTTTTCAAGAATTATATTTTATACCTTATTTTTTTTGATTTTTTTAACAAATATTACTGGAATTACAGTGAATGGCTCCTCAAGATGGCTAGTAGTAGGTTTTTTACGTCTGCAACCATCTGAATTAATAAAACCTTTTTTAATTCTTGAGGCTTCTAACCTTTTTGCTCATTGGAATCTGATAAAGAATAATAAAAAATTAATTTCAATATTCTCTTTTGGTTTGTTAATTTTATTAATACTTAAACAGCCTAATTTAAGTACTGCATCATTAACTGGAATCCTTTTTTGGGTAATGGGTTTTTGTGGAGGCGTAAAACTTAGTTCTCTTTGCTCATTTGCTTCATTAGGATTCATAACTGGATGCATTAGTATCCTCAATAACGAATATCAAAAACTTAGGGTTACTTCATTTATTAATCCTTGGAAAGATCAACAAGAAAGCGGATTTCAATTGGTTCAGAGTTTATTTGCCATAGGTTCAGGTGGTCTATTAGGCCAAGGTTTTGGGCTGTCAATGCAAAAATTACAGTATCTACCGTTCATGTATACCGATTTTATTTTTGCCATTTTTGCAGAAGAATTTGGTTTGTTGGGTTGTACTTTATTCTTAGGATTTTTAACAGTTTTCTCTTTAATAAGCCTAAGAATTAGTCTTAAGTGCAGGAACAACTATACAAAATTAGTTGCTATTGGATGTGGTGTATTGTTAACAGGTCAATCGATAATGCATATTGCTGTCGCAACAGGATCCATGCCTACTACAGGCTTACCACTACCTTTCATTAGTTATGGTGGAAATTCTTTAATAGCATCTTTTTTTATTGCAGGAATGTTACTGAGATGTTCATTAGAATCAACAGGATTCATAGGTATGATTAATACACGAAAGACTCTTAATTAGTTAGAATTTAAGAAAATTAAGCCAAGCTATCGAATCATTTAATTTAGTTATTTCAGAATTATCTCAGAAGGGTAATCTGCTTATGCAGAATGGTCTTAATAGTCCTGGTCCATTTACTATATTTTTGGTTTTCAGTGCAGGACTTGTAACTAGTCTTGGCCCATGTTCATTATCATTACTACCAATCACTATTGCTTATATAGGAGGAACAGAAAAAAATAAATTTAAACTTATTAGTTTTTCAGGAGGAGTCGTTTTTTCACTCGTTGCGCTTGGTGCTGCTAGTGGATTCCTAGGTAGAATATATGGGCAAATCCCATCTTATTACACTTCGGTCGTTGCCTTGATAGCAATAATAATGGGTTTAAATTTACTAGGGATTCTAAAGTTTCAGTTACCGAATGGACCTGATATAAAAATAATTGAAGATAAAATACCAACATTTATAGCGCCTTTTGCCATAGGGACTACTTTTGGACTAGCTTCTTCACCTTGCATTACTCCAGTTTTAGCAACTCTTCTGGCTTGGGTATCGCAAGCTAAAAACCCCACAATATCTATTATTTTTTTATTTTTCTTTGGGATAGGCCAAGTAACCCCATTAATCGTTGCAGGAGCTACTGCAGAAAACTTAAAACAATTTTTAGAGCTTAGAAAATTTAGTCAAATAATTCCCACTTTAAGTGGGATATTTTTAATTTCCCTAGGGTTATTAAATTTATTCTCAAATTGGATTTAAATGATTTTTTTTAAGAATCTAATTTTAAAAATATCAAGTTTAAGATTCGCTATATCACTCATAATCTTCATAGCTATTTCAAGTGGCATTGGTACTTTCATACCTCAAGGTAGTAATAATAAATTCTATATTGATAATTTCGATAGAGCTCCCATTTTTGGATTTTTAGATGGAGAAAAAGTCTTAAAACTTCAATTGGATCATATATATACAAGCTTTTGGTTTTTATTTACATTAATTCTTCTTTGCATTTCTCTGGCAGCTTGTAGTTTCAGGAGGCAAATTCCTTCATTAAAAGCTTCAATAAAATGGATTGAATATGAGAGCGAAAAAAAATTTAGCAAACTGCAACTATCTACAAGTCATCCAATCAATCAAGATGGCGAACATATATCAAAAGTAGATTTATTACTTAAAAAAAAAGGATGGAAAACATACAAATTTAAAAGTCATATTTCTGCAAGAAAGGGGTTAATTGGAAAAATCGGTCCTTTAGTTGTACATATCGGATTAATAGTTTTACTTATAGGTTCAGCATATGGAAGTTTTACAAGTCAATCAAAAGAACAATATTTACTGCCTGGAGAAACTTTAGATCTTGTTAATGAGAGCACAAACTCAAAAGCCAATGTAAAGTTAGTCGATTTTTCTATAGAACGTGAAAGTGATGGTGTGCCCAAACAGTTTATTTCAAAATTAAATTTTTCTTCTGAAGATCTAAATTTAAATGAAATAAAAACAACCAAAGTTAATCACCCAATCAGGTTTAAAGGATTAACTATTTATCAAGCAGATTGGGCAATATCAAATATTGTTTTAGAAATAGATAATATCCTTTATCAATTGCAATTAAAGGAGATTCCAGAAATCGGTAATCAAGTTTGGGGTGTTTTAGTTGAATTAGGATCGGAGACTAAAAAAAATTTCCTTTTAACAATAGATAATGAAAATGGTCCACTTAAAATTTCTAATATAGAGAATTTTTCAGGGAATAATCTCTATATCAATGAAGATCCTTTAGAAGTTAATTATTCAAAAGTATCTCTGAAAAAAATAATCCCCAGCAGTGGATTAATAATTAAAAATGATCCGTCTATACCATTTATTTACTTTTCTTTTATCTTAATTATTTTTGGAACAATAATAAGTCTTATACCAACTAACCAATTATGGATTCTGGTAAATAAAGAATCACAAAAGTTATCTATTGGAGGCCTTAGTAATAAAAATCTAGTTGGTTTTAAAAAAGAATTTTTTAAATTATCAGACGAAATAAAAAATTTTTAATTTCTTTTCTGCCCACTAAAAATATCTAACTGCATAGAAACATTCCCTCTAGGGTTAAATGCAGCATTTAAATGTATCCAGTGAGGTGAACCTTCATTTACTAAATCATCCATAATTCTATTCACAACTTCCTCATGTGATATTTTAATATCCCTAAAATTATTAATATAAAGCTTTAAAGACTTCAACTCATAGACTTTCAAATTAGGTTGATAAATAATATTTAGCTTTGCAAAATCTGGATAACCAGAAAAGGGGCACTTACATGTAAATTCAGGTAACTGAATAGAAATTTCATAAATTCTTTTCTTATTTGGATTATCGAAACAAATTATTTTTGATTCTTCAATAATTCTTTCACCATATAGCGGTCTTTGAGTCGAATCTTCTAATTTAGTTGTACTCATTTTTAGTAGAACTTTATTACTAAACCTATATAAAAAATATATATAAAGATAAAAATTCGCAAAAGTATCAACAAATCTAAGTATTACAATTGACTAAGTCAAAAGATGTTAAATCTTATTTTTGTATCAATAGTAACATTCATAATGTCCGCCAAAAGGTTTATATGTGTTTAGTTCGATGAAAAATTAATGGACATTTGTTTGATAACTATCGATAAGAACTTAAATAAATCCCTTCAACCAAAAACCGCAATTGGAATGTTATGGCTTCAAACACACTTTGAGAATGATCAGTGGCAAGCGTTGTCAAATAGTACAGTAATAATTTCTGAAGAAAATTCCCAACTATTAATTGAAGACGCCAAGAATGCAGGCCTTAATGTTGAATGTTTTTCTGATATTTCAATGTTGGATGTTTTCCCAAAAAACAATTAAAATAGGAATGTTCAATCTTTAATTATGAAGAAAATTGAAGCAATCATACGTCCATTTAAGCTGGAGGATGTAAAAATTGCATTAGTCAATTCCGGTATTGTTGGAATGACAGTTAGTGAAGTTAGAGGTTTTGGAAGGCAAAAAGGACAAGTTGAAAGATATAGAGGTTCCGAATTTACTGTTGAATTCCTTCAAAAACTTAAAGTGGAAGTTGTCGTAGAAGATGAGAAGGTTAATTCAGTCATAGATGCGATTGCTGAAGCAGCAAAAACTGGAGAAATAGGTGACGGAAAAATATTCATCACATCAATTGATTCAGTTGTAAGAATTAGAACTGGCGACAAAGATGAAGAAGCTCTTTAATTTAAATAGTTTCTTTTACTAAATTTTGTATATATTCACTATTAATCCTTTTATTTGATTGACTTCCTAAGGTCATCCAAGCTAGATATTCATGATTCCCAGCAGGACCTACCAGCGGAGAAGCTATCAAATTCTTTATATTCCATTGGAAATTCTTAGCAGCATAGATAACAGACTCTATAGCCTCAGTATGGAATTTAGGATTGCGAACAACACCTCCTTTATTGACTTTATCTTTACCTACCTCAAATTGGGGTTTAATTAAAAATATTCCCTCAATACAATCACCTTCTAATAAATTGCCAATAGATTTAAAAACTAACTTTAATGAAATAAAAGACAAATCAGCAACAACAAAATTTGGTAATTCATTACTTCTAGATAAAAGATCATTAGGTTTTAAATTTCGAATATTAGTTCGTTCAAAAAGTATAACTTTTGGGTTATTTCTAATCTTCCATGCAGTTTGTCCATAACCAACATCTATCCCATAAACTAACTTTGCGCCTTGTTGCAATAAGCAATCGGTAAATCCCCCAGTAGAGATTCCTGCGTCAATACATATTTTGTCTTTTACTTTAATTTCAAGTTTTTTAAATGCCTCCAATAATTTTTCGCCGCCCCTTGATACAAACATAGGCGCGGAATCAATAAAAAACTCAGATCCAATTAATACTTGTTGTCCAGGTTTATCCAATACTTTCCCATTGATATCTCTAACCTTGCCCGCAAGAATTAAACCTTGGGCTTTTTGACGAGTTTCACATAAACCTTTATTTAGAAGATAAAGATCTAATCTACTTTTTTTAATCATCTATTAATCAATAAAAAAGACTGAATAATGAGCTTCTATAAGATTAAGATCCAAATTCATTAATACCTTTCAATTTTAAATAAGAACTAAAAAATTACCCATGATTAACGAAGGAATATATGCAAACATTTCAATATTTAAGATATCTTTATTAGCCAGAAACATGTTACATAGGAAAATAATAATCAGTCAAATATGTTCAATGGCAAGTACATCTTTAAAGGTATAGGGCAATAATTCGATTTTGTTATAAAGTTTAAATTGATAATAAATAAAAATTGTGATCGAGCGTTACACATTACCCGAAATGGGAAAAATCTGGACTGAAAGCGCAAAATTCCAAAGTTGGCTTAAGGTTGAAATAGCTGCATGTGAAGCAAATTTTTCCCTCGGTAAAATCCCTGAGAATGCCATAAAAGAGATACGTTCAAATGCAAAGTTTGATGAATCTAGAATTTCAGAAATTGAGAAGGAAGTTAAACATGATGTCATAGCATTTCTTACAAGCGTTAATGAATTTGTAGGAGATTCAGGAAGATACATCCATGTTGGCATGACCAGTAGTGATGTACTTGATACTGGCTTATCTCTTCAGTTAGTAGATTCTTGCGAATTGTTATTAGAAGAAATTGAGAACCTAGAAAATGAGGTCAGATTATTAGCAAGGAAGCATAAAAATACATTAATGATTGGCAGATCTCATGCAATTCATGGGGAGCCAATTTCTTTCGGTTTTAAACTTGCTGGATGGTTAGCAGAAATAATAAGGAACAAAAAAAGATTGTTAACTCTGAAAGATTCTGTAGCAATTGGACAAATAAGTGGTGCAATGGGAACTTACGCTAATACGAATCCTAAAGTAGAACAAATAACTTGTGATTTACTCGGCTTAAAACCTGATACAGCAAGTACGCAGGTTATATCGAGAGACAGACATGCAGAATATGTGCAAACTATTGCACTAGTTGGCGCTTCTTTAGATAGATTCGCAACTGAAATAAGAAATTTACAAAGAACTGATGTTTTAGAAGTTGAGGAGGGCTTTACAAAAGGGCAAAAAGGAAGTTCTGCCATGCCTCATAAAAGAAATCCTATTCGAAGTGAAAGAGTAAGTGGTTTAGCAAGAATTTTGAGGAGTTACGTCTTAACAGCACTTGAAAATGTTCCACTTTGGCACGAAAGAGATATAAGCCATAGTTCAAATGAACGTATCATGCTACCTGACGTATCAATCTGCTTGCATTTTATGCTCAGAGAAATGCAAGATATAGTAAGCAATTTAGAAGTTTATCCAAAAAATATGCTCAAAAATTTAAATATATATGGTGGTGTAATCTTTAGTCAGAAAGTTTTACTTTTGCTTGTAGAGAAGGGTTTGTCTAGAGAAAAAGCTTATAGCTTAGTACAAAAAAATGCGCATCAGGCCTGGAATACTCCGAATGGGAATTTCAAACAAAATATAGAGAGAGATAATGAAATTATGGATTTTATTGATCAAAGCGACTTAGAAGAATGTTTTAATCCTTCAATTCATCTTAATAATTTAAGTGTAATATGGGAGAAGCTAGGTATCTAGGATTACTGAAAACCTTATCTAAGTTTAACCAGTGTTTTCAGAGGAATAATGACCAAAAACTTTAGGATTGAAAAAGATAGTATGGGAACAATAGAGGTTCCCATGGAAGCTTTGTGGGGTGCTCAAACACAAAGATCGATAATAAATTTTTCTATTGGAGAAGAATTAATTCCAATTGAGTTAATTTATTCACTGACCCTCATAAAAAAAGCTGCTTCAATTGCGAATTTCAATTTAGGTTTATTAGATAAAAAGAAAAAAGATTTGATTGTAGAGGCATGTACGGAAATACTTGATGGGCTTCACGATTCTCAGTTTCCCTTAAGGGTTTGGCAAACAGGTAGTGGTACGCAAACAAATATGAATGTTAATGAGGTAATTTCAAATATTGCAGCTTTAAAAACTAATACAGAGCTTGGTAGTCATCAACCAATTCATCCGAATGATGATGTAAATAAATCTCAGTCAACTAATGACACTTTTCCTGCTGCTATTCAAATATCTGTTGTTAATGAAATAATCAAAAATTTAGTTCCAACGATCAGAGAACTTACTAAGGTCCTTGATAAAAAAAGTGAAGAATGGAAAGACCTTATAAAGATAGGAAGAACCCATTTTCAAGATGCAGTTCCCCTTACTTTTGGGCAAGAAATATCAGGATGGTCAGAGCAACTAAAAGATGCTGAGAATGCAATTATTATGAGTCTGAATGAATTGTATTTCTTACCTCTGGGAGGAACTGCGGTTGGTACAGGGATTAATTGTCCAAAAGGATTTTGTGAAGATTCTATAAAATCAATTTCCGATGATACTGATCTAATGTTCTATAAATCAAAAAATAATTTTTCTATCATGGCCTCGCATGATCGTCTTGCTCAAGTAATGAGTCAGATAAAAATATTAGCGGGTGCATTATTTAAAATTTCAAATGATATAAAAATTCTATCTTCTGGTCCAAGATCAGGAATATATGAACTAATAATTCCTCAAAATGAACCTGGAAGTTCTATTATGCCGGGCAAAGTTAATCCAACTCAATGCGAAGCCTTATCAATGGTTTGTACTCAGATAATGGGTCTTGAATATGCAGTCTCAATGGCAAATTCTAGTGGCACTTTACAGATGAATGAATATAAGCCTCTTATTGGATTTAATATTCTCACAAGTTTAAAATTACTTAAAAATGTAATAGAAAACTTCAGAAAAAAATTAGTTGATGGGATGGAACCTAATCAAAAGAGAATAAAGTTAAATTTAGAAAATTCACTAATGTTGGTTACAGCCATAGTGCCAAAAGTTGGTTATGAAAAAGCAGCTGAAATTGCAAACCTTGCCTTCAAAGAATCATTAAATTTAAAAGAGGCAACAATTAAATTAGGTTATTTAAACGAAGATGAATTTGATGAAGCAATGAATATCAATTCAATGATTTGATTAAAAAAATTTAAAAATTATTGTCAATTCTTTTTGTTGCAGGATTAATATCTTCTGAGACTTTTATAAGATCATTAGATTCTGAAACAGGAAAACGATTAATAGCTTTTAATGCTAGCTTAGCTTTGCTTTTTAATTTATTACTAACACCAATACAGTATTGCACTTGAGAAAGGACATCAATTGATCTTCTAATAATCCTCACTACATCACCTTCGTCTAATGAAGTATTAAAAACCAAATCTTTCCATTTTTTTCCTCTTGCCCATTCAGAAATAATTCCAGTCAACTCTGTTTCTAAATAGATAGGAATCTCAATATGAAACTTATTTTGTTGAAAAGAGACTAATTTTCTTAAACCATCTAATTCATTAAAAACATCTATTACCTTTAAAGAAGGCTTGAAATTACACCAAAGATTTGGCCTCCTTACATCAACACATATAGCTTGAATAATTGCAGCTAACTCAGGAGGATCTAAATCGTCTAAATAACCACTAACTAAAACAAGACCAATCCATAACTCATTTTCACTTCTTATTGAACCAACTGTTTGACCAACTTCTGTCAATTCCAAATCATTTAAACAACCAAAATGATTCAATATTTTAATCAAATCAGTAAAAGTTCTCCAGTTATGATTTTCTTTATCCTCAAGAAGTTTTTTTCT